>CAYWIF010000006.1:0-103313 GCA_964458265.1 uncultured Hyphomicrobium sp. | reverse complement strand
GGAGGGAGTGGGATTCGAACCCACGGTGGGCTTGCACCCACGCCGGTTTTCAAGACCGGTGCCTTAAACCACTCGGCCATCCCTCCGAAGCGCCCCCTATACGCGCCACGGCCCGCAGCCTCAAGCCGGTCTTTCCGGGGCTAACGGCAATGCCCCGGGATCCGGGATGTCTCGCGCCACCCCGTCAGGTGACGGCTCTGGTTCCACAAGTTTACCCGATCCTAAGCACAATTGATCACCATCGCGCCGAAGCTTGGCCGCGCCACTTGGCGATGCTGGAGCGCTCAACCCATAAAACCCGGGATGGTGACCGGGACGTGGAACTCTCAGTCGTGCGTAGTTCGGAACACAAGGCTTCGATGCGAGCGGCGGTGGCCCTAGTGCTCGCCAATTTCACTTTGTCCGGATGCTCATCCGGCGGACCCGACCCGAAATGGGGCGTCAGTTCCAGTCCCCGCGTCTATCGAGCCGGCGACACCATTCCCAAAGGCGGTGGCTTCTACAAGTTGGGCAAGCCATACGTAATTGGCGGTCGCTGGTACACGCCGCGCGCCCAGCCGGGCTACGACGAAACTGGAATAGCCTCGTGGTACGGCGACGATTTCCACGGACGAAAGACGGCCAACGGTGAAATCTATGACATGAACCGCCTCTCGGCGGCGCACCCGACGCTGCCGCTCCCGTCATACGCCTACGTCACCAACCTCGAAAATGGACGCACGGCTCTTGTCCGGATCAATGACCGCGGCCCCTACGTCGGCAACCGGGTCATCGATTTGTCCCGCGCTTCGGCCGAGACACTCGGCACCAAGGGGAAAGGACTGGGCCGCGTGCGCGTCAGGTACGCGGGCAGAGCGCCGCTTTCCGGTGACGACAGCCGGGAGCGCCGGTTCCTGAGAAGCCAGCCCGTGCCTGGAGGCGGCCGCGTTGCTGGCAATTTCGAAACGCCTCCGGCGCACCGCACCGATGCGCGATCATCGCCCTCCGCTTGGACGTTCATGGACCATCGCCGTTCCAGCCTCGGCCGCAATCCGTGATGCTGTCCACACCGGACATGAACGAGGGTTGACCACCTTAACCACCACACCCATAAAGCGGAGCAGATATTCGCGGGATGTATGCCATCCAACGGTGCCGGGGGAAGCGATGCAAAACGGCCGGGCCTCACCACCATCGCTGTTCATTCGAACCTGCCTCACGTTGATTGCCGGCGCAATGATCGCTGCGGCAGCCATTGCGGTGACAGCTCCGGCCTTTGCCCAAAGCTCCGGCGAATTCGTGACCCGCGCCAAACGCGCCATCCTGATGGACGCGGAAAGCGGCGCAGTCCTCTTCCAGCTCAACGCCGACGAACTTGCCCCTCCCGCCAGCATGAGCAAGCTCATGACGCTTGAGGTTCTGTTTCAGGCCATGAAGCAAGGCAAGGTGAAACCCGAAGACGAATTCATGATGAGTGAATATGCCTGGCGCACGGGCGGCGCTCCGTCCGGCACGTCCGCGATGTTCGTTCCCATCAACACGCGGGCCCGCGTCGACGAACTGATCCAGGGCATCATCGTCCAATCGGGTAACGACGCCTCGATAGCGGTTGGAGAAGCCCTTGGCGGCACGGAGCAGGGCTTCGCCAAAATGATGGAGGAAGAGGCGCGCCGCATCGGCCTTAAGAAATCGACGTTTCGCAACGCGACGGGATTGCACCATCCCGAACAACTGATGACCGCCCGCGAACTGGCGATGCTGGCGCGTCATATCATTCGCGAACACCCCGACCAGTACAAGATTTTCGCCCAGCGCGAATTTCCGTATCGCAAACACAAATTCTACAATCGCAATCCATTGATCGGCGATGAAGCGCTTGGCGTCGACGGGCTGAAGACCGGCCACACCAAGGAAGCGGGCTACGGGATCGTCGTATCGGCCGCCAAAGACGGCCGCCGGCTGATCGGAGTCGTCATGGGCCTCGCCGACGAGAAGGAGCGGCGCGAGGAAGCCCGCCGGATCCTTGAGTGGGGGCAGCGGAGCTTTGCCAAGTTCACGCTGTTTGACTCCGAGGAGGAAGTCGCCCACGCTCGCGTCTGGGGCGGTACCCAATTCTATGTCCCGCTGACGGCCAAGGGCGGCGGGCCGTTGAACGTCGTCCTGCCGCGCTTTCCAGCCAACCAGAAGCTCCGCGCCGAAGTGGTCTATCAGGGCCCCCTGAAGCCGCCTGTCAAGAAAGGCGACGAAATCGCCCGCCTGCGCGTCACCAGCTCGTCGAACGCATCGACGGAGGTTCCGCTCGTGGCCATGGAAGATGTCGAGCAGGCCGGCATCTGGCGGCGCGGCATGGACAGTCTGGTTTTTCTGGCGCTGCGCTGGGCCAACCTCTAAAACGCCCCACGGGCCTGGACTGTCTGGCCCCGGGCCCGAAGCGGCCCCGTAGCGAGGGGCGCATGGCGGCCGGTTGGTTCATCACGTTCGAGGGTGGCGAAGGGTCAGGTAAGTCGACCCAGGCAAAGCGCTTGGCCGATCGACTGGCCGTCGCCGGACACACCGTCCGGCTCACCCGCGAACCCGGCGGATCCCCATTTGCCGAGCGCCTCCGCTCGGTCATTCTCGATCCAAACCTAGAAAAACACTCTCCCCTTGCCGAAGCGCTGCTTTTCGCCGCCGCCCGCGCCGATCATTTGGAGCAGGTCATCCGCCCAACACTCGCCGCCGGCAACTTTGTCGTCTGCGACCGTTTCTCAGATTCCACGCGCGTTTATCAGGGTTATGCCGGCGAAGTCGAACCGCGTCTGCTCGAGGCACTCGAACTCATCATCGTCCAGCACACCAAGCCCGACCTGACCATCGTTGTGGACATCCCCGCCGAAATCGGTCTGGCCCGCGCTGCATTGCGGTTGAACACGCCCGTCGTGCAAGCGCCGAGCGAAAAGGCACCCAAACAACCCCGTGGACTCCTTGCTGACCGGTTCGAAACGCGCGATCTCGACTTCCACAAGCGCTTGCGCGCCGGCTTCCTCGAAATCGCGCGCCTCGAACCGCAACGCTGTGTGGTGGTCGATGGCCAGAAATCGCCCGAGGATGTCGAACGCGACGTCTGGGCCGCCGTGCAGTCGCGCTTGTTCACCGCGGCGGGCTGACCCATGGCCCGCGCAACGGCTGCCAGCACCGAAACCGAACTCCTGCCGGAACCTGACAAGCTCGAGGGCTTTCCTTCGCCGCGCTTGACGGAGCGTCTTTACGGTCAGGCACCCGCCGAACAGCACTTCCTCGATGCGTTCAACTCGGGCCGCTTGCATCACGGCTGGATCGTCACCGGCCCGGCCGGCATCGGCAAGGCAACGCTTGCCTACCGGGTTGCCCGCTTTCTCCTTGCCGGCGACAGCGAACGCGACATGTTCGGCGGTTCTCTCGCCATTGACGTTTGCACCAGTGCCGCGCGCCTCGTGGCCAACCTCGCTCATCCCGAACTGCTGGTGCTTCGTCGGCCCTACGACTTTAAAACCAAGAAACTGAAATCCGAAATCACGGTCGACGAAGTCCGCCGCCTCAAAAACTTCCTCAGCCTGGGTGCCGGGCAGGGGTGGCGCGTCGTCATCGTCGACCCGGTCGACGAGTTGAATTCCAACGCAGCCAATGCGCTTCTGAAGTCGTTGGAAGAACCGCCCAAGCGCACGGTGTTCCTCCTCGTTTCGGCCTCTCCCGACCGGCTGCTGCCGACCATCCGTTCGCGTTGCCGGACGCTCTCATGCACACCACTTGGCGAAGACGATCTGCGCCGGGCCGTGGCCCAGGCACTCAATGCCGCCGATGACGCGAGCGCCGGTGCCGCCCTGCCTGCGGGCAAGGAATGGCAAACACTCACACGCCTTTCCGAGGGCAGCGTCCGCCGTTTCCTGATGCTCCACACCGCCAAAGGTCTCGATCTTCATCACAAGATCGTCGCGCTTTTCTCCGAATTGCCCCGCATCGATTGGCTGCCCGTCCACAATCTCGGCGATGAACTTGCCTCACCTGCCGCGGAGCCGAAATACGAGCTTTTCTTCGAACTGTTCCTTGGCCTGCTGGCACGCCTCATACGTGCCGCTGCGACCTGCGAGGGCGATCCCGCGGAAGTGGCCCTGGCGGCAAAGCTCATTTCTGCGGATCGCCTTGCAGCTTGGGCGCAACTGTGGGAAACCACCGTCGCCGAAAAGACCAACACTGAGATCTACAACCTGGATCGCAAAACGCTGATCCTGCTGACATTCCAACGCCTCGGTGAGACCTCTCGCGGCGCGGGCGGGACCTGACGCGGTTCTGCTTGTGTTCGGAGCGCAAGGCGCAAGTGAGATCATGAGCACACGGTTCTACATCACCACCGCGATTTCCTATCCGAATGGCGCGCCCCATATCGGTCATGCCTACGAGGCGATTGCCACCGACGCCATCGCGCGCTTCGAACGCCTCGATGGGAAGGACGTGTTCTTTCTCACCGGCACCGACGAACACGGTTTGAAAATGAAGCAGACGGCGGTGAAAGAGGGCGTCACACCGCGCGAACTGGCGGACCGCAACTCTAAACGATTCCGCGAAATGGCTGCCGTCCTCAATCTGTCGAACGACGACTTCATCCGCACCACCGAGGAGCGCCACTATCAGTCGTGCCAGCAGCTGTGGCGGCGGATGGAGCTGGCCGGCGACATCTACTTGAAGAAATACGGCGGCTGGTACTCGGTCCGCGACGAGACCTATTACAAGGAAAGCGAAACCGAGGTTCGCGACGGCGGCCAGCGCTTTGCCACGCCGACCGGCACCGAAGTGACGTGGCAGGAGGAAGAAACATTCTTCTTCCGCCTTTCGAAATATCAGGATGTTCTGCTCGCGCACATTGAAGCGAACCCGGATTTCATCCTCCCGGCCGAACGGCGCAACGAGGTCGTAAGCTTCATCCGCTCCGGCCTCGAAGACCTGTCGATCTCGCGCACCACGCTCGATTGGGGCATTCCCGTTCCCGGCCATCCCGGCCACGTCATGTATGTCTGGGTGGACGCGCTCAACAACTACTGCACCGCCACGGGTATCTTCGGCGGTGGCGAACATCGCGAAGAGTTCTGGCCATGCGATGTTCACGTCATCGGCAAGGACATCGTGCGTTTCCACGCCATCTATTGGCCGGCCTTCCTGATGAGCGCCGGGGTCGCCCTGCCCAAACGCGTCTTCGGTCACGGGTTCCTGTTCAACAAGGGCGAGAAGATGTCGAAGTCGGTCGGCAACGTCGTCGATCCCTTCGCACTTACCGAACACTATGGCGTCGACCAGGTTCGCTACTACTTTCTGCGCGAAGTGATCTTCGGATCCGACGGCAGCTATTCGCCGGAGACGATTGCCGCGCGCATCAACGCCGATCTTGCCAACGGCCTGGGCAACCTTGCGCAGCGCTGCCTGTCGATGATCTGGAAGGGTTTCGGCGGCGTCGTTCCCGCACCTGTCAATCTGACGGCGGCCGACCAGGCGCTGCTGGCCAAAGCCGACAGCGTGTACGCCATTGCCCGCGACGCCATGGACAAGCAAGCGATCAAAACTTGGCTCGATGCGGTGTGGGACGTCGTTGCCGAGGGCGACCGCTACTTCGCGTCCGAGAAGCCGTTCGACAAGTCGCTGACGCCGGAGCGCAAGGGCACGATCCTCTACGTGACCGCCGAAGCCGTGCGCCAGCTCGCGATCCTCGTGCAGCCGGTCATGCCGAACTCAGCCAGCGAGCTTCTGGCACTTTTGGCTCAGGACAACCCGGACTCCAGAAACTTCGCCGCGCTTGGTCCCGCCGGCCGCCTGCAACCGGGCACGCAGCTTCCCGAACCCCACGGCGTCTTCCCGCGCTATGTCGATCCCGCCGCCGAAACCAAAAAGAGCGGTTCGATGTCGGCTGAAGAACAGGAAGCAGCCAAGGCCGCCAAGAAAGCCAAGAAGGACGCCAACCGCCAGAAGTCGCAGGGCGAGGACGGCGCTTAAGATGCTGCTCGTCGATCACCATTGCCACATCGACCGCCCTGAGTTCGCTTCTGACCTCGACGGCGTTGTTGCGCGCGCCCACGCGGCGGGCGTCGGCCTGATGGTCAACATCTCCACGCGCGTTCGCAAGTTTGATCATCTCATCTCGGTCGTTGAACGGTTCGACACGGTCTATGGCACGATCGGCACGCATCCTCACTATGCGCACGAAGAACTCGACGTGACCGCCATTGATCTGGCCCGCTATGCCGAACACCCCAAGATCGTCGGCATCGGCGAGGCGGGCCTCGACTACTACTACAAGCACTCCACGCCGGAGGCACAGGCGCAGGGCTTTCGCACCCACATCGCGGCAGCCCGCATGACCGGCTTGCCCCTCGAAATCCACACCCGCGACGCCGACGCGGACACGATGGCTATTCTCGTTGACGAACACGCCAAAGGGCCATTCCCCGCCGTGCTGCACTGCTTCACCGGAGGGCGCGAGCTCGCCATGCGTGCGGTCGACCTCGGCCTTTTCGTTTCGTTCTCCGGTGTCGTCAGCTTTAAGAAAAGCGAAGAGCTTCGCGCCATTGCCAACGCCGTTCCTCTGGACCGCATCCTCGTCGAGACGGATGCGCCCTATCTGGCCCCCGAGCCCTATCGCGGCAAGCAGAACGAGCCGGCCTACGTCGTCCACACCGCACGCGCACTCGCCGAAGCACGCGGCCTGTCGTTGGAAGACTTTGCCAAGGCCACGACCGGGAACTTCTTTCGCCTGTACACCAAGGTACCCCGCACCGGCGCGGCCGCATGAGCATTCGCCTCACGATCCTGGGCTGCGGTTCCTCCGGCGGCGTACCCCGTCTCGGCCCCATCTGGGGCGCATGCGATCCTGCAAACCCAAAAAACCGCCGGCGCCGCTGCTCGGTGCTGGTCGAAAAAATCGTGGCAGGTGGTTTTACCAACGTTCTCGTCGATACCCCCGCTGACCTGCGCGAGCAGCTTCTCGATGCCCGCGTCACCCATCTGGACGGCGTGCTTTATACCCACGACCACGCCGACCACACACATGGCATCGACGACCTGCGCATGGTCGCCTACGCAATGAAAGCGCGCGTCACCTGCCACTTTGATCCCCCAACCCGCGACAGCGTCGTGAGCCGCTTCAACTACTGCTTCGAACAAAAACCCGGTTCCGGCTATCACCCAATACTGAAGGCGGCCACGATCCCCGCGAACGGCAAGGTCCGCATCGACGGCGTCAATTCCTCATTCGACATTCAGGCCATCCCGCAATTGCACGGCGACATCCAATCGCTGGGCTTTCGTTTCGGCGGCATCGCCTACTCTCCGGACATTTCCGGTCTGCCCGACAGCTCGCTGGCGCTCCTGGAAGGACTCGACGTCTGGATCGTCGACGCGCTGCGCTACACGCCGCACCCGAGCCATTTCAGTGTGTCCGAGGCCCTTGCCTGGATCGAGCGACTGAAGCCGAAACGTGCGGTACTGACCCACATGACGAGCGACCTCGACTACGCCCGGCTCGCGGCTGAACTGCCGCCCGGCGTCGAACCCGCCTACGATGGCATGGTGATCGAAGTGAAAGGCTGACGGCCTACTTTGCGGCCACGGCGACTTCGCGCCAATCGCGATAGCGGATCACCTCGCCATGCACCGCACTGCGCGGGAGCGCCAAGTCGACGAACATCGGCGCCACGTCCTCCGGCGCCGGCAAGGTTTTGGGGTCTTCGCCGGGGAACGCTTTTGAGCGCATGGCCGTTCGCGTCGCGCCTGGATTGACGATGGCCACGCGGATCGGCGTGTTTTCGCACTCCGCCGCATACATTTTTCCCAGACATTCGATGCCGGCCTTGGAAACCGCATAGGGCCCCCAATAGGCATGGCGTCCATCGGCAGCCCCCGACGAAACGAGGATGACACGTCCCGCGTCCGACCGCTTCAGCAGCGGATCGAGTGTCCGCAACAGGCGCCAGTTGGCCGTCAGATTGACGTCGAGCACATGCTGCCACGCATCGGCGGTCACATGCGGTAACGGCGAAAGCGGACCGAGCATGGCGGCATTGCCGACGAAAATATCCAGCTTGCCCCAGCGCTCGAAAATCGTCGGGCCGAGCCCGTCGATCATATCGCCTTTCCTGAGATCGAGGGTCAGCAGCGTCGCCGCCTCACCAACCTTCTGGATTTCGTCGTCAAGATCTTCCAGCGCGCCCGTCGTACGCCCGACCGCGATGACGTGCGCACCGGCCTTGGCGTAAGCAAGCGCGACCGCCCGGCCGAGCCCGCGCGTGGCACCCGTGACGAGTGCCAGCCGGCCTTTGAGAGGAGTAGGATCTGAACTCACGTGACGGGGCGCCTCGATTGGGCCGGCGGCAACCCCGCAACGGCGTTGCCGAAAGTCTAGACTACCTCGGCCAGAAGCGACAACTGCCGGAAACCCGACCCGTTCTGATCGATCAACTCGGTCGGATACTCGCCCGTAAAGCAATGATCGGTGAACTGCGGCGCGCGCGGATCGCGCTGGTCGAAGCCGACCGACCGGTAGATGCCGTCGACGGACAGGAACGCCAGGCTGTCCGCGCCCATGAAATGGCGCATACCTTCAACGTCCATATTGGCCGCCAGCAGGTCCTTCTTGCGCGGCGTGTCGATGCCGTAATAGTCGGGATGCGTGATGGGCGGCGAGGAAATGCGCATATGCACTTCTTTCGCACCGGCCTCGTACATCAATTGCACGATCTTCTTCGACGTGGTCCCGCGCACCACGCTGTCGTCGATGAGCACGATCCTCTTGCCGCGGATCACACCCGCGTTCGCCGAGTGCTTCAACTTCACGCCAAGCGCGCGAATGCGTTGCTCAGGTTCGATGAAGGTTCGCCCGACATAGTGATTGCGAATGATGCCAAGCTCGAACGGGATGCCGGACTGCTGGGAAAATCCGATGGCCGCTGGAACGCCCGAATCCGGTATCGGCACGATCACATCGGCTTCGGGCGTCGACTCGATGGCCAACTGAACGCCCATCTGCTTGCGGATGTCGTAGACCGACCGCCCGCCGATCACGCTGTCCGGCCGCGCAAAGTAGATGTACTCGAAGATGCAGGGCCGGGCCGGCCGCCGCGGAAACGGCCTGTGGCTCTCGATTCCGTCCTGCGTCACAACAATGACTTCGCCGTTTTCCACTTCACGGACGAATTCCGCGCCAACCATGTCGAGCGCGCAGGTTTCGGAGGCGAAGATGGTCGCGCCGTCGAGACGTCCCAGTACCAGCGGCCGGATGCCGATCGGATCGCGCGCCGCGATCATCATATCGTTGGTCAGCGCGACGAGCGCGTACGCGCCCTCGATTTGGCGGATGGCCTCGATGAAGCGATCCACCATGCGCCGCTTCTTAGACCGCGACAGCAGATGCAGAATGACTTCCGTGTCCGACGTCGAAGGAAAGATCGCGCCAGACGAGATCAGTTCGCGCCGGAGCGTCAGGGCGTTGGTCAGATTGCCGTTGTGCCCGACCGCGAAGCCGCCCGTGTCGATGTCGGCGTAGAGCGGCTGCACGTTCTTCAATGCCGGCTCGCCGGTCGTCGAGTACCGGTTGTGCCCGACCGCGATGTGGCCCTTCAATCGCCCGATGACGCCCGCGTCGTTGAAGTTGTCGCCGACAAGTCCCAGCCGCCGCTCGGAGTGGAATTGCTGACCGTCATAGGTGACGATGCCCGCCGCTTCCTGTCCGCGATGTTGCAGCGCGTGCAGTCCCAGCGCGGTGAGTGCCGCAGCGTCCGGGTGACCGAACACACCGAACACCCCGCACTCCTCGCGCAGGCGATCGTCGCCGAACTTTGAATAACCGAAGTCACCGAGCGTCACGCCGGTGTCGCCAAGCTGCGCCATGGGTTGCCTCCCGCTCAAGCATCCGCTGCGCGAGACCAGCATCAGGGAAGAGCGCCGGTCCGGATTGGCCCCGTCTTTAGCACCACTTTCAGGTCCAGCGCCATGGCTGGTCGCCGCACTGTCACAAAGCGGCACCGCGAAACACTTATCCGGTCGTTAACCCAACGGGTTCCCCATCAACCGGGCGGCGGCTCGGCCGGCGGGGCCGGGGTGGCCGGCGGTGCCGTCAAACTCGACGGCATATGGGTCTCCAAGGCGGACCGGATCGAGTCGCCCGTGGACTTGATATAGGGCAGGGAAGCGGAATCGCGAATCCACGGCTGTTGATTGGCCGGGTCCGGAATGAAGGATTCGTAGAACATGTAAGGGATCACGACGAGGATGAACCCGCGCACGACCCCGAACAGAAAGCCCAAAATCCGGTCGATCATGCCCACCGAACTGTCGAGGATGATATCCGATATCCGCGATGTGATGAGGTGCACGATGATAAGCACGATCAGGAAGATGACAGCTCCGATGGCGATCTGCGCAATTGCGACCTGGGTTCCCATCTGCGCCGCCATGTCCTCGGCGAACTTCTTGTAGTTCAATACGAAATAGAGGACCGCGAGGGCCGCGACAGCCCACGAGACTATCGACAGCAATTCCCGCGTCAGGCCGCGGTACATGGCGAGCAGGCCCGAGATCAGCGCCACGGCGATCAATGCGGCGTCGAGATATGTCAGCGGTCCGATCATGTCAGGCACTCCCCCACTCGCCCAGACAGACAACCTAGGGTTTCTGTCCCATGCTTTCAGTTTTGCCGGTCAGTCGCACGGGCGCAATGGGTCTGCAAGGTCTTTGAGATGTCCGAGGCGGATGAGTGACATGTTCGCCGCGTCGCCGCCCGTCTCGCCGGCAGCCGGAATGACCGCTTCCGTAAAGCCCAGCTTCCTCGCCTCTTTCAGGCGCAACGCCGTGTGCGCACTGGCCCTGACCGCTCCCGACAGCGAAATCTCGCCGAATGAAACCCTGTTTGCCGGCACTGCATTCCCGGAAAACGAGGACAACAGCGCGGACGCCACGGCGAGATCAGCCGCCGGTTCGCTGATCTTTAGCCCGCCAGCTACGTTCAAATAGACATCATGCTGCGCCAGCGAAATTCCGCAGCGGGCCTCGAGCACCGCGAGGATCATGGACAGCCGGTTGCTGTCCCAGCCGACCACGGCGCGGCGCGGCGTGCCCAGTTGCGACGGAGCCACAAGCGCCTGGATTTCGACCAGGATCGGCCGTGTGCCCTCCATTCCAGCAAACACCGCGGCACCCGGAACGGACGTCTCCCGGTCACCCAGAAAGAGTTCCGACGGGTTTGCGACCTCTCGCAGCCCCTGCTGGACCATCTCGAAGACGCCGATCTCGTCCGTTGCTCCAAACCGGTTCTTGGTCGCGCGCAGGATCCGGAACGGGTGGCCCCGATCACCCTCGAACGACAAAACGCAATCGACCATGTGCTCGACGACCTTCGGCCCCGCGATCTGGCCGTCCTTTGTGACATGGCCGACAAGGAGAAGCGCCGCGCCCTCCATCTTGGCGTAGCGGATGAGGGATTGGGTCGCCGCCCTAACCTGACTGACGGTGCCGGGCGCAGCGTCGAGTTCGTCGGACCAAAGGGTCTGGATGGAATCGACAACGACGAGATCCGGTCGAGCACCCCCACCCAGTGTCGCCAGAATGTTCGCCAGATTAGTTTCCGCTGCCAGCGCCACCGGCGCTGCGGCAAGCCCGAGCCGCTCCGCCCTGAGGCGCACCTGCGCTGCTGCCTCCTCGCCCGAAAAATAGATAGCGCGCCGTCCTGCCCGGCTGACCGAAGCCGACAACTGCAACAACAGTGTCGATTTGCCGATACCCGGTTCGCCGCCGATCAGCAGCGCCGAGCCCGGCACGATCCCTCCACCCGTGACGCGATCAAGTTCCGCCATGCCCGTCGAGAACCGCGGCGCTTCGTCTGCTCCGCCCGCGAGCGTCCCGAGCCTGACCGCCTTGCCTTTCGAACCGCGTGCAATCCCGGATCCAGGTGGCGGTCCCGCGTCGGTCTCTTCGGCAAGCGTATTCCATTCTCCGCACGACGCGCACTTTCCCGCCCAGCGCGGCGCCGTAGAACCGCACGCCTGACACACGTAAAGTGACTTGGCAGCCTTCGCCATTATGTGCCGCCCCCGACGTAAACCCGTTGAAAGCGCCGCCCGAGCCGCGTCAGAACCTCGTATCCGATCGTGCGGGCTTCCGCGCCGGCCGTCTCCAGCGGCAACGCCGGACCGATCAGTTCGGCCATATCGCCGCGCGCAACCGGCACCGGACAATCCGTGACATCCACCGTGACCAAGTCCATTGAGACCCGGCCGACGATCGGCAGCCGCGCACCATGAATGTTGACGGAACCCCCCGGCGCGCCGTTTGACGCACTCGCCATTCGCGCAAACCCGTCCGCGTATCCCGCCGCGATGGTCGCGACGCGGCTCGCCCGCGTGGCCCGCCACGCTCCGGAATATCCCACCGCATCCCCCGCCGCGACGTCACGCACCTGTAGAACGCGGGCATGGAGCGACACGGCTGTCGAAACTGGCGCCCGCTCGCCGCGAAACGCCTGCCCGCCGTAGAGCGCATAGCCGGGCCGCACGAGGTCGAAGTGGAATGCCGGTCCGAGCATCAGCCCATCGGACGCCGCCAGCGAGGCGGGCGCCCTCGGAAGCAGCGCACGCAACGCCACGAAGGCCTCACGCTGCGCCGCGTTCGCCGGATCGGATGGATCGTCGGCGGAAGCCAAATGGCTCATCACCAGCACCAGATCGAGTGGCTCCAGCAGCTCCAACCGTCCGGCCAGACGCTGCACCTCGCCCTTCGGCAGGCCCAACCGGTTCAAGCCGCTATCGAGGTGGAGCGCCGCCGGCAGGCGGACCCCGATACGTCGCGCAAAGCCGGACCATTCCTCCAATTCCGCCATGCTCGCCAGGCACGGGATGGCACTCGCTGCAAGAATATCGTCCGCGGACCCTGGGAACAGCCCGTCCAGAACGAAGATCCGCACGCGCGAATTCAGCGCCCGCGCTTCTGCGGCTTCTCGCGGCGTGGCCACGAAGAACGTCCCGCATCCCGCTGCGGCGAGCGCGGGCAGAATCCGGCCCACGCCCAAGCCATACGCATCCGCCTTGACGACGGCACCGCACGCGGCCGGCGCCACGCGCTCGGCCAGCGCCCGCCAGTTGCCGGCGATGGCGTCGAGATCGACCCGAAGCACACCGGTTTCGGCCGCGCGGGCGTCCACGGTCTGGGCTGCGAGCAGGGGAGGAACCTTTGTGTCCGGCCGCGTCATCCAACGCTCTTTCGCACACCCGGTGGGCACTTGCGAGGCCGCCGGCGCCGCACTTTGGCCCATTCGTGCACTGCTGTGCTAATCCATCCGCTCCGGCAGCCACGCATCGCGGGCCAGATTACCGAACCGCGTGAACTGGCTCTCAAACGACAGAGGCACGGTGCCGACAGGGCCGTGGCGCTGCTTGCCGATGATGACCTCGGCCTTGCCCGAGACCTGCATCATCCTCTGCTGCCACTCCTGGAACTTGGCATCGCTTTCGTTCGGCTTCAGGCGCTCGACATAATACTCCTCGCGGAATACGAACATCACCACGTCGGCATCCTGCTCGATCGACCCCGATTCGCGCAGATCCGACAACTGCGGACGTTTATCTTCGCGCTGCTCCACGGCGCGCGACAACTGCGACAGCGCGATGATCGGAACTTGCAACTCCTTCGCCAGCGCCTTCAGGCCGGTGGTGATCTCCGTGATTTCCTGCACGCGCCCCGCGTTGGCCGATTTCGACGATCCGGCGAGCAACTGCAAGTAATCGATGATCAGCAGCCCCAGACCCTTCTGCCGCTTGAGCTTGCGTGCGCGAGCTGCGAGCTGCGCCACCGTGATGCCGCCAGTCTGATCGATAAAGAGAGGGGCGCGGCTCATCTCCTGCGAGACGAGAACCAGCTTATTGAATTCTTCCTGCGTGATCATTCCGCGCCGGATCTTTTCCGAAGCGATCTCCGCCTGCTCGGAGAGAATGCGGGTGGCAAGCTGCTCGGCCGACATTTCCAGCGAGAAGAACCCGACCTTCGCGCCGTCGAGAACCTTCTCTTCGCCATTCGGCTGCATCTCCGAACGAAAGGCCCTGGCGACATTGTAGGCGATGTTGGTCACGAGCGCCGTCTTGCCCATCGAGGGCCGCCCCGCCAGAATGATGAGGTCGGATGACTGCAAACCGCCGAGCTTGGAGTCAAGGTCCGTTAATCCCGTCGAAAGGCCGGACAAATGTCCGTCGCGCTCGTAGGCGCTGTTGGCCATCTCGATGGCGTGGGTCAGCGCCGTCCCGAAGGACAAGAAGCCCTGGCCGTACTTGCCTTTCTCGGCCAGCGCATAGAGCTTGCCTTCCACATCCGCGATCTGGTCGTCGGGCGAATGATCGACGGGGCTGTCGAACGCCGTGTTGACGAGGTCCTCGCCGATCACGATCAGATTGCGGCGAACGGCAAGGTCGTAAACCGTCTGGCCGTAGTCGTGGGCATTGATGATCGTCGTAGCACTCGCAGCCAGACGGCCGAGATACTGCGGCACGGTCAGGTTGGGTCCGATAGGCTCGGCGTTCTCGAAAAACGTTTTCAACGTGACAGGCGTCGCCTGCTTACCGGCCTGGATGAGTGTCCGAGCCGTCTCGAAAATCTGGGCGTGTAGCGGATCATAGAAGTGGACCGGGTCGAGGAAGTCGGTCACGCGGTCGAGCGCCTCGTTGTTGACGAGGATTGCACCGAGCAGAGCCTGCTCGGCTTCGATATTGTGCGGCACTTGCCGGAAATTGACGGGCTCGGCGGCGTTGGCCGCCGCGCGAAGCTTTTCCGTTGGAAGGAGGACAGGTTCAGCCATGCCGGTGAGGTAACGCGAGTCCCCGCCCTCCCGCAGGTCCGAATCACATTCCCCTACGCCGTCAACCGGAACCTATCCCACCTTTCCACAACCAGGGCACCGGCAACTCAAATTGGAGCAAGTCCAAAACGATGACCGATGACTATGAAATCAAATTGTTGGGGCCAGGCGACGCCAAAGTGATGGAAACCTTGCTAACCGTCTTCGCTGAGGTCTTCGAAGATCCGCAAGCATATCAGAGCGCGCCGCCGCAGCGAGCCTACCTTGACCGTTTGCTTGATCAAGGGACATTCATTGCTCTCGTCGCGACCGACGGCGATCGGACGGTTGCCGGATTGACCGCATACGTGCTCGAAAAATTCGAGCAGGAGCGCCGCGAAATCTACATTTACGATCTTGCCGTGCTGGTCAGCCATCGGCGCCAAGGCATCGCCACGGCGCTTATCCGAACGCTGCAGGAAGTCGCCGCCGATAAGAATGCCTACGTCATTTTCGTGCAGGCCGATTTGGCCGACGCTCCGGCCATCGCCCTCTACGCAAAGCTCGGAACAATGGAAACCGTGAATCACTTCGATTTCGCAGTGCGACCGAGAAACTGAGGCTACAACTTAGCTCCGTCGTTGCGGAATGGATGCCGTCGTAGCTGGAGGTCCGCATCGTTGCGTCGCCAGCGTGCCGAGATATTCGTTGCGTTGCGAAAGGGCGCGGCCTTCCTTCCCGGCGGCGTCTTGAAAATCCATCCCGAACCACACCGGCCAGATCACCAAACCGACCACGCCGGCTGCCACATTCTGCGTGACCTTCCAACCCTCCTCGCGAGCAAGTTCGGTGATCCGGTCGTTATTGATCTTTGCTTCAGCGATGATTTGATCGCAGGTGAGGTAGGGGTCGTTGACCTGGACGATCGGAACCGGATCGGGAGCCCGGCCCGCGCATCCGCACACAATCAGTGCGATAGGTAAAAAGCCCGCAATCCGAATCATTGCCCACCCCTAAAATTTCCGGAGCGAGACTAAGGGGAGAGAATTCGGTCACAAGCCGAACGAGTTAAATTTCCGATGCAATCAAGACGTCATCCACAGTTTGACCGGTTCACCTTTACGCTGCTTCCGTCACACTGATCACCGCGCTCTCGAACACGCGCCGCCCATCAGTGCCGCCAAGCGCGGCTTCGTATAGCCGTTCGGGATGCGGCATCATCCCGAGAATGCGTCCGGTGGGGTCGCTGATGCCGGCGATGTTGCGCTGGGCACCGTTGGGCGATGCCGCATCGTCGACTTTGCCCACTTCATCGCAATAGCGGAATGCGACGCGCCCCTCGCCCTCCAGCCGGTCCAACGTCTCGGTATCGGCGAAGTAATTGCCTTCCGCATGTGCGATCGGAACCTTGATCACTTCCCCCGCCCGGTAGCAGCGCGTGAAGAACGTGTCACCGCGCTCCACACGCAAATGCACGTCCTTGCAGATGAACTTGAGCGACCGGTTGCGCATCAGAACGCCAGGTAGCAGTCCCGACTCGCACAGCACTTGGAAGCCGTTGCAAATGCCGAGCACCGGCGTACCCGCCTTCGCCTTCGCAATGACATCCTGCATGATCGGCGAGTGCGCGGCCATGGCTCCGCAGCGCAGGTAGTCGCCATAGGAAAACCCGCCCGGCAGCACGATGAGATCGGAGGACGGAACGCTTGCGTCTCCATGCCAGATCATTCGCGGCGCGTGACCCGTGATCCGCTCGATCGCAACTTTCACGTCGCGGTCGCAGTTCGATCCGGGGAAGACGATGACGGAAGTTCTGATCATGGTCCGGTCCTGCAGGTGCCTTCTTCCAGGCTGTCGATCTCTTTGCCGCTGAATGTGGTGGCGCGCAAGTCGAGGGATTTGGTTTTCACCACGGCCAAGAGCAGCCGTTCATCAGCGGCCAGTTGTTCCAGACCCTTCGGCGCGGGCGACCACAATTGGATGTCGCCATCCGCCGCGACCGTCAACGGACAGGCCTCCGCGCACGCCTTTGCTTCCCGTTTGCCAAGTGAACCGGCGTGTTGCTCGGCCACAAAGACAATGCGCCATGCCCCCTTGGCGGGATTGGACGTGGCCTCTTTCAGCACAAGAGAGAGCTTGAGATCACCTGTGGTGGCGTTCGCTTCGTTCGTCCTCACGACGACGGATTTGGTCAAACAGCTGAGTTCGACGGGCTTGGCCAGCTCCAATTTGAACGAACCAGACCCCGGCCCTGCCTCTTCAGCAACAGCGGCCCCCATCACCGTCGCGGTGGCGAGCGATAACCATAGTCTCCAGGCGGCAGCGCTCACCATCTGCGGGCGACGCGCAACGCAGGGGCGGCAGTCATGGCACCAGATCGTAGGCGTAGTTCTCGATGACCGTGTTGGCCAGCAGGTCCTTGCACATCTTCTCAACGACCACCTTGGCCTTCGCCTCGTCGGTCTCATTGAGCTGAACTTCGATGAACTTGCCTTGACGGACGTCGCCCACGCCCGCGATTCCAAGGCCGCGCACGGCGCCTTCGATCGCCTTGCCCTGCGGATCGAGAACGCCGTTCTTCAACGTAATGCGAATAAGGGCCTTCATATTGGTCTCCGGCAACCGGCAGTCGGCAACCGTGCCCGCACCGAAACACTTCGGTTGCCGGCCATCGGTTGCCCGATGCCGCACGTCAGTTGGGCTTACCCGTGGGATTGGACGCAACAAGCACCGGTCCGGAGCCCTTGGGCCTCGGGTTCTCAGTCAGCACGCCAAGGCGGCGCGCCACTTCCTGATAGGCTTCCAGAACGCCGCCGAGGTCGCGCCGGAAGCGATCCTTGTCGAGCTTGTCGCCCGACGTGATGTCCCACAGGCGGCAGCAGTCCGGGCTGATCTCGTCGGCCAGAACGATGCGCATCTGCTCGTTGTCCCACAGACGGCCGAACTCAACCTTGAAGTCGACGAGCCGGATGCCGATGCCGAGAAACAACCCGACTAGGAAGTCGTTGATCCGCAGCGCGAGCTGCATGATCTCGTCGATTTCCTGCGGCGTCGCCCAACCGAACGCCGTGATGTGCTCTTCCGAGACCATCGGGTCATTCAGCGCGTCGGCCTTGTAGTAGAATTCGATGATCGAGCGCGGCAGCGCGGTGCCTTCCTCCAGACCGAGCCGCGTCGCCAGCGAACCGGCGGCCACATTGCGCACAACCACCTCGAGGGGTACGATCTCGACCTCGCGGATCAACTGTTCGCGCATGTTGAGGCGTTTGATGAAATGCGTCGGCACGCCGATTTCGCCCAGCCGCGAGAAGATATATTCTGAGATGCGATTGTTGAGCACGCCCTTGCCTTCGATGAGGGCATGCTTCTTCGCATTGAACGCGGTCGCGTCATCTTTGAAGTGCTGGATGAGAGTGCCGGGCTCGGGACCCTCGTAGAGTACCTTCGCCTTGCCCTCGTAGATGCGCCGCCGCCTGTTCATTGATCCTGGTCCTTTGACGATCACGCTCATGCTCACTTAACACGCCGGCAAGACGCGCCGCCGATGCCGCTGCCCTTTGATGTTGCAGGTGTATTCTGCTTCTTGTGGGGGTAGGGGTCGGCCGCGCTGATATTCAAAAGCGACGCCTTGAACCCTAGCCGAACCGGGGTGGAGAAACAATCTTAACGACGCCGCACCGCCCGCCAACCAGGGCCGATGGTTCACGCCATCCACAAGCCGTTGATTTGTCATGTGGGACCGGTTAGGCAGCACGCAACGGACACCGCGAAGGGGCGACCTACAACCCATGAAGCCGTCCGAACAATCCATGAACACCCGATTGGAGAGCCGGAATGACGACGTTCGATAAGCGCGAAAAGGCCTACGAAGACATGTTCGCCCGCGACAGCGAATTGAAATTCAAGGCCGAATCACGCCGCAACAAAGCCCTGGCGGAGTGGGCGGGGGGCTTGATGGGCCTCACCGGATCTGCCCTCGAAGACTACATCAAGGACGTCCGAAAGGCCGATCTCGCCGAGAAGGGCGACGACGACGTATTCCGCAAGGTCAAGGGCGATCTGGCTGCGAAGGGCTTGCAGGTCGCCGACGAAGACATCCGCAAGATGATGCACGAGGCCCTGGCCAAGGCCGTCAACGACTTAGCAAAGCCCGCCTGACGGCAAACGATCAAGCGTCCGGTGTGCGTTTGAGCGCCACCGGCGCCGCCGACAGTCGTTGCAGGAAAATGCCGAAAGCGAGCAACCCATCGGGCCACGGACCATGCCCGCTGGCGACGTTGATGTGGCCGACCTCTCCGCTCTCGATCACGGTCGATCCCCACACCCCGGCGAATTCTCGCGCGCGGTCTGCAGAACAGTAAGGATCGTTGCCCGACGCCACGAGGACCGAGGGAAACGGCAAGATCGCGCGGGGAAGTGGCGCAAACCCGGATTCCTGCCCGGCGCCGAATGTCTCGCCCGCGGTCACCGGCCATGAATGTGCGCGATCAACATCGGCAGGAGCTACGAGAAACGCGCCGATTGGCGGCGCGGGCAGCCGCGCGAGCTTTGCACCGGCGTGCGCGATCGCAATCGTCCCGAGGCTGTGACCGACGAGGACCACTGGCCGGACCGACTGCGCCGCGGCCTCCACAATGCGCGCCACCCAGGCATCCTTGTCGGGCCGGACCCAGTCTTGCTGCTCGATGCGCCGCGCGGTCTTGAGATTTTTCTCCCACCGCGACTGCCAGTGATCCGGGCCGGAACTCGACCAGCCAGGAACGATCAGGATGTCGGCCTCGGATGTTTTCATAGGCTGGACTTACCGGTTCTGACCGCCGCGCCGCAAGAGCAGGCTACGCCGCGGCGCCGGCGTCCTGGGCTTTCAAAAATGCCGGACGCGCACGAATGCGGTCAAAATAGGCACGAATGCTGCCGTCGGGCAGCGGCCACTTGATCATCTGAGCCCAGCCGAGGCAATGCCCGAGCATGAGGTCCGGAACTGTAAACGTTGCGCCCATGACGTAGTCGTTGCTGCCCAGTCTTTCTGCGAAAGCTGCCATGGCCCGATCGAAGTCGAAACGGCAGGCCCGCTTCACATCCGCGACCCGAAACTCTTCCGGCAATATGAACGAATGCTTGGCCGCAACCCACAGCGGGCTCTCGACATCATCGACGGCAAATTGCGTGAAGCTGTCTTGATGCGCGCGATCGATCGTGCCGGCCTTGAACGTCAACCGCTCATGCTTGTCCGCCAGATACTGGCAGATCGCCACGCTGTCGGTGACGGGCACGCCGTCGTCGATCAGCACCGGCACCTTGCCGGTCGGATTGATCGCCCTCACTGCGGGATCGCGCGGCGGCTTGGCGTCAAGCACGTAAGGCAACCCAAGTTCTTCCAGCATCCACTTGACGCGGAACGTGCGTGTCTTCGGCGTGCCCATCACGACGTACATGGCAACTCCCCGGCAGCCGGTTCACCCTTTGCCGAATACCCGGTCAAAAATCGTATCGACATGCTTGAAGTGGTATTCGAGGTCGAACATGGCGTCCAACTCGCTGGCCGCGACCTTGGCGGTCACTTCGGCATCCGCCTTCAGTTCGGTCAAGAAGTCCTTGCCTTCCTCCCACGTCTTCATGGCGTTCCGCTGCACCATCGCGTAGGCATCCTCCCGCGAAACGCCCGCCTGCGTCAGAGCCAGGAGCACGCGCTGCGAATTATGCAAGCCGCCGAGCTTGTCGAGGTTCCGCCGCATGTTCTCTGGATAAATCACCAGTCTTTCGATCACACCCGCCAGACGGTTCAACGCAAAATCCAGGGTCACCGTCGCATCCGGACCGATCATCCGTTCGACCGACGAGTGTGAAATGTCCCGCTCGTGCCACAGCGCCACGTTTTCCATGGCTGGCACGGCATAGCCGCGCACGACGCGCGCCAACCCCGTCAAATTCTCCGCCAGCACGGGGTTGCGCTTGTGCGGCATGGCCGAGGAGCCCTTCTGGCCGGGCGCAAAGTACTCCTCCGCCTCCAGGACCTCCGTCCGCTGCAGGTGGCGAACCTCCGTCGCCAACCGTTCCACCGACGATGCCACGACGGCCAGCGTTGCGAAATACATGGCGTGCCGGTCGCGCGGCACCACCTGGGTCGAAACAGGCTCGGGCTTGAGCCCCATCCGCTCCGCCACGAACGCTTCGACACGCGGATCGATGTTGGCAAACGTCCCCACCGCACCCGAGATCGCGCAGGTACGCACGTCCTCCCGGGCCGCCACCAGCCGTTCCCGCGCCCGCTCGAACTCCGCATAGGCACACGCCAGCTTCAGACCGAACGTCGTCGGTTCAGCGTGGATGCCGTGGCTGCGTCCAATGGTCGGCGTCAAGCGATGCTCGAATGCCCTGAGCTTCAGGGCTTCGAGGAGCCGGTCCACGTCCGCGATCAGAATATCGGCCGCGCGCACGAGTTGAACGTTCAGCGTGGTATCCAGCACGTCGGACGAGGTCATCCCCTGGTGCACGAACCGCGCTTCCGGTCCGACAATTTCCGCCAAGTGGGTGAGAAAAGCGATCACGTCATGCTTGGTGACTTGCTCGATCGCATCGATCCGGGCGACCTCAAACCGCGCCTGCGATCCCTTTTTCCATATGACGTCAGCCGCCTCTTTCGGGATCATGCCCAGGTTTGCCATGGCGGTCGCCGCATGGCTCTCGATCTCGAACCAGATGCGGTAGCGCGTCTCGGGCTCCCAGATGCGCACCATCTCGGGCCGGGAATAACGGGGGATCATGAAATCCTCGTGGTGTCTTGCGGATTGCGGGTGCCGGACCCCACAGCGGCTGGCCGGTTCGATGTGTGCCCTAACACCCCCCGCGAGCGGCATCAACGTGACCGCGCGCTCAGCCTGTCTTCGTCTGGGGCCGGTAGGGTGATTCGCTCATCCATCGCCCGCACCTGTCGAGGCCGGTTCGGGAAGGCCGCCGAAAGGCACCCTGCGTCAATTCTCACCACGCGAAAAATTACCGGGCGACATGAACAGACATTCACTTCGCAACCGCAAAAATTGAGTGCGCCGGGGCATGCAAGTGCCACCTGCTGCTACGCAATATTGAAGGCCGATGCAGACTGCGGCGGAACCTGGATACCAATCCAATTCCTCAAGTTTATTGCGGCTTGTTTCACCTTTGCCACGCTTTGCTGCAAAGCCGAATTAGCCGCCGCTTTCGAGCCATATTTGAATGGAGGATCGTCAGCGGATCGCAGGTCGGCCCTTCAGCCGGTCTTCAGATTCGATGTTGAAAAAGAGACACGGCTCTTAACGCAGCGGCTTCGTGCCACTTGCAATGACGGGGCGGCAACGCAACTCTGCAGTAACGTCACCGGAGTTACAGTTGTGGGACGAAAGGCACGCTAAAGGGCACGCGCAGCAAACCCGGTCCATTTTGCCGGGTTGCCCGTGAAATAACCGACGAGTGGATACACATGTCCGAGCAGATGCAGTGCGAGATCGCAGAACTCAATTCGCGGTTTGACGAGTTGGACGATCCTCGCGCACAGTACGCGCTTCTGAAAGAGCGCATTAACACCTACCGCTCCCGTGGAGCTTCCGTTCCAGAACCTCTGCAACGCATGGAACGTGTTCTCATGCAGGAGTGCCTCTCCGAGTCGCAGGGCCGTTGATCGGCGAGGCGGCAAGCAGAGTTCAAGGTTTCGCGGCGGCGCCGGCTCTATCGCGAGCCGGCGTTCGCGCTTTTCGCCCAACGCCCTCCCACGAGCGGCACTGCGGCGAATGAAGTCAGACGCGCATCCCCATTTTCGTCGAAAGTAACCGGACCCCCTGCTGTCCCTCTGACCAGAGCGGCTGCGGCATCGCCTTCCGACCGCGCGGCTTTCCAAACTGCGGCGGCCTGCTCGGCCGAAACCTCCAGATCGCCGATACCGTGGCCGCCGGACCCTGGAGCCTGGACCATCACTTTCACCACACCCTTTAGCGTTCCCTCATGCGCTGCTGCCGCGAGCGCGAAGTCATCCGTGGCGTTGGCATCCGATGCGACCAGCGCCGCGTCCACACCGCCGGTCCGCAAACCACGCAGCACGACGGCGGCCTCCGAAGGATAACCCGCAAAGAAGATGGCTTCTGGCGGCGCGGCTTTGAGTTTCGCAAGGTCCGCGTCGTAGTCACGGCGCCCGGCTACAATCGGAATCACAATAGGTGCAGGTAATTTTCGCGTGGCAAGTTCCGCCGCAACTGTCTCGGTCAGCCCGCGCGCATAGGCTGTGCGATCCTGGACGATGGCGATGCGCCCCGTTGGCGCGAGCGCCGACAGGATGGCTGCTGCCTCGCTGCCCTGGCGGTCATCCCGGCCGGCAAGCCGGAATACGGTCGGACCCGCGCGCCTGACGGTCAAATCAGGGTGCCGCACACCCAGCGCGACGAACAAGACGTCGTTGGCGGCATAAATGCGCGCCGCCGCAATGGCCGCCGCAGGGCAGGGGTGCCCGATCACGAGATCCGGCTTCTGGGCAGCGATGACCCGCGCGGCGCCTTCTGCCCGCGCCGCATCGCAACCGTCGTCGAATTCGCGAACCACAATTCCCGCGTCTCGCGCCACGCTGCGTGCGCCGGCACCCATGGCAGCCAGGGTCGCCGCATGCCGCCCGGTCGCGGGTCCAGCCACAGCGATGGTCTCTCCGGCCTTTGCCGGAACGGTCGCCAAAACGGTGCCGACCGCAACAGCCACCCAACCGGTCCGCCGCGCAATTGAGAAGAAAGATGCTTTGCCCATGAACTCCCGAGCGGCCCCGTGAACTTGCAGCCGATGGTACTGCACCCGATCTTGCGTCGCACACAAGGGCTGGCCTAGGGTACCCCTTGCATCGAAACAGCGTAACTATTCCTGGTGCGAGGGGCATCAGAATGGCAGCGCGCGGGCTGGGGGGCTTCGACATGATCGGACTGGGACGGCGGTCCGTGACCGCGAAAGACCGCGTCACAGCCGCGATGGCCTGTGGACTTAGCCTCTACGCAACGTCCGCCTGGGCCGGAGCACCCGCACCAGCCGAGGTGACCATCGATCAAAAAATCAACGACACCGTTGGCACCATCACGGCACCCTTCGTCAATTTCATATTCTCGCCGCTGCCGTTCACGGCCTTTCCCTGGATCGTCCTGTGGCTGATCGTGGCCGCGGTCATCTTCACCGTGTACTTCAGTCTCATTCAAATCCGCGGCTTCGGCCACGCCCTTGCCCTCGTCTCCGGCCGCTACAGCGACGCGCGCGATCCCGGCGAAGTCAGTCACTTCCAAGCTCTCTCGACCGCGCTGTCGGGAACTGTGGGACTTGGCAACATCGCCGGCGTCGCCGTCGCCGTCTCCATTGGAGGTCCGGGGGCGACGTTCTGGATGATCCTGGCCGGCTTTCTCGGCATGGCGACCAAGTTCACCGAGTGCACGCTCGGTGTGAAGTACCGCAATGAATTCGCCGATGGCCACGTCTCCGGCGGACCGATGTACTACCTGTCAAAGGGCCTGGCCGCCCGTGGCCTCGCCGTGCCGGGCCGTATCATGGCAGCCTTCTTTGCCGTCTTCTGCGTTCTGGGCTCCTTCGGAGCCGGCAATATGTTCCAGGCCAATCAGGTCCATGCCCAGTTGGTCAATGTCACCGGCGGCGACGCGAGTTTCCTGGCCGGCCAAGGCTGGCTGACGGGGCTGATCCTCGCCGTAATTGTATTCTCAGTGATCGTCGGCGGCATCAAGTCCATCGCCAGGTTCGCAGAATTCATCGTGCCCATCATGGCCATACTCTACTGCGGCACGGCCCTCGTCATCATCGGCATGAACATCGACAAGCTACCCTGGGCCGTCGGACAAATCGTATCCGGCGCCTTCACAGGAGCAGGCATCGCCGGCGGGATGCTCGGCGCAATCATCCAAGGGTTCCGCCGCGCATCTTTTTCCAACGAAGCCGGCCTCGGTTCGGCGGCGATCGCACACTCCGCCGTCAAAACACGCCACCCCGTCACGGAAGGGCTGGTCGCTCTGCTCGAACCCTTCATTGACACAGTTGTCATCTGCACCTGCACGGCGCTGGTCATCGTCGTGACGGGCGTACTGCAAATTGACCCGGCCACCGGGCTCTACGTCTGGAACGCAGAAGCAGGACGAATTGCGACGCAAGGCAATCTCACCGGCGTCGAACTGACATCGGCTGCCTTCGGAAGCACGTTCTCGTGGTTCCCATACTTGCTGGCCGTAGCTGTCTGCCTGTTCGCGTTCTCGACCCTGATCTCCTGGTCCTACTACGGGCTCAAAGCCTGGACCTATCTTGTCGGCGAGGGCAAGGCGCGCGAGATCGCCTTCAATACGGTCTACTGCGGCATGGTCATCGTCGGCGCCGCGATCAACCTCAGCCACGTCATCGACTTCGCTGACGCAGCGATCTTTTCCATGGCACTCGTGAACATCACTGGCCTCTACATCCTGATGCCGGAGGTCAAGAAGGACCTGGCTGATTACTTTGCCAAACTCAAAAGCGGCGAGATACGCCCGCACGCCTGACCTCTCCCGGCAGGTCGCAACCCTGCGATAGTCACCGCAAAGCCGCCGCCTAATCCACGGCGAATCCGCGCGCACGCACCGTCAGCCCCTCCACATCGCACACCCGCAGGCCGCGCCGCCGTCCCGTCGCAATGACGCCGGCCGCTTTCAGCGCCGCGAACTGCCGACTGACCGTTTCCAACCGCAGTCCGAGACACTCTGCGATCTCTGTCCGCGACAGCGGCAAATTGAACTCGAGTAAGCCTGCGTTCTGAGCATGCTCGTCCAAACCTCCGGTCAACTTTCTTGCAATCAGCAGCAAGAGGCTTGCAACCCGCTCTTCAGCCGTCTTGCGCGCAATCATGAACATCCATTCGCGGGCGGCATCGAGATCGTTAAGCGTACGTTTGAAAATGGTCCGCTCCAGATCGGGGTGGGTCAGCATCAGCGTCTCAATGGCCGGTCCGGAAAACGCGCAGACATCGAGGACCGTCACCGCCTCCGCCATCAACGTCGCACCCTCGCCGAATGGCCGGCCGACGAAATCCGAAGCGAACTGCAGCCCAACGATCTGTTGGCTGCCGTCCGGGTTCACGTTGACGAGCTTGACAACACCCTCCACGAGGATTGAACAGATCTGCGGCGGCCTGACGCCTCCGTAGAGAACTTGCCCGGCCGGGACGCGCCGGCGGTAGCCGATCCGCGCCAGTTCATGCGCGGTCGACGCCGTCAGCGCACCACAAGGAGCGATCTGGCGAACGGAACAGTTCTGGCATCGAATGCGAAGCGTCACCGCCAGCCTCAAATGACCGATACCCGGGAACGGCCGGACCAGGCGACTTCGCGCAGTGAACGAAGCTGGGCCGACGTCATACGGCCAAAGGCTAATCTGTAAAAACTCCGGACGAATTGACGCAAATCAAGCCTTTGCGCCGACCAATCTAGCCTCGGCAGCAAACACGAGGTTGGTCGCGAGGGCCCAAACCACGCACGTCTTCCGCATGACAATATCGTCCTGTTCTGCGCCAGGTGTCAGACGATGCTGAGCGGCCTCTTCACCATCACGCCGCGCTTGTTTCCCCAAGAACAACGAAGCTAAGATACATTTGACATTCAGTGTCATAAACGAGCGCAGTTCTGCCACGTGATACCAGATGAAAGCAGCAGACCATGATTAAGACAGTCGCCATCGCCGCCCTCGCCGTGGTCACGTTTGCCGGGGCAACAGTTTCGTCGCCTCGCGCGGAACCAAATACCGGTAGCTCGAGCCAGAACACCAAGGAGAAGCAGGCCGGAAAAAAGCTCCAAAAGAAGGCTCTACGCGCCCACGAGAAGTTCAAAAGGGACTCGGCTGGCGATCCTGAGGCATTCAAAGCAAAGTGGGGTCCGAGGTGCCAAAAAGTTAAGGCCGACCTCCAAGCTGCAAACTGCGAGGGAAAGGCAACGATGAAGTGCATAAAGATCGCAGCACGTTGTCCCCTTTGACCGTGACCGCTCGACTGCGTGAAAACGGTCGGTGAGACGCCGTTGGTTTTGCTGGACGGTCGAGCAGCGCAATGGCGCACACAGCATGTCCTGCGCCACGCTTGATCATCCACCAATATGTGAGGCGCGCGCCGAAAGTTTCCTCGGCGTCAAAGTCCACAGCAACACAGGACCTAAGTGTGTATGGCCGAGTACGGCTCCGGTGAGTTAGCTGACCGCGCTCGTCCGCCCATCCTGATGCACCCCGACATCGAAGGAGCACCTGAAGCAGAGCACATGATCGATATGAACCAACTAAGTCATCGGTTCTGCGTGGCACCCATGATGGATTGGACGGACCGGCATTGCCGTTTCTTCCATCGCGGCCTGACGCGCCATGCGCTGCTCTATACGGAAATGGTCACCGCCGAGGCGATCATTCACGGCCATCGCGACCGCCTACTCCAATTCGATCCCGCCGAACAGCCCGTCGCCTTGCAACTCGGCGGATCGGACCCGGCTAAGCTTTCCGGCGCCGCGCGCATCGGCGCGGACGTCGGCTACCGCGAAATCAATCTCAATGTCGGTTGTCCGTCGGACCGTGTTCAGGAGGGCCGCTTTGGGGCCTGCCTCATGGCCGAACCGCACCTCGTCGCGCGTTGTGTGTCCGCAATGTCGGACGCGGTCTCCATTCCCGTTACTGTGAAATGCCGCATCGGCATCGACGATCAGGACGGAGAGGCGGACTTCCAGAATTTCATCGATACCGTCGCCTCCGCCGGTTGCCGGACCTTTGTGGTCCACGCCCGCAAGGCCTGGCTGTCAGGCCTCTCGCCGAAAGAAAATCGCGAAATCCCGCCCCTCGACTATGCGCGTGTCTATCGGCTGAAGGCCGCCCGCCCCGGCCTTGAGATTGTCATCAACGGCGGTATTGAGACACTCGATGCCTGCGAAAGTCACCTCCAGCATGTCGACGGCGTCATGCTCGGCCGCGCCGCCTATCACGAGCCCTACATCCTGGCGGACGTCGATCGCCGCTTCTTCGGCGACCCATCCCTTCCCATCACACGCCGCGCCGCACTCGAGCGCCTGATCCCGGTCATCGAGCGCCAAATCGCCGGCGGTGGACGGCTCAACAACGTCACGCGGCACGTCCTTGGGATTTATCATGGCCGTCCGCGCGCCCGGCTCTTCCGGCGAATTCTCAGCGAGGAAGGCCAGCGTCCCGGCGCCGCTGTCGACGTCCTGCTGAAAGCCATTGCGGCTGCCGAAGGCGATCCGGCGGTCGCGCTATCGGCCGCCGCCGAGTAGTCTCGATTTCATGCCGGACCTTTCCGTAGCCGCCGTTGAATTCGCCCCGATGATCGCGGCGCTCGCAGTAGCCGGCGTTGCAGCCGGCTTTCTCTCTGGTCTCTTCGGCATCGGCGGGGGATCGGTGCTCGTTCCCGTGCTCTACACAGCCATGGGGGCAGCCGGCGTCGCTGAAGATATCCGCATGCAGGTCACGCTTGGCACGTCATTCGCTGTGATCGGCCCAACCGGCCTGCGCTCCTTCCTATCCCACCGTGCGCGCAACGCCGTCGACATGGGCGCACTGAAGCGGCTGGCGCCGCCCGTATTCCTTGGCGTGCTCGCAGGCGTCGCACTCGCCAGCGCCGCATCGAGCGAGGCACTGCGCTGGGTTTGGATCGTGGCAGCCATCGTAATGAGCGCAAAACTCGCCCTCGGTCGCGATGATTGGCGGCTGGGACATGTGCTTCCATCGTCCCGCCTGTTGGAACTTGCAGCGTTTGTGATCGGCGTTCTCTCCGCCCTCATGAGCATCGGCGGCGGACTGTTCATGGTCTCGCTCTTGATGCTGTTTGGCTTTTCCGTCCTCGCTGCCGTCGCCACCTCGTCCGGCTTCGGCCCGCTGATCGCGGCAACCGGCGTTGTGGGCTATGCCTGGGCGGGATGGGGAATGCCGGGTCTGCCGCCGGGTTCGCTCGGCTACGTCAATATTCCAGCCGCACTCGTGATGCTGCCGACAAGCCTCGCCTTCGCGCCGCTTGGGGTCCGAGCCGCGCACGGCTTGCCGAAACGCGCCCTCGAACTGAGCTTCGCCGGTTTCCTTGCACTCGTCGCCGTGAAGTTTCTCTGGAGCCTTTACGGCTGAGGGTCCGGACCTTTGAGGATCGCGCGGGAGTGCGAAAAGAAATCACGCCGGATAAGGATCAGCACCACCCAGGTTGCCGCGACGATGAAAGCCAACGGATGAAAGAACCACATCAGGCCCGCGATCGTGTAATAAAACGACCGCAGTCCGAGATTGGCATGCCAACCGACGAGCCCCAGCAATTCCGCCGTCCGCTTTGCGTGGTCTAGACGTGCCGCGGCATCGCGATCGTCATGCGGCGGCGTCGCGCCCATCATCATGACGGTGTAATGCGACAACCGGAATGCCCACGCGAATTTGAAGAATGCGTAGATCATGATCATCATCAGAAAGATGACCTTGATCTCCCACAGCGTTGCCGTCGAAGCGGCTGCGTAGGGCAAGGCTTCCACGATCTGACGCGCCTGCTCCCCGTAAGAGAGCAGAGCCGCCAAGCCGCCGATAACGATGACCGATGTCGAGGCAAAAAAAGCGTTGGCGTTGACCAGCCATCCCAACAGTTGCCCATCGACGATCCGGTTATCCCGCCGGCTCATTTCGATCATCCAGCCATGTCTGTGGTTTTGAACGTACGCGGCAATCGAACGGGCATGAATGGCTGGCCGCGTCGAGATGAACTCATACGCAGCGATGATGGTGACGAACCAGGCCACGGCGGCAAGGTCGAGTACGGCTATCTGATCGAAGATCAAGTTCAAGTCTCGCGTGTTTTCGATGTGCGCGATTGCAGACTAAGCGGGGGAAGTTTCCGGCAGAAGAGCAAAACGCAGGCGACAGGGTCTCTCATCGGCCAAACCGCTCCCGGTAAGCCGAGAGCGCGCCGGGAAAGGGCAGGGCGGTCGCCTCATAGACAGCACGCGCAATGGCGCGCGCCAAGCAGTGCGCCGCCAGATGCCCGATATCGGCGCGCTCGCGCACATCCGTCGTGCGCTCAGCGCGGCCGGTCGCCACCGCGAAGACTAGGTCGCCGTCGAGCGGGGCATGCGATGGCCGGATGGCGCGGGCCATCCCATCGTGCGCCATCACAGCCGAATGTTTCAGTTGCGCTTTCGTCATCACGGCATCGGTGGCGATAAGGGCAATCGTGGTGTTGGCCCGGGAACTGGCATCGCCCTTGATCGCCGGCGACAGGGCCCCCGCTGTCACATGCGCGGGCGAACCAAGCCCGCCGAACTCCGCATTGATCTCATCGGCGGCCGCCCAGAAATGCGGCGTATTGCCGATCGTCACCGTCCCCACCGCATTGACGACGACGAGTGCGCCGACCGTAAAGCCGCCAGCAGTGATCGCGCTCGCCGATCCGAGCCCGCCCTTCAGGTTTGCGGTCGTAGCACCGTATCCGCCGCCAACACTTCCCAACGAAAATGTGCGCGCCGCGTTCGCCGCTGCCTGAAGCCCCAGGTCCCACCACGGCGGCGCGGCACCCCAACCCGCACCTCCCACCGCAAGATCGAAGACGCTGGCGCCGGGCACGATCGGCACGCGCACGGTCCCGACCTGAAATCCGCGGCCAATCCCGGCGAGCTGCGCCATGACCCCGCCGGCCGCATCGAGGCCGAACGCCGAACCGCCCGCCAGGACGACCGCGTCAATGCCTTCGACGGTCGCCTCGGGCGAGAGCAGCCCCGTATCCCGCACCGCAGGTCCGCCGCCATGGATGGCCACCGACGCAACGGCAGGCTCATCGAAGATGATCGCGGTCACCCCCGACGCCACGACCGGATCGTGCGCGTTTCCAACGGCCACGCCGGCCACGTCTGTAATGAGGTTCATCATGCGCGCACGCTAGCAGCCGGAAAGAGCGGCGTGGAGGCCGGAGCAAGCATGATCCCGATTTCCATATGCCCGTAAACGGAATTTGGCGCTACTTTGATTGAGACCCATGAACGGGAGGGGCGCGATGCGGGTGTCACGCAGTGGAATGCTTACGGCATCCGCGATGCTTGTGCTTCTGCTATCCCCTGCGACGGCCGCGGCGGTCCTCACCCACAACGGCTCCAACTCAATGAATTACGCCACGATCCTCATCGATTCTAACATCGACCTCGCCATCGTCGTGACCGCAAACTATCCCGGCGACAAGGCAGATCAGGCCGCCCTGCAAGTCGCGGAAATGCTCTACAAGCGCTACGCTGGTCCAGCGGGCAATTCAGAATGACGCGCGCTACGCTAATTATGCTGGTGTTCTCTGCGATCGCATTCTGGGCCGCCATCGCCTATCTCGTCATGCCCGCATGGTGGCGGCACTACTCCCGTATCCACCCTGAACTCGATGGTGTCCCAGGCATCACCCAGACGGCGAGCGGCATTCCCGGTGATCCCCTCAACCTTGCGATTATCGGCACCGAGCAACAGGTGCGTGCCATATTCGCTGCCGCAAGATGGGCCCCAGCCGACCCGCTCTCAATCAAAGCCGATGCACGCATCGCCGCCGATGCGGTGCTCGATCGGCCCTACGCCGATGCCCCCGTCAGCAACCTCTACCTCTTCGGTCGCAAGGAAGACCTCGCGTTCGAACAGGCCGCCGGGGCATCGCCGCGCGAGCGGCATCATGTTCGCTTCTGGCAAGCGCCGGACACAGGCACGTCCGGCGCACCGATCTGGGTCGGCTCCGCTTCGTACGATCGCAGCGTCGGCCTCAGCAAAGAGACCGGCCAGATCACCCACCATATTTCAGCGGACATCGACGCTGAGCGAGACCACGTGATCGCGAGCCTGAATGCGACCGGTCAATTAGGCAGCGTTATGCCCGTTCCCGATTTCCACACCACCCGCAGCGGCCGCAACGGCGGCGGTGATCCTTGGCACACGGACGGCACACTTATGCTCGCGGTGATTTCCGCATTGCCGGCCCCGTAGCGGATCCATTAAGTCCTTTTGCGCGTTAGCACTTGAGCAGCGCATTCGAGCCTGCTCAAATAACGCCCTGTATCGCGTACGGGAGGTTTGTCCCGATGAAATTCGTGCCTGTTGCCGCCCTGGCGCTGGCTTCCCTCCTTGCCACGCCGGCCAGCGCCGACCGCGCTGCGGGCGATGCATGCGCTGCTGGCTTGCCGCCGCCGTCGCAACAAATCTATTTGGCTACGGTGGCCAGCAAACCGGCGCCAGAAGCCGCACGCGGCGTGGTCGTCGCCGAAACCAAGCGCATGGTCCGCGCAGGTGTTCTGAGTCCTTTGAAGGCGCGCTCGGCCGCCGAGGCGGCAGGCCGTTGCCTCGCACTGATCACGAAGTAGAACGGCCGCTCAGATTTTCTGATTATACGCGCCAACTTCCGGATGCTTGGCCAGCCGTGCCTCGATATCGCGGAACATCGCGATCTTGTTTTCTTCCGAGACCGGGCTTTCCACCACAATCACCAGTTCCGGCTTGTTCGACGAGGCCCGCACCAGACCCCACGTCCCGTCCTTCAACGTCACGCGGACACCGTTGACCGTCACGAGATCGCGCACCGGCTGACCCGCGATTGTGCCCCCGGCCTTGGCAATCCCCTCGTATTCCGCGACGATCTGATCGACGATCCCATATTTCTTCTCATCATCGCAGTGCGGGGACATGGTCGGCGATTGATAGGTCTTCGGCAGATCCCGCTTAAGGTCAGCCATCGTCTTGTCCGGCGCCCGGTCGAGCATGTCGCAAACGGCCAGCGCCGCCACAAGCCCGTCGTCGTAACCGCGTCCGAGCGGCGGCTGGAAAAAGAAGTGGCCTGATTTTTCGAAGCCGACGAGCGCCTTCTGCTCGAACGTGTAGCGCTTCATGTAGGAGTGACCGGTCTTCCAGTAGAGCGCCTTGGCGCCGTTCGCCTGCAAGACAGGGTCCGTCATGAACAGTCCCGTCGACTTGACGTCTGCGACAAACGTGGCGTTCGGGTTTCGCGCCGAAATATCCCGTGCCAGCATCACACCCACTGTGTCGGCGAAAATCTCGTGACCCTCATTGTCGACGACGCCACAACGGTCCCCGTCGCCGTCAAATCCGAGCCCGACGTCCGCCTTGTGCGCGATCACGGCCTCCGCGATCGCGTGCAGCATCTTCATGTCTTCGGGGTTGGGATTGTAGCGCGGGAAGGAATGGTTGAGGTCGCAGTCGAGCGGCACGACCTCACAACCCACGGCCTCCAGAACCTTCGGGGCGAACGCGCCGGCCGTGCCGTTGCCGCATGCAGCAACGACCTTCAGTTTCCGCTTCAGCTTGGGCCGGTTTGCGAGCGACGCGATGTAGCGCTCCGCCATATCCGGCACGAAAATATATCGCCCGCCCTCTGCCGACTGAGACGACCCGGATAGTACGATCTCCTTCAGGCGGCTCATTTCGTCGGGTCCGAAGGTGAGGGGACGCGACAACCCCATCTTGATCCCGGTCCACCCGTTGTCGTTATGCGAGGCCGTTACCATCGCCACGCCTTCGACATCGAGATCGAACTGCGCGAAATAGGCCATCGGCGACAGGGCCAACCCGATGTCGTGCACTTCGCAGCCGCCCGCCAGCAAGCCGGTGATCAGCGCCTGCTTCACGCTGCCGGAATACCAGCGGTAGTCATGCCCGACGACGATCCGCTTGGGCACGCCGCGCTCCGCGAACAACGTGGCCATGCCCAGCCCCACCGCATTGAGACCCATCAGATTGATCTCTTCGGGAAACAGCCAGCGCGCGTCGTACTCGCGAAATCCTGTCGGCTTGACGAGCGGCAACCGCTCGAATTCGGCCGTGTTGGGTTTCAAATCGGCCCGGGGACGAGGAAGCATGGAATGCCTGTTGTTGAAGAGTTCGGCAGGGAGTGTGCGCTGACCCACGCGGCCGCGCTTTGCCCGCAGATTGTGGCAGTGCGCGGGCCGGCGTCCGGGTGAAACGCTATTCCTCGAGTATAAGTTTCCCAGAGCGCATATCGACCCGCTCAAGTTGGTTGAGGAAGGTCATTCCCAGCAGAGACACATGCAATGCGCCAGGCTCCGACACGACCCCGCGCACGTCGCGCACCCGGATGCCGCCGATACTGACCTCGTCCAGCAAAACCGGCGCCACGCGGGCGGTTCCGTTTGCGGTCTGGATGCGCTGGGTAAAGTCCTTATCGCCGACATAGATCCCCGCCGTATCGGCATCTTCGGCTGTCAAAGCCACCACGGACGCACCCGTATCGACCAGGACCTGGACAGCGCGGCCATTGATTTCGGCTTCCGCGTGATAGTGGCCATCGCCTCCGATGGGCAACTCGACAACATAATCGCCGCCGGCCGCTTCTTCCCCCGCCGCCGCGTTGGATGCTTCCGAGCGGTCCGGCTTGGAAATCGACAGGAGTGCCGGTCGCGTGCCCGCAATCTGGTGGGCTATCGCCGTCAGCTCCTCGAAATGCGTGATGGCAGCGACGGTAACGGCTGCAAAGAACATCCACGAGGCCGCTTCGCCTAGGAGCGACCGATGACCGGAGGAAAGCATGGCAAAAACTCGCGCGCACCGATTGAGGACGGCATCCCCGCAAGGCCGTGTTCAGCCCCTGAGTGTCAGGAAATCACCGCTAAACTCATAGGAACGCAAACGCCTTAAGAAACTCATACCGAGCAAACTTTCGTTAAGATTTCCCGGCTTCGAAACAAGTGCTTCCACATCGTCCACCACGATGTCGCCGATGGCCAGCGAACGCAGCCGGACCGGGGCGGCGAAAGTGACCCCGTTCGCCGTCGTCACAGGCGTCGAGAATGAGAGAGCTGAAACATCGATACCCGCACGCTCCGCATCCGCCGGTTTCAAAACGACCGACGATGCACCCGTATCGACCAGCATTGAAACCGGCGCGCCATTCACCGAGCCGCGCGCCACGAAGTGCCCGCTGGTGTGCTTGCGCAGCCGCACCGATCGGTTGCCCTGCTCGTCGGCAGCCTCCGGTAATGGCACGCCCGCCGGCAGAAGTTCGCCTCCCACCCTGCGCACGACGTGCCCGAGATCGTCGCGGAATGCATACGCCGCGATCAACACAAAGAAGAGCCCGAACCAGATCCCCACATGACGCAGCGCCCGCAGCGCACCCCCCCGGTAGTCGCCCGCCAACGACACCGCATAGAGAAGCGCGAGCGCACCGAAAACCGCCACGGCTGCGATCTCGCCGCCTTCCAGACTGGTCAACGGATTGCCGTATCCGGACAGCGCATAGAAAAGGCCGACGAGCGCGGCCAGCAGAACTATCAGCCAAACGAGCATGAGGATCACGCCTTGCTTGAACGCCTCGGACGGCCGGGCAACTCGGCCATGATGCGCCGCCGGTCCTCGTTCGAGTAGCTGGACCACGCGGCAATCTCGTCGATCGACCGGCCGCAACCCTCGCACAGCCGCGTTCGCGCATCGATGACGCAGACTTTGATGCACGGCGTTTCGATGCGCGGAAGTTCCATTCAGCCGTTCCAGCGGGCGATGTTAGGGCAGGCACGCGGCCAAACCGGTCCAAACCTCGATCACGTCACTTAAGACCGCGCCCTGCGCTGTGCAAGTGAGCCCGCGCCGCAGCCTGATCCGGCGCATCGTCTCAACCAGCCAACGCCCTCAGCCGCCCGTGGCGGTTTGACCGGTGAGCCGCATGACCGCCGCGATGACGCTCCTGCCCCAGCGGCTGCAGCGGCGGCACTGCGGCCAAAATCCGCTGTTTGGGCAACGTGACGACCGCCTCGGTGCCCTTGCGCAATTCCGATAGAAGCTCGAAGGCTCCGCCGTGGAGTTCGATGAGATTTTGCACGATCGGCAATCCGAGCCCGGTTCCGCCTTCCGCGCTCTCGTGGGCAAGCGATCCCTGGCCAAAGACCTGCAGCACCTTTGGAATCTCATCGGCAGGAATGCCGGGGCCTGTGTCGAGTACCGAAAGATATTGCCCACCGTCGAGCGTTGCACCCGCCGTCACGGTAATGCGTCCGCCCTTCGGCGTGAACTTGAGTGCGTTTGAAAGAAGGTTGAGGCAGATCTGACGGATCGCGCGCTGGTCCGCCCAGACCTGAGCCAATCCCATATCGTAATCCTCGACCATCTCGATATTCTTCGACTGCGCCCGCAGCTTGAGAAGCCGCACGCAGTCCTCCGCGATGTCGCTGATGCGCAGCGGCTCCTCGTGGAGCTCGTACCGCCCGGCCTCGATCCGCGACAGATCGAGGATCTCGTTGATGAGATGCAGCAGGTGCTTGCCGCTGTCGTGGATGTTGCCAGCGTACTCCTTGTAGAGCGGATTTCCGATCGGCCCCATCACCTCGCCCTTCATGACTTCCGAAAAGCCCATGATGGCGTTGAGCGGCGTCCTCAATTCGTGGCTCATCGTCGCAAGAAATCGGGATTTAGCCTTGTTGGCGGCCTCGGCGCGCCGCCGCGCTTCATCGGAAAGCAGCCGGGCCTCTTCCAGTTCCGAGATCAGCGCGTCCTTTTGAGCGCGGAATTCAAGCATTGCCACGGCGGTCGAATGCAAACCCTTGGCGAGGAAAATGAAGTAGACGTTGACGCCCGCGGCCATCGAGGCCAGCGCCAGATAGAACGGGTCACCAACCATGAGAAGCCTGATGACGACGACCGCCGTCATCGGCAGCGTGCCGGCATAAAGAATGCCCATCACCATCGAGCCGAAGCTCATGCGGATGGCGAGCACGACGATGAGTGTTGCGAAGAGGAACACATGCGAGGCGAAGGTCGCATCCTGTGTCCCCGCGTCGGGATGCGCGAGACCCACGAGCGCAAAGCTCGCCCAAATGACGCCATTCGAGAGTTCAGACAGAATGAGGCGGCGTCGCCAGACCACGAGGTTCATCTGGTCCCGAGGCTGCGCCAGGAAGCGGCGGCAGTTTTCGATCAAAAGAACCTTGGCCGCAATGACCAGCCCGAGCCAGACCATGGCTTCGATGGCCGGCGCCCAGAACATGGCGGCAAGTGCGAAAATCACCGACAGCGCCGGCATGGTGAAGGCCGCGCCGACTTCGTTGCGCGCGAACATCCCGAGCAACTCGTATTCAAATTCGGGCTTGATGGACGTCGCGCCGCTCAGCCGTTCGCGAGCGGCCCGCACGTCGTCCGCGCTGCGCTGGCGCGCGTCGCGACGTTGCCGCTGTCGATCGAGTTGTTCGAACGTTCCGCTTTTTGCCATTCGCGCTGCCACCCGGACACGACCGGTGCGTCACCGGAACGGGGGCCACGCTGACGCGACCACCGGAACGGTGGCCACAGGCACGGTGCCAACCGTCGTTAATTTCGCAGTCATTAGCTAATGTAGCGTTTATCTCCTCTGGAATCGGAGACGCAACTCATGGGGTTTGCTCCCAACTGGTCGAAAGGACGCCGCCGCACCGGACAGCCGGCTACGCGGCATCGTCTGATGCCTGGCCGCAACGGCGGGCGCGGCATTGCTCTTTTAGCGCTTGCAATCGCCGCCGCATTGCTCGCGCGCTGGGTTCCCCAACCCGTTGAAGGCAGCATCGAGGGTCGCCCGCGACTGGTCGACGGCGACAGCTTCTTCATCGGAGCAACGGAGGTGCGCATGCAAGGCATCGACGCGCCGGAGGGCCGTCAAGCCTGCATGCGCAATGGCGGGGAGTGGCGCTGTGGTGAAGCCGCCAAGACGACGCTCCAGCGTTTGACGGGCGGAAAATCGATCCGTTGCGACATCCATTCGACTGATCAGCACGGCCGGCGGCTGGCCACCTGCTTTGCCGCTTCCGGAGAGAACCTCAACGCCCGCATGGTCGCGGACGGTTATGCGGTTGCTTTTGGCGCCTATCGGACCGAAGAGGCGGCCGCAAAAGCCAACCGCCGCGGCCTCTGGGCCTCCGAGTTCGAGCAGCCGCAAGAATGGCGCCGCCGCAACGGCGCTCGCTAGTCTGCGCATACGAAGCGGACCACGAGAGTTGCCCCATCGGCCCGCCACTGTTACGTGCGGAACAGAAGATGGGGCAGCGCCAGCCTAGCATCGAACGCCGAAGGGGCACGAAGGGGCGACATGCAACTATCCGTTATTGGCTGTAGCGATGCGTTCGGGAGCGGCGGGCGGCTGCAAACCTGCTTCCATGTCGCGCACGACACGGGCGCTTTCCTGATCGACTGCGGCGCGACAAGCCTCATCGGCCTCAATCGCGAGGGCATTGATCCCAACAGCATCGATACGATCTTCATTTCCCACCTGCACGGCGACCACTTCGCTGGGCTCGTCTGGTGGTTGATCCACGCCATATACGTCGGCAAGCGGACCGCACCTCTCGTCATCACCGGGCCTGTGGGGATCGAGGAACGCTTTGCGGCTGCCGCCGAGGCGCTGTTTCCCGGCGCGACCACAACACCGCGGCCGTTCGCGCTGACGTTTCGCACGTATCGTGCCCGCGAGCCCCTGACTGTCGGCGGCGTGACGGTGACACCCTTCGAAGTGAGCCATCCATCCGGCGCAACCCCTTATGCCCTTCGCTTGGCGGTCGACGGCAAGGTGCTGGCATTCTCCGGCGATACGGAGTGGGTCGAAAGCCTCGTCGAGGCCGCCGATCAGGCCGATCTCTTCATCAGCGAGTGCTACGCCTACGATACGCCCGCACGCTGGCATTTGAGCTGGCGAGTCCTCGAAAAGGTGCTTCCGCGCATTTCGGCGCGCAGCGTTCTCCTGACCCACATGGGCCCGGAAATGCTGGCCAATCAGCACAACATTGCGCATCCTCGCGTCGCCATAGCCGCCGACGGGATGAAGCTGACAATTTGACATCATCGCGCACGAAAAAACCAAACTCGGCCGATCCGGCGTCACTCGACCGGTTACTCGCCGAAATCCGCGGATGCCGCATCTGCCACACCTATCCTGAAGGTTTGCCGCTTCCCCACGAACCCCGTCCGGTTGTTCGCGCCTCCGACACCGCGCGAATTCTCATCGTTGGCCAAGCACCAGGAACAAAAGTTCACGCCTCCGGAAAACCGTTCGACGACCGCTCCGGTGATCGCCTGCGCGAGTGGATGGACGTGACGCCCGCCGTTTTCTACGACGAAACGCGCATTGCCATTGCCCCCATGGGCTTCTGCTTTCCAGGTCAGGATGCCAAAGGCGGCGATCTCCCGCCGCGCAAGGAATGCGCGCCGCTCTGGCGTGGGCGCCTCATGGCGGAACTGACATCTCTCGAACTCGTCCTGCTCGTCGGCACCCACGCTCAACGCTGGCATCTCGGCCCCGGCGCCACGAGGCTCACCGACACCGTGCGCTCCGGGCCCCGGCCGCTCGCGGGCGATCACAGCGTGCTCGCGATCCCGCTGCCCCACCCATCCTGGCGCAACACCGGTTGGCTGAAGGCCAACCCATGGTTTCAATCGCACGTTCTGCCCGTCGTCCGCCGCTCGGTCGCCAGGTGCATCTGAACGGCAACTCGTTCCGCTGATGTGCACTATGCCAAAACACCTTTCCAACACAGGCGTCCTCATCCATAATATGTAGAATGATTTTGCCCTTCGGAGGCCGCATGCTCGACGAAATGGACGTCAAGATCCTCTCGATCCTGCAAGAGGACTGCACGCGCCCGGTCGCCGACATTGGCAAGGAAGTGGGGCTATCGACGACGCCCTGCTGGCGCCGCATCCAAAAGCTCGAGGAAACGGGCGTAATCCGCAAACGTGTCGCCGTCCTAGAACCCGAGAAGGTCAACGCCGGGGTCACGGTCTTCGTCTCGATCAAGACCGACAAGCATTCGACCGCGTGGCTTGAAAAATTTCATCAGGCCGTCGATGACTTCCCAGAAGTCATTGAATTCTATCGAATGTCCGGCGAGGTCGATTATTTGCTCCGCGTCGTCGTTCCCGACATCCGCGCTTATGACGAATTCTACAAGAAGATGATCTCGCGCATCGAGATTGCGAAGGTCTCCTCCGCCTTCGCCATGGAACAGATGAAATACACGACCGCCCTGCCACTTCAGTTTGCCCGCGCGGTCCGTGACGCAACCTGATCTCAGGTCCGATAAAACCTCAAACAACCAAGGGCGCGCCGTGCCGGACGGCGCGCCCTTGGTTATCGCAAATATTCAAGGCTAATCAGGCGACGGCGACCCAGCGCCCCGCGACGTAGCCATATGCGACTGCATCTGAATTGTCGTTCTTCACGGAGCGTTCCAGCTGACGCTCGTCTAGAATGACGACGAAGGGTATTCTCGCCGTTCCGCTCGCCTCGGAAGGCACGGTTTCAAAACCGCTGAGCAGGATGATTTCCCGGTTGTCGATCGATACCGTCGGCAAAGCCATGGTGCTCCTCCTGATGCGCCTCGCAGGTCCCAATCTGCAAGACCGTTTCTGCTCTCCTCCCCGTGTTCCCAGTAACTACCTACTTTCGCCGGTTGTCGAGAGTGTGACGACCAAGTTTTATTTCTAAACCTTGCATAAACCGCGTGCGTCGCACTGCTGCGGCGCAACTACGGCGTCTGATCGTCGAGCCGTAGAATCAGGCTGGACGTGTCGTAACGTCCTCCATTCATGGCCTGAACGTCGGCGTAATAGCCGTCGACCAGCCGCGTAACCGGCAGTGCTGCGCCGCAACGCTGCGCTTCGGCGAGACAAATTCCCAAATCCTTGCGCATCCAGTCGACCGCGAAGCCAAAATCGAACGCGCGCGCATGCATCGCCGTCCAGCGGTTTTCCATCTGCCAGGATTGCGCCGCGCCTTTCGAGATCACGCCGATCACGCTCTCCACATCGAGCCCCGCGCGCTCCGCAAAATTGATCGCTTCCGACAGTCCCTGCAGCAGTCCCGCGATGGCGATCTGGTTGACCATCTTGGTCAACTGTCCGGCACCCGCCGCACCCATCAGCGTCGCCAGCCTCGCATACGTTCTCATCATCGGCAGCGCGCGTGCGAACGCGTCCGCCTCGCCGCCGCACATGATCGCAAGTTGCCCATTCTCGGCGCCGGCCTGCCCGCCCGACACCGGCGCATCGATAAAAAACAGACCTCTTTCGCGCGCAGCGGACGCAAGTTCGCGTGCAACCTCTGCCGACGCGGTTGTGTGATCGATGAAGACGGCTCCCGGCTCCATGCTATGGAAGGCGCCATCAGGCCCGATCGTCACGGCCCGCAGATCGTCGTCGTTACCGACACAGGCAAAGACGAATTCGGCCCCGCGTGCTGCCGAGATTGGCGAGGGTGCCGTGCGGCCTTCTCCATATCTCGCCACCCAGGCGGTGGCTTTCGCGTCCGTCCGGTTGAAGACCGTCACGTCATGGCCGCCGCGGACCTTGAGATGCCCCGCCATGGGAAACCCCATCACCCCGAGTCCGATCCAAGCGACCTTCGCCATTGCAGTTCATTCCTTTCGCGACACTGTTTGCGCCCGGGTGCGATATACCGGATCGGCAACCGGGCGTCTCGCCCGCCGCCCTTGGTTGCAGGAACGTTCGCAATGACCATCCGGAGAAGGCAATGACGCGCGAGGCCGAACCAGAAACCGCAGCCTTGACCTTGGACGCGATCACAGCCGCCGCGCAAACCCTCAAAGGCGCAATTGTCGCGACGCCGTTCGCGCTGAGCCGCACGCTATCAGCTCTGCTCGGGTGTGAGATCTGGCTGAAATTCGAAAACCTGCAATTCACCGGCGCTTACAAGGAACGCGGCGCACTCAACAAGCTTGCAAGCCTCTCCGCAGCCGAAAGGGCTGCCGGCGTCATCGCCATGTCTGCCGGCAACCACGCCCAGGGCGTCGCCTACCACGCAGCCCGCCTCGGCATTCCGGCAACCATTGTGATGCCCGAGGGAACGCCGGCCGTAAAGGTCGAGAACACCCGTGCGCTGGGAGCGCGCGTCATCCTCGACGGCGCCACCTTCGAAGACAGCGCCCGCGCCACCCGCAAGCTGGTTCGCGATGAAGGCTACACATTCATTCACCCGTTTGACGATCCGGCCGTTATCGCAGGGCAGGGCACCATCGCGCTGGAAATGCTCGCAGCCAATCCAGAGCTGGACGACCTCGTCATCCCGATCGGTGGCGGCGGCCTGATCTCCGGCATGGCGACAGCGGCGCGCGCATTGAAGCCGTCGATCCGCATTGTCGGCGTGGAAGCCAGCCTCTATCCGTCGATGTACAACCTGGTCAAACACGCCAACCTTCCCATCGGCGGCGACACGCTAGCCGAAGGCATCGCGGTCAAAGAACCCGGCAGCCTCACCCATTCGATCATCACCAACGTCGTCGACGACATCATGCTCGTCGGCGAGGCGCAGATCGAACGCGCGGTCGCACTCCTCATTGGCATCGAAAAAACCGTGGTCGAGGGTGCCGGCGCTGCCGGCTTGGCGGCTATCATCGCCGATCCCCATCGCTTCCGGGAGCGCAGGGTCGGACTCGTTCTGTGCGGCGGCAATATCGACAGCCGCTTGCTCGCCAGTGTGCTGACCCGCGAACTGGCCCGCGATGGGCGCCTCGCCCGCCTGGCCATCGACATACCCGACCGGCCGGGTCAGCTTGCCAAGGTCTCCGGCGTCATCGGCACGGCAGGCGCCAACATCGTCGAGGTCTATCACCAGCGGGTGTTCACCGACCTGCCCGCCAAAGGCACGGAACTCAATCTCGTCATCGAAACCCGCGACGCGGGGCATCTCACCGCCACCGTCGCCATGCTGGAGAAATCTGGCTACCGCGTTCTCGTCAAACGATCGGCCGCCGAAACATGATCGTCACCCGTCCGTTGTTCTAAAATCGAATCGCGCACCTGTGCCGCCGCCGCCACGGCGCGCGCGTCGCCGCCCCGCTAGTCTCGCCCGGCGAACAACGAGTCGCTGGATGAGCACGCCAGGCGGAGATTGCCCACATGACGGATATAGCCTGCGCTAGCGCCGCGAACCGATCACGCGCGGGCCTCCTCGTGCTTCTCTCCGGTGCCGAAGCGCGCGGTAAGGACGTTCTCATTGCCTCGGCGCGCCGTCGCTACGCCGACGACCCACGCCTTGAGTTCCCGGCGCGTCTGCAAACGCGACCATCCGCCCTCGACAGCGAACACATCGGCGTTCCACGCCGCGTATTTCGCGACATCGAAAGGAACCGCGGCTTCGCGGTCAGCTGGCAACATGCCGATGCCGACCACGGTTTGACGGCCGGTGCGCTTGCGGCGCTCGACGCCGGCCGCATCGTCGTCATCGCCGTTCCTCCGGCCGCCGTCGATCGCTTTCGCGCCCTCTGGCCCAACGTCGAAGTCATTCCGCTCGCATCCGAGGTCGATGCCGCCCGGCCCAGCGCCAACCGCTGCCCCGGCACAACATCTGTCCGCAATCCGGGCGATATCGCCGAAGCCGTCCGCCGCTTCAATCGTGTGCTCGACGCCCTGGCGCAACGCCAGTTTGCCCCCGCCGGCATCTGATCGCCGAAATCTCCAAAAGCAGAAGCCCCCACCTTATTAAGGTGGAGGCTCCGGCTTCGAACCAAGTGGTGGGGGAGGAGAATTCAGGAAACGGCGTGGAAGACAATGGACGCGCTCGAACGAGCCGCCGAACCGGCCTTCTGCGCATCCGCCAGCGACTCGATGAGCAGACCGCCCGCGACAGCGAAGCAGGCGAGCGCCAACACCTTGGCCCAGCGCGGCGATGCCGTGCCGATCAATGTGTGGGCTTGAAGATCCATGGTGCTGGCTCGTTGCTGTCGAGGTTCAGTTATCGTCAATCGCAATCACCGCGTTGATGATTTGTTTATCCCAAAAATGTCTTACAGTCGACGATGATCGCCCAACATCGCTAATCCACTTTCGCGCCATTTTACTGTTTTTTAAGACCTCGCGGCACACATCGTAACGATTGCGTAACCGTTCAAACGGTGCGCCTCTCGCCCAGCGCGCGCAAGTCCGAGAGCGTCGCCGCCGGCGTCAGGGCCTCGGCATCCAGTTTCACCGCGATCACCGCCGGCCCACCGCACGCCAGCGCCTCCTCGAACGCCTTATCGAACTCCGCCGTCTCGCTCACGTTGGCGCCATATGCGCCAAAGCTGCGCGCAAACTCCGCAAAATCCGGATTGATAAGCGAGGTCCCACTGACTCGGCCCGGGTAGGTCTTTTCCTGATGCATCCGGATCGTGCCGTACATGCCGTTGTCGGCAACGATCACGACGATGGGCAGGCCATACTGGACCGCCGTTGACAGTTCCTGAGCCGTCATCATGAAACACCCGTCGCCGGCATAAGCCACGACAGTGCGATCCGGATATTCGAGTTTCGCCGCGATGGCGGCCGGCAGCCCGTACCCCATCGATCCCGATGACGGAGCAAGGCTCGACGGATACGTCGCGTAACGCGTATAGCGGTGCACGAACTGGCTGTAGTTGCCGGCCCCGCTGGTGATGATGCCCGTTTCAGCGACGCGCTCGGAAACCTTGCGCACGACCTCGGCGAGCTGCACGGCCCCCGGTGTCGGCAACGGCCTGAGCGAACGTTCGTAGGCGGCGCGAAGATCACGCCGGAAGGTCCGCCAGCGCCCTGCATTCGGCGGGTCCAGCTTCACCAGAGCCTGCGCGAAGCCGTCGGCGGTTGCCACGACTTCATGGGCTACACGCACACCATCGCGCGGATCCAATCCCGCTGGATGCACATGAATAATGCGCTGGGTGGGAACCGGTGATGCGATCACACTCCATCCGCCGGTCCCGATTTCGTCGAGGGGCGCGCCGATGACGAGCAACAGATCGGAGGCGCGAATGGCCCGCGCCAGCCGCTCGTCCATGTTGATCCCGATATGCCCGCAATACGACGGATGCCGGTTGTCCATGTAGTCCTGCGCCCGGAATGCCGCCGCCACGGGCAGATCGAACCGCTGCGCGAAGACTTGCACCGCATCGTACGCCGCCGGTGACCAGCGCGGCCCACCGACGATAACGATGGGTTGTTCGGCTCCGGTCAGCAGCGAAACAATCTCCGCCATTGCTGCATCCGAAGGCTCCGCACGTGCCGGCGCGATAAACGGCGCATCCGGCACCTGTGCCGTCTCCGACAAGACATCCTCGGGCAGCCCGATGACGACCGGCCCCGGCCGTCCGTTGAGGGCAATCGAATACGCGCGCGAGACCGTCTCGGGCAATCGTGACGCCGCGGACGCAATCTCGACATGCTTCGCCATGCCGCCGAACAACGCTGGAAGATCGAAGTCCTGAAATGCTGTCAGATGCGCCCGTGATCGCGGCGGCAGGCCGACGAATAGGATCATCGGCGTTTGCGCCTGGGCGGCGACATAGACACCCGAGGTCGCGTTGGTGGCGCCCGGCGCCCGCGTGACGAACGCAATTCCCGGACGCCCGGTCAGCCGCCCTGCGGCCTCAGCCATCATGGCAGCCCCGCCCTCATGCCGGCACACGATCGAGGGCACGGCCGCTTCGTCGTAGAGTGCGTCGAGAACCGCGAGAAAACTCTCGCCGGGCACGAGGAATACCGCCCCTGCCTTCTGCAAGACGAGTTGGTCGACGAGAATGCGTCCGCCGCTGCGCATGAAAGGCTGCCTTGCGGAACGCGCCCCATGCGGCTCCGCTGAATGAGCTTAGGCAAGTCCGGCGCTCAGTACCGCTAAAAACGGCGAACGAAGTTGACGGCGCGAGGCCTAGGCCTGATCGGGCCTGAATCAGGCCAGCCCGAGCCCCAACCCCATGCGCACAAGTTCGGCCATCGACTTGGCTTGCATCCGCGTCATCACCCACGTCCGGTGAATTTCGACCGTCCGCGGGCTGATGCCGAGTTCCAGACCGATCTCCTTGTTCGAAAGACCGCGGATCAACAAGTGCATCGTGTCACGCTGCCGGTCGGACAACGAAGCATAACGGGTTTTAAGCTCCTGCAACTCCATCGTCGTCTTCATCGAGGTGACTGACGTCTCCATGGCCAATTTGACGGCGGCCAGCAGACGGTCCAGATCGAACGGCTTCTCGATGAAGTCGAACGCTCCGAGCTTCAAGGCTTGCACGGCCATATCGATATCGCCGTGCCCGGTGAGCAGTATGACCGGCCGGGGGTCATCACTGGATTGCAATTTTCTCACTAGATCGAGACCCGTCGTCTCCGGCATGCGCACATCGCTCACGATCGCGCCGGGAGCGAACGGCGCATCCAGAAATTCGCCGACGCTGGCAAACGACGCCGTTGCATACCCGTTGGTTTCCAACAGCATCCCGACAGCGTCCCGGACAGAGGCTTCATCATCGATGATCGATACTGTGTCGCTCATGCGTGTTCTCCTATTGGAAGCCGAAGACTGACGGTGGCTCCTCGCGGTGAGGATTGGATGTTGAAGCTGCCGCCGTGCGCCTCTGCGATGGATCGCACCACCGTCAATCCAATTCCTGACCCTTCGGCTTTTGTTGATGTGAATGGCGGCGGATCGGTAATGTCGTAAGCAGGGGGAAAGCCCGGACCGTTGTCGGCCACATCGATCCGGATTGTCCTGTCATCGGCACGAGCGGCCCGAACAGTCACGCGGCCTTCCCGGCCCATGCTCTCGATCGCCTCCGCGCTATTGACCACCATGTTGTGCAGTGCTTGCTGCAACTGGATCGGATCGGCGGCGATGGACGGCAGGCGGTCTTCCACTTGGAACGAAACAAAAATCCCACGTTTCGAAAGATCGCCGCGAACGAGTTCTGAAATCTGCGCGAACGCCCTGTCGAGAATGACGGTCTGCTTGTTCAACGCCCCTTGCCGGAGAAGGTCCCGAATGCCGGTCATGACGGAAGCCGCGCGCTGGCACTCGTCTTCGACCTTGGCAACCGCACGCTGAGCCAAGGCTTGATCGCCATCGCGCAACGCTTTCGAAGCGATACCGCCGTAAGTGGCCAGCGCCGTCAAAGGCTGATTCATTTCGTGCGCGATCGTCGCCGCGATCTCTCCCGCCGAACGTATGCGCAGCGTCCGGTTCAGGGCGGCCTGCTGGTCGCGCAGACGGGCAGCCCCATCCTCGCGCTCCGCCACGATCGCGCCCACAACCAACCCCGTGATCGCAAGCGCAATCATCAAAACCTGCAGGGCGCTGAATCCCGGATCCGGCCCGAAGCGGATTTCTGCCCCGATGACGATCCCAATCTGCACGATGGCCAACGCGCTTGCGGCACCCGGCGGGCCGTAGCTCAAGGCGACCCACAGAATAGGCAGGAAAAGCAGATAGAAAAGCTGAAAAGCCGATGCATCCCGATACCCGAAGACCATCACCAGCGCCGCCAGGATCGCCAGCAACTGCAGCGGCATCGTCGGCCCGATTGCGGGCCATGGCCGGTGCGTTCGCCACAACAACACGACGGGCACGACAGTCAGAATGCCGATGATATCGCCGACGGCCGACCGCCCGAACACGGTCATCACTTCATCCCGCATCAGCAGTCCTGACGACAGGAACATCACGACGATCGCACCCGCCGCCACCACCGCCGTCAAAGCCGCTACCACGGCGAGCGTGATGACGTCGCGCACGCATCGTAAGCGCGGATCGAATTGCCCGGTCCGTTGCAACCCGAGCCCCGCCGCTATGAACGTACCGCCGACGAGGAGCGACCCGGCCAGATCGATCGCCACCGGCACCGACGTATCGCGCACGATCATATCGGCAATGAAAGGCGCGGCGAGAACGAAAGGCGCCAGAGGCAGCCCCTCAAGAAAGACCAGAGCGATGGCCAGACCCGCCGAGGGATTCCAGGGCGTGACGCCGATGTCCCGGTAAGGCTTAACGTAGCTAACGTAGTCCAGCGCCACGTAACCTGCCACGAAGGCGGTTCCGATAAGCCAGAGCCGCGTTGTCGTCGTTGCGGACATTGTCGCGCGAAAACTCCTGAATTGGCCGATCTCTGCGGACCCGCGCCTGAGCGCTTGTGACACCCTAAGGCTGCGATCTCGATAAGTACCGCTACTTAGCCTTCAGGGCTACGCACTCGAACCTTCTGGCAACAAATAGCGAAACAACCGACTCTTTGCTAATCGGCAACGGCCGCTGAGCCCAGCCTGAGGATGGAAGATGCCCGATATCGAGGAATTGGTTCCATTGGCCCAGTTGGTCGAATTGCCAGCCGTCTACTCGCAAGGCGGGTTCGTACAGGTTCGCACCGTCATCCTGCAGCCCGATACCGCGATCATGCCTAACGGCACGGTCGCCAACGACAAGGAGCCGTCAGCCGATCTCCTTTCGGCTTCGTGAGAGCTGGGCGGCGGCTGTCCACTGTGGGGAAACGTCCTTCAGACAAGAACCAAATGACGTCCGCCGCCCTTCAAACCCGAAAGCCTGATCTGGCACAGATGCCGCGTCTCCTCGTCGTCATGGATGGAACCGCGGAAGCCGCCGTTGCGCTTGACCGTGCTATGGAGGTCGCCGAGGCGGTCGGCGGCGAACTCGTACTCCTTGGCATCGAGCGTGAACCCTCGGCTTGGGAAAGTAAACGTCGTCAGCACATCGAAGTGACCGTTCGCGACATCCTAACGCGCGCAAGTTGCTCGGCAACCGCAAGAGGAATCGGCAGTTCCACATTGATCGAACGCGGCGACAAGGCCGACGTCATCACCCGCATTGCCGGCCGGGAACGGTGCGACCAGATCTTCGTGGCCGAAGCCTCGAGCACGTTTACGGACCGCGCCTTGAGCGCCATCGCCGCGGCCTGCACGGGCCGCTTCGCCGAACGGGTCATCAGCGACTCGGGCGTTCCCGTCACCGTCGTCGCACCAAAAAACTCGCGTTGAGACCCGCAGGCATAGGGGAGTGACGCAAAAAACGGAGGATGGCCCATGCGCGGATCGAAGTTGACGGCGCTGACGACGGTCGAAGCCCATGGCGCGAAAGGCAAGGAGGTCGCGAAAGCTAATTTCGACAGCATTTACGAGCAGCCCGATCCGCGCGCCTATTTTCGCGAACTCTGCGGGCTGGATTACATCATCCCGGATTTGGCTCAACCGGTCTTTGCAGCGATCGTCAGCGAACTGGAGCGCCTCAGGGGCCGGCCGTTGCGGGTCCTGGACATCGGCTGCAGCTACGGTATCAACGCCGCCCTTCTGCAGTTTCCCATCGATCTCGACCGGATGGCACGACGGTATGCCGAATTGCCCGAAAGCCTCGTCGGGCCAGCGCAACTTGCCATGCTCGACAGAAGCTATTTCCGATCCTGGCCGCGCCGCACCATCGAAGTCATCGGTCTTGATGCGTCCGAGCCCGCCATAAATTACGCCCGCACCACGGGCGTCCTGCACGCTGGTATCTCCGGAAACTTCGAAAACGCTCCGCTTCCCGCCAGCGCACGCGAGGTGTTGCGCGGCATCGATCTGGTGATCTCGACCGGTGCGATCGGCTACGTCACCGAGCGGACCATGGCCAAGGTTCTCGACGCCATCGGGCAGCCCCGGCCTTGGTTTGCATCATTCGTGCTGCGCATGTTCCCGTATGATCCGATTGCGCAGTCTTTACACTCGGCGGGGCTGGTCACCGAGCATTTGGCGGGCGCCACCTTCATCCAGCGCCGCTTCCAGACCGAAGGCGAATGCCGCGACGTTCTAGCTCGCCTCGAAGCAATGGGCATCGATACCCAGGGCAAGGAGAGCGAGGGCATGTTCCATGCTGAATTCTATCTTTCCCGCACGCCCAGCGACGCCGCGGCCCGTCCGTTGACCGAAATGGTTTCCATCTCGCAAGGCCAGGGGCACGCCTTCGGCCGCCGCTTCGTCCGGCGCGCCGGCGAACCCATCCGCCTCGTTCGCTGAGGCTCCGGCTGTGGCGGACCGGCCCTAGGCCCGCCGCATCGTGCCGGTTATGGTGCCGCCCGAATTCGAGGGCGGCAGAAGGTCGGCACGGGGTGTTTCCAGGAAAGGTTAGACGACGAGCGCAAACGAGCCGGAACACGACCGGCCTCGGCACTGTGTTGGCCGTTGCCCTGACGGCGCTTGCGGGTCCGGTTCCCGCCTCGGCAGGCGGAAGTCAAGATGGCGCCGCAGTCAGAGCCGTTGAAGTCTTCGAAGCACACTGCGCGCGTTGTCACCACAGCGGCAAATTGGAGAACCCGCCCGCTAAGGGCAATCTCGGAAACATCGTTGACCTCAACAACCTGGTCGAACGCGAAGATCTTGTTGTGCCGGCCGACCCCGACGCGTCCCGGCTCTATCAAATCATGCAGTCACGGCATCGGCCCCTGTCGGTCTTTTTCGGACCGGTGCCTGGCCCCACCCCGGCGGAAATCGGCGCGGTTCGCGACTGGATCGCATCGCTGCCCGAACAGCAGGGCCTCTGCGCGCAGAAATCCCAGGTCACTGCTGCCCAGATAAAGCGCGATGTTGCGGTCTGGCAGAAGGCGTTCGACAATAACAACACCGAGCCACTGCGGTTCATCTCACTCGCCAACCTTCACAATCTCTGCCGGTCCGACGCCAAACTCGCCGCTTACCGCGACGCGGTTGCCATCTTGATCGGACGCTTGACGGCCCGATCCCACGTTGCACTCGACACCGTCGGAGACGCAAGCGTCCTGCTGGCCTTTCGCCCATCCGATCTCGGACTGACAGCGGAGGCGTGGGATCTGCGCGCCGGGCCCGGCGACGTTCTGCCGGTTGTGGTCCCAGCCGAAGTCCTTGCCGCCAGGGCTTTGGCGGCGACCAACCCCGCGGGAGACAGTTCCAACGGCTCGGGCGGATTGCTGTCGCGCGCGGCAGCCGCGCCGGCCGCCGCGGGTCTCGTCGACGGCCTCGATCCCGTCGAAGCACTCGCCACCGAGTTTACGCGCACCGTCCGCGAACCCCGCGCCGCTGTGGAACTGGAATTGGACCAGCCGGCACTTCGCGCGCGGCTCTCCAATCTGCAAGGAGAGGCCGCGATCCTGGCCGCCCGGCTCATCCAAACAGGACTGCTGAGGCAGGATTGGGAAGCTCTGAAGCGTGGTATTCTTGCGTTGCCGAACCCGAAAAATTTCAGCAGCGATCTGCCCGCCTCGACGCCGCAGAACTTGACGCTGTCACTCTGGACGGACGCGATAAACTACGAGGTGGGCGATCTCCTCAGTGTCCACGTCCGGCCAAATGGCGACTGCAACTTGACCATCGTTGCCGTCGAACCCAGCGGCCTTGCAACCGTCCTGTTTCCAAACGACACCCAGATGGACAATCACGTGAAGGGTGGATCACAGATCGTGGTGCCTGCGTCCGGCGCGCCGTTCCAGTTGCGTCTCGACAAGCCCGGCCGCAACGGCATCGTCGCGATCTGCAACGCCACCGCCAAACGCCCACCGGGCGTCGGCCACGATTTCGAACGCCAGCGATTTACCGTGCTCGGGGATTGGCGCACGTTCCTGATCGAATCATCGGATCGCGAAGCCGCGTATCAGAAAACCCAAGATGACCTTCGCCGTTTCCGTACCGGCGCGGGCCGCGCGGAAACGCTCGAAGAGCAACTGCCGCTGGGAACCGAGGACGAAGCCCGCGCCGCCCTGACGCTCATCGTGAGCCCGTAAAGGCGGGCAAGCGCGCGTCAGAAGAGCCCATTCAACGGCAACGCCCACACTGCCGTCACTGGCTCAGATTGCGCGCCCGCTCGCGCCCAGCCAACCGTTCCAGACCTTTCACATCCGTCAGGATGGCGCCGTCAAAATCCGCGTCCTTCACGTCGGCCCCGCTCAGATCTGCGCCCGTCAAGTCGGCCTTGGAGAAATCCGCATTGTGCAGCTTCGCACCTTTGAGGCTTGCGCCCTTTAGGCTCGCAAAGCGAAACGACACGTAGGTGAGATCGCTGCCGCCAAGATTGGCGCCGTCAAGATCGGCCCCTTCCAGCTCCGTGCGAAAAAGGTCCTCAATGAACCCCGTCTTGCCGAACGGCGCCAGCGTCGCGCCCTCCAGGTTCGCGCGTGACAGGTCCACGCGGCTCAATTGCCCGAACAGTTTCGCACCCGTAAGATCCGCGCCCGCGAAACTCGGCGGAGTTTCACCACCTGCTTCCCTTCCCGTGGTCGTGGACGGCCGCAGCAGGCTGACCCCGCGCAGGTTTGCGCCGTCGAACTTCGCTCCAATGATGTTGGCGCGGTCGAGGTTTGCCGACGCGAGATCGGTACCCGACAGATCGGAACCGGACAGGTTCACACCGAACATCTTGGCGTTGGCAAGCCGCGTTTTCTTGAAGTCGATCAGCGACAGGTCGAGCCCCTCAAGATCGCGCCCGGAAAAATCCGCCGGCCCCGTCGCGCGATAAAGCTGTTCGGTCACTTCACGAGCGGTGAAGTCGGCGGCTTGCGCACCCGTGGCGCTCACGGCGAGTGAGCCGGCAATCGACAAAACAACAAATGACCTCATGCAGGTCTCCCTGGCGGGCTCCCCATTAGGACCCGCAATGATCGCCGACCAGGCGGATTGCCTCCCGGACGGCGGCCGCCCGCACCTGCCGGCGTCCGATGTCGCCGAAACGGCTCGTTGCGTCTACGGTGGCGCGGCCCCGTCGGGCCACCGCGAAATGAACCAGTCCAACAGGTTTTAGCTCGTTCCCGCCTCCCGGCCCCGCGACGCCGGTCACCGAAACCGCGATATCGGCCAGCGAATGGTGCAACGCACCCTCGGCCATCGCCACGGCGACTGGGCCGCTGACTGCACCGTGCAGGGCGATCAGACCAGGATCGACACCGAGCAGCGCTACCTTTGCCTCATTCGAATAGGTGACAAAGCCCCGATCCAGCACTGCGGAGGACCCCGGCACATCCGTGATCGCCGCCGCGACAAGCCCGCCGGTGCAGCTTTCCGCCGTCGCAAGTTTCAAGTCGGCCGCCGTGAGCGACATAACGAGCCGCGCCGCCGCCTCCAGAACATCCTCGGGCAACATCCAAACCGTCTCCAAAAAGACAAAGCCGGCGCCTGCTACGGCACCGGCTTTCATCTCTAGCGGCAATCACACAAAGCCCAAAACGTCAGGGCTGCACGAGCTTCTCAGCCTGTTTGAGCAAACTATCGAGAGTCGCGCGCGACTCCGACCCCATGACGCCGGTCGTGTGGCTCTGGGCCTTTTGCCAGACCGGGAACGCCTCCCGCAGCACACCCTGGCCCTTCGGCGTGAGGTGCAGACCGCGGCCCCGGCGGCCAGCCGGCGGGTCCATGATGATCAGCCCCAACGCCAGCAGCCGCTTCAGGTTGCGCGACAGCGTCGACTTCTCGATGTCCAACTCATGGCCTATTTCCACGGCCGTGATGCCGTCACGCGCGGCAAGCTGGGCCAGCAGCGTATATTGGCTCGCCGTAATGCCGAGCGGGCGCATCGCGTCGTCGTAGACGCGTGTGATGATGCGCGATAACTGGCGCACGCGGGTGGCCAGGCAAGACGTTGCCGTCACTTCAGCAATGTCGGTCATGTTTGCGGTCTCTTTGGACGCGCGTTCGAGGGGCTGGGTCATAATGTTCATCGGTTCGCCTTTGCGACGGTCGGACTCATGATCGAACGGTCTTTTTGACCATACAACTGCTATGCCGGGTGTGCCGCGATTCTGCCAGGGGGGTCAATGTCGCGGGGGTCAGGCCGACGGCGGGTCGAGAGAGAACGGAAGCAGAACAAGCGCGCTCGCCATGGCCGCGATGCCCTCCCGGCGGCCAATAGCGCCCAATTGCTCCATGGTCGTGGCTTTCACGCCCACCCGTTCAGCGGAAATTCCCAGGATTTCGGCGATACGTGACTGCATGGCGGGCCGGTGTGACCCGATGCGCGGGGCCTCGGCCAGGATCGTCACGTCCACATTCGCGATCCGCCCACCGCGCTCTCGCACCCGCCGCGCGGCATCCGCCAAGAAACCGTGCGAAGCCGCACCCCTCCACTTCGCCTCGGATGGCGGGAAGTGCTGGCCTATATCGCCGTCACCGATCGTGCCGAGCAACGCATCTGTCAGCGCATGAAGGGCGACATCCGCATCGGAATGTCCATCGAGCCGGTGCGTGTGCGCAATCTCGACACCGCACAGCCAGATGCTCGACCCCTCGGCAAACCGGTGCACGTCGAACCCCGTGCCGATCCTCGGTTCAAAGGTCATCGACGCCTCGCATTTGCGCCGCGCCTCCGCCACGTCCTCCGCCGTCGTGATCTTCACGTTCTCTGCCGCTCCCTCGACGATGGCAACGGCAAGCCCCGCCCATTCCGCAAGGGCCGCATCGTCTGTGAAATCGCTTCGGCCCGCGGCGCTGGCCGCCCGGTGCGCCGCAAGAATTTCCCCGAACCGAAAGCCTTGCGGTGTCTGGGCCCGCCACAGCCCATCCCGCGCTATCGTCTCGGCAATCGTGCCATCCGGCCCAAGTCTTTTCAGGGTGTCGGCAACCGCCAAGGCCGGCACCGCACCGGAATGCGTCGCCAGCGCACCGGTCACGCGGTCGATGACACCGGCGCTGACGAACGGCCGCGCCGCATCGTGGATGAGCACCACATCGGGTGCGCAATTCGCCAGAGCTTCAAGTCCGGCGTGAACCGACGCCTGACGGGAGGCCCCACCCAACACCGGCGCCCTGAGAATTCCCGGCCGCCGCGCGAGGCCCGCCTCATAAATTTCCGCGTCGTCGGGATGAATCACGACTTGAATGTCATTGACGGCGCGATCCGCGGCAAACGCATCGATCGTCTTCTGCAACACCGAGCGGCCACCAATTGGAACATACTGCTTAGGCACATCCGTACTGGCTCGACGGCCGCGGCCGGCGGCGACGATGAGGGCGGCAATGCGCACCGGCAGGTCTCCTGATCGATTTGTACATAAGGCCCCGTTCCATAGCCGGGTTGGTCGCATGACGGCAATTGGACACCCGTGTTGGCGCTTGCGAAAGCTCAACTCAGCCCTTATTGTGCCCAACTAGAAGGCAGTTCGATGTTCTGCCTAAAAGATACTCATTTCTTTACGTTGTGAGGGAAAAACCGTCTTGATACAGCGACTTGCGATCGCGACTGTGACGGCTCGAAATAACGTGTTCCTGGCCCCCATGACGGGAGTTTCGGATCTGCCGTTTCGCCGCCTGGCCCATGCAATGGGCACGGGCCTCGTCGTGTCGGAAATGGTGGCAAGTGCGGAATTCGTTGCCAACCGGCCCGACGTCCGCCGCCGCGCCGACGGCGGCGACCTCTCTCCGCATGTTATACAACTCGTTGGGTTTGAACCAGCATTAATGGCTGAAGGTGCGCGGATCGCTGCAGGCGAGGGCGCTGAAATCGTCGATATCAACATGGGCTGTCCCGCCCGCGAAGTCACCGGCAAGGCCTCCGGCAGCGCCCTGATGCGCGATCTTTCTCACGCCCTCTCGCTGATTGAGGCCGTCGTGGCCGCGGTCAATGTGCCCGTCACGCTCAAAATGCGGCTCGGCTGGGATGATGCATCCCGCAACGCGCCGGAACTTGCAAAGCGTGCCGAACAGGCAGGGGTTCGGCTCATCACGGTGCATGGCCGCACGCGCAACCAGTTCTTCAAGGGCACGGCCGACTGGGCATTCGTGCGCCGCGTGAAGGAAGCCATTTCCGTACCCGTCGTCGTCAATGGCGACATCGTAACAATCGATGATGCGCGCAACGCCCTAGACCAATCAGGCGCCGACGGCGTGATGATTGGGCGCGGCGCTTACGGTGCGCCCTGGCAGCCGGGCCGCGTCGCGCATGCGCTCGAAACCGGAACGGATCCCGGCGCGCCGTCACTCGAAGCCCAGTGCGTCATCGCGAAAGAACACGTCCGTGCCATGCGCGATCACTACGGCGGGCATTTGGGCCTGCGCAATGCGCGCAAGCACATCGGCTGGTATCTCGCGTCCAGCGGTCTGCGTGCCGATGCGGTCAAGCATTGGCGCGCGCGCCTGTGCACCGAAGAAAACCCTCACGCCGTCCTCACCGGTCTTGATGCAGCCTACGGCGAAGCAGCCGGCACCCGGAGCGCCGCTGCATGAACCCGCCCGCCGAAGCCCGCACCGCAAAGTCGATGGAAGCAGACAAGCCCGTCGAGCTCGATCTCCTGCTTTTCGCGCTGCCTCATCCGATTTTCGTGCTGGGCGAGAAAAACCGCATCGTCTTTGCCAACGCCGCCGCCGAATCGTTTCTGTCGTCCAGCATCGCCGTGCTGAAGCGCCAGTCGCTCGATGAACTTTTGGCTTTCGGCTGCCCGCTCTTCACGCTCCTCGACCAGGTCCGCAGTTCGGGCGCGACGGTCAACGAGTACGGCGTCGAAATGCATTCACCGAAATTCCTGATGCCCAAGCTTGTCGACGTGCATGCCGGGCCGTTCCCCGAGCGCGCCGGCCACATCCTGCTCATGATCCAGCAGCGCAACATGGCTCAGATGATCGAGCGCCAGTTCACCCATCGCGCCGCCGCGCGCACGGTCTCCGGCATGGCGGCGGTGCTTGCACATGAAATCAAAAATCCGCTGTCGGGCATCCGCGGCGCGGCCCAGCTCCTCGAACCCGCGCTATCCGACGACGATCGCGCCCTCACCCAGCTGATCTGCGCCGAAACCGATCGCATTCGCAATCTCGTCGACCGCATGGAGGTCTTCGGCGACGAACGCCCGCTGGCCAAAGACCCCGTCAACATCCACGACGTGTTGAACCATGTCCGCCGGCTCGCGGAAACCGGCTTCGCCCGTGGCGTACGTTTCGTCGAGGATTACGATCCTTCGCTGCCCTTCGTTCCAGGCAACCGCGATAAGCTCGTCCAAGCGTTTCTCAACCTGGTGAAGAACGCCGCCGAAGCCGCCGCCGATAGCGCCGATCACGGCCGCATCGTCTTGACCACAAAGTTCCGCCCTGGCGTGCGTTTGTCGGTGCCGGGATCGAACTCGCGCGTCAGCCTCCCGCTGCTCATTCAGATCGAGGACAACGGCAACGGCGTTCCCGAACACCTGCGCCCACATCTCTTCGATCCCTTCGTTACCACGAAGCACAACGGCACGGGCCTCGGCCTGGCCCTCGTTGCCAAGATCATCGGCGATCATGGCGGCATCATCGAATACGACAGCGAACCGCGGCGGACCGTGTTCCGCGTTCTCCTGCCCCTGCAGGAAACCAAGCGCGGCGAGCAATATCCGGGAGAATGAGCACTATGGCGCGTGGCACGATCCTCATTGCCGACGACGATACCGCGATCCGCACGGTCTTGAACCAAGCCCTTGCCCGGGCAGGTTATGCACCGCGCGCGACGGGCAACGCGGCGACGCTCTGGCGCTGGGTCAGTCAAGGCGAGGGCGATGTTGTAATCACCGATGTCGTCATGCCCGACGAGAACGCATTCGATCTCATCCCGCGCATCAAGAAGCTGCGTCCCGATCTGCCGATTATCGTCATGAGCGCACAGAACACGCTGATGACCGCTTTGACCGCCGCCGAAAAGGGCGCCTACGAGTATTTGCCGAAGCCCTTTGACTTGGCCGAGGTCGTCTCGGTCGTCTCCCGCGCGCTCGCCGCTCCCGGCCGCAAGCCCCAGCGCGGTCCCGAATCCGCCGACGGCGAGGAATTGCCGCTCATCGGCCGCTCGCCGGCCATGCAGGATATCTATCGCGCACTCGCCCGCCTCACGCAGACCGAACTCACCATCATGATCACCGGCGAAAGCGGCACCGGCAAGGAACTGGTCGCCCGCGTTCTCCACGACCACGGCAAGCGGCGCACGGGACCCTTCGTTGCCATCAACATGGCGGCAATTCCCCGCGAACTGATCGAAAGCGAACTCTTCGGCCACGAGAAAGGCGCGTTCACCGGTGCGCAGGCCCGCACGCAGGGCCGCTTCGAGCAGGCCGAAGGCGGCACGCTGTTCTTGGACGAAATCGGCGATATGCCGCTCGAAGCGCAGACCCGGCTGCTGCGCGTCCTTCAGCAAGGCGAATACACGACCGTCGGCGGCCGCACGCCGATCCGCACGAATGTACGCATCATCGCTGCGACCCACCGTGACCTGCGCTCGCAAATCCAGCAGGGCCTTTTCCGCGAGGACCTTTTCTACCGCTTGAACGTTGTGCCGCTTCGCCTGCCGCCTCTGCGCGAACGCACTGAAGACATCGGCGACCTCACGCGCCACTTCCTGCGCCTCGCCGCCCGCGAAGGCCTCGGTCAGAAATCCATCGAGCAGGCTGCCATCGACCGCCTCAAACAGCATCCCTGGCCCGGCAACGTTCGCGAACTCGAAAACTTCGTGCGCCGCGTGGCGGCACTCCATACCCAGGATTTGATCACGGCCCCCATTATCGACCAGGAGTTGGCTGAAGCCATTCCCGCCCGGATGCCGGCGGCGGCGGCCAACACGAAGGATCTTTCCGAACTCGTCGAGCGTCACTTGGCCGGCTATTTCGGGGAATTTGCCAATGACTTGCCGCCATCCGGCCTCTACGACCGCATAATCAGGCAGGTCGAATACCCGCTGCTCTCGGCCGCCCTGGCCGCGACGCGCGGCAATCAGATCCGCGCGGCCGAGCTTTTAGGCTTAAATCGCAACACGCTGCGCAGCCGGATAAAAGAACTCAACATCAAGGTTTTCCGAACGCCGCTGATCTAGAGGCGTGAAGTTGCGCACGGTTCAGTTTGCGCATCGCGATTGACGTCCTTGTCGCGAAAATGTCACAGTTAGCTGGCTCTTGTGACTGCCGCGCTGCATCTCTCTCTTTGAGCGTTGCTCGCGCGCCTCTCCTGTCCCTGATCTGAGTGCCGCCGCGCACACAGCTTCAAGCGATCGGACAACAGCTGGCAGCGGTCCCTGACGGGGAAGCTGACCAGCCTTCAGCGGCGAACTGGCTTGGCGTAATGGCGACGGAAAAACTGAAAGCGCTGTTCCAAACAGCTCGCGGTTCATCACAGCCGCCGACGCTGGAGGCCAGCGACCGCGCTTTTTCGATCGGCCTCGTCACGGTCGTCTTGTCTGTCGTCTCGGGCCTTGCGACTTACCTGATCCTGACCGGCCTGACACCCATCACCCCGAGCGACAATGTTGTCCTCGGCGCGCTGCTTACCAACATTGCGCTCATCCTGGCGATGATCGCCATCCTCGTCTGGCAAGGCATCGGTTTGCTCCAGGCCTGGAAGGCGCAAGTGCCCGGCGCCCGGCTGCATGTACGCATTGTCGGACTGTTCTCGATTATCGCCGCGCTGCCCGCGATCCTGCTGGCCATCGCCGCCACGACGACGTTCTCGCGCGCCATCGACAGTTGGTTCACGACACGCACCAGGGCCATCATTGATAACTCCCTGGAAGTCGCGCAATCCTATCTTGAGGAACATGGCTCCGTCATTCGCACCGACGTTGCGAACATGGCGCGCGATGTCGATGCCGCCGCCGACGATATCGTCGACAAACCGCAAGCCCTGAGGCAACTGCTGATCGCACAGACCGGCCTGCGCGATCTCGTCAGCGCCTATCTTGTCTCGCCCAATGGCCAGATGCTCGTCACCGCATTCAACGACGAAAAGGAGCCCTTCGCGTCTCCACCGCCAGCCGCCATCGCGGAGGCCGAGAAGGGCCAGATCGCGATTATCAAATCTTTTGAGCGGGCCCGTGTGGCAGCTCTTGCCCGGCTCCAGCGCTTTCCCGGCCAGTATCTTCTGGTCACCCGCGCTGTCAGCCCAAAAGTTATGTCCTACCTGCAGAGCACCGAGCAGAGCGTCGACGAATACAACCGTCTGCGCCGCGCCCGCGGTGGCCTGAAGCTTGCGCACGGGCTCATGTACACCATGATCTCCATGACGGCGCTTCTCGCTGCCATCTGGACCGGCCTGTGGTTCGCGGGCCGCTTCGTGGCCCCGATCCGCCGCCTCATCGCGGGTGCGCGCGAAGTCTCGACGGGCAACCTGGATGTCGAACTGCCCGAGCGCCGGGGCGAAGGCGACCTGCGGCGCCTGTCCAGCACCTTCAACACCATGACGCGCGAATTGAAGCACCAGCGCGATGCGCTCGTCAGTGCCAACGCGGAACTCTCCGACCGCACGAGCTTCATCGAGGCTGTGCTTGCCGGTGTCTCGTCCGGCATCATCGGATTGGACGCGGATCGCCGCGTCACGCTCATCTCGCCGTCTGCGCAAAAACTCTTGGCCGTCGATGAAAAAGACACCGTCGGCAAGCCGGTCCTCGACGTTCTGCCCGAATTCGCGGCCCTATTCGAACACTCCCAAGAGCCCGCCATCAAGGCGAAGGGTGCCGTTGAAGTCCGCCGGGTCGTCGGCAACGACGAACGCACTTACTCGGTTCGCGTAACCGATGAAGTCGCCAATGGCGGCCCGGTCGGCTCGGTCGTCACCTTCGACGACATCTCCGAACTGGTCGCTGCCCAGCGCACGTCGGCGTGGGGCGACGTGGCCCGCCGCATCGCCCACGAAATCAAGAATCCGTTGACGCCGATTATCCTGTCCGCCGAACGCATTCGCCGCAAGTACGGCAAGGTCATCGTCGAGGACCGCGAGACCTTCGAAAAATTGACGGCCACCATCGAACGCCAGGCCGGCGATATCAAAACCATGGTCGATGAGTTCGCGGCCTTCGCCCGCGTGCCCAAGCCGGTCATGGAAGAAGGTGACATCCGCGATGCCGTCCAGGAATCCGTCATCCTGTTCCGCGAAGCCCACCCCGGCGTCACCTATGACCTGAATATGCCCGATGATCGTGTGATGACCCATTTCGACCGGCGCCTCATCACGCAGGCCGTGACCAACCTCGTCAAGAATGCCACCGAAGCCGTCGAAAGCGCCGTGCAATCCGGCCAGACCGTGAAAGGCCGCGTCGAAACAATTCTTCGCGTCACGCCCGAGCGTATCGAAATCGACGTCATCGACAACGGCATCGGTCTACCCAAGCAGAACCGCTCACGCCTCCTGGAACCCTACGTCACCACCAAAGGTTCGAAAGGCACCGGCCTGGGCTTGGCCATCGTCCAAAAAATAACCGAACAGCACGGCGGCGCGCTCTCGCTGGATGACGCCCCGGAAGCACCCGACCGCCCGGCCGGCGCTCTGGTGCGCATCACCATTCCGCGCGGCGGCCGGCCCGCAACGCACGAAACTTCGACCGAAGATGACGACCCGAACGTGCCGGAGCCTGATGACGCTCCAGCCGCACGCATCGCAACGAACTGACGACCCCAGAGGAGACGTATCGATGGCAGCCGATATTCTGATCGTCGACGATGAAGCCGACATTCGCGAATTGATTTCCGGCATTCTCGAAGACGAAGGGCACCGCGCGCGGCTTGCCCGCGACAGCGACGAAGCTCTGCGCGCCATCGAAGAGCGCCGGCCGCATCTGGTCATTCTCGATATCTGGCTGCAAGGCAGCCGCCTCGACGGACTGGAAGTCCTGTCCGTCATCAAACGGACTTACCCCGATCTCCCGGTCGTCATCATCTCCGGCCACGGCAACATCGAAACCGCCGTGACGGCCATCAAACGCGGCGCATACGATTACATCGAGAAACCATTTAAGGCCGATCGCCTGATCCTCGTCGCTCTGCGTGCGCTCGAAGCCTCGCAATTGAAGCGCGAAGTGAAGGAACTCCGCGAGCGCTCGACTGTCTCCGCCGACATGATCGGCAAGTCCGCCGCCGTGAACCAGTTGAAGGGCCAGATCGACCGGCTCGCACCGACCAACAGCCGCATACTGATCCGTGGATCGTCCGGCACGGGCAAGGAACTCTCCGCCCGGGTCATCCACCTCAAATCGCGCCGAGCCGACGCGCCCTTCGTCGTCCTGAACGCGGCGGCCATGGCGCCCGACCGCGTCGAGGAGGAATTGTTCGGTACCGAAGACCGCACCGGAGGCCCGCGCAAGGTCGGGGCCTTGGAAGAAAGCCATGGCGGCACGCTCTACATCGACGAAGTGGCCGACATGCCGCTCGAAACACAGGGCAAGGTGCTGCGTGTCCTCGTTGAACAAAAGTTCCAGCGCATCGGCGGCACGCAGAAAGTCTCCGTCGATGCCCGCATCATCTCATCCACCAGCCGCGACCTCGAACGCGAAATGAACGAGGGCCGGTTCCGCGAAGACCTCTACCACCGCCTCAACGTCGTACCCCTGCGCGTGCCGAGCCTCGCCGAGCGCCGCGAGGACATTCCCGACCTGATCCAGTATTTCATCACCCAGCTTGCGCAGGCTTCGGGTCTTGCACCCCGCCGCATCGGCGAGGACGCGATCGCCGTGCTTCAGGCTCACGACTGGCCGGGCAACGTGCGCGAACTTCGAAACAACATTGAACGGCTCATGATCCTTGCCGGCGGAGATCCCAACACCGTTATCACCGCCGAGATGCTGCCCGAAGAGATCGGCTCCAACGTGCCGCTGCCCGTCAATGGTGGCGCCGAACACCTGATGTCGCTGCCGCTTCGTGAAGCCCGCGAGATCTTCGAACGCGAGTATCTTCTCGCCCAGATCAATCGCTTCGGCGGTAACATCTCGCGCACCGCCGAATTTGTCGGCATGGAGCGCTCGGCGCTTCACCGCAAATTGCGGGCCCTCGGCGTCTCCTCCGACCAGCGCACGGAAGGCCGGCCGATGTAGCCCAACCCGATGTGATGCGAAACGCCCGGTTAACCCGCGCGTGATCCTGATCGGCTAAGATCACGCCCGCCCGGTTGCCGGCGGGCACACGTAGCTGCAACTTAGTCCGAGGCCCGCTGACATGCGGGGGCCACCATGAAAGTTATCATCTGCGGCGCAGGTCAGGTGGGTTCCGGCATTGCCGAACGCCTCGCCGCGGAAGGCAATGACATCTCCGTCGTCGATGCCAGCGCCGAACTCGTTCAGCGCGCCAACGATGTCCTCGAAGTCCGCGCCATCCAAGGCAACGCGGCCCACCCCGATGTCCTGGAAAAGGCTGGCGCGCGCGAAGCCGACATGTTGATCGCCGTCACACTCCATGACGAAGTCAACATGGTCGCCTGTCAGGCGGCCCATGCGCTCTTCGACATTCCGACCAAAATCGCCCGCGTCCGTGCGCAGTCCTATTTCGATCCGTCATGGCGCAAGCTGTTCGACCGCGAGAATATGGCCATCGACCAGGTGATCTCGCCCGAGATCGAAGTCGGACGCATGATCCTGCGCCGGCTTGAAACGCCGGGAGCATTTGAAACCGTTATGTTCGCCGACCGCCGCGCGGTTTTGCTCGGCATCGTCGCCGGCAGCGATTGTCCCGTCATCGACACGCCGCTTTCCCAACTCGGCCAACTGTTCCCCGACCTCAACGCCGCCATCGTCGCCATCGTCCGGTCGGGCAAGCTCATCGTCGCGCACGCGTCCGACCAGGTTCAGATCGGGGACGACGTCTACGTCATAGCCGACGTGGCCCAGATCGGCCGCGTCCTGCAGATATTCGGCCACGAGGAAACGCAGGCCCGCCGCATCATTATCGCCGGCGGCGGCAACATCGGCTTCTACATCGCGCGCGAACTCGAAGCCCGCGACGCCAACCTGCGCGTCAAGGTGATCGAGATGTCGCGAACCCGCGCCATAGAAATTGCCGAAAAGCTCGATCGCGCCGTGGTGCTGCATGGTTCCGCCTTGTCCGAAGAAGTTCTGCGCGAGGCGGAGGCCCCATCCTCCGACACGCTCCTCGCCGTCACCAATGACGACCAGACAAATCTTCTCACCGCCGCTCTTGCCAAGCAGATCGGCTGCAAGTCCTCGCTCTGCTTGTTGAACTCGTCCAACTACGCGGGGATGATCCGTTCTCTCGGCATCGATGCGCAGTTGAACCCGAAAACCGTCACGGTCTCCCGCATCCTCCAGCACGTCCGCCGCGGCCGCATCCGCGGCGTCCACACGATCCACAACGGCGCCGGCGAAATCCTCGAAGCCGAAGTGTTGGAAACGTCTGGTCTCGTGGGCAAATCGATCCGCGAAATCGACCTTGGCGAAGGCGTCCGCTTCGGCGCGATCCTGCGCCAGAACAAACTCCTCAAACCGTCCGGCGACACGGAATTCGAAGCCGGCGACCGCGCGGTGCTGTTCGCGCGTGCCGATCACGTCCGGCAGGTCGAACAGCTCTTCCGCGTCAGCCCCGACTATTTCTGACAATCTCCGCCAAGGAACCGCCTGTCATGGCGCGCATCGCCTACGTCAACGGCCGCTACCAGCCCTACGCCGAAGCCGGCGTGCACGTGGAAGATCGCGGCTTTCAGTTTGCCGACAGCGTCTACGAAGTCTGCGAGGTCAAGGGCGGTGCGCTTATCGACACGACCCGGCATCTCGCCCGGCTGGAGCGATCCCTGGCCGAACTCAAAATCGCAAAGCCGATGACTGACCGCGCACTCCGCCATGTTCTCGGCGAAGTCGTGCGACGCAACCGCGTTCGCAACGGGCTCGTCTATCTGCAGGTGACACGCGGCCAGGCCACGAGAGATTTTCTGTTCCCCGGCGGCGAGGCCAATCCCACACTCGTCGTGCTCGCGCGCGCCATCGATCCGGCGAAAGTCGCGGCCAAGGCCCAGCATGGCATCGCCGTCAAAAGCATCGCCGACGCGCGCTGGGGACGTTGCGACCTGAAAACCGTCATGCTGCTGCCGGCCGCCCTGGCCAAGGAGGCGGCACGCGAAGCCGGAGCCCAGGAGGCCTGGTTTGTCGACGAAGCGGGCTTCGTCACGGAAGGCGCATCCTCGAACGCCTGGATCGTCCGGCCCGACGGCTTTGTCCTGACCCGCAAACTTGACCACCGCATTCTCGGCGGTGTAACCCGTGCCACGCTTCTCGACCTCCTCAAGTCGCTGGGCGTACCAGTGGAGCAGCGGTCCTTTACGATTGCCGAGGCGCAGGCGGCTCGCGAAGCCTTCGTTACATCGGCATCAGCAACTGTAATGCCCGTCGTATCGATCGACGGACGCAAGGTCGCCGACGGAAAACCGGGCCCGCTCACGCTGCGACTTCGGGAAAAATTCCACGATCTGGCCGAAATAACGCCAGTTTGAATAGCTTTTCGGCCGCGATTGCCCTGACAGTGGTCAAACTTGCCAAGCATTTTTGCTGCAGCTGCGAAGCGCACCGGCTAGAAGAGAACCACGACAATGAGCCGCGCTGACGCTCCTCGCTGAGCTGCAAGCCCGTCACGTGCGTATGCCAACAAAAAATACCGACAGATCAAGCGGAAAGAACAACAAAATGCCCCCCGAACGCGCCCCCAGCCTTCAGGACACCTTTCTCAATCACGTCCGTAAGCAGAAGGTGCCACTCACGATTTTTCTCATCAATGGCGTCAAGCTCCAGGGCATCGTCACCTGGTTCGACAGCTTCTGCGTGCTGTTGCGCCGTGACGGTCACTCCCAGCTCGTCTATAAGCACGCCATCTCGACCATCATGCCCGGCGCTCCCGTGAACCTCATGGACGGTGAAGGCGGCGACGAAGGCTGAGGACGGCCTCACGCAAGCTCGAACGGCATCCGTCATCGACAAGACGAACGACGACGTCATCTCAGAGAAGCCTGGACGCGAAAAGCCGGGTCACGAGCTTTTGCGCGTGTCCACGGGCCGCGCGCTTGTCATCGTGCCCGTCCTGAAGGATTGGCGCGGCGAAGACGCGGCGGCCCGCGACAGCCGCAGTGCGCCCGTCGCCGCGCATTCCTCTCAAGATCGTCTCACCGAAGCCACCGGATTGGCCGAAGCGATCGATCTGGAAATAGCCGACGCCCGCATCGTCGCCATTGCGACGCCGCGGCCAGCCACGCTGTTCGGCAAAGGCAAGGTTGAAGAGTTGCGCGCACTCGTCGAGGAAACCGGCTCCGGTCTCGTCATCGTCGATCACGCGATCACACCAGTCCAGCAGAGCAACCTGGAAAAAGCCTGGAATGCGAAGGTGCTCGATCGCACGGGGCTCATTCTGGAAATCTTCGGTCGCCGCGCCCGCACGCGGGAAGGGCGCCTACAAGTCGAACTCGCCCATCTGACATACCAAAAGGGACGCCTCGTGCGGGCCTGGACCCACTTGGAGCGTCAGCGCGGTGGCGGCGGCTTTCTCGGCGGCCCCGGCGAAGCACAGCTCGAACTCGACCGCCGCATTCTTGAAGCCCGCATTGAATCGATCAAAAAGGAACTCGCTCAGGTCGTCAAAACGCGCGAATTGCATCGCGCCGGCCGTCGCAAGGTGCCGTATCCCATCGTCTCTATTGTCGGCTACACCAACGCGGGCAAATCGACCCTGTTCAATCTCGTCACCGGCGCCGCCGTCCTTGCCAAGGACCAGGTCTTCGCGACCCTCGATCCGACCATGCGCGAGGTGAAACTTCGCAGCGGCCGCCGCATCATCTTGTCCGATACGGTCGGCTTCATTTCCTCGCTGCCGACCATGCTTGTCGCGGCGTTCCGCGCGACGCTCGAAGAAGTGATCGAAGCCGACCTCATCCTGCATGTGCGCGACATCTCTCATCCCGAAACCGATGCGCAGGCCGCGGATGTTGAGCAGGTCCTCGGCGATCTCGGCATCGACACGGTGCCGGCGCACAGCCACATCCTCGAGGTCTGGAACAAGATCGATCTCTTGCCGGATTCCCTGCGCCAGGATGCCGGCAACCTGGCCCGCTTCCAGGAACGCCACCCCGCGCTCGTCTCGGCGATCACAGGGGAGGGCATTGGGCAACTCCTCGACGCGATCGATGCGCGCCTCGGTGCATCCGATCAGATCATTGAGGTCACACTGCCAGCCGATGCCGGCAAGCTCCTCGCGTGGATCCACGCCAATGCCGACGTCCTCACCCGCACCACCGACGATGAAACCGGCGCCACGACACTCACTTTGCGCACAACCCCGGAAAATAAAGCCCGCCTCGAATCGCAGCTTCGCAGGTCGCCGTAACGCGACTATCTTCCGCCGATGGGTGATAAGTGCCAAATCTGTATCGCCGGCGGTGGACCGGCGGGCCTCATGCTCGGGGTGCTCCTCGCGCGCGCTGGCGTTACCGTCACCGTGCTGGAAAAACACGCCGACTTCCTCCGCGACTTTCGCGGCGACACGATCCATCCCTCGACCATGCAGGTGTTGCACGAACTGGGCTGGCTCGATGAATTCCTTCAGCTTCCCCACAACCCCGTTCGCAAGTTAGGCGGCCGTTTCGGCGACCAAGCAGTGATGGTCGCGGACTTTTCTCACCTGCCCGTGGCCGCACCATTCATCGCGATGATGCCGCAATGGGATTTCTTGAATTTCCTGGCGCGGAAGGGATCGGCGTATCCCACCTTCACGCTCCGCATGCGCACGCAGGCGCGCGACCTCTTTGTTGAGAACGGTCGGATTGCCGGCATAAAGGCCGACGGCCCCGATGGCCCTGTCGACATTCGCAGCGGCCTTGTCGTCGCCGCCGACGGCCGCACGTCGGTCTTGCGCGACGCTTCCGGTCTTCCGAACGAAGAACTCGGCGCACCGATGGATGTGCTCTGGTTTCGCCTGCCGCGCCACCCCGGCGATACGGACGAAACGCAAGGCCGCTTCGATGCCGGCCGCATTTCCATTATGCTCAACCGCGGCGACTATTGGCAGTGCGCATTCGTGATCCCCAAGGGCGCCAACGAACGCGTGCGCGCGGCCGGATTGGAAGCTTTCCGCCAGTCAGTCGGCAGCATCCTGCCATTCGAGCCCGAACGCGCAAATGCCATTGTGAGCTTTGACGACGTCAAACTTCTCACCGTGCAGGTCAACCGCCTGAAAACCTGGTGGCGCCCGGGATTTCTCTGCATCGGCGATGCCGCCCACGCTATGAGCCCCGTCGGCGGTGTCGGCGTCAATCTTGCGGTTCAAGACGCCGTGGCGGCAGCAAATCTCCTGGCAGAACCGCTGTGCACGGGCGAGATGACCGACCGCGATCTGGCCGCTGTGCAAGAGCGCCGCGCATGGCCGACCAGCATGACCCAGCGCCTGCAACTCGTGATGCAAGACAACATTATCGCGCCGGCACTCACCGCCACGGGAGACCTCAAGCCGCCCTCCATGTTGCGCCTTATCGGCGCTGTCCCTTGGCTTGCTCGATTTCCCGCACGCCTCATCGGCTTAGGTGTCCGCCCGGAGCACATCGGTCCATCGCTGAGCCCGCCCGTCTAATCCCGCCGCTGCTTGTCCTGCGCCCGCACCTCATCCCACAGCGCATCCATCTCTTGCAGCGAGGACTGTTCGGGCGTTTTGCCAATCTCCGCAAGTCGCTGCTCGATGTAGCCAAACCGCCGCGTGAACTTGTCATTGGCCTTGCGCAGTGCGGTCTCGGGATCGAGCTTCAGATGCCGTGCGATGTTCGCCATCACGAACAGCATATCGCCAAGCTCTTCCTCGATGGCTGCCGCTTCCGGCCGGCTCCCCGCAGGGGTGTCGGAAGCGGAATCAAAAACTCCCGCTTCCGGCCGGCTCCCCGCAGGCGTATCGGAAGCGGCAACTGAAAAGGCCACTTCCTCAAGTTCCGCGATCTCTTCCTTCATCTTCCGGAAGACCGGCGCGAGATCGGGCCAGTCGAAGCCGACGCGCGCTGCTTTGTCCTGCAACTTGATCGCCCGCGTGAGCGCCGGAAGCGCGACGGGAACGTCGGCCAGAAGAGAAACGAGGTCAGACTGGGGGTCAGACCCCTGCATAGGGGTCTGACCCCGAACCGCCAGTCGCGCCCTTTCGACCGCCTTGGCCGCGCGCTCCTCGGCCTTGATCCGCGCCCAGAAGTCCGGCTGCGCGCCCGCTGCACGTTCCTCCGCGCTCCCGAACACATGCGGATGCCGCCGGATCATCTTCGCGTTCACAGCGTCGGCCACACCGGCGAAGTCGAACGCGCCGGCCTCTTGCGCCATGCGCGCATGATAGACGACCTGCAGCAGCAGATCGCCAAGCTCGTCCTTCAGGTCCGCGAGGTCCCCGCGCGCGATCGCATCCGCGACCTCATAGGCTTCCTCGATCGTGTAGGGCGCGATCGTCGCGAACGTCTGTTCGAGATCCCATGGGCATCCCGTTCCGGGCGTACGCAGCGCCGCCATGATCTCGATGAGGCGCTGCAAAGACATGGCGGCGGATGATGTATCGGGCTTTGTCATGCCCGGCGTTCTAGCCGATCGATTGCCGTGCGGCGAGGGGAGGGAACTGAAATGCCCAGCGGTCCAGTTGTTCGGCATACCGCCACACCAGCGCGAGCGGGATCAACCAGGCGAGCCACGCCGACGCGGCATAAATCGGCTCGAAAGGCAGGTCGAAAAGGATCGCCGACCCGGTGAAAATCCGGAACCAGACCGCGCCCGTCGTCACGGCCGCCATGGCCAGCATCCGGTGTGCGTGACGCCCGCGGTCTCCGCGCCGGATCGCAACGACGGCCGCATAGAACAGTCCCAGCCAGACGGCGCCCTGCACGAAGAACCCCGCCCGCGCCGGCCACGACGAATAACTGAATATGGCAACCGGAAACGCGGTCAGCCCTCCTGCCACCACGAAAGCGCCCAACGTCCATCCGATCCTGTGATGCAGCCGCGGATTGAACCGCGCGGCGAGCGCCACGGGCAAGAGCAGCAGAACGACCGCCGACGCCAGCATGTGCACGCGGAACACGACCGGCAGGCGCCGGTCAACGAGAGTCATCTCGAAAGGAAGTGCGATGAACCCCGACCCCGATCCCAGCGCCACCACGCCAACGATCATCGACAAAACCAAGCCGGCCACAACCAAGCTGCGCGCCGCCAAGGACAGGCGCGGAGCGGCCAGGGCAGGGGTCGGTATGGGGCGCGTGGTCGTGGGCATCACGGCAGTGATGTTCGGTGTCGCGTGTGGCATGACTGCGGCGGTGCTGGCGGCAACGGCGATCAACGCAGGTGAAATGCCGAAAACAAAATCAGTTGCGTTGGCCGCGGTGGCCGGACCCTCGCTGGCGGGCCGCTGGAGCGGCACGCCTCACGTCATCCGCAACGACGCTTCGCGCTGCGCGAACGGCGACTGCAAAATCGTCCTCGATATCGTCCCCTGCACCAACGGGTGGTGTGCCGTCGAAGTCGATAAGGCCAATGCCTGCACCGCCGAGGTGATGCAACTCAAGACCCATACCGACGCCAAGCGCCGCAACGCCTTCGAAGGCAAACTCTCGCTCGGCCGCGGCACGCAGGACTACGTGATCGATGCCACCTTCATGGCCCCCGAAGACGACGCACCCGCCATGCTCGAAATCGTTGGCGACACCGGACCCGAATTCCGCTGGTTCCGCCGCTCGTTCCCCTTCCATGCTGCACTTGCCCGCATGGGAGATGGGAAGTGCAGCGCAAATGATAAACCCGTGAGCTGAGGCGAGGAGGCTGCGCGGAACGACGGCCCGTTCAGCGCCGCCGGCTCCAGAAGAGTGCCAAGGCAACCCCCAGCGCTGCTCCGAGCGGACCCGTGGCGAACGCGGCTGTCATCGCTGCCTCAAGCTCTTTGTCGTGCACGTTGCCGGACAACGCCTGCACGGCGCCATAACCCAGCGCGGCGCCGAGGAGGTATCCGGCAATGAGCCCCACCGCCACCCGAACCACCCAATGCATCCCGTCCGTCCTCCCGACGCATCCTGGCTCATAAGCAGAGCCGTTTCACCGCGCCGGGTCAACGGCATCCGCTTCCCGGCACGCCGGACGTTCACTATGGTATCTCGCCGGTGGAGCAGGGGGCTTCGCCAGCCTCGGGGCAATGGCGGACCAAAATGCGCGTGATCTTGAACCTCATCCTTATTCTGTTCGAGATCGCCGCCTGCGCCGCGATCGCCTGGTTCGGCCTCACCCACCCGCTCGTGTTTGCGCTTGCAACGGCCTTGCTCGCCTTCGCGCTGGGCCTCCGCCTCGAAGTTCTCCGGCTCAGAAACGAGATGCCGTTCTACTTCGGGCCCGGCAACGCCTTGCGCGGCCTCTTCGTCCCCGTCGTCGGCTTCGGAGAGGCGCTTTTTAAAGGCCTTCTCGCCGGCGTCGCCGCGCTGTTCACGTTCTCCGGCACGGACCAGAGCCGCCTGTTCTGGGTCGCGATCGCCTTTGGCCTCACGATCTACGCCGGTGCCGGGCTTCTCCGCTATCTGGCCATCAGGCTCGATGCGCGACCCGAGCGGTGGGGCTTCTTTCGCCTAGGCCCACCGCTGGGCCTGCTGTTTTCGGCCATCATTGCCCTGCTCGCCGTCTATGGCCTCGTACCGTCGCCCACGGTCGGCGACATCGGCTGGACGATCGTCTGGGAGATGCCCAAAGTCCCGACCGTCGAGCAGACGAGCGAATTGTTCTTCCGCCTGAAACAAGCCTTCGACGATTTTGTCGTGACGCTGCTTGCCGCCTACATGCCTCAGCCGTGGGCGAGGGCGATCGGCATCGTGGTCAGCGTCAACGTCCTGGCCGGCTTCGTGGCGTCGCTCTATGCGGCAGTGATCTCAGGTCTCGTGCGCATGATCGAGCCGCGCTGAAAAGACGACCCATCGACCCGATCCAGTCGCCTGGTCACACCCGCGCAGCGATCGCCGGAACCAACACCCACAAACCCCTTGATCCAGGCTGCGAAGGAGCACCGGACACAGGACTACCGGGCCGCCCTCCCCAAACCAGCGCATTCGCATAATATATATTATGGAAAGTAACTGGTTAAAACAACCTTAGATCAAAGCCAAAGCTCGTCCTTAACTCGCGACCTCAAGTGCATAGATCTCCGGCGTCGCCCCATCTCTCACCCGGTAGGACACGCTCACCTTCACTTGCCGGTCGAGCGCCGATGCGAGCACGGTCGCGTAAGCGGCAAACACCTGCGGTTCGTGGCCGATACCGTTCACCGGTTGCGCGGCGGCGCGGAAGGCGGCACTGGCTCCCTTGATCGGACCTTCGACGCATTTTCCTTCAACGCTCACCTGGATCTCGGCGCTGTTGGCGTCGATCCCTTTAACGGTCAGCGACGTGACGCGGCCGCGATAGACCCCTCTCGGCCAAGCATCCTTGTCGACACTCATGTGATCCTCCATTCGGACCCCACAACGCCAAGCGCGGCCAACGCCACGACCCTCATCGGTGCTACTGGTGGGATGTTATGCCTTCTCGTGATGATCCGCCACAAACCGGTCGAGCAGCCGGACGCCCCAGCCCGAGCCCCAGCTCGTATTGATCTCCGAGCGTCCCGAATCCATCGCCGTGCCCGCCACATCGAGATGCGCCCATGGCGTGTCCTTGATGAAACGCTCGAGGAATGCGGCAGCCGTACACGAGCCGGCCCAGCGCCCGCCGATGTTCTTGATGTCCGCGGTCTTACCGTCGATCATCCGGTGAAATGCTTTGTCGAGCGGCATCCGCCACAGCTTCTCACCCGTCGCCTTCGACGCCGACAGCAGGTCGCCTGCCAGCTTGTCGTCGTTGGCGAAAAGGCCCGCGTACTCCTTGCCGAGCGCGATCATGATGGCGCCCGTCAGCGTTGCCAGATCGACGATCAGTTTCGGCTTGTAGCGTTCCTGGGCGTACCAGAGCACATCGGCCAACACGAGGCGCCCCTCGGCATCGGTATTGAGAATTTCAACCGTCTGTCCCGACATGGACGTAACGATATCGCCGGGCCGCGTGGCGTTCCCCGACACCATGTTCTCGACGAGCCCGATGATGCCGACGGCGTTGACGTTCGCCTTGCGCTCCGCCAGCGCCGACATGACACCCACCACCGCCGCCGCGCCGCCCATGTCGCCCTTCATGTCCTCCATGCCGCCGGCCGGCTTGATCGAGTACCCGCCCGTGTCGAACACGACTCCCTTGCCGACGAAGCAGATCGGCTTGGCGCGCTTCGATTTCGCGCCGTTCCAATGCATGATTGCCACGCGCGATGGCCGGTCACTCCCCTGCCCTACCGCGAGCAGCGTATTCATTTTCAGCGCCGTGAGTGCGTCGACGTCGAGAATCTCGACATCGAGTCCGACCGCTTCCAGCTCTTTCACCCGCTCGGCAAACTCCACCGGTCCCAGCACATTCGCTGGCTCGTTGACGAGATCCCGCGCCAGCATGATGCCATTCGCGACCGCCTGTTGACGCTGAAACGCGGCGCGCGCCTTGTCCGGCTCCGAGGTCAAAATGACGAGTTTCTGTAGCCCGTCGGCTGCTGGCGGAACGTTCTCCGCACCATCCGCCGCTGCCGAACCGTCCTCGCCGTTCTTTTTTGTCTTGTATTTCGTGAAGCTGTAGTGGCGCAGGAGAACGCCAAGCCCAATCAAAGCCGCAACCTCGCCGGGTTTCGTGTCGCCAGTGTCGTCGAACTCGGCGAGAACGCAGGCCCTTGGCGTCTTCCGCGTTGTAATCTGCGCATAGGCATAGCCGCCGAGCATGGCCCAATCGGTATCTGAGAGCTGCGCGGTTTTCCCCGCCCCGGCCACGATCAACCTGCCGATGTCGAGCTTGGAGGGCGCCAACAGTTCGAATGATGACTTCGTCTTGCCCGTGAACCCCGACGCGTCGGCCGCCTTCAAGATGAGCCCGCCACACTTCTGGTTGAGCGCCTTGACCGTATCGGAAAGCGACAGCTCCCCGCCGGAGAAGGCCACCGCTGCCGGCTCGAGGGCAGCGTTGAGCGGCGCGAACGAAATTTCGAGGGCGGACATCGTGGGAAGCTCCGTGGGCTGGAAGTTCGGCAGACGGTGAGGCGGTCGGCACGTGGGAAATCGGCGTGGCCCATCACCGCGCGGAAGGCGCGGATCCAAGCCTCACCTGAGCTCGGGGAAAAACTAAACGGTTTCAATTCCCCAGATTATCTGCTTCCCGGCCGCGCGCAAGTTGTGCCGGCATCTGAAGTCGCCGGTTTCAGGCCATTCGCGACGCGATCCGCCAACGGTCCGCAAATATCCCTGGCGTTCGTCCGCGAATGCACCCAAGTCCAGGCGCCACGCCGAATTTTAGCCACCCTGGTATGGGACCCCAGGCAGAGAGCCGGGGGGCTGTTCGACGCAACAGTAAACGCCGCCGGCATCCAGGTGACCGCCCGACCTTCGATCCGCTAGCGAGCCGGTTTAAGAAACGCGCATGACCACGATTTTCTCGCGTTACGTTTTCCGGCAGGCGGCGGGCGCGCTGCTGCTCATTCTGTCGTCACTGTCCGGCATCGTCTGGATCGCACTCGCGCTGCGCCAGTTGGAAGTCGTCACGAGCCAGGGCCAGAACGGGCTGACGCTGCTGGCAATGACCACGCTCGCCTTGCCCAACCTTCTGGCGCTGATCGCGCCATTCGCGCTGCTCATCGCCGTCATGCACACGCTGAACCGCCTCAACGGCGACAGCGAGTTGATCGTCATGACAGCCTCCGGCGCCACCATTTGGGTTGTCGCCCGGCCGCTTCTCCTGCTCGCCGCCATCGTCATGGCCGCGGTCACGTTCGTGAACCACGTCGGCATGCCGTGGAGCCTTCGCATGTTGCGCGAATATGTCTTGCAGGTCCGCACGGACCTGCTGTCGCAAGTGCTGCAACCTGGAAAATTCTCAAGCCCCGAACGGGGCGTCACCTTCCACATCCGCGAGCGGGCACCGAACGGCGACATTCTCGGTTTGATCATGCACGACAACCGTTCGGGCAAGAGCGCGACGTCATATCTCGCCGAACGCGGTCAGATCGTGAAGCAGGGCGATGCCGCCTACATGGTCATGAGCGGCGGACACGTCCTCTCGCAGGACGACACGAAGGAGCCTCCCCGTATCGTCGCCTTCGACCGCTACGTTCTCGACCTCGATGCCTTTGACGAAAAGACGAGCGACGACAAAGAGCTGCGCCCGCGCGAACGGTATTTTTCCGAACTCGTCAATCCCGATACGTCCAGCCGCGCCTACAAGCGCAACACCGGTCAATTCAAGGTCGAATTACACGAACGTTTCGCCAGTCCTCTTTATCCGCTGGCCTTCGTGTTCATTGCACTCGCCGCCGCAGGTAATGCCCAATCCACACGTCAGAACCGCACGCGCGCCGTCGTGACCGGCTTCGCCGCCGGCGCCGGCTTGCGCCTCGCCGGACTCGGCCTCAACAATATCGCCGCCGTCAACACGGCGATGATCCCGTTGCTGTATCTGCTGCCGCTTTCAGCCATCGTCGTCAGCCTGGTCGTCATCATCGGCGCCCGGCGCCAGCGGCCGGGCCAGAGCCGCTTCGACCGCGCCCTTGAGACGCTCGGCGAAGCGATGGCCGCGCTGACGGCCCGCTTGCGGCCAAGCACCCCCAAGCCCGCCGGAGGCCCATAATGCGGCTTCCCAGGCTTTGGCCATCGACCGTGGGTCTTTACGTCGCCAAGCGTTTCCTGGCGGCAATCCTGCTGACCTTCGCCGTCTGCTCCTTCCTGATCTTCATCATCGACCTCGTCGAAATGCTGCGCCAGTCCGGCAAGCGCGGCAGTATCCCCGCATGGCAGATCGCCTGGCTCACAGTGTTGCGGTTGCCCGCTTACACCGAATTCCTGCTCTCGTTCGCCGTCTTGGTCGGCTCGATCGGCGCACTCCTTATGCTCTCGCGCAAAAGCGAATTGTCGGTCATTCGCGCAGCCGGCATGTCGGCCTGGCAGTTCCTCTATCCCGGCCTTGTCATCGCCTTCGCTCTGGGTGTCCTCAGTGTCACGTTGTACAACCCCCTCGCCGCTTCGTCCCGCGCCTACGCCGACACGCTGTTCAACGAGTATTTCGGCCGTGAAACCAATCTGTTGCAATCAGGATCTGCCGGCTCTTGGTTGCGCCAGGACGGTCTCGATGGCCAGTCCGTCCTCACCGCCGCGTCCGCTGCCCGCAAGGGCCTGCAACTGAACGGCGTCACCGCGTTCGTTTATGATTCTAAGGGCGCTTTTCGTGAGCGGGTCGACGCCGGCCGCGCCACCCTCTTGGACGGCTTTTGGAAGCTTGAGGATGTGACGGTTGCCCGGCCCGGCGAAGAAGCAGCGCGCTATGGCTCATATCTGCTCTCCACGCATCTAACTCCGGAGCGCGTTTCCGACGCTCTTGGCCGGGTCATCGCCGTCTCTTTTTGGGAGCTTCCAGGCCTCATCGAAGTCGCTGAAAAGGCCAAGCTTTCGACCGCTGGCCTGCGCCTCCAGTATGAGCTGCTTCTGTCAAGGCCGTTCTTGTGTCTCGTGATGGTGCTTTTGGCCGCCACTGTGTCGCTGAAGTCATTCCGCTCCGGGGGCATCCAGACTATGGTCGTTACCGGGATGATCGGGGGCTTGGGATTCTTCCTACTGGCTGAGATTTCACGACAATTGGGCGCGGCCGGTCTGGTCGCCCCGGGGATCGCGGTCTGGTTTCCGATCATGCTGGCGATGGTCGCCACGACAACGGTGCTTCTGCACCAGGAGGATGGCTGAGTGATGCGTGCTCTGCGGCAGTCGCAGGCATTGGGTGCATGCAAACCGAAAACGGCTCGTTGCCTGCAGGCAGCGCTAGCCGCGTTCGCGCTTGCGCTCACCGCATCGCTTCACGCCACACCGGCCGTCGCTCAGTCGGTCAACGTCAAATCCGAATTTTCCAATAAAAAATCCGCCTTCCCCAAGCCCAAGGACGGCATCTTCGGCAAGACGCAGAAGTTCGACGGTGGTCTGCCCCTCCACCTCCAGGCCGATGAACTCGTCTACGACAGCGACAACTCCAGGGTGATCGCCAAGGGCAACGTCGAGATCCAATACGAGAACAATAACCTCACCGCCGACGAGGTCGTCTACGATCAGGCCGCCAACACGCTGTCGGCTCAGGGCAACGTCGTGCTCCGCGACGCCAACGGCAATGTCGTCCGCGCCGAGCGCTACACCCTCACCGACGACTTCCGCGATGGCTTCGTCCAGTCGCTGAGCGTCGTTGCCGTCGATGACTCCCGCATCTCCGCCGAGCAGGGCATCCGCCGCGACGGCAACGTGACGGAATTCAAGAACGCGAAATTCACGCCCTGCCGTACGGACGGCACACAGCCGCCGCTGTGGTGCATCGCGGCCTCGACCGTCACCCACGATCAGGCCGCCCAGACCATCAGTTATCAGGACGCCCAGTTCGAAATGTTTGGCGTGCCCATCTTCGGGCTGCCCTACTTCGAGCATCCCGATCCGACCGTGAAGCGCAAATCCGGCTTCCTCGCCCCCGACATCGGCCAATCGGGCGACCTCGGCTTCTTCACCGAGATCCCCTACTACTTCGCGCTGTCGCCCTCCTACGACTTTACCTTCCATCCCCGCTACATGAGCGGCCAGGGCATTCTCTGGATGGGCGATTGGCGTCAGCGTTTCGCCAGCGGGCAATACTCAATCAAACTCGCTGGCATCGATCAGGACGGCAGCGACCTCGACGTCTCTGCGGACAAGCAGCGCGATCTCGACGGCTTCCGCGGCAGCCTTGAGACGAAGGGCGAATTCTCGCTGGCAAGTTGGTGGCGTTACGGCTGGGACGTGACGCTGGAAACCGACGACACCTTCCGCCGCTTCTACAAGCTCGACAGCATCCTGCTCACCGACCGCATCAACAAGGTCTACTTCACCGGCCTGTCGGAGCGGAATTATCTCTCCACCAATCTCTACCAGTTCGGCGGCCTTCTCCTCGACGACACGGCGCAATCGGAAAGCCGCGTCCATCCGGTCATCGACTACAGATATGTGGTTGATACTCCGGTCGTCGGCGGGGAACTCTCTGTTGCCGGTAACGCCCTGAGCTTGTCGCGCAGTGACGGCCTCGGCTCAGCCGACCAGGAAATGACCCGCGGCTCGCTCGAAGTGAATTGGCGCCGCCGCCTCACCGACCAGCTCGGCATCACCTACACGCCCTTCGGCGAGCTGCGCGGCGACTTCCTGCAGGTGAACAATTACCGCGACGCTGAAACCGGCGGCAACATCGACAACGATGTCATCGGCCGCGGCCTGGCGGCCGGTGGCGTGACAGTCGCCTATCCTTGGATTGCGACCACAACGGGTGCCTCCCACATCATCGAGCCCATCGCCCAGATCATCACGCGCACCGCCAATGTCGACCAGGGCGAATTCCCCGTCGAGGACGCCAAGAGCTTGGTGTTCGACGATACGAACCTGTTCGACACCAACAAGTTCTCCGGCTGGGACCGTCTCGAAACCGGCACCCGGGCCAACGTCGGCGTTCAGTACACCTTCCAGCCGTGGACAGGCGGACATGCCCGCGTGCTCGCGGGCCAGAGCTACCACATCTCCGGCGACAATCCGTTTGCCAATCGCTCCATCAACTGCATACCGGCCGGCGGTGGCCCGCCGGTTGAGGTCATCGCCCCGGGCGTCGACGACAACTGCAACCCGGTCTTCTCGCCCGACAGCGGCCTCGAGACGGGAGCATCCGACTACGTTCTCGGCGCCTACATCGCGCCGACCGACAATTTCCGCGTCATCTCGCAAAGCCGCTTCGACGATGACAGTTTCGCATTGAAGCGGGAAGACGCCGCCATCTCCGTCAACTACGGACCGTTGGCGCTCACCGGCGTCTATACCTACACGTTGGCCGATCCCGAGTTCGGCGGTGGCAGCGAGCAGGACGTGACCGCACTCATGGGTCTGCGCCTCACCGATTTTTGGTCCGTCCTCGGTGGACTTCGCTACGACATCAGCGAAAGCGAGTTCATCACCAACACGGCCTCGCTCCGCTACCAGGATGACTGCTTCATGCTGAGCGTCACCTACGACGAGTACCACATCACCGATCCGACGCGGGATATCGAGCCGGATCAGACCGTCATGCTGCGCCTCGAATACAAATACTTGGGCGGCTTCAACTACTCCAGCAACGTGCTGGATTACGTCAACTCCGACCAGCAGGCACCGGGCGCCAACCCCTAGGCATTAACCACGGTGCCTCCCTCGCCACGCCACGGCCACGGTTGCAGTGGATAACCGGATATTCTCGGGCCGAGCCGCTGGGTACACTCAACCAGCCGACTCACGCGCCGCTGGAATTCTCGCCGCCGGCCGGGTCGCTGCAACCGCTGCCGGACACCTTCGATCGGAGAAGCCAGAACCTCGCATGCGCAAGCCACCGCGCCTTCCTCGCCCTCATTTCTGCGTCGCCGCCGCGTTGTCGGCCGCGCTGTGGCCGGCCCTCGCCGTGGCCCAGGGCGTCACCGTCACCAACACGCCCGCAACCGCCCCCTTGCCGGAAGTTGTTGTCCCAAACGAAGCGCCCGCTGCTGCCCCGGCCAAACCGAAGGCCAAGCCCGCCGCTGGCCCCGAGGGCGACGCTAAATCAGCCGCCATCAAGCCCGGCGGCGCGGCAACGCCCGGCCGGCTTACCGGCGCCCAATCGATCGCCGTCCTCGTCAACGACGAGCCGATCACCGGCTATGAAATCCAGCAGCGTCAGCGACTCATGGGCATGGGCAACGCCAACATCGGCGAGCGCGCCCAGGCCAATTTCAAAGCGATAATCAAGGCCAAATCGACCAACGATCGCCTGAAGGCGATCCTGGAGAAAACAGTCAAGGAAAACGACGGCAAGTCGCGCGACGAAATCATCGCGATCTTCGAAAAACGAAAGACCGAGTTCGCCAAGACCCTGCAACAAGAAGCCGTCGAAAAGGCCCGCCAGAGCGTGATGCCCGGCATCCGCAAGGAAGCACTCGAAGAACTGATCGACGAACGCCTCAAACTGCAGGAGGCCAAGAAGCTCAACGTCGTCGCCAGCGACGAAGAGGTCGACAAGATCATGGCCTCGATCGCCGAAAAAAACAAAATGACTGCCGCCGAATTCCAGGTTCACTTAAAGAAGATGGGTGCCGACGCCGGCGTCATGCGCCAGCGCTTCCGGGCGAATATGTCCTGGCAGGAAGTCGTTCGGCGCAAATTCGGCGCGCAGATCGCCGTCAACGATCGCGACGTCGATCGTATCGTCGCCAACGCTCCAGGCACGGGTGGCGACGGGGTCGAGTTGCAGCTCCAGAGGATCGTTCTGCCTATCCCCTCCGGCGTCAATCAGACCATCATTGCCCAGCGCATGGCCGATGGCGAAAAGCTCGCCTTGAACGGCGGCGGTTGCGCGCAGATGTCGGCCAGTGCCGCCACGGTCGCGGGAGCCCGCTTCGACAACCTGGGCGGCCGTCTGCCCTCCGCAATCCCCGAACCGACGCGCTCGCTGCTTCTGGCCGCGCGCGACGGCGAGCTCCTGCCGCCGACCGTCGGCACCGAGGGCGTCGAGATTTGGGCCGTCTGCAGCCGGAAAGCGGTGGCGGCTGACCTCGAACGGCGTCAGAGTGTGCAAGCCGAACTGCGCCAGAAGGAGTTCGAGGTGCTTGCCAAAAAACACTTGAAGGATCTGCGTCAGGACGCGGCCATCGAGTATCGCTGATGCCCGCCCCCAATTCGGAGCGTGCGCTTCCCCTTGCCGTCACGATGGGCGATCCGGCCGGCATAGGTCCCGAGATCGTTCTGAAGTCTTACCTGCGCCGCGCCGATCGCGGGCTGCCCCCCTTCGCCCTTTACGGCTGCCCACGCACCCTTGCCGATCGCGCCAAGATGATGGGCCTCGAAATCGCGATCCGTGAAATCTCAGCCCCAACTGAGGCTCTCCAGATATTCTCGGCGCAACTCCCCGTCCTTCCCATCCCCGTGGCGCGCGACGCCAAACCCGGCCACCCGCTGCCCGAAAACGCCATGGGCACCATTTCGGCCATCGAACAGGCGGTTCGTGCCGTCGTCGCCGGCGAAGCGTCCGCGATCGTCACCGCGCCCATCGCCAAGGCCGTCCTCTATGCGGCCGGCTTCGTCCATCCCGGCCACACCGAATTCCTTGCCGCCCTCGCTGGCTCCCTCGTACCCGGCAAGCGGCATCATCCCGTCATGATGCTGGCGTCCGATCTGCTGCGCGTCGTGCCGGTCACGATCCACATACCGGTGTCGGACGTGCCGCGCGCGCTGTCCAAGCGCCTGCTCTACGAGACGATCAATATATCGTGGCGCAGTCTCAAATCGGAATTCGGGATCGACGAACCGCGCATCGCCGTGACCGGCCTCAATCCGCACGCAGGCGAAGGTGGAACCATCGGCCGCGAAGACATAGATCTTATCGCACCGGCGATCGAAGAATTGCGCCGCGAAGGCCTCTCCGTCTCAGGTCCGTATTCCGCCGACACGCTGTTCCATGCCGCCGCCCGCAAGACCTACGACGCGGCGGTCTGCATGTATCACGACCAGGCCCTCATCCCGATCAAGACCCTGTCGTTCGACACCGGCGTCAACGTCACTCTGGGTCTGCCGTTCGTGCGCACGTCACCTGACCACGGCACAGCCTTCGACATCGCGGCCAAAGGCATCGCCTCACCCGAAAGCATGCTCGCCGCCATCCGCATGGCCGGGGAGTTCGCCGATCGCCGCCGCGTGCGGATGGCCGCCGAATGATCGCCACCCCTGCTGCTGGTCCAGCGGACGATGGCCTGCCGCCCCTTCGCGACGTCATCCGCAATCACGAACTCACGGCAAAGAAAAGCCTCGGTCAAAATTTCATCCTCGACCTCAATCTCACGCGCCGGATCGCGCGGCTTGCCGCGCCGCTCGATCAAACCACTGTCATCGAAATCGGCCCCGGCCCCGGCGGCCTCACGCGGGCCCTCCTGATGGAAGGCGCCCGCCGCGTCATCGCCATCGAACGCGACGCCCGCTGTCTTCAAGCCATCGCACAAATTTCCGCAGCTTATCCGGGTCGCCTTGCCGTGCATGAAGGTGACGCGCTGCAAACCAACTACCCAGCGCTTGCGGATGCCGGCCCCGGCGACGTCGCGATCGTCGCCAACCTGCCCTACAACATCGCCACGACGCTCCTCGTCGGCTGGCTGGAAGCCGAACCATGGCCGCCATGGTGGAACCGCATGGCGCTGATGTTCCAGAAAGAGGTGGCAGAGCGCATCGTCGCCGAACCGGGTTCGAAAGCTTATGGCCGCCTCTCGGTCATTGCCCAGTGGCGCACGACGGCGCGCATCGCCCTGACCCTCCCACCGGCCGCCTTCACGCCACCGCCCAAAGTATCGTCCGCCGTCGTCGTCTTCGAACCCAAACCGAGCCCATCACCGCCGTGCTCCGTCAAAACCCTCGGCCGAGTCACGCAATCAGCCTTCGGTCAGCGACGCAAAATGCTCCGCCAATCCTTGAAATCGCTGACCCCGATGCCGGAACTGTTGCTGCGTGAGGCTGGTATTGCCCCCGAGGAGCGCGCCGAACGCCTCACCGTCGAAGACTTCGCGAGACTGGCGCTGCTCTTCGATCGCGGCGCTCACAAACCCGACTGAAGATCTCGCACGAATTGCGATAGCCCGAGCAACCGCTCGCGTTTCAGACGTTCCGCGGCCAGGATGGCGCGCAACCCTTCGATGCTCGTCTCCAGATCGGCGTTGACGATGACGTAGTCGTACTCCGCCCAATGGCTGATTTCGGCTGACGCTTCCGCCATGCGCTTGGCGACGATCTCCGGCGGGTCCTGCGCCCGCCCCTTCAATCGCGTCTCCAGAACACCACCCGACGGCGGCAGGATGAACACGCGCACCAGATCGCCGGCTTTCTTTTCAGCCAACTGTTGCGCGCCCTGCCAGTCGATATCGAACAGGACGTCCTCTCCGCGCGCTATCGCTGCCTCCACGGGCGCACGTGGTGTGCCATAGGAATTGCCGAACACCGTCGCCCATTCCAAGAGTTCGCCGTTCGCCCGCATGTTTTCGAATTCCGCTGCACTCACGAAGATATAATCGGAGCCGTCGATTTCGCCGGGGCGTGGCTTGCGCGTGGTCACCGAAATCGATAGGCGGATACCGCGATCGCCCTCCAACAACGCCCGCGACAAGGTCGTCTTGCCCGCCCCCGATGGCGACGACAGGACCAGCAGCACGCCGCGGCGCGCGATCGGCGGAACGGGTGATATGCCAGCGCTATTCAATGTTCTGCACCTGCTCGCGCATTTGATCGATCACCGTCTTCAGGGCCAGTCCTGCACGCGAAATATCCATGTCGATGGCTTTCGACGTCAGCGTATTGGCCTCGCGATTGAACTCCTGCGCCAGAAAATCGAACTTGCGTCCTGCCGGCTGGCTCTCGGCAAGGAGCGCGCGCGCGGACGCAACGTGCGCGGCGAGCCGCTGAATTTCCTCTTCCACGTCGGATCGCGTCGCAATCAGGATTGCCTCCTGATGCAGCCGCGCGGGATCGAAAGTGGAACTTGCGTCCGTCAGTTTCGCAACCTGCTCCGCAAGTCGGGCGGCAATTGCCTCCGGCGTCCGCGACGGCGAAGTTTGCACCTGCCGCGTCAACCGTTCGATTTCGTCGATGTGCGCCGTGAGCACCGCCGTCAGCCGCTGGCCTTCGGCCGCGCGTGCGCTAGCGAGAGCCAAGAGCGCCGACTCAAGAGACGCCAGCATCGCCGCCGCCACATCCGCGTCGAGCGAGTTATCGGCTTCCGTCACATCCAGTACGCCGCGCAGCGCCAGCAATCCATCCGCGCTGGGCGGCGGCGCACCTGTCAGCCGCCGCACCTCGTCCACAGCCCGCAGAACCTGAGCGAGTGCCGCCTCGTTGACGCGAACCTCGACTGCCACCGCCTCGCGCTGCGCATTGAGATTGACCGTCAGGCTGCCGCGCACGAAGCGCTTGGCCGCTGCCTCGCGGATCTTCGGTTCGAGTTGGTCGTGCCCCTGCGGCAGACGCACGCGAATATCCAGACCCCGCCCATTGACGCTCTTGACTTCCCAGTACCAGCGCACGCCCTTCGCCGATCCGTCGGCACGGGCAAAACCGGTCATGCTGTTGAGTGTCATGGAACCCTGGACCGGAAAGAAGCCGCGCGGCGAAACACTGGCCTAGGGTTTAACCGCGCCGCCACGATCCGCCAAGAGACTGCCGCATCCGGCACCCGCTGCCGGGATTTAGTTCGCGGCCGCCTTTGGCTTGCGGACGGGAAGCGGAATATTGCTCTTGCGGCCCGCCGGAACCGCCGCCGCGGCAGTCGCGGGCGCCGTATCCACCGGAACCACAGCTGCCGCGTCGGCATCTGCGGGTGCCTCGCCCGCCGGCGCCGCATCCGCTTCGGCCACGCCCGGCCCGGCGGTAGTATCCTTGCCGTCCTGTCCCTGCGCTTTTTCGATCTTGCGCCAAGTCTGTACGGCAGCGTTATGCGCGGCAAGCGTCTCGGAGAAGGTATGCCCGCCCGTGCCGTCGGCGACGAAATAGAGATCGTTCGTGGCCGCCGGGTTCAACGTCGCCTCGATCGTGGCCCTGCCTGGGTTGCAGATCGGCCCCGGCGGCAGGCCATTGATGCGATAGGTGTTGTAATCGGTTTTTGTATCGATGTCGGTCCGCGTGATCGGCCGGCCCAGCGAACCGCGTCCGCCCACGATGCCGTAGATGATCGTGGGGTCCGACTGCAGCCGCATTTTCTTTCGCAAGCGGTTGACGAACACAGCCGCCACCCGTTGCCGCTCATCGGCCTTGCCCGTCTCTTTCTCGATGATCGACGCAAGAATCAAAGCTTCGCGCGGTGTGGCGACAGGAAGATCGGACGCGCGTTTTTCCCACGCCGCTGCCAGAAACTCCGTGCTCTCGTTCTGCATCTGCGCGATCAACTCCTGCCGCGACATGCCCTTCGACACGCGGTAGGTATCCGGCAGCAAACTGCCTTCGGCCGGGATCTGGGTGACCTCGCCCGACAGGTTTGGTTCCGCCAGCAGCCGCTCGATGATCTGCTGACTGGTCAGCCCTTCCGGCAGGGTCACTTTGTAGAGGACCGACTTGCCCTCGCCGAGCAATTCGAGCACGTCCCGCATGGTGGCCGCAGCCTTGATCTCGTACTCGCCGGCCTTCATCTCGATCGGCTTTCCGCCGCTCATGATGTTGCGCAAGAGATGATTGGCGACGAAGGCCCACCGGCTCGCGATGATGCCTTCGCGTTCGAGTTGTTCGGCGATCTCGATCCGGCCCGCCCCTCTCTCGATGACGATGGTGCGCGCCTCCGGCAGCGGACCCGGCCGCTCGTAGAAATGCCCGAGCAGGAGCGCCAATCCGCCCGCCACAATGAGCATCACGATCGCGAGCGTAATGATGGCGCTGCCGATGCGGGCAATGCCCGTCAGCACACGCGACGGCTGCCGGATTTTCCCCCCACGCGGCCGCTGCGGCGCCCGCGTCGGCTCCAGCGCTTCGGCCGGACTGCGCGGACGCATCGTGCCGTGCGGCGACATCGTATGCGGACCATCCCGACGCTGGATCATCACGTCTCCTCGAACGGCGCGGCTAGCCTTCGCGCCGGGAACCGCCAAACGCCTTTACCGCCCGTCCAATAACGCCGCCTTACGGAAGAAATTATGGCACTGCGGTGTTGAACCGGCAGGCACATTTGCAACCCAACTCGTCCGGCCGGGCTTGCCCTTCACGCCACCCGGCGCATGATCAGCGAAGCATTCGTGCCGCCGAAACCGAACGAGTTCGACAGCACCGTATCGATCTTTTGCTTTTTGGCGGTATGCGGCACGAGATCGATGGCGGTTTCCACCGACGGATTGTCGAGGTTCAGCGTCGGCGGTGCGATTTGATCCCTCATGGCAAGAAGGGAAAACACCGCTTCCACGGCTCCTGCCGCCCCAAGCAAATGTCCGACGGCCGACTTGGTCGACGACATCGAAAGTTTGGCCGCCGTGTTTCCGAACAACCGCTCGACTGCGCCCAACTCGATTTCGTCGCCCATCGGCGTCGAGGTTCCATGCGCGTTGATGTAGTCGATGTCCGACGCATCGATCTTGGCATTCTTCAAGGCCGCCCGCATGCAGCGGTAGGCACCGTCTCCCGACTCCGATGGCGCCGTGATGTGATAGGCGTCGCCCGACATGCCGTAGCCGATCACTTCGCCATATATCTTAGCGCCGCGCGCCTTCGCATGTTCGAGGCTCTCAAGCACGACGACGCCGGCCCCCTCGCCCATCACGAAGCCGTCGCGGTCCTTGTCGTAGGGCCGCGACGCCTTCTTGGGATTGTCGTTGAACCCCGTCGAGAGAGCGCGGCACGCAATAAAGCCCGCCATGCCGATGCGGCAGATCGGGCTTTCCGCCCCACCCGCCACCATCACCTCAGCGTCGCCCAACGCCACCAGCCGCGCCGCATCGCCAATCGCATGCGTTCCCGTCGCACACGCCGTCACGACTGCGTGGTTGGGACCCTTCAGGCCGTGCCGGATCGACACATAACCGCCCGCAAGATTGATGAGCCGGCCGGGAATGAAGAACGGCGACACGCGCCGCGGACCTTTGTCCCTGAGCAGGATCGACGTATCGGCGATGCCCGACAGCCCGCCGATCCCGGCCCCGATCAGTACGCCCGTCGTTTCCTGCTTCTCGACGGTGTCGGCGGTAAAACCGGAATCCTTCAGCGCCTGCTCCGCGGCTGCCATCGCGAAGATGATGAAGTCATCGACCTTGCGCTGCTCTTTCGGCTCCATCCAGTCGTCAGGATTGAACTTGCCCTCCGCCGTCGAACCGCGCGGCACGAAGTTCGCGATCTGACACGAAAGATCGGACGCCTCGAACTCGTCGCCGATCCGGCGCGCGCCGTTCTCGCCGTTGAGCAGGTTCTTCCACGCCGCTTCGACGCCCACGCCCACCGGGGTGACCAAACCCAATCCCGTCACGACGACGCGCCGCAGCATCCTCAACTTCCCTTTGTCTTTCGGCTGACCGTAGCGCCTGCCGCATAGTTGACTGTTGCGTCTCGTCCAGAGCTAAGCGCCCAGAACCCCGCCAGATGAACGAACGGCGTCCGGGATCGAACGAGCCCGAACGCCGCAAGAAGTGTCAGGGCAAAGCTGGTGCCGCACCGGCGAGCCAGCTTGTCCGCCGCCGTTCAGGCAGCCGTTGCGTTCTTCTCGAGAAACCGGACGGCATCGCCGACGGTCAGGATGTGCTCGGCGGCATCATCCGGAATTTCGCAGCCGAATTCTTCTTCGAAAGCCATCACCAGTTCGACCGTGTCCAAGCTGTCGGCGCCGAGGTCGTCGATGAAGCTGGCGTTCTCCGTCACCTTCTCGCTCTCGACGCCCAGATGCTCGACTACAATCTTCTTCACGCGCTCTGCGACATCGCTCATCGTCTTCCTCGCGTCCCTGTCTCTGCGTTGAATGTGTCTAATCTTGCTTTGATCTTCCGGCTCAGGGCCGTTGCCGGCCATCGCCCGATGCGGACGGCCGGACAGGCAATGCCCACCCCACCCGTCCGGCTACCCTGAGTCCTTGCGGCTCCCCAGCGCCATCGCCACGATCGATAGGGCTTTTCCCCAGCTTCCGCAGCAAAAAACATGTGCTCGGTAACACAGTTCCCCATCCTTTGGCCACCTTCGCGGACTTTTGCCGCAGCCGGTGTAAACGGCACCGTAAAACGCTGCCCCGTCAGCAGGTTGAAGCCTGACTTCGCCCGCTGTCCGTGTCTAGACCATCGCCATCCCACCGTTGATATGCAGCGTTTGCCCGGTGATGTAGCCGCCCTCGTTGGAAGCCAGATAGAGTGCTCCGGCAGCAATGTCCTCCACCGAACCGAAGCGCTGGGCCGGGATCATCTTCGCGATTTCTTCCTGCTGCTTTTCGTTCAAAGCATCCGTCATGGGCGTCTTGATGAAACCGGGCGCAATGCAGTTGGCGGTAATTCCGCGGTTGGCCACTTCACGGGCGAGGCTTTTGGTCATGCCGATCATCCCGGCCTTCGAGGCGGCATAGTTGCCCTGCCCCGGATTGCCGAACACGCCAGACACCGACGAAATGTTGATGATCCGGCCAAACCCGGTCTTGTTGCGCAGCATGGCGCGCGCGGCCGCCCGGCAAAGCATGAACGTCGAGGTGAGATTAACGGCGATTACATCGTCCCACTGCTCGTCCTTCATGACCATGAACAGGTTGTCCTTCGTCAGTCCGGCATTGTTGACGAGAATATCGAGGCGACCGCCCACCGCCTTCGTCGCGTCGTCGATGAGCTTTTGCACTTGTGCCCGATCCGCCAGATCGCACGGCACGACATGCACCCGCTCACCAAGTTCTGCTTTCAGCGCCTCGAGCTTTTCCGCCTGCCGCCCGGATATGGCGACCGTCGCGCCGGCCTGATGAAAAGCCCGCGCAATCCCCGCGCCGATGCCGCCCGTCGCGCCCGTCACTAGCGCGGTCTTGCCTGTCAAATCGAACATGGGATCGTCGTCCTTGTGTTTGGGAATTGGCCCGAGTTGCAGATCGGGCGATGGATTGGGCGGACTTTTGGAACCCGCCCTTCCCCCCGTCAAGAGGGCGCGACCGCCCATGGGGCGGCGCGAGCGCCGTTCGGGACGGAGTTAACTCAAAGCGCCAACGGCAGCATCGATATCCGTGGGCGTGCCGATCGGCGTGGCCTTCATGGATTTTTCGATCCGGCCCACGAGACCCGACAGCACCTTGCCGGCGCCGATCTCGTAGACATCCGTGATCCCGTTCGCCGCCATGAACTGCACGCACTCGCGCCACCGGACCGTCCCCGTCACCTGCTCGACGAGCCGCTTGCGGATCTCGTCGGGATCGGAAATCGGGCTTGCGAGCACATTGGCGACGACCGGCACCACCGGCGCATTCACCTGAACCTTGGCCAGCGCTTCGGCCATCGCGTCCGCTGCCGGCTGCATCAGCGCGCAATGGAATGGGGCCGACACCGGCAATGGGATGGCACGGCGTACGCCGAACGCCTTGCCGGCTTCCGCCACGCGATCGATCGCAGACTTGTGCCCCGAAAGAACCACCTGCGTCGGTTCGTTGTCATTGGCGACCTGACAGCACTCGCCCTGTGCGGCAGCCTCCGCGACCTTCTGCGCCACATCGACGCCAACACCCAGCAGCGCCGTCATCGCGCCTTGTCCGACGGGGACCGCCTTCTGCATCGCCTGTCCGCGCAGCTTCAACAGCCGCGCCGTATCCGCGAGCGAAAACGCTCCCGCCGCCGCCAACGCCGAGTACTCACCCAGCGAATGCCCGGCCACGAACTTGACGTGGTCTCTCAGCGAAAAGCCCTTCTCCCTTTCCAGCACGCGCATGACCGCCATCGAGACTGCCATTAGCGCGGGCTGCGCGTTCTCGGTCAGTGTCAGCGTCTCCTTGGGACCGTCCCACATGATCTGGGAGAGCTTCTGCCCGAGCGCCTCATCGACCTCGGCGAAGACCTCAGCCGCAACCTGGTACGTCTGAGCCAACTCGCGGCCCATGCCGACATCCTGGCTGCCCTGCCCCGGAAAAACGAATGCGATCGCCATCGTATTGCGCGCCTTTCTCGTTGGGGCCTGACCGCCCGCGTACCAGGGCGGGCAATGCCTCAAGCCGGTCGGCCCCGTCAAGGCGCACGGTTGTCCGCGCCGGGAGCGCCGCCGCCTAATGCGCTTCCCTTGCCCCGAATATCGGCTTCACCAGCCCCACCACGGCAGCAACGAGCGCACCGGCGATCAGACCCACCACGGCCGAGGCAATCGTGCCCGTCAGCCACGCGAAGAAGCCCGAAGCGACGGGCAGAGCCGCCCCCACGGCCGCCGACCACTCCTGGATCGCATGCTCAGGTCCGGCGTAACCGAAGACGGCGAGACTATGGATCAGAATGCCGCCGCCCACCCACAGCATCGCAATCGTGCCGATGATGGAGAGCCACTTGAGGAAAGTCGGCATTCCCTTGACGAGAGCGCGACCCACCGCCGATGAAATCGTACCCCCGCGCTGCACGAGCCAGACGCCGAAATCATCGGCCTTCACGATCAGGGCCACGGCGCCGTAAACGAGAAACGTGATGAAGAGACCCACGACCGCCAGCACGATACCGCGCGTAACAAGGTCCGGCGCTTCGATGACCGACAGCGCAATCGCCATGATTTCAGCCGACAGGATGAAATCTGTCCGAATAGCGCCCGCGACGCGCTCGTCTTCGAGCTTCTTCGCCTCGGGCGTACCTTCCTTCACGTCGACAACGGTCTTCGTCTGCACGTGCGGCGAGAACATCTCATGGACTTTCTCGTAGCCTTCGAAGGCGAGATAAAAACCGCCCAGGAGCAGGATCGGTGTGATCAGCCACGGCGCGAATTGCGACAGCAGCAGCGCCGCCGGCAGCAGAAACAGCAACTTGTTCTTCAGAGACCCCCACGCGATGCGCCCGATGATCGGCAGCTCCCGCTTCGCGGCGAGCCCCGTCACGTAGCGCGGCGTCACCGCGGCGTCGTCAATAACGATGCCCGCCGCCTTCGCGCCGGCTTTACCCGCCTGCGCCGCCGCATCGTCAAGTGTCGCCGCGGCGACCTTTGCCAAGGCAACAACGTCGTCCAGCAGTGCGAGCAAGCCGCTCATGGTCTAATCCCCCGTCCCCTTGTCCGCCGGAATCGCGGACGTTACCGGCCCTTGTGACCCGACAGATCGCCGGCCCGCAAGCCTCGAACGTCTCCGGACGATAACGAAGGTGGCCGGACTCGGTTGCATCTGGCATTGCGTGCTGGGGGCAAGGTCTGTTCGGGCCGCTGGTATCCCACGGCACACGGGTGGAGGGCTAACTTGGAACTCATCGTCGCACAGATCGCAGCCGTCGGAATCGCCGGCATCGGTTCGCAGTGGCTCGCCTGGCGTTTCCACATCCCCGGAATTGTCCTCCTGGCGATTGCCGGGCTGATCCTTGGCCCCGCCACCGGCTTCCTCGTTCCGGAGCGCGATTTCGGCCAGTTTTTCAAGCCGATGGTCGCGGTGGCCGTGGCCATCATCCTCTTCGAAGGCGGCTTCACGCTCAATTTCCACGAGATCCGCCACACCTCAACCGCTGTCCGCCGGCTCGTGACCATCGGTGCGCCCTTGGCCTGGGTGCTCAATTCTGCCGCCGGCTACTACGTCGCCGGACTGCCGTTGGCGGCGGCCGTCATCCTCGGCGGCGTCCTCGTTGTGACCGGACCCACCGTCATCATGCCGCTTCTGCGGCAATCCAACCTAACCCCGCGCCCCGCTTCGCTGCTGCGCTGGGAAGCGATCGTCAACGATCCTGTTGGCGCGCTGTTTGCCGTCATCGCCTTTGAAACCCTTCTGGTTTCGAACGCCGGCGGATCCCTGCCTGAACTCATCGTTCACGCCATCGCGGCGTTGATTTTCGCTCTCGGTCTCGGCATCGCGGCAGGCCGCGCCGTCGTCTGGGCATTCAACGGCGGACATGTCCCCGAGTATCTCAAGGCCCCCGCCCTTCTGATCGTCGTACTCGCGGCATACGTTGCCTCGCAGGAGGTGCTGGAGGAATCGGGCCTGCTGACCGTCACAGTACTCGGCATCACGCTGGCCAATTCCAACCTGGCCGACCTCGTCGAAATTCGCCGCTTCAAGGAGACCATTACCACCCTGCTCGTCTCGGGCGTGTTTGTGCTCTTGAGCGCCAGCATCGACAAGTCGATCATCCAAGCGCTCGATTGGCGCGCCGCCGCATTCGTCGCCGTCATGTTGTTCGTCATTCGCCCCTTGACGATTTTCGTCGCGACACTGGGCTCGGGGCTGACGTGGCAGGAGCGATTGCTTACGGGATGGATCGCGCCGCGCGGCGTGGTCGCCATCGCGGTTACGAGTTTCTTTGCTTCAAAACTGACGGGCCTCTACGTCGACGGGTCGCGCGAGATGATCGGTCTGGCCTTCGCCATGGTGATGACCACCGTCGTGCTGCACGGCTTCACGCTCGCGCCGCTGGCCCAATGGCTGGGTCTTGCCGCAACAAAACGCAACGGCGTGCTCATCGTCGGCGGCGGTCGGTGGAGCGTCGATCTCGCGCGCAAGCTGAAAGACAACGCCGTCCCGGTCCTCATCGTCGACAGCAACTGGAATGATCTGCGCGACGCGCGCGCCGCCGGCATTCCCGTCCACCACGGCGAAGTTCTGTCCGAAACCGTTGAATACACGCTCGATCTCGGCGGTTACGGAACACTCATCGCGGCCACCGATAACGATGCCTACAACACCCTCGTCATGAACGACTACGCCTTCGATTTCGGCCGCCAGAACATTTTTCAGATCGCTCCCGCGTTGCGCAAACCGGGCACCGCCACCGAAGCAGCCGTCACGGTCAGTGGCCGCCCGATGATTGCCAGCCAGTCGGCCGTCTCCGCCTATGCGCGCGGTGGCCAGGAACTTGGCTTCAGCGCAACGCGCTTGTCTTCCAAGTTTACCTATTCGCAGTTGATCGACAGCAAGGATGCAAGGTGGTCGCCGGTCCTGGCGATCAGGCCCGATAAGTCAATTCTGATCGCGGCAGCCGATAAGCCCTTCGCGCCCGATGCCGATGACATCGTCGTCGGTCACTGAACGGCATCAAGCGCTCCGGCGGAATACGTGCAGGTAGTTCACGCTCGTATCGTCGCCGACGCTCCACTGGAACGTCAGCGGATTGAGCGAAACACCCTTGAGATCGAGGACCGAAAAACCGACGCGTCCGACTGCGGCGGCAACCTCGGTGGGCCGCACGAACTTCGACCAGGAATGCGTTCCACGCGGCAGCCAGCCGAGAACGTATTCGGCCCCGACGATGGCCTTCACGAACGACTGCGGCGTCCGGTTGAGAGTGCCGACCACCAACAGACCACCAGGCTTGACTAGCCGCCCGATCGCCTCGAGAAACGCCACCACGTCCGCCACATGCTCGACGACCTCCAGCGACAGCACGATCTCGTAGGCACCGGCTTCCCCGGCGAGATCCTCCGGCAGGGCGTGGCTGTAGTTGATCGACACGCCTTCCTGCTCGGCGTGCCGCCGCGCGACCATTATGTTGCGTTCCGCCGCATCGATGCCTGTGACCTCCGCTCCGAGCCGCGCCATCGGCTCCGCGACCAGCCCCGCGCCGCACCCCACATCGATCAGGCGCAGACCGGCCAACGGCTTGTCCCGGATCGGACAGCGACCGGAGAACGCCGGGAGTTGCTGCGACAAGTACCGCAGCCGCGCCGCGTTGAAACCGTGCACGGCCTTGAATGCCCCATCCGGCTTCCACCATTCGTCCGCCAGGGCATTGAAGCGCTGAAGCTCCGCCGCATCGCCTGTCGGCTTGGCCGCTTTCAGCTCATCCTTGCGCAGCATCGGCGGTGCCTCCAGGACGGATACCCTTGCTTATCTGCGGAAAATTTCAATTCCCCAGGACCTTCCATCGCACGGGGTCGCCCCGCCTCCCACTTGTTTCGACGTCAAATTCGCGTATAAGCCGCCCGTCACCCGCTCCGGTTGGAGGCTGAACGGGGGGCCGCGTTGCATTGGCAGATAGCCGGTGCCATGCGGAGGAGCTTCAAGCCCCGTCCCCCAGTGTCTTCACTCTCATGGGTTTCCTGTTGGCCCTCATCCAGGTCCGGCAGAGGCTTTGCGCCGGAGAGATCCACACCCGCCCGCGGCGTGTGGGTCACAACAATGACCCGCTTGCCCGAACGTCGTGCCAGCGGAACGAAAAACGGAAGGGCACTTTCATGCCGTTATACGAGCATGTCTTCCTGGCACGCCAGGACGTCTCCAATCAGCAGGTCGAAACGCTGACCAAGGAACTGACCGACGCCATCACCGAAGGCGGCGGCAAGATCACCAAGAGTGAATATTGGGGCCTGAAGGGCCTCGCCTACAAGATCAAGAAGAACCGCAAGGCGCACTTCTCGCTCCTCAACATTGACGCGCCGCCGGCCGCCGTGGCCGAGATGGAGCGCCGCATGAGCATCCAGCCCGACATCCTGCGCTTCATCACCGTCAAGGTCGAGGAACACGAGTCAGAGCCGTCGGCCATGATGCGCAAGCAGGACCGCGACGAACGTGGCGAGCGCGGTGATCGCGGCGACCGCGGTCCGCGTGGCGGCGGCGGCGGCTTCCGTGGCGGCGACCGCGATGGCGGATCGACGTTCCGTTCGCGTCCTCCCCGCGAAGGCGGCGGTTTCCGCGACGGCGATGCGCCGCGCGGTCCGCGTGGCCCGCGTCCGCCCCGCAACGACAACCCCGGCTCGGAGGGCTAATCCATGGCTGAAGTCCAGCAACTCGCCGCCCGCCGGCCGTTTCATCGCCGCCGCAAGACGTGCCCCTTCTCCGGCCAGCACGCGCCGAAGATCGACTACAAGGATGTGCGCCTCCTCGGCCGTTATATCTCCGAGCGCGGCAAGATCGTGCCGAGCCGTATCACGGCAGTGTCCGCCAAGAAGCAGCGTGAGTTGGCTCGCGCCATCAAGCGCGCCCGCTTCCTCGGCCTCCTGCCCTACGTCCTGAAGTAATCACTTCCGGCCCATCCGGCCGGCTCGCCGGTGGCGAGTCGGATGGGCCAAATGAAGACACTCCCGTCCCATCCGGCCGGCGCGCAGAACGCGGAACGCGTGTCGGATGGGACAATCGAAAAATGGTTGGGACAGCGGCGCAGGTCGTGCCGGACTGCTCTCTAACCGCGAAAGCGGGACAGCTGGGAAACGATGCGCAACCAAGTGCTCATAGCCGTTTTGCTCGGCCTCGTGTCGGCGGTGGTGTTCGCCTCCGCCACCACGGGGCCGATGCTCATGCGCTATGTGCTGTTCCTTTTGACGTCGCTGCCGATCTTCCTCGCCGGCCTCGGCTGGGGCTGGCGGTTCGCCGCTGTCGCGGGCATCACCAGCGTGCTCATCGTCGCCATTAGCGCGGGCCCACACGTCGCCGGCATCTATGCCCTGACGCAGATCATACCGGCCGTAGTCCTCACCTACCTTGCACTTCTCAACCGTACCTATCAGCCGGACGGCTCCGAGACCGTTGTAATGGAGTGGTATCCTGTCGGCCGCCTAGTGCTCTGGGCCGCGGTGATGGCCGGTACCATCACGCTCGTTGTGCTTCTCGTCATCGGTCAGGATTTCGAAGAGCTGCGCGCCGGCCTCAAGCAGTACCTGTCGGAGGCCATCAAGACGAACATGCCGCCCGGTACGGACGGCAAGCCCCTCGACGATCAGCAGCTTGAATCCATGACCAACATCATGCTCGCCGTGATGCCCGCTGCCTCCGCCGTGTCGTGGCTGACCGCGCTCGTGTTCAATCTCTGGCTCGCCGGCCGCATCACGCTCGCCTCTGGGCAACTCCAGCGGCCCTGGCCGGACATCTCCGCGCTCGAGTTTCCGCCCGGCACCGCGCTGATGTTGCTCGCATCGATGCTGGGCGCTTTCGCCAAAGGCATCGCCGGCGCCGTTGGAACAGCCTTCCTGGGCGCCTTTTTCCTCGCCTATGTCTTCGCCGGCCTCGCCGTCATCCACTACGTAACGCGCGCCAAACCTTGGCGGCCCATCAGCCTTTGGATGCTCTATATCGGGCTCCTGGTCGTAGCCGCCTGGATCGCAGTCTTCATTGCTCTCGTCGGACTGGCGGAACGTCCGCTGCGTCTGCGCGAACGCGCCTTCCCTTCAGGACCACCCCCGCCCCCGGCACCCGTGGCCACCTGACGTCATTCGCCTGAATTTAAAAACTTGATCGATCTAGAAAGGACCAATCCCATGCAAGTCATTCTCCTCCAGCGTGTCGGCCGCATCGGCCAGATGGGCGATGTCGTCAACGTCAAGGACGGCTTTGCCCGCAACTTCCTCTTGCCGCAGAAGAAGGCCCTGCGCGCCACCAAGGAAAATCTCGCCAAATTCGAAGGCCAGCGCGCGCAACTCGAAGCCAATAACCTTGAGCAGAAGAAGGAAGCCGAAGCGGTATCCGCCAAGCTCGAAGGCCAGTCCTTCGTCGCAATCCGCTCCGCCGGCGACACCGGCCAGCTCTATGGTTCTGTATCGACGCGCGACATCGCCGAAGTGGTGACCGCCGGCGGCTTTACCGTCGACCGCAATCAGGTCGTCATCGACAAACCCATCAAGACGCTTGGCGTCCACTCCGCAAAAGTCCAGCTTCATCCGGAAGTGCTGGTCGCGGTCTCGATCAACGTTGCCCGCTCGCAGGAAGAGGCCGAGCGTCAGGCCCGTGGCGAGAACGTCACCGTCATCAAGGACGAAAAGCTCGACATCGAAACCTACTCCGAGGACATGTTCGAAGAAGGCGCCACGCCCAAGGACGAAGCCGAAGAGGCCTAAGTCTCGCGACACGTCGAGACCAAACAACCCCGCGTCGCGTCAGCACCGCGGGGTTTTCTCTAATCCCCTCTCCCCGTTCTTCACGGCGAGAGGGTTAAGCCTGCCCCGGCGAAGGCCGGGGGTGAGGGGCAGTCACTTGCTCAGACCCAGCGCCCAACCGCCCCACGCCAGTAAAAAAACGGAGCGGACCTTTCGGACCGCCCCGCTTCCGGCTCATGTCACGTGCGTTTGGAGGCAACGCCATGACACTCGGGAGGATACTTCGCAGCCACAGTGCCGATGGAGGCATCTGCGGCATCCTTGGAGGCTCAGCGCGCGCTGCGGCGGCGAACCGGCCGGCGCTGCAAGAGCGCCAGAATAATGGCCTGCATGATCGACTCCTGACCCTTCGACGGGTCTCGTTGTTGTTTCTCGCCGCCGGGCGCACCTAAGCTTCCCATTGCCCGACAGACACAACTTCGTACCTCCAAAATCTACAGCGTAGAAGTTCCGTTTCCGCAGCGCAGCATTGCAAAAAATGCATATCACTGGGCTGAGCTCTGCACCCCCCGGCGGAAAGTGGCCGCACGCGCGCGAAGAGAGGCGCCGAAGCGCCCCTCTCGCATTCGAAATCTCTTGCTGACCGCTACTTCGCCGGAGCGGCGTGGTAGGCAAGCCGGTCCATCACGCGCGTCGTCAAAAACGTCGCGCCCGTTGAGCAAAAGAATTCCATCGAAGGTCCGTCACCGGTGTCCATACGCGCCGTTCGGCCGGCCGCGATCAGCGTCGTAAACCGCGCCGGAACGAAGCCTTTCGGCCGTTCGGCGGCGGCCTCTCCGGTGTCTCCGACCAGCAGCGTCAGATCGCAGCCCCCGCGCTCGGCGATAAAATATCCGACCGCCTGCTTCGAGCCGACGACGAATGACAATCCGGCATGCGGCTTCACAATCGTTGCAGCAGAAAACTCACCCGCGTGCGACGGACTAAGACCGGCCGCCCCCGCGAGAACTGCGGCAGCGGCAATGCGTGACTTCGACGGCGAGAACAGGTTCATTTGGGGCTCCATCGTGTTTTTAAGTTGTAAACACAAACAGCACCCGCAGCGGCCTCACTTGCTCATGATCGGTCTCAACTGCTGGCGAACCGATAACTAACCCTCTGGCACACTGTACGAAAGTGCTACTTCCACATCCCAGACCTGCGTATGCTGCAGCGCAAAACCGTCGCAGCCCAAACGGGTAGGCTTTCCCGCTCAGGCTGTGAATAGCGTAAAAGCTATGCAGTCATCGCGTAACCGAAGGCGACTTGTAGTTTTAGGAGGCGGCACGCTCCGCCAGACGATCGTTGCTTTGCCGCCCGGTCGGCCAACGAAGACACGCGCGCACCTTTACCGACGTGCGGCAGCCCGGCCGCAACGATCCACCGCCGGTCACAAGAATACCCTCGCCCTGCGCGGCGATCCGCATGGGAGAAACCGCCCGCCCATGCGCGACAAGCCACCCCCCAGCCGCTATAACCCCGCCGACCTCACACCGACCGCCGCGAGCCCCGATGCAAGACGCCGCCAGCACATCCGCTATCACGCCTCAGATCGTCGCCGAACACGGCCTCAAGCCCGATGAATATCAGCGGCTGCTCACGATCCTCGGACGCGAGCCGTCGCTGACGGAACTCGGCATCTTTTCCGTCATGTGGTCGGAGCATTGTTCGTACAAATCCTCGCGCGTCTGGCTCAAAACGCTGCCGACCTCGGGACCCAAGGTCATCCAAGGCCCCGGCGAGAATGCCGGCGTGGTCGATCTCGGCGACGGCGACTGCGCCGTCTTCAAGATGGAAAGCCACAACCACCCCTCCTACATTGAGCCGTTCCAGGGGGCCGCCACCGGCGTCGGCGGCATCATGCGCGACGTGTTCACGATGGGGGCCCGCCCCGTCGCCAACCTCAATGCGCTGCGCTTCGGCGATCCCGCCCACGCCAAGACCCGCCACCTCGTAGACGGTGTCGTCGCCGGCATCGCGCACTACGGCAACTGCACAGGCGTGCCCACCATCGGCGGGGAGACAAACTTCGACGCCGGCTACAACAACAACATCCTCGTCAACGCCATGTGCGTCGGCCTCGCCAAGTCGGACAAGATCTTCTACTCCGCCGCCAAGGGCGTCGGCCTTCCCGTCGTCTACGTCGGCTCGAAAACCGGCCGCGACGGCATCCATGGCGCAACCATGGCGTCGGCCGAATTCGACGATAAATCCGACGAGAAGCGCCCCACCGTCCAGGTCGGCGATCCCTTCACCGAAAAGCTGCTCATCGAAGCCTGCCTCGAATTGATGGCAACCGACATGATCATCGCCATCCAGGACATGGGAGCGGCCGGCCTCACGTCCTCCACCTCCGAGATGGCGGACAAGGGCGGCGTCGGCATCGAACTCGTGCTCGACCACGTCCCTCAGCGCGAAGCCAACATGACCGCCTACGAAATGATGCTCTCCGAAAGCCAGGAGCGCATGTTGATGATCTTGAAGCCTGGCCGCGAACCGGAAGCAGAAGCGATCTTCAAAAAGTGGGGCCTCGACTTCGCCGTGATCGGGCGAACGACCGACACCGGCCGCATGATCGTCACCCACAAGGGCAAGGTCGAAGCCGATCTGCCCGTGCCCGTCCTCGCCAACTCCGCGCCCATGTACGAGCGGCCCTATTTCCATCCCGTGCCGCCGGCTCCCGTGCTGCCTGAGTGGGTGCCGGCTCCCAACAGCCTCATGACCGCGCTCACGGCGCTCATGGCCACGCCCGCGCTCTGCTCACGCCGCTGGATCTACCAGCAGTACGATCACATGGTCATGGGTGACACCGTCGGCCGCCCCGGCGGCGACGCCGGCGTCGTGCGCATCCACGGCACGCAGAAGGGCATCGCCGCCACCTGCGATGTCACGCCCCGCTATGTCGCCGCCGACCCCGAGATGGGCACCAAGCAGGCCGTCGTGGAAACCTGGCGCAACCTTTGCGCGGTTGGCGCCGACCCGATCGCCATCACCGACAACATGAACTTTGCCAATCCCGAACGCCCCGAAATCATGGGCCAGTTCGTGGCAAGCGTCCGCGGCATGGGTGAAGCTTGCCGTGTGCTCGACTATCCCGTCGTCTCCGGCAATGTCTCGCTCTACAACGAGACCAACGGCATCGGCATCCCGCCCACACCCGCCATCGGCGGCGTAGGCCTCGTGCCCGATGTCTCGAAACTTGCCGACATTGCGCTGAAGCGCGACGGCGATCTTCTGATCGTCATTGGTCTCGAACGCGGCTGGCTTGGCCAGTCGCTCTATCAGCAATTGGCGGCCGGAAAATTCCAAGGCGCGCCGCCCCCCGTCGATCTCGCCGACGAATTGAAGGCCGGTCGCCTCGTGCGCGCGCTCATCCGCGAAGGCAACGTCTCCGCCGTGCATGACTGCGCCGACGGCGGTCTCCTGGTCGCGATTGCAGAAATGGCGCTTGCCGGCAACCTGGGCGCCGATCTCTACCCCTACGAAGGCAGCCTGCCCGCACACGCCGCCTGGTTCGGCGAAGACCAGGGCCGCTACGTGCTCTCCGTCTCGCCTGCGATGGCCGAAGAAGTCCTTGAGCGCGCCCGACTGCTGGCGCTGCCCGCCCGCGTCGTCGGCAAGGTTGGCGGCGACGCACTCACCATCCGCGGCGACGATGATCCTTATCCCCTCGCCAAACTCCGCACCCTCAACGAAAGCTGGCTGCCGGACTACATGGCCGGTCACTGACACGGAACCTCCGCCCATCCCCGCCGTTACCTTGGCTGATCCGTTTTCAACAGGTGCAAGGGATGTGGTGTGATGACGTTGTCTTGGCGAGCAAAGCTGGCGCTGGGCGCTTCAATACTGGGAGCCGCCGCCATGCTTGACCGGGCCTCGGCGCAGGAAGGCGCGATGCAGGAATTCACCGCCAAATCCGGCAAGATCACGGGCCAGATGCTGACACCCCTCTCGCACCCGTGGAAAATCGCGGTTTTGCCCGATGACCGCCTGCTGATCACCGAGAAGCCCGGCAACCTGCGTCTCTACGCGGACGGCAAACTATCCGAACCCATCACGGGCGTTCCCAAAGTGCACTTCGAAGGCCAAGGCGGCCTGCTCTCGGTCGTGGCCCACCCCGGCTTCGCGACCAACAACACGATTTATCTGTCCTACGCTGAACCCGCCGAAGAACAGCCCGCCGGCGCACAGGACCCCGGGGATCCCCGCGTCGGCGACGATGGCCCCAACAGCGACGTTGTGCTCAAAGGCCTTGCCGTCGCCCGCGCGGTGCTCGACGGCAACGAACTCAAAGACGTTGAAGTCATCTGGCGCCAGGAGCCCAAGCAGATCGGCCGCGGTCACTTCGGCGGTCACATGGCCTTCTCCGGCGATGAAAAGCTCTTCATCACCAACGGCGACCGCCAGCGCTTCCTCTCGCATGATCCCGCTACCAACGCCGGCAAGGTCGTCCGCATCAATCCCGACGGGTCGCTGCCAGCCGACAACATGGAACAGGGCCCGAAGAACGCCCGCAAGGACGTGTGGAGCACGGGGCACCGCAATCCCCTCGGCATCGCGTTCGATCCAGCGACCCGCAACCTTTGGCTCCATGAGATGGGACCGCTCGGCGGCGACGAATTGAACCTGATCGCAAAAGGCGCTGACTACGGCTGGCCTGCCGTGTCGAACGGCGACCACTACGACAAACAGAAAATCCCGCGCCACGACACGCGGCCTGAATTCGTAAAGCCCGTCGTCACCTGGACGCCCGTGATCTCACCCGCTGGCCTCACCTTCTACACGGGCAGCCGCTTTTCCGGCTGGACCGGGAAGGCGCTGATCGGCGGCCTCAGTTCGAAGGCGATCGTCGTCGTTGACGTGAAAGGCGAGACCGCCAGCGAGTTCGAACGCATCGACATGGGTATGCGCATCCGCGACGTGGTTGAAGCGGGCGATGGCAGCATCTACGTGTTGAAGGACGGCGAGGACGGCGGACTTATGAAGCTCTCGCCGAACCAGAAGGACGCGCGCGGCTAACGTGCGCTAAGCGGATTTCTTGGCGTTGCGCGCCTTCTTGGCGCTCTTCGCCGCTCTCATCTCCGCATTCTTGGCTTTGCGTTGACGAGACTGGATCTTCTTACGGCGCGAGTTCGACATTGTGGGCATGGTACGGCTCTCCGGTTTTGCCTTCGGTTCTAGGAGCTGGGCGCAACCTGTCAACCGATCGCATGGATCACCCGAGCCGCACCCCGCCCGGCCCTCACATGCCTACCCCGCCACGGCGCGCCGCTGCGTCTGCCGTTGGTGCTTCTTATGCGATGAAAATTCGTGCGTGCGGCAGCCGCAGCGGCCGCAAATGGCGGAAGTACGATTGAGCCTGTGCTGGCATTGGGGGCATCGGCCGAAAGCCTGATAAACGCGGTGCACTGCCCAAACAGCGTACAGAATACCACCTGTGACCGCCGCAATCGCCAGCGGTTCGTGTTCCAAACCAAGCAAAAAAACCTCCCTCGTAATCAAGACTTGTCGAGTGCTGGATGCCGTTGCCCGCATAACATCCACGCCGTTCAATTAGACACGGGAACACCCCCTATGTGAAGATTTAAGATTGCAACACTCTTTCGCATATTTCCTTAGGTTGCAGCGCAAAATCCTAAAGCTGTTGGCCTGAGCCTCCGTTCCGCGACGCAACAAATCGCGCTAAATCAGGTCCGATGGCCAATACAGTCGCAGATCTGAGCATCGACCCGGCCGCCTCGGAGGGTGGCCCGGACGCGGCACGCATCGCCGCCGACGATCGCCGCTTCTTTCGCTTTCTCTTGATCGCGCTCCTCCTCCATGCGGCGCTCCTGATCCGCATCCAAACGGCAGAGCCGCGCCGCCTTGGCGCGCCCGGCGGCGCCGATGATGCGATCAGCGTGTCCATCATCTCCGAGCAGGATCTCACCGGCCGCGCCACGGTCGAGGACACCGCACCCGGGCTTCCTGTTCCCTCATCACCCCCCGCACCGGCCGCGACCCCGCCGCCGGCTGAAACTGCGCCACCTGTACCCCGCCCCGAACCCGCAACTCCGCCCGCCGCTGAGGCCGCGCCACCTCCACCGGCCCCATCTGAGCCCACGCCCGCCGAAAAGCCCGCAGACGCCGCGTCGCTTCGTCCAACGTTGCCGGACGAGGCACCTGACTCGGCACCAAAACAAACCGAGGCAGAAACGGCAGCGGATAAATCCGACACCAAGCCCGCAGAACAGCCCGCCAAGACAAGCGAGCCTTCCGAGGCGGACAAAAAACTGCTCGAAATCCCCGATCCGTCTGAACGTAAAAAGACCGAGCCAAAAGACCCGCCGGCCAAACAGCCCTCACCCGCACCGGAGAAGAAGCCAGCCAAGAAAACCGAAACCGCCAAGCTCGACTTGACGCCGCCGGCCATCTTCCAAGCGCCAGTCGGCGGGGGCGGGGCCGGCGTCCAGCGGCCCGCCGGAATTACGCGCTCGGGCGAGAACGACGACTTCGCGCGCGGCGTCATTCGCGCGCTTCAAGCGACGATGCCGCAGTTGAGCAACACGTTCGGCCGCGTCACGGTCCGCATCGAAATCAACAAGAACGGCAACCTCGTCCGCACGACCGTCATCAAGCCATCGAACGTCTCGGGTCTCGACCAGAATGTCGTCTTCGCCACCCAACAATCGAGCTTCCCGTTTCCACCACGCAACGCCGTACCGGCGGACCTCGTCTTCTTCGTCACCTACATCTACCGCTGACCAACCCCCGTCAGTCGATCCCCACGCACCGCTCGTAGCGGTTCGTCCAATAGAGCCGCCCCGTACGCGTGGCGAGCCTTCGCAACCACTCGCAACTGACCTTGTTCTGCGCCGGCTTATCGAAAAACTTTGCCGGATCGCCTCCGGCGGCGGGCGGCTTGGGAACGACACGCTGGCTGTCGGGCGTCCGCCTCTGCCGCGTACCGGGTGTGTAGCGCCGCGAATTGTCGAGCCGGTTCTCATAAGGTACGCGTGGCAACACGGTCGTTCCGCCGCTGGACGAGCGCGGTGCCGGCGTGGGAGGCCCACTCGGCGGCCGGCTGTCGAATGACCGGGGCGCGGCCTGTGCGAGTTGCAGCGTTGCCTCTTGTGCGCCGGCCGGAGGACCGGCACCGCTGGTGCAAAGAACCGCCACCGCCGCTGCCCGCCATAACCACTTGAACGCCATGTCCCGCTTCACCTTTCCGCCGGGTCCAGAAATGCTTCTGGACCAGGAGGTAAGCATTGATTGCACCGATTGCCACCAATTCAGCGGCGAATTGCTTGACGGCATCGCCCTTTCAGTCATGCTTTTAGGGCGGCGCAACGGATCTCGCGGTGCCGGTCGGTAAATTTGGGGAGGGATGCGACGTGGCCGGCGAACTGCACCCATTGGCGCCTCATCACATGCCGTCTTTCATCAGCGGCCCACATGAAGGCGATCCTCTCTACGTCATCACCACCGTGATCCTGCTCGCCGCCGTCGTCGGCATCGGCGTCCTGTTTTTCACTTTGCACTCCCTGCCCGAACGCCTCGGTCACAAGAAACTGCAATTCGAGATCGTCGC
>CAYWIF010000005.1:0-110572 GCA_964458265.1 uncultured Hyphomicrobium sp. | reverse complement strand
TGGAAGGCTTCAAGTGTCTCCATGGAGTACCCCCGCACGCAACAAACACCTCAACCAATGTGCTCAGCCTAAGACGTACACGCGCGGGTTGGCTAGCTGAAATTAACCAACGTGGACGCCTCCCCACCGCTGTCATCCTCGGCTTTATGCCGAGGACCCATTGGTCATCGTGCGCGAACGGGCGTTGTGCGAGCAAACCTCCCAACAGTCGCCACCATCCCCGGCGCGATGGGTCCCGGGCACCCCGGCCTTCGCCGGGGCAAGCAAATCCCGGGATAACACCTGCGGGGCGGTGACAGTGGTTGACCATAGGGCTGGGCTCTCGCTGCCGTCACGCGCGCCGCTCTGATTCCCCTCCCCTTGACGGGGAGGGGTTAGGGGTGGGGTGCGTTGCTGGCGACAATGGTCGCAATGACCCCCACCCACCGTTTCACCCCCACCCCTGCCCCTCCCCGCAAGGGGGAGGGGAAGGGACGTGCCCCTCCCCTCCCCGCAAGGGGGAGGGGTGACCTCGGGCGGAGTTGAGCGCGGTGCGCGCATCCCCACCGCTGTCATCCCGGGGCTTGTCCCCGGGACCCATTGTTCAACGTGCGCGAAAGAGCGTTGCGCGGGCGAGCGTCCAACAAACGCCACCGTCACCGGCCCGATGGGTCCCGGCAATAAATGCCGGGATGACACCTGAGGGGTGGCGAGGGCGGTGGGTCTGGCGGCTTCGCTCACGCTCGCGCGCCGGGATAACGTGGAGAGAGCAAGCGTCGGCGGGTTACGCCGCTGCGCGCCTAACCCGCCCTACTGTGTCGCGCACATTGCGAGAAAAGTTTGCGCAATTTATCCCCGCCAACTCAGCTGCCCCTACACTCCCCCCATCTCCGTCCCAAACCAAAGGGGGCGTCGCTTAAGAGGCGTCTTGTGACGTGGGGCGGGGTGCAGAGTCGCTGACGGAGGGTCGCATCTTCTCTCGGCGGGGCTCGGACCGGCCACCTGTTGGAACACAGGCTGCGAAGAACGCGCTGAAACGCCGGTCGTATGCCACAAAGCCTGCGCGGGGCGGTCCTCGGGCCGCACAACACTATAAACATCAGCGGCGCGACGACCGCCCCGCTCCCCTTCGCGTGGACAGTCGCGCGAGAACCACGGAGATCCCACGCCGATGCCGCGTTCAACGACTGCAAAAAGTTGTAGCTCGGAATTGGAGGCGATCTCGCCGGCCGGCGGCGCGCGCGAGCGGCTCAGCAAGCGCGGGCAGGCGACGAAAATTTGCATCGGTCACGATTACATCGAGACGGTGCGGGCGGCGCGGCGCCGGAAACACGCCAACAAGCAGTCGCGGCTGATGAACGAACTGCGCGCGATGCTGCTGGAGATGAAGGCGGCGCTTCAACCCGAGCCACCCGCCAAAGCAACGCAGACAAATGGATCGGGAAAGAAGCGGACACGCAAGCGGCGGAGACGATGACCGCGCCCGGCGTCACCGCGCCGGTTCGGGCTCGACAGCGGGGACCGGCTCGTATTGGGCCACTGTCGCGGCGGCGATCGCGGCGTCGGCGAAGTCGGTGCGGTCGGCCTGGGCGGGCGCGGCGCGCGAATGCATCCGGTAGAGAATAAAAACGATGAGCACCAGATGCACCGCGCCAGTGAAGACGAACAGCATGGGCATTCCCATCACCTGGCGCACGAGCGACGAGAGCAGCGGGCCGATGGCGGCGCCGATGCCAAATATCAGCAGCAAGCCCGAGGACACCTCGACGAACTGATCGGGGCGCGCGTTGTCGTTGGCGTGGGCGACGGCGAGCGGATAGAGCGGAAAGGCGCCCATGCCGAACACCGCGCCCGCAATGATCATGGATGTGCGGTCGATCTGAGGAATGATCATCAGGGCGATGGCGGCGCCCAGCGCGATGGCGGTCGCAATCAGCATGACGAAGCGGCGGTCCATGTCGTCGGATACGCGGCCGAGCGGCCATTGGGCGAATGCGCCGCCAAGAACCACCGCGCTCATGAAATAGCCGATGCCGCGTGTGTCGAGGCCCGCGTCGGACGCGAAGACCGGACCCAGCGTCCAGAAGGCGCCGTTGGCGAGGCCGACCGCGAAGCAGCCCGCCGTGCCGACGGGCGAGATGCTGGCCAGGTCGCGCAGGCGCGGGTGGACACGCTCGACCATTTTCGGATGCGCGGCGGCGGTGAAAGCCACGGGGAGCGCCGCGAAGGAAACCAGGATCGAGGCCAGCGCGAACAGGATGAACGAGTTCGGGTCGGCGAAGCCCAGCATGAGTTGGCCGAGCGTGATCACTGTCAGATTGACGATGGTGTAGACGGAGAACACCGTGCCGCGCACGCGGTTGTCGGCGCGCTCGTTGATCCAGCTTTCGATGATGATGTAGAGGACCGCGAAACAATATCCGGTCGCAATTCTGAGGCCCCACCAGATCACGGGATCGACCATCATGGGGTGGAGCAGCGCAATGCCGGATGCAACCGACGTCATCGCGAGGTAGGCGCGAATGTGACCGGCGCGGCGTACCAGGGCTGGACCGTGCACGCAGCCGGCGGTGAAGCCGAAGAAGTACGCGGTGCCGAGGAGCCCCAATTCGAAGGCGCGGAAACTTTCGAGGTTCGCGCGGACGGGGATCAATGTGCCCTGGAGGCCATTGCCCATCAGGAGCAACGCTACCGAGCAGAGGAGCGCGGCGACAGGCGCCAGGGCCGCCGCGAGCGTCAGCGGGGCGGCGCCCTCAGCGGGGGCGTGGAGATGCGGCTGGGCCGGGCGGTCGATCTGCACTTGAGCCTCGTGGTGCTCGCCGGTGTTCTGCCCGCCGTCGCGAACGCGCGTATGCTCAATCCCAGTCACGACGGGTCAACGTGGCGAGCACCGCACCCGTTCCGTCCTTCAGGATCAACGTTTTATGAGTTGCCTCGGCGGCCTTAGCGGATTCGAGGATCTGGAACACCTTCTTTTCGGTTTCCATCTTGCCGGGCGGGCAGGCCATGCGGGTGCCGGCGAGAGGTCCGAAAGTCAGCGCGCCATTTTGAAACGTGTAGGTGCCGCGGAAGCGATTGCAGCCGGACGAGCCGGCCACGTCCGTTTCGCGGAACTGGATGTAGGCGTCGCCAGCATCGGGGAAGCCCCATTCGGAACCAGCCAGAGATTTGAGATCATCGGCAGCCATGAGGGGCACAGTTCCGGCGGCGAGGCAGGCGATCATCAAGAGGGCGCGCATCGGTGGTCCCCGGCCGGAGAATGAGGCGTAAAGTCATGTGAGAGCCTAATTGCTCGCGAACGCAGGCGGGAGTGTGGCGCAGCGCGGGTTGCGCGTTTTTCCCGGGGCGGTCGCGCGCGGATGGCGGCGTTGCGGACGAGGTCGCGATAACCTTATCGCGAGTTTGCGATCAGTATCGCACTGATCCGAACTCGGTGAATATATGGACAAATCCGTAAAACAGTCCTCGCGGGGTTTTGTCTTGCAACCATTGCGTTGGGCCGGTAGTTCATAACCACACGGGGAAGTGTGTGATCGTGCAAACCGAGGAGATGGGCATGAAAGTCAAGATCGCCCTTGCGGCTGCGGCCATTTTGGGCGCGTTCGCAATCACGGCACCTTCGAACGCTGCGCCAATGGCCGGCGCCGGCATCGCGACGCAAGCCGCGAAGACGGACGCCAAGGCAACCGAACAGGTCCACCGGCGCCATTACCGCAAACGGCACTGGCGGCACCGGCATTGGAGAGGGCGTCACTGGCGCCATCGCCACTACGGGTACCGGCCTTATTACTATCGTCCGTACTACGGCGGTTGGGGCTATCCGTACCGCTATCGCCGTCCCGGGATTTATCTCGGCTTCGGCTGGTAACTTTCGATAGTGGTGTGAACGAACTCGGGCCGGTGGTTGATCGACCACCGGCCCGTTGCATTTCGGCGCTCGTGCCAAAGCCGATCGCTACTTCTTATCGTCGTCTCCGGCACCGGCGTGCTTTGCCTTGATGCTTTCGATCCCGTCCTTGAAGATCCCGTCGATCACTTTCCGGGCCTCCTTGTCGTCCTTGCCATTGGCATCGTAGGTCGCCGACCAGAGGACGTTGATTTCGTCGAGGTCATCATCGTCGGGCGCGACGGAGAACATCGCGGTGTAATTCTTGACCGGCAGCGGGCTTTCGATGATTTCGTATTTGTAGCTCGTCGTCCCGGTCTCCATGAGCTTTTCCTTGATCACGCCGCCGTCTTTCAAGGTCAACGTCCGGAATTCGGTGTCGCCGTCCTTGGACGCCTCGCACTTGGCGATGGCGGGATGCCACTCGGCGATCGCGCACCAGCCGCCGATCTTCGCCCACAGCGCCGTGCGCTCCTCCGCCGTTTTCGCTTCGTCCACGTCGATCTCAAGCTTTTTGGCCGAGACCAGCGATGCGGCCTCAGCCGGAACGGCGAGCCCGAACGCCACGCCGGCGAGCATGGCAGTTGCGAAAACGTGCTTCATGTTTCACTCCCAGGTGCTGCCGTCGCGCAGCGGTTACGCCGGGTTTCCCCGGCTTGCTGTAACTATGTAACATTTGGGGCCGGATGGCGGCAAGTCCGGTCGGGAGAAGTTCGCGATGATCCGCATCCGGCTCGCTGATCGCACCGACATTGCGATGCTCGCCGATCTGCTTGGAGAATTGTTCGCGCAGGAGAAGGAATTTGTTCCCGATCGCGCGGCGCAAACGCGTGGTCTGATGCTGTTAATGGAGCGGGGCGCCGATGTGCGGATCATGGTTGCCGAGCGACAGGGCGATGTTATCGGGATGGGGATTCTGCATTACGGCATCTCGACCTTCCTCGGCGCGAAGATCGCCACGCTTGAGGATGTCATTGTTACGTCAGCGCAGCGCGGGTGCGGCACGGGGCGGCAGCTCATGGCCGGCATCATCGAGCAGGCGCGGGCCGACGGCGCGCAACGGATCACCCTCTTGACCGATCACGACAACGCCGCGGGCCAACACTTCTACGAAGGCTTCGGCTTTACGCGCTCGAGCATGCTGCCCTACCGGCTGATGCTCTCGCGGACCGTCACGGTCTGAGGCGGCAGTCCCGGAGGGCGAGCGTTGCGTGAAACAAGAGCGGACGCGGCAGCGAGGCGGAAAGAGCACATGAGGCTTTGTCGATCGCGCATTCTGGTCATGCTGTTGGTCGCGTCATTGGGCGGCGGTTGCACGGGCGCGCCGTCACCTAATTCCGGTACGGCGCTCGAACCGCCGACGCAGGATGCCGCGACGCGGACCATGCCCGTCGTGCCGGGGCGTCCGGCGCGCGTGTTCGTGTTCGCCGGGTGGGATACGAATTGCGCCGCGTTGGCCGCACCGCACGTGACGGTGACGACACCGCCCAACCAGGGCGAGATCACCTTCCGGGCGGGACAGCAGACAACGATTGCGGCGTCGACGGGCGGAACCTGCAATGGGCGCGCGGTGGCGGGGACCGGCGTTTATTACACGGCGCGCGAGGGGGCGGCGGGCGAAGATCGCTTTGCAGTCGAAGCCCGGCTTGCGTCCGGTGAGACAAATAAGCGGACCTTCGCCGTAACGATTGCTCCCTAGCTTGACCGTTCGCGGCGGGTTGTGGTGCGGCCTTGGCGTCACGCGGATCAGCCCTTCTACTCCGCGCTCCGCGATGCCATATAGCGCGCTCATTCCGTTTCTGGCCGGGAGTGCCGTCGTACAATGCCCAAACCGAACCTGCCTGCCGACATGCATACGCCGGCCTACGTGCTCGATGTTGCCAGCCTGAAGCGCAATCTGGAGGTCGCCGCGCGGCTCAAAGCCGAGACCGGCATAAAATTGCTGCTGGCCACCAAGGCGTGGGCGATGCCTGCCGCCTTTCCGCTGATGCGCGACACGCTGGACGGCACAACGGCATCCGGCGAATACGAAGCGCGGATGGGACGCGAGGAGTTCGGCAAGGAGGTTCATGTTTACGCACCCGCCTACGGCCCGGGCGAGGTGGAGCGGCTCGTGTCGATTGCCGACCACATTTACTTCAACTCGCCGGGACAGATCGCCAAGCACATGGCAACGGCAAAGGCTGCGGGGCGGCACGTCGGCGTGCGCATCAACCCTGGGTTCTCGATGGCGACGCTTGGCGGCGCGCTTTACGATCCGTGCGCACCCGGGTCGCGGTTTGGTACGACCAAGGCGGAGAGCGGCTCCATTCCGTGGAACGAGATCGACATTCTGCACGCGCATGCCCTGTGCGAGGCACGCGAAGAAGGCTCAATCGGCCTCATCCGGCATGTCGCGGAAAACTTCGCCGACGAAATCCGGCAGGTGAAGGCGGTGAATTTCGGCGGCGGTCACTTTATCAACCGGACGGGATACGATCTCGTTGCGCTGATCGCGGCGCTCAACGACTTCCGCCGGGCGTTCGGTGTCGACGTGATCCTCGAACCCGGCGCGGGGCTCGTGGTCAACACCGGCTGGCTTGTCGCCACGGTGCTTGACCTGCATCGCAACGAGAAAGACATCGCGATCCTCGACACTTCCGCTTCAACGCACATGCCCGACGTGCTGGAAGTTCCTTATACCCCGATCATTATCGGCGCTAAGAAGGCCGGCGTTCTGGCGCACACCTACATCCTTGGCGGCAAGACCTGCATGACCGGTGATGTGATCGGTGAATACTCGTTTGCGGAACCGCTGCAGGTCGGCGACCGGCTGATCTTCACCGACATGATGCAGTATTCGTTCGTGAAGAACACCACGTTCAACGGAACGCCACTGCCCGATCTGTCTATTCTGCATGAGGACGGGCGCTTCGAAGTTGTCCGCTCGTACGGCTACGACGAGTTCCGGCGGCGGCTCGGCTAGCCCTGGCGGATGCCGTCCAGGAACTGGAGCAGGCGCGCGGCCGTTTCTTCTGGGAACTGATCGGGGAAGAAGTGGCCGCCGGGAAGAGTTGCGAATTGCGGCTTTGCCAGCCGCTTTTCCCACTCGGCTTCCATGTCGAACAGCTGATGCATGAGACCGCCCGTGCCCCAAAACGCGAGCGCGGGGCACGCAACCTTGCGATTTATATCCCCGGTGTCGTGCGACAGATCTACAGTCAGTGCCGCGCGATAGTCGGAGCACGATCCGTGGATATAGGCCGGGTTGCGCCAGGCGGTCCGATAGGCCTGCAACTGAGCGGGATCAAAGGCGTCGAGCGGTACCTTGCCCCAACCGACGAGGCAGAATTCGTAGAAACAATCTGGATCGCGGCCAATCAGCGTCTCGGGGAAGGGCTCGGGCTGCGCGAGAAAATACCAGTGCCAGTACGCGGCGGCGACCTTGTGAGTTGTGTCCATGATCATGGCGTACGTCGGGACGATGTCGAGAACGGCAAGGGAGAGAACGCGATCCGTTTCATCGAGCGCCATACGGTGGGCGACGCGGCCTCCGCGATCGTGACCAATGACGTGGAAGCGCTCGAAGCCAAGGCTCTGCATCAGCGCGACCTGATCGGTGGCCATTGCTCGGAACGAATAATTCGAGCGGTCGGGCAAGCATTGCGGCTTGGAGCTGTCGCCGTACCCTCTGAGGTCGGCGGCGACTACGGTGTAGCGCTCAGCGAGAAGCGGCGCGATGCGGGCCCACATGGCGTGGGTTTGCGGGTAGCCGTGCAGAAGAAGGACGGGCGGGCCGCTGCCGCCCATCACATAGGCCACGTCGATATCGCCTGCCTTACCCCGTCCGCGCTCGAAACCCTCAAACATGCACGACGGCTCCTACGTCTTCGCGGTCCTGCTATTGTCGCGCTGTTCGGCTGCCTTCAGGATTGCCGGGATAAGTCCGGGAAATTTTTGCCCGATTTCGTCACAGCGAAGTTGATTGATGACCTCGACGCCGCAGCGCTCGGAGCGAATGAGGCCTGCCTCGCGCAGAACCTGGAAGTGATGCGATTGCGTCGACTTGGCCATTTTTTCGGGGGCAGCGGACGAGCAGTTCATAGCGCACGTCCCCGAACCGATCCTGCGGATGATTTCCAGCCGCACCGGATCAGCAAGCGCATAGAGAATGCCTTCCAGGGTGACCGTTTCGATGGGCGGGTGAACGAATGGGCGCTGCATGCGTCGAATATGACCACGGAAAGTTGATATTTCAATAGTTCGATATTCTTGAACTACGGCATCATCGGTGTATATTGGCCTTGTGACGGGACCATCGGGTCGCCGCCGCCCACCCTCATCCGGTGCGGCCATTCAAGTCTGGGATGTCATCATGTCAAAGTCTCTTGCAGGAAAAATCGCGGTCGTCACGGGTGCCAGCCGCGGGATTGGGCGGGCCATTGCGGAACGTCTGGCCGGTGACGGCGCCGTCGTCGGCGTTCACTATGGCCGTAACGGGCCAGCGGCGGACGAAGTGGTCGCAGCCATCAAAGCACGCGGCGGAGACGCCTTCGCAGTCGGCGCCGAACTGACAGAATCGGGCGCTGCCGCCAAGCTGTTCGCCCAGGTTGATGGGGAACTCGCCAAGCGCGGCAAGAAAACGTTCGACATTCTCGTCAACAACGCGGGCGTTGCGCCGTTCGTGGCCTTTGCGGAGACGTCGGAAGAGCAGTTCGACTATGTGTTCAACGTTAACGTGAAGTCGCTGTTCTTCATCACACAGGCGGCGATCCCACGGTTGAACGACGGCGGGCGCATTATTTCCACGACTTCGGTGGTCTCGCGGCTGCCGTTCCCCGGCGTCGAGGTCTATTCGATGTCGAAGCCGCCGGTCGACAACCTCACGCGGGCTCTCGCGAAAAATCTTGGCGAACGCAACATCACCGTCAACGCGGTCGCACCCGGCGTGATCGAAACGGACATGACCGGCTTCGTCAAGAGCGATGAAGGCACGCAGCAGACGCTCAACATGCAGGCGCTTAAGCGGATCGGCCAGGGGCCTGACGTCGCGGACGTCGTCGCCTTCCTCGCCGGACCCGATGCACGCTGGGTGACCGGACAGACCATCGAGGTCAGCGGCGGCAGCGTCGTTACCCTCTGAAGGTTCCCTGAGCGCGTTGTCCCTCCCCCCGAGATGCGCTTAGGCCGTGCGGCGCCGGAACCCCTCCCCTCCGGCGCCGCCTTTTTCATGCGGCAGGCTTGTCGATCAACGACAACGTTGCCTCTAGGGTGTCGGCCTCTTCGGCCGGCTTGTCCCAGCGGATGCGATGGATGCGGGGAAAGCGCATTGCAACGCCGGATTTATGCCGCGTCGAGGGCTGCACCGCATCGAATGCCACCTCGAGAACCAGCTTGGGAACGACCGCACGGACGGGACCGAAAGTTTCCGTCGTGTTCGTGCGGATGAAACGGTCGAGTTCGCGAAGTTCCGCATCGGTGAACCCGGAATAGGCTTTGCCGACGGGGACGAGTTCGCGCTCGTTCGAGCCTGCGCGCGGCCGCCAGACACCAAAGGTCAGATCGGAATAGAGCGACGAACGTTTGCCCGAGCCGCGCTGCGCGTACATCAGCACGCAGTCGAGTGTCAGGGCCGCGCGCTTCCACTTGAACCAATGGCCCTTCGGACGGCCGGAGAGATAGGGACCGGCGCGGCGCTTCAGCATCAAGCCTTCGATGCCGGCTTCGCGCGCGCCCCGCCACAGGCTTTCCAGTTCATCGAATGTGTCGAACGCGACGAGGTTGCTGAGGTCGGTCAGCAAAGGCCGGTTGGCCGCGTGCCAATTTTCCAACCGCACGCGGCGTTCGTCGAACGTGAGCGGGCGGATATCCTCGCCCGCGGCAAGTAGGAGATCATAGAGCCGGAGATGGGCTGGATGATCGCGCAGCATTTTGGCGGTGACAGATTTGCGGTTGAGGCGCTGCTGGAGATCGTTGAAGGGCGCGACGGCACCGTTGCGCACGACGAGCAGTTCACCGTCGGCGACCACATCCATTCCGTCGAAAGCGGAGCGGATCTCAGGGAAGGCCGGCGAAATGTCGTCGCCTGTCCGCGAGTAGAGCCGGACGTCGCCGCCTTTGGCTGCAATCTGAACGCGGATGCCGTCCCACTTCCATTCGGCGGCAAAGTCTCTCGGTTGGAGGGACTGCCAGTCCGCATCCTCGACGGGGTGAGCCAGCATGAGCGGCCGGAAGACTGGAATGTTGCCCGGGTCGGGCCGGGGGCCGCGTGCCTCCATCCACTCAAAAAGCTCGATGTAAGGCGGTTTCAGAGCGTGCCAGATTTCTTCGATAGCAGACACTTCGTGGCCGCCGATTTCAGCGACCGCGGTTTTGGCAAGCCGCGCGGACACGCCGACGCGCGGCGCGCCTCCGACGAGTTTGAGGAAAGCCCAGCGCTCGCGCACATTGCAGCGATCGAGAACGCTGGCGATGATTGCGGCATGTTCGGAGGGCGTCGCGTGCAAGAGGCGATCGACGGTCTCGCCCAGTTGCGGCGGCATGGCAGCGTGTTGTGGCGAGGGCCACAGCAGCGAGACCGTTTCGGCGGTGTCGCCGACGAAATCGCGCGAGAGCTTGAACAGAACGGGGTCGGTTTGCTCCGCCATCAGATCGGAAAGGATCCGCCGGAAGCTGATGCGCAGCGGCAGGCCGTCGGTCAGTGCCGCGAGCGCCCAGCCCCGGTCGGGGTCTGGGGCGTGGCGCAGATAGCCGGTCAGCAATTGAAGTTTGCCGTTACGGCTTGGCGTGGTCGAGAGACTGTCGAGGACTTCGGCGAACGCACGCATGGCTACTCCGCGTCGTCTTCATATCCGACGAGCGCGAGCGCCCTGGCCCTGCGACCCATGAGGCTCAACTGATGCACGAGCGCGTCCTCACGACCATGCGTGACCCAGACATCTTCGGCGCCGGTTTCAACGATGGTGTCGAGGAGTTCGGGCCAATCGGCGTGATCGGAAACGACGAGAGGCAGTTCGACGCCGCGCTGGCGTGCCCGGCCGCGCACGCGCATCCAGCCGGACGCGAAGATGCGCACGGGGTCGTCGCCCATGCGGCGCGACCAGCGGTCCATCAGAGACGACGGCGGGCACAAGACGAGCGCACCTTTCAATTCGGCGTCGGTCGCCGTGCTGGCCGGCCGGCAGTCACCGAGATCGATGCCCAAATGCCGATAAAGATCCGTCAAACCTACCAGCGCGCCGTGCAGCCAGATCGGCGCGGCATAGCCCTCAGCGCGCACAAGCGCGATCATGCGCTGGCATTTGCCGAGCCCATAGACGCCAAGGAGGTGCGTCCGGTCGGGGTTGCGTATCATCGAATTCAACAGCCGGCGGGCTTCGTCTTCGCCGCGCTCGTGGCGGAACACCGGCAACGCGAATGTGGCTTCCGTTACGAACACGTCGCAAGGTACGAGTTCGAACGGGCTGCAGGTCGGATCGGCGGCGCGCTTGTAATCGCCCGAGACGACCGCACGTCGACCGCCGTATTCGAGAACGATCTGTGCGGAGCCCAGGATGTGCCCGGCGGGGACGAACCGAACGCCGACGCCGCCGATCTTCTGTTCCCGTCCAAGCTCAGCTGTCTGGAATGCCGACGCGCAGTTTACGCCGTATCGGACTTTCATGATGTCGATGGTTTCGGATGTGGCCAACACGTGAGCGTGGCCGGAGCGGGCATGGTCGGAGTGGCCATGCGTGATCAACGCGCGATCGGCGGGCCGCGGCGGATCAATCAAGAAGCCGCCCGGCTCGCAGTAGAGGCCGTCGGGTGTCGGGTAGAGCCAGTGCTCGACAGGGCGCATGGGGTTGCTCGCAGGGCGCGGTGCGGAACGTGTACCGCCGCCCACCATCAACGCGCCACGCGCGGCCGCGGTTCTACGTCGTCCGGACTGGAAACCCGGGATCAGGCGATGATGTCGGGCAGGAGTTGATCTTCGATTGCCGTAATCTGGTCTTTGATGGAAAGCTTTTTCTTTTTCAGGCGACGGATGTTCAATTGGTCGAGGCCGCCCATCGCTTCGAGGGCAACAATCTCCTCGTCGAGCATGCGGTGTTCATTCCGCAGCCGCACGAGTTCCTCCCGCAACTCGCCATCGTCCTGTCGCACCATGGAGCCTCTTCGCAACCGCCAAGGCCCGGCACGACGTCGCTGCCAGCCCCGCGGCGCGTTTTACGCTTCTTTCCCAATTCTGCAACAGCTTAGGCACCGGAACCCAGTCAGACAGGTATCCCAGCGCCGCGAAAGACCTACGCCAGATCACGTCGGGCTTTTTGCATATGCGAACCATTCGCCCGCGTTTTGAAGTAGGCGTTCACAAGTTCAGAAATGGGAAATGGTGACGCCAGTGCACCTTTTACAAGCCGCAAATTCTCTGGCATGATTTCTCCGCTCAACGATCGAAGGAGGTTTAAATGGCGTTATCCGCTCATCTCCACGAACTCGCAGAGAAGCACCGGCAGCTCGACCGCCGGATTTCAGAGGAGATGGCCAGACCCGGATCAGACGACTTGGAGATCCGGCGGATGAAACAGCAGAAGCTGAAGATCAAAGAAGAGATCAACAGACTATCGACTGCCTCTCGCCATTGAGGCGTGGTGAAGCCGGCTCCAAATTAGGGGTCGGCTTTCGGTTTTTTGGAAGGACCGGCGGGTGCGCCATCCATCGCGCGCTTTCGTGGACTGTTCTGCTGCGGATAGGTGCTTGGCTCGCTGATGCAGAAAATTTGAAGCCCGCCGGTTGCACACCGGCGGGCTCTTTCGTTCCGTATCGATTTTAACGGGTACGGCGATCAGAGATCACCTTCGCGTTCTGGCGTTCCGTCATCAGGTGCCGGACCGCGACCCGGACCTCCGCTTTCTTCGCCAGATCCGCCGTCGCGTCCGCGCTTTTCCCAACGCTCGTGGTGACGGCCCCATTTGCCGCGCTTACCTTTGCCGATTTCCGAGACAGCCTTTTTCTGCGCGTCGTCGAGCGTCGCATAAAGCTTCTCGGCGGCGGGACGAACGATTTTCACGCCTTCGAGTGCCGCTGTCAGCTGCGCTTCGGTGTCGGCAAGGCGCGCGGTGATGTCCTTGCGAGCGGGCCGCTCGCCGTCGCCTGCATCTTTCGCGCGCACCGGCTTTGGCGGGCATACGGCCGCAACCTTTTCGGCCGCCGACTTCATCGCAGACTTCAATTCCTCGAAAGCCGGCTTTTGCGCATCGGTCGGATTCAACTTGTACTGGAGCCGGACCATCATCAGGTCGGCCTTCTCGGCGGCGTTGCCGCGACACAGCGGGCCGGCGAGACCCATCATGCCGTGGGGGCCCTTGTGATGCCATCCGCCACCATGGCGATGGGCAACGGCTGCCGCCGAGCCGAGTGTCAGGAGCACTGCGGCGCCGGCGAGGATTTTTCCATTTCGTGTCATTGGGTTCTCCATGTTTGTCCGCGGCGCGTCCGGAACCGACCGTGCGGGGGAGCGCGGCACCGGGGGGCAGGTGCCGGGCGGGCCGAAGCACGCCGCGTCACCCACTCGAACGGACGGGCAGGAGAAATCCGTCGAAGTCCAGGTTGGGGCAGGATCAGGCGTCCTTGGCCATGTCCCGCAGGCGATACTTCTGGATTTTGCCGGTGGCTGTTTTGGGCAGTTCCGTGAAAATCACATGGCGTGGAGCCTTGTAGTGGGCGAGTCGTTCCCGGCACCAGGTCACGATCTCATCCTTCGTCGCGTTCGTGCCGCCTTTGAGTTCCACGAACGCGCAGGGCGTTTCGCCCCATTTTTCGTCCGGCTTGGAAACCACCGCGCAGGCGGCCACCGCCGGGTGCTTGTAGAGCACGTCCTCGACCTCGATCGACGAGATATTCTCGCCGCCCGAGATGATGATATCCTTCGACCGGTCTTTGAGCTGTATGTAGCCATCGGGGTGGAGGACGCCCAGATCGCCGGAATGAAACCAGCCGCCCGCGAACGCTTCAGCGGTTGCTTCCGGATTTTTAAGGTAGCCCTTCATCACGATATTGCCGCGAAACATGACCTCGCCCATCGTTTCGCCGTCAGCGGGGACCGGGCGCATCGTCTCCGGGTCCATTACGGTCAGGCCTTCAAGGGCCACATACCGGACGCCCTGGCGAATGCGCTTCTTCGCTTTGCCTTCCTCGTCGAGCGACTGCCAATCGGTGTTCCACTCGTTAATCGTCGCCGGGCCGTAGGTCTCGGTCAGGCCGTAGAGGTGTGTCAGATCGAAACCGGCCGCGACCATGGCATCGAGCACGGCCTGCGGCGGAGGCGCGGCGGCATGGTTGAACGAGACGCGGTGTGTGATTGCGCGCTTTTCTTCGGGTTTGGCACTGAGCAACGTCGACATCACGATTGGAGCACCGGAAATATTCGTCACCTTATGATCGGCGATGGCGTCATACATGGCTTTCGCACGCACCCAGCGCAGACAGACGTGCGTTCCGGCGACCATCGCCATCGACCAGGTGAAACACCAACCGTTGCAATGGAACATCGGCAGCGTCCACAGGTACACGGGATGGCGGCCCATGCCGGTGGCAATCGTATTCGCGTAGCACATCAGCGCCGCGCCGCGATGATGATAAACGACACCTTTCGGATTGCCCGTGGTGCCTGACGTGTAGTTCAGCGAAATTGCGTCCCACTCGTCGTTGGGCATGCGCCAGGAAAATTCTGGATCGGAACTCGACAGAAGTGCTTCATAATCGAGCTGCGAAAGCGCGCGGCCGTCTTGGGGAAATTCCAGATCGTTGTAGTCGATGATGATGGGGCGGACCTTGGCGATTGCGAGCGCCTCCGCCATCACGCCCGCGAATTCGCGGTCGGTGATCAGCACCTTCGTTTCGGCATGATCGAGTTGGAACGCGAGAGTGGGCGCGTCGAGGCGCGTATTGAGCGAGTGCAGGACGGCTCCGAGCATGGGGACTGCGTAGTGCGCTTCGAGCATCGGAGGGGTGTTGGAGAGCATCACCGTAACGGTGTCTCCGGGCCCGATCTGCAGGCGGGACAGTGCCGACGCCAGCCGGCGGCAGCGGCTATAAAATTCCGACCACGAATAACGAAGCGATCCGTGAATGACCGCGGGATGATTCGGATAGACCGCAGCGGCACGATCCAGGAAGGTTAAGGGCGTCAGCGGCTGATGGTTGGCCGGATTTTTATCCAGGTACTGATCGTAAGGTGACGGGGTCATCGGGCGCTGCGCAACCTTCTCAAGCTGAGTGTTGGCGACGCTAATCAATTGGAGGCCCGAGATCAAACGGGCTGAGCGGCTGCTCCCCATCCCGGCACGCGACCGGGGCCGCTCTGGACCGGCGGCGGTTTGGGGGTGGACAGGTGTTCGAATTGCTTAGACATTTCAAATTCGCGGTGCCATCTTGGCGCCGTTGGCGTGATTTTTCTTGGAGGAGGCGATGACCGAACCTCGTCTGGAAGCCGTCGCATTATGGGTACTGGTGATGCTGCTGCTCGCACTCACCGTGATGCTCGAACTGACGGTGTTCGAGAAGTAACCGAGCCGCGCCCGCCCAGCGGCGCCTGCAGGCTCAGACGCGATCTGCTCCATCGGCGCAGCAGATCGGAGTTTTTTTCCGACTCCCACTTTCTGCTTCCGGCAGCGCGGCGCTTCGCGCCGTTGCCAAACCCGATCCCTCTGAGGCAAATCTGGCATCATGCCGCCGGTTCGCAGGCGCGGAACGCGTTGTGCCTGGATGGCGCAACGCTCACTGCCGTCCAGCCTTGAACCCGGACATGCCCGCACGCTCAGACGGAACACCCCGAATGGCTAAATCAGACCAGCCCCCGAAGCAGTTGCTCCACCTCGTTTTCGGCGGCGAACTCGATTCGCTCGACGGGATTACGTTTCGCGATCTTCAAGGCCTGGATGTCGTCGGCATCTATCCCAACTACGCCGAGGCGCATGCAGCATGGAAGGCGGCCGCGCAAAAATCGGTCGACAATGCGCTGATGCGCTATTTCGTGGTTCATCTCCACCGGCTGCTCGACCCGGCGCACCCGGAGACCTGACGTCACTCGCGGCTGAGGATGCCGTCGACGATGCGATTGGCCCAGCCACGGCTGCGGAAAGAACGCTTGAGTTCGGCGGGGTCGTAACGGGTATCAATCCAGGTGAACAGGTCCATCGGCGTAGCGGCCGTGTCGCTCAGATAGCGTTCGAAAAAGGCGTCGAGCACGCCGGTGTCGGCATACCGAATATGCCCGTAGCGCAGGCCGAGCTGGTGGCGTGCTGTATCGATCGGCACCTTCTCCACAAGGTGCAGATAGAGGACGCTGGCCAGACCGACCCGGTCGGCGCCCGACTTGCAGTGCATGAGAATTGGATGCTCGACGGATTGGAAGAGCTCGCGCAGGCCGTGCAATTCCGCCTTTGACGGCGCGGCGCGGCTGCGCAGGGAGTATTCGACGTAGTTCAAGCCAAGCCGCTCGCACGCGATACGCTCATGCTTCGCGGTCAGCTTCTTGTCATTGCCGCGCAGGTTGATCACCGTGCGCACACCGAGAGCTTTGATGTTCTTTAGCTGATAAGGTAGGGGCTGTGCTGCGCGCCATGCCTGCTTCGACACACTGTGGCGGTTTGGAAACAGGGTGCGCACGAACAAATGATCGAGAAGCAACATGTCGGCATAGCTGAACCACGGAGCCATGAGCCGGCGCACGGGGGCCGGCATGATCGCGGCAACGTTCGACCGCGCATTCGTGGCGCCTTTGCGCAGCGACCGTTTCAACCGTTTCATCGGTGTCCGGGGTCGTCGTATTGAGCGATCTTGCACTATTGGCTTTCTCAGGCAGCGTGAAGCGCGTCGCAAAAATGGGGGCAGGGAGCAACCGGCCGGGTTCACGCGGAGCTATCGTCGACAACTGCCGGTGGGGCTGTGATTTCGGTTGATATTCGCTGCTCTAACCTGAGACAAGAGGACTCCAGAGCGCGCCCACAGCGGGGCTGCGCGGCAACTGATGATCGCCGTGCGGGAGAGGACATCCCGCCGGCCGGGGCCGGAACGCATAACGTCAATGGCAAAAAAGCCACCCGACAGCATAGGTGCCGCGCGCTTGGCGGGACGGCAACTCGCCCAGTTCGTGCGGTTTGTTCACCGGACCTCCGACGTCGTCGCCGAGCCGGCAGGCATTATCGACCGCCTTCGCGACGATCATCCGTGCATCGTCGCGCTCTGGCATGGCCAATTCATGATGGCCTCGATGCATCGACCCGACGTGCCTGTTGCGGCGATGGTGGCGCGGCACGGCGACGCCGAGTTCATTGGCGTTACGATGCAGAACCTTGGCGTCGAACTCGTGCGGGGAGCCGGCGCGGGCGATCGGCAAAAGGATCGCGGCGGAGCGAGCGCACTGCGTGGGGCGCTGCAATGCCTGGCCGCCGGAAAGTCGTTCGTCATGACAGCCGACATTCCACCAGGCCCGGCGCGGCGCTGCGGCGAGGGTATTATCACGCTTGCAAGGATGAGCGGCCGGCCCATCGTGCCGCTCGCCGTGGCGAGTTCGCGGTTCCGGTCGTTCGATACGTGGAGCCGGCTGACGATCAATCTGCCTTATTCAAAACTCGCCTTCGTTTACGGCGAACCGGTTTTCGTGCCCCGCAATGCATCCGAGCAGGCGCTCGAAGACATTCGTCAGCGTGTCGAGCGCGATTTGAACGCGGTCACGCGCCGCGCCTACGCTTTGGCGGGCGCCGACCTCGCGCGTGCAACGCCGCGTTCGGCCGATCCATCGATTCCGCCACCCAAGGCAGGCCTCGCGCTCAAGACATACCGCACTTTAACGCGCGCACTGGCGCCGATCGCTCCGACGGTTCTGAAACACCGTTCGCGGCGCGGTAAAGAGGATTTAGCCCGGCAGCCAGAGCGCCTGGGCGTCGCGGACAGGCCGCGGCCGGCGGGACCGCTCGCATGGCTGCACGCGGCTAGCGTCGGCGAACTCAACGCTGTCGTACCACTGATCGATCGCCTCACGACTGCAAGGCCGGATCTCAATTGCCTCGTGACGACCGGCACGGTGACATCTGCCAACGTTGCCGCAGCGCGGCTTCCGCGTCATGCCTTACACCAGTACGCTCCCATCGACACACCGCAGGCAGCCGAGCGGTTCCTTAGCCACTGGCAGCCCGATCTCGCAATTTTCACCGAAAGCGAAATCTGGCCGAACCTGGTGCTCGCGACGGCCCAGCGCGGCATCCCCATGACGCTTGTCAACGCGCGCATGTCGGAACGCAGCGGACGCCGCTGGAAAAAGCGGCGGCGCGTGGCAGCGCAGCTCTTTGGCCACTTTCAACTTGTCTTGGCGCAGAACAAACGGCTGGCGCGGCAATTTTCACTGTTCGGCGCACCGCGGTCCATCGCCGCCGGCAATCTCAAGGTCGATGCTCCGGCGCCGCCAGTGGATGCGAAAGAGTTGGCCCGGTTGCGTCAATTGATTGGAGCACGGCCGGTTTTCGTCGCCGCCAGCACTCACGACGGCGAGGAGCGAATCGTGGCGGAGGCGCATCGAAAAATCGCACAGCGCCTGCCCGGCGTGTTGACCATCATCGCGCCACGGCATCCCGAACGCGGAACCCAGCTCGTCACTGAACTTTCCGCACCGGACATGCTCATCGCGCAGCGATCGGCGGGAACCGACCCTGATCGAACGACCAGCATCTACCTGGCCGACACAATCGGCGAACTCGGACTGTTCTATTCGCTGGGACATGCCGTTCTTCTCGGAGGGTCGCTCGTCGCGCATGGCGGGCAAAATCCGGTCGAAGCCATTCGCCTCGGTTGCGCTGTGATCAGCGGTCCCAGCCGGCATAACTTTCGGGATATCTACGGCGCACTCGACGCCGCCGGTGCCGTCGGAAATGTCAACAATGCCGACGAGATCGCCGATGCCGTGTCGCGCCTGATTGCAGACAGCACGGCGCGCGAAGCCGCGCACCGGTCAGGAGAGAGGGCCCTTTCGGAAATAGGCGGCGCGCTCGACAAGACCGTGGCCGCGCTTCTGCCGCTGCTACCGGAAGCGGCTGCGGAAGCCGCCGCGCCAAGCACGGCCGGCGTGACAGATGCCGAACCCGTCACGCAAGGGATGAAACGTGCCTTTTCGTGAGCCCGCATGGTGGTACCGCAAGGAGCGTGGACTTGCGGGCTGGCTGCTTGGTCCAATTGGCGCGATTTACGGTACGATCGCAGCGCGAAGGCTGCAACAGACGCCACATACCAGGTCTCCAGTGCCGCTGATTTGCGTCGGCAATTTCACGGCGGGCGGCACCGGCAAAACGCCCCTCGCCCTGTGGATTGCGGATAAGCTGCGACAGCAGGGTCTGACCCCGGTTTTTCTGACGCGCGGTTACGGCTCAAACGTGCGCAGCCCGACGTTTGTTGACGCGCAACGGCATACGGCGGCGGAAGCCGGCGACGAGGCGCTCCTACTCGCCCGCGATGGCCCCGTCATGGTTTCGCCGGATCGCGCGGCGGGTGCGCAGGCCATTACCGACCTGGGGATCGTGTGCGATGTCATCGTGATGGACGATGGGTTGCAAAACCCGGCATTGGCCAAGGACTTTACAATCGCCGTCGTTGACGGAGCGCGCGGCTTCGGCAACGGGCTGGTCATTCCCGCAGGACCTCTGCGCGCGCCACTCGTTGAGCAGTTGTCGAAAGTAGATATCGTCGTGGTCAATGGGCGGCCTGAAGACCGGCAAGGAATTGCCGCCGAGATCGGCGCCAGATTTGCCGGCCCGGTGCTGTCCGCTCAAGTTGAGCCGGCTGAAGAGATTGCGTGGCTCGACGGAGCGCGTGTCGTCGCATTCGCGGGAATTGGAAATCCGGGCCGCTTCTTCGCATTGCTCAAGGCATTGGGCGCAACGCTCGTGGCGCAGCGCACGTTTGCCGATCATCACCCATTCACGGATGGGGAGGCCGACGCGCTGTTGGCGGAGGCTCGATCTTTGAGCGCCCTCCTCGTCACGACGGAGAAGGATTTTGTCCGCCTTGGACAAATCGGGCCGCAAGGCGACGTGAAGCGGCAGGCGCGCACCGTGCCGATCCGGCTTTCGTTCGCGCCCGGTGACGAGGCGTTGCTGATGGAAAAGATTATTTCAACTATCGCCCGCAGATAGCGTCGTGAAGCCGGTCAACCTGTGGACCGCACTTCGAGAAAGCGCTGCATGGAAACCTCTGCCGTCGCATAGGCTTCCTGCAATTCGACGTTCCAGTATTTCAAATTGGCCAGTTCGATGCGTGCGCCCGTTACAGCACAGCGAACAAAGTCGCCCGCCGAGAGAACCTGGAATTCCCCCGCCAGATAGCGGACACGTGCCTCGGTGCCGCCGCCAAACAATCGTTCCAGCCTATTCATTTCCAATCCATCCCCGGTGGCCGGGGCCAAGACGTGTGTTTGCTATGTCTAGTGGTCCGGATGCCTTGCGGCAAGCCGGACGCGATGCCTTCAAATCGATGCCGGATATCCTCAGAACAATGAGCCCTGCGGCGGTCCGCCGCGTTTCTTGCGCGTACCTGCCTCGGAGCGTCCCGCCCCGGAACCACCGGGACCGCGGTCACCCGGCTGCATGGGGCGAGTGACCTCGACTCCCGACCTGCCATCAGCAAATTCAACCTCCAGCGCCTGCCGCTGGCTGAGACCGGCGGCGCGCCGGACCATGACGCCGTTGTCGTCTCGGACGATCGCGAATCCGCGCGCCAGTACACCTTGATAGCTGTAGGAGGTGAGAAGTTTAGACTGGGCTTCGAGGGCACGGCGCTTCTGGTCCAGCCGGTTGGAAAGGGCCTCGACCCGCAGGCGGCCGCCGACACGCTCGAAGCGACGGCGCCTGTCTCCGGCGATGCGCATCAGAGCCGAGCGCGCGCTGGTCCAGCCATCCTTCAAGCGCTGCTGGCGGCGATCGACCACGCTTTTCAAGAGGCCTGGTGTCAGACGACCGGAAATCCGCGACTGCCGCAAGACGTGCGACCGCGTATTGGCAAGCAGCGCGCGCGCCAGCCGCTGGTCCAGCGCGTCAAAGCGCTGACGCGGCAGGGCGGTCAGGTCTTCGGGACGCGGCAAGCCGCGCGCCGAGGCCTTCAAGTGCGTGCGCGCGGCTTCGAGGAGGCGGCGGCTCGCGATGCGCAGACGCCTACTGCGATCGGCAAGATCCGCAATCAGTTCGGAGTATTTCGGTACGGCCCATTCGGCCGCTTTCGTCGGTGTCGGTGCGCGCGCGTCGGCCACCAGATCAAGGAGTGTCCAGTCGGTTTCGTGGCCGACAGCGGAAATGAGCGGGATGCGGCTGGCCGCGGCGGCGCGAACGACGGCTTCCTCATTGAAGCCCCACAGGTCTTCGAGGCTGCCCCCACCGCGGGCGACAATCAAAACGTCGGGGCGTGGAATGGAACGGCCCGGTTCGATGGCGTTGAAGCCCTGTATGGCGGCGGCGATCTTGGCGGCGCTGCCTTCCCCTTGCACGGGTACGGGCCAGATGATGACGTGGGCGGGGAAGCGCTCCTCGAAGCCATGCAGCATGTCGCGTATGACCGCGCCGGTGGGCGATGTCACGATGCCGACGACGCGAGGGAGGAAGGGCAGCGGCTTCTTGCGGGCCTCGTCGAACAGACCTTCGGCGGCGAACTTGCGCTTGCGCTCTTCCAGCAGCGCCATCAACGCCCCGGCGCCGGCAGGTTCAAGCGCCTCGATGACGATTTGATATTTGGACGAGCCCGGGAAGCTCGACACCTTTCCCGTAACGATAACCTCCATGCCCTCTTCGGGTTTGATTCTCAGCCGGCCCCAACTGCCCTTCCAGACGACAGCGTCGATCTTCGCCTTTTCGTCTTTCAGCGAAAAGTAGCAGTGGCCGGATGAATGCGGCCCGCGATAGCCGGACACCTCGCCGCGCAACCTGACATGGCCGAAGCCGTCCTCCAATGCGCGCTTGATGGCATTGGATAATTCACCGACGGAGTACTCGGGGGCATTCCGCAAGGCCGGGGCCGTAGGCTCTGTCACAAGTGCGCATCCTTCGTGGCGTGGCGGGTACTATACCGGTTGAAGACCTCAGACAATAAGAGCACGCCGGGAACTTTGCCTACTGTCCTTGCGTTGGTCAGTGGAAGTTGGAATTCGTCCCACCTGGTTATTTTTGCAAGGGAGAGACCTATGGAAACCACGGGTTACGCCCTGCGTTGGGCTGGTTTTGCGTTGTTGGCCGGATCATTCGTCACGGCGGCGGCGTTCGCGCAACAATCGCCGTCTGCGACCGACCCACAGGTAGCATTCAACAATCATTGCCGGACATGCCACTCCGCCGCGCCGGACGATAACCGTCTTGGACCTACGCTGCACGGCATCATGGGCCGGAAGGCGGGCAGCGCCAAGGGCTACGCGTATTCGCCGGGTTTCAAGACCACGGATTTGGTCTGGAACGACGAGAACATGGATCAATTCATTGCCAATCCCAACAGCGTTTTTCCGGGTAGCAACATGGCGACTTTTGCCGGATTGACCGACGCTGGCGAGCGCCAAGCCATCATCGACTACCTGAACTCGCTCAAGTAACGTTCGTCCGGCCCGGTTGCGTTTGAACCGGTACGCCGCGCGCCCAACGCGGCGTGCAAATTTGCCGGTATGGTCGATTGGAGGCGAAGAATCAGACCTTGACCGGGCTCAGCAGCCGTTGCACTTGACCGGTCCATGAACGTTCTTCTCATCGGTTCCGGCGGCCGAGAACATGCATTAGCGTGGAAACTTGTCAGCAGTCCTCTGCTGAAAAAACTTTATTGTGCACCGGGCAATCCGGGCATAGCTCAGCTCGCGACATGCGTTACGCTCGACGCTGCCGATCCCGATCGCGTCATTTCCTTCTGCAGTGAGAACAACGTTTCATTCGTGGTTGTCGGGCCGGAAGCTCCGCTGGTCGCCGGTTTGACCGACGCCCTGGCGGCGGCAGGCATCAAGAGTTTCGGCCCTTCGCGGGAAGCCGCCAAGCTCGAAGGCTCCAAGGGCTACACGAAGGACCTCTGCCGGGACTATGGCATTCCCACCGCTGCGTATGGCCGCTTCTCCGATGCGGTGGGAGCAAAGCATTACCTCGCATCACAACGGTACCCGATCGTCGTGAAAGCCGATGGGCTTGCCGCCGGTAAGGGCGTCGTGATCGCGGCCAGCCGGGCAGAGGCCGAGGCGGCTATCGACGCATGTTTTGCGGGCGCATTCGGCTATGCGGGCGCGGAAGTCGTCGTCGAGGAATTCCTGGAAGGGGAGGAAGCGAGTTTCTTTGCGCTCTGCGACGGAACGCACGTCCTCGCGATGGCCTCGGCGCAGGATCACAAGCGCGCCGGCGAGGGCGACACAGGACCGAACACGGGCGGCATGGGAGCTTATTCGCCGGCGCCCGTCATGACGGACGAGATGAGCCGTCGCACTATGGACGAGATCATCCGGCCCACCGTTGCCGCGATGGCAGAGCGGGGCGCTCCGTTCCAGGGCGTGTTGTTCGCGGGTCTGATGATTACAGCCGATGGTCCCAAGCTTATCGAATACAATGTTCGCTTCGGCGATCCGGAGACGCAGGTCCTCATGATGCGTCTGAAATCGGATCTACTGGCCGCCATGCTGGCCACAGCGAGCGGACTTCTCAATGCTTTTGATCTCAGGTGGTCGGACGAAGCGGCGCTGACCGTCGTCTATGCGGCGGACGGGTATCCGGGCACGCCCCGCAAGGGCACCGAGATCCGCGGGCTCGATGCCGCGCAGGCTCTCGACGGCGTGGAGGTCTTTCATGCCGGGACCAAATGCGTGGAGGGAAAGATCGTTGCCGACGGCGGGCGCGTTCTGTCCGTTACCGCGAAAGGCCGAACGGTGGCGGAGGCTCAGGCGCGCGCTTACGAAGCCGTCGACAAGATCGAATGGCCGGGCGGGTTCTGCCGCCGCGATATAGGCTGGCGTGCGATCGGCCGGGCGTGAACCTTTTTCCCCTTTCGCCGTCAAAACGGCGAGAGGGGAGGATGCAAAACGCCATCCATAGCTAGGCGTCCAGCAATGCTTTGCATTCCTTGATGCAGGCGGTGCAGCTGTCCATGCAGGCCTTGCAGACAGCGTGTTTTTCCGCGTACTTCTTACACTCGGCCTCGCAGTCGGCGCAGACGTCCTTGCAGACTGCCACGAACTCCTTCAGCCGCTTGGCATCGAGCGCCGCGAGACGGACGAGGGCCGCGCACATCGGCATCATGATCGACACGCTTTTCATGCAGTCGCCCATTGCCGTGTCGCCGCCTTTCATCAGGTCGATGCAATGCGCGACGCAGACCTCGCCTTTGGCCACGCAGGCATTCGCGGTATCGATCAGCGCCTTGTGCTTCGTGGCATGCATGGAATGATCCATGGCGGAATGGTCCATTTTCGAATGGTCCATCCCGCTGTGGTCCATCCCTTCATGCCCACCGGCAAAAGCGCGGCCTGCACCAAGCGCCGTGGCGGCCCCGGCGGCCAGCGCCATTGCCGAGCGGCGGGAGAGCCGATTTTTGGCGGCCAGATCAATCGATATCAGTATATCTCCTCGGTGTGTTTCAGGGGTGGACGTTACGCGCCCAATCGAGCCAAAGCGAGACGCGGGCTTCGGGATGTGGCGCGGTCATAAAATCCGTGATGACAGCGAGACTATCGGCACCGGCTGCGTGAACGCTCGCGGCGCGATCGGGCGTCAACCCGCCAATTGCGACCAGCGGCATTGACCCGATGCGCTTTTTCCAGGTTGTGATCTTGTCGAGGCCCTGCGGCGCCCATGGCATTGCCTTTAGCTTCGTTTCGTAGATCGGACCTAACGCGACATAATACGGGCCGGCGGCGAGCGCGCTTTCGAGTTCGGCCTCGTTGTGGGTCGAAATACCAATTTGGATGCCGGCGCTGCGTATGGCGGCGAGATCGGCGGATACGAGATCTTCCTGGCCGAGATGGACGAAGCGCGCGCCGGCTTCGATGGCGGCTTGCCAGTGGTCATTGACGACCAAATCGCACCTATGGTCACGGCAAACGGCGAGGGCTTCGTCAACTTGCTGCCTGACGCTCTCGGGTGGCGTATCCTTGATGCGCAGTTGCACCGTTCTGATGCCGAGCGGAACCAGTCGCTTCAGCCAATGGATATCCGGGACGATCGGATAGAACAGCGCGGGCGCGGGACGTGGGGTCATGACTTGGGCGTCAGATCGAAGAAGGCCGTTCCGGCGACAGGCGTCGAGGGGCTCGCCATGTCACGCTGCTCCATGAGGCCGGACTCAAACGCACTGCGACCGGCCTCGATGGCAGCCGCAAACGCTTCCGCCATACGAACTGGATCGCCGGCCTTCGCGACGGCCGTATTGAGCAGGCAGGCATCAAAACCCATCTCCATCGCTTGCGCGGCGTGGCTCGGCGCGCCGATGCCGGCATCGATGACGAGAGGCACATCGGGGAAATAGGACCGCATCGATCTCAAGGCATATGGGTTGGCGAGACCGCGACCGGTGCCGATGGGTGCTCCCCACGGCATGAGGACGCGGCAACCGGCCGCCAGAAGCCGGTCGGCGGCGCTTAGATCCTCAGTCGTGTAGGGAAAGACCTCGAAGCCATCTTTGCCCAGCACTTCGGCGGCTTCGACCAATCCGAAGAGGTCGGGCTGAAGCGTGTCGTCGTTGGCGATGACTTCCAACTTGATCCATGGCGTGTCGAAGAGTTCGCGCGCCATCTGAGCGGTGGTGATCGCCTCGCGTGCCGTGCGGCAGCCGGCGGTGTTGGGCAATACCTTCACGTCGAGTGCGCGGATCAATTCGAGAAAACGCTCGCCCGAGCGGCCCCGCGCCTGTTCGCGGCGGAGCGACACCGTCACGATACCGGCGCGGGATGCCTTCACCGCATCGGCCATGATCTGGGGCGACGGATAAAGCGCGGTGCCCAAGAGGAGCCGCGAGCCGAGTTCCGTCCCATAGACCGAGAAGGTCTGGGTGCCGGGCTTTTGGCCGAGAGGATGGGGTTGGGAAACGTTCATGGCTGCTATTTAAGCCTTCTTAGTCGCATTAGAAACACGCGGGCGTGGAGAAAGGTGGGGCGACGGCGCCGCACAGCTTGACCCGGCACCCTGCTCGATGATGACGTCCGCCCGTCTTCAGGGGGGTGACCCCGTTGCCGGGAGTTGCCTATGGCGCGCAAGATTGCCGTCCTGTTCGTCCACGGGATCTATAACAGCAGCGATGATTTTCACCTGCCCATGCGGGACCGGCTGGACCGGGCGCTCCCCAAGGAGCTTCGGCCCTATGTGGATTACGAGGCGGCAAACTGGGCGCCGATCGTGCGGCGTCACCAGACTGCGTACATGGAAAAGCTGATCGGCGAGCGGCTGGTGGACAACAACGCCTATCGCTGGATGGCCTTGCAGGGCCTTGGAGACGCAGCCGCTTATCAGAAGACGCGCAATTGGCGCAACTCGGCCTACTACGAGATCCAGCATATCGTGCGCCAGGCCATCGACCGCCTCGACGAACGCGGCGAGCCCGACCGTCCGCTCATCTTTGTTGGTCATTCGCTCGGCTGCCACATCCTTTCGACGTTTGCCTGGGACACGTACTCCATGCGGCGGATCATGCAGAACCGCGAGCAGGACGGCGATCCGAAGATGCAGGAGTTCGCCGCCTACATGCGCGAGGGATCGCCGTTCCGGCGGTTGGAGACGCTCGCCGGTTTCGTGACCATGGGCTGCAACATGCCGCTCTTCACATTCACCTTCGGCCCGGACAAGATCGTGCCGATCACGACGGGGCGCACGCCGACCGATCACCCTGCGTTTCCTGGGATCGGTCTTCCGCCCAATGTCAAAACCAAGGCGCAGTGGCTCAACTTCTACAGCCGCAACGACCTGTTGGGATATCCCTTGAAGCCGCTCAACGGGGCGTATGCCGCCGAGCCGCGCATCACCGACATTCCGGTTGTGTCGGAGGGCCGGTTGAAGCGGCTCCTGTGTTCGCCCTATCCGGCGCTGGCGACTTACGCCGCGCATACCGGCTATTGGACGCACCGTCCGGTTATTCGCAGAACAGCGGCGCTGCTGACCGACATCATCACCGCCGACGACCCCGCACCGCCTCCGCGCCGGCTGTTCCGGCGGGCTAAGGTGGCGGAGACGGCGTGATGCCGGTTCAGTCGTCCGCCGGCCAGCGGTAGAAGAAGGTCAAAAAGAAGAGGGCGAGGTAGATTGCCAGGAACGCGAGCGCGCCGAGAGCGGCCGCCGCCTCATACTGCGTCAATCCCAGCTCCGCGATCGGCTCGCTGCCGAAGCCTGGAATCTCTGTCGCCGTCTTGCCGAGCTTGGACCATGCGCGTTCGGTGCCAAGCATCAGTTCGTGGATGCCGATCGTCAAAGCGCCCATGAAGGCGAGGCCGAACGAAAATACGACAAAGGACAGCGCGCGCAGGACCAGCGGCGCACGCTTCAGGACCAGCCACAAGCCGACAATGAAAGCGGTGACCATGCCGAACGACACCGAGACGACAGACACGACGAGTTCGGTCAGATCGTTGCGGATGGAGAGGATGTCGGCTTCGGTCATTTTGCGCCTTTAAGGAACCGCTGCGAGGAAGAGGAATATGCCGAGAATGACGAGGTGGACGGTGCCTTGCAGGATTGTCGTGCGGCCGGTCGCCAGCGTTACCGTGCCGATGAAAAGCGACAGGACCAGGAGCGCCATTTCTTCGGGATCGAGGCCGAGTTGAAGTGTCATCCCCGACATCAGGGCGAACGCGCTGACCGCGGGTATCGTCAATCCGATCGTGGCCATTGCCGATCCCAGCGCGAGATTGAGGCTCGTCTGGAGACGGTTGGCGGCAGCGGCGCGAACGGCGGCCATGCCTTCCGGCATCAACACGAGGGCGGCGATCACGACACCGAGAAAGGCCTTTGGCAGACCCGCTTCGGCAATCGCGGCTTCCAGGGCGGGCGACAGGGTCTTGGCAAGCAGGACCACGCCCACCAGCGACACGAGGAGCAATAAGACGCTGAGCGTCGTGGTGCGGGAGCCGGGCGTATCGTGGAGGGGGAGGTCTTCGCTCACGTCGGCGAGGAAGTAGTCGCGGTGCCGAATGGTTTGCACGAACAGGAAGACGCCGTAGAGGATGAGGCAGGACAGGCTGACGAACATAAGCTGTGACGAATTGTAGTTCGGGCCCGATGTGGTGAGCGTGTAGTTGGGCAATACGAGTGTGATGGTTGCGAGCGTGCCGAGGACGCTCAGAGCGGAACTTGCCGCCGTGGTCTGAAACGTCTGCTCGCGGTGTTTCGCGCCACCAACGACGAGGCACAATCCGACGATACCGTTCAACACGATCATGACGGTTGCAAAGACTGTGTCGCGGGCGAGGAATTCACTGCCCGCGCTGGCGCCCAGAAGGATCGAAATGATCAGTGCGACCTCGATCACGGTGATGGCGACTGCCAGCACGATCGAGCCGAACGGTTCGCCGACCTTGAGCGCGATGATTTCGGCGTGATGAACAGAGGCGAACACCGCTCCGGCGAGGAGCACCGCTGCGATGGCGAGGACGAAGCCATTCTCGGGTGGGATGACGTGCGCGAACTTCAGGATCAACAGCACTGCGGCCGCCACGGGCGCGAGCCAGGCCCATGCCGGAATCGTATCGACGTCGTGCGCTGTCATTCAATCCCCGGCAAAATTGAGGGCCGGACGTGGCATCCGGCCCCGCGCATAACACCCGCTTTCACACGGCCGCGTCAAACGAAAGAGGGTTGCGGCCAAGTTTGCCGCGCCGGGCGTCACATGCCTGGGCAGATCGCGCCGGTATCGGCCCAGGCTTTGATCAATTCGCCGAACTCGCGTTGCGTCCCTGGTGCCGGGGTCCGTCCGCCACCTGGTGCCCAACCCCAACCGACCAGCGTGTCGTCGGCCATGTGCCTGACGATTTCGGCAAGAGATTTGCCGCCGTTGCGCTTCGGGTCCTTGATCTGCTCGCAGATCTCGCCCAGCGACTTGCCCTCCCAGCCCATTTCAATGGGAGCGAGATGCCAAAGGGGGTGACCGGGCACGCGCCCTGGTTCGAAATTCTTCTCGCGATGACACGTCGAGCAGCGCATGGCGATCGAGCCGAGGTTGTCCTCGCCTCGCACCACGTTCTGGATATGTGGATGCATGTCGTCGCCTTGCAGCGGGCGATCACCGGCCGGGTGGCAATTGATGCAGCGGGGGTGCTGGATAACCGCTCCGGCTTCGCGGAAAAGGGCCACCGACTTTTCGGCGGGATCGGAAATGGCGTCGAAGGCGGCTGCGGGTTTCAGGTTGCGGACCTGCAACGGCGACTCCGCAAACGTCGCGGATGCAATCAAAAGCCCGGCCAACAGCGGGCAGGCGATCGCAATGCCAAGAGCAGCCAAAACGATGCGCATGTGCCGTTCCCCCAATCATCCGTTCTGCGTGCAACGCAGGTCGTGGGGGGCGGGTTCCTTGGCACCCAACGCGGGCACCGAAAGGTTCAGTCCCTCACCCCAACCCCTCCCCGCAAGGGGGAGGGGTAACCTCCGGCGGCGGTGCGTGCGGGACCTATACCCTTTCCCCGTACGGCGCGCGCCTACGGGGAGAGGGGGGTTAAATTGCGCGCGGCGTTGAGCGCGGTCCGCGCATCCTCACAGTCGTCATCCCGGCGGAAGGCCGGGACCCAGTCAACGGGCCGCGTGTTGAACAGCGCGGCTGCATCCGGCGCGGTGGCTAATTCTGCGAAAGCCTTCGTTTTGAAACTTGTCTGGGTCCCGGCTCGCAGCGCAGGCGCTCGCGCGCCGGGATCATGTTGAATGAGCGTGCGCTTCCTCCTCTCCCCTCGGGGGAGAGGGTTGGGGTGAGGGGGCTTGGCGTTTTGCATCGGAGCAAGCGGCTCCCCCTCACCCGTCGCGTGCCGCGCCGGCCTCTCCCTCGAGGGGAGAGGCGATTTGAATGTACCGCGCCGGTCGAGCGCCTGCGCGCAATTTATCCCCGCCACCTCACCTTCCCCTACACTCCACCCATCTCCGTCCCTCAGAGAAGGGGGCGTCGCTTAAGAGGCGTCTTGTGACGTGGGGCGGGGTGCAGAGTCGCTGACGGAGGGTCGCATCTTCTCTCGGCGGGGCTCGGACCGGCCACCTGTTGGAACACAGGCTGCGAAGAACGCGCTGAAACGCCGGTCGTATGCCACAAAGCCTGCGCGGGGCGGTCCTCGGGCCGCACAACACTACAAACATCAGCGGCGCGACGACCGCCCCGCTCCCCTTTTTGGTTTGCGCCTTCCGACCCCCCTCCGGGGAGCCGGCCGGAAGGCGCGTGGAGATTCTTAGTTGCGCCAACCGACACGCCTGCGGCGCGCCGGCCGGTTGGCGCATGGGAGTATGTGGAGGGAGACGTCAGGTCTTGACGGCGAACAGCTCTTTCTGGTCCGCGACTTTCAGGTCCTTGATGTGCCAGGGGAGGCCGTGATCGCCGATGGCGTCCATGAAGGGTTTGGAGGGGAGCTGCTCGACGTTGAACACGCCTTTGCCCTTCCATTCGCCCTTGAACATCATCATGGCGCCGACGACGGGCGGTACGCCCGTCGTGTAGCTGACCGCCTGCGCGCCGGTCTCCTTGAACGCCTGCTCGTGGTGGCAGACGTTATAGATCATGGTGATCTTCTTCTTGCCGTTCTTCGTGCCGCGAAAGATGCAGCCGATCGAGGTTTTGCCCGTGTAGCCCTTGCCGAGCGACGACGGCGGCGGCAGCAGCTCTTTCAGGAACTCCATCGGAATAACAGGATTGCCCTTGTACATGACGGGATCGATCCGCGTCATGCCAACGGACTGAAGCACATCGAGGTGCTTGATGTAGTTGTCGGAGAACGTCATCCAGAAGCGGATCTGCTTCAGGCCCTTGATGTTCTTCACGAGGCTTTCTTCTTCCTCGTGGTAGATGAGATAGGACTTGCGCGGGCCGACTTCCGGATAGTCGATCATTGTGGCGATCGAGAGCGGATCGATCTCGATCCACTTGCCGTCCTTCCAGTATTTGCCGCGCTGCGTGACTTCGCGCAGGTTGATCTCGGGATTGAAATTGGTGGCGAACGACTTGCCGTGGCTGCCGTCGTTGCAGTCGATGATGTCGATGGTTTCGATTTCGTCGAACAGGAATTCCTGCGCGTAGGCGCAATAGATGTTCGACTGCCCGGGGTCGAAGCCGCAGCCGAGGACGGCCATGATGCCGGCGTCCTTGTATTTCTTGTGATAGGGCCACTGCCATTTGTAGGTGAACTTGGCCTCGTCGCGAGGCTCGTAATTGGCGGTGTCCATGTAATGCGCACCCGCCTCCAGGCAGGCGTCCATGATCGGCAGGTCCTGGTAGGGCAGCGCCATGTTGATGACGAGGTCAGGCTTGACCTTCTTCAAAAGTTTGACCGTCTCTTTGACGTTGTCGGCATCGACCTGGGAAATCTCGATCGGGGTCTTGCAGCGCTTGGCGACAGCCTCGCAGCTGGCGAGCCGGCGCGAGGCCAGATGCACCTTCTTGAAGACGTCGCGGTTCATCGCGCACTTCTGCGCCGTGACGGAACCGGCCGCGCCGGCGCCAATGATGAGTACGCTGTCCAAGTCCTTTATCCTCCCGGTCAAGAGCGCGGCTATTCTCAGCAGCCGCATGCGCTCCGGCGGGCAAGCGGTGCCGGAGCGAGCGCACTTAGGGCACTTGAATGTCAATTACAATACGGTTCAAGCGGCGCGACGCGGCGCGAAGGATCTGGGAGAGACATGGCTGCCAGTCCTGGCGATGCTTACGCCTGCAATCACCTGCGGCATGGCTCTTATCGTCCAAGACCGGTTCGGCAATCGTTTGGGCAGTCGTGGCCTGCGTTAGCCAAATTTGCATTCTGATGCAGCGCAGCATGGGCGGCGGTATGCCGGGTCGCCGCCAACGCTTGTAAATCCGGGCGATTTCCTCTAGACCCGCCGCTTTCTTGCGGGGCATCTGCGAAGACAATGGCCAAGTCTCATCCACTCGTCGGCATCATCATGGGCAGCCAATCGGACTGGCCGACGATGAAAGCCGCCGCCAACATCCTGGCCGAACTCGGTGTGCCCTACGAAGCAAAAGTTGTTTCCGCCCACCGCACGCCGGACCGGCTGGCGGACTATGCGAAGACGGCCAAAGAGCGTGGCCTGAAGGTGATTGTCGCCGGTGCTGGCGGGTCCGCTCACCTGCCCGGTATGACTGCTTCCATGACGCCCTTGCCGGTGCTCGGCGTCCCGGTCCTTTCCAAGACCTTGAACGGCGTGGACAGCCTCTATTCCATCGTTCAAATGCCGGCCGGCATTGCGGTGGGGACGTTGGCGATAGGCGAAGCAGGTGCCACGAACGCAGGTCTGCTTGCGGCTCAAATTCTTGCTTTGAATGACGCCGCCCTTGCCCGGCGCATCGATGAATTCCGTGCGCTGCAGACCGCGTCGGTTGCCGAGACGCCGAAGGACGCATGACCTCTGACATGACCGCGCTGCCGCCGGGTTCAGCAATCGGCATTCTGGGATCCGGCCAGCTTGGCCGGATGCTGGCGCTGGCCGCCGCACGGCTCGGCTTCAAGTGTCACGTGTATTCCGACGTGGCGGGACCGGCATTCGACGTCTGCGACCGGCACACGGTGGCGCCCTACGACGATGAAGCCGCGCTGTCGGACTTTGCCAAGTCGATCGCTGTTGCAACGTACGAATTCGAGAATATCCCCGTTGCAACGGTAGAATTTCTGGACCGCACCGTTCCAGTGCGGCCCGGGGCCAAAGCGCTCGCCTGCGCCCAGGATCGCATCAATGAGAAGGCGCTGGCGCGCCGGCTGGGTGCTGAAACCGCACCGTTCGCGCCCGTCGGCAGCCGGGCCGATCTCGACCGCGCGTTGCACGAGATCGGCACACCGGCTGTGCTGAAGACGCGGCGGTTCGGCTATGACGGCAAGGGTCAGGCGAAAATACTGTCGTTAGCGGATGCGGACGCTGCGTGGGCCGCCATGCGTGACCAGCCCTCTGTCCTGGAAGGCTTCGTGTCGTTTGACCGGGAGGTTTCAGTCATCGCCGCGCGCGCGCTCGACGGCTCGTTCCGCGCCTTCGAGGTGACGGAGAATGAGCACCGCAATCACATTCTGCATCGCTCCGTCGCACCAGCGAGGCTGGGCGCCGAGGCCGCCACAGAGGCTTTGGAGACGGCACGGCGGATCGCGTCGGCGCTGGACTATGTGGGCGTGTTCGCGATCGAATACTTTGCCTTAACCGCGGACGGGCGCGAGCATGTCTACGTCAATGAGATGGCCCCGCGCGTCCATAACTCGGGGCACTGGACCATGGACGGGGCCGAGACGTCGCAATTCGAGCAGCACATCCGCGCCATCGCGGGCTGGCCACTCGGTTCGACGCGGCTCAAGGCGGCCGGGGCGGAGATGATCAACCTCATCGGCGACGACATTCTCGACTGGAAAAGGGTCGCGGCTGAACCGGGGGCGTTCCTGCATCACTACGGCAAGACGGACGTACGGGCGGGCAGGAAGATGGGACACGTCAACCGGCTCATTGCCAAGGCGAATTGATCGCCAAGTTGCAGCAGCGCATCGGAGCTACATGTTTGCGGTTATCCCCCGAGCGGTGATGGACAATTCAGGATTCCTTTGTTAAAAGCCGCCTCACGAAACACCCCCGGGACTGCAGAGCGAACCTTCGCTCGCGGCGTCGGTTCTCGTTTTTCATAAACATATCAACCTGATACCAGCAGAGGTTCAGTCTCTTGCAAGTTCTCGTTCGCGACAACAACGTCGACCAGGCCCTCAAGGCGCTCAAGAAGAAGATGCAGCGTGAGGGTATTTTCCGCGAGATGAAGCTGCGGAACTATTTCGAGAAGCCCTCCGAGAAGAAGGCCCGTGAAAAGGCCGAGGCTGTGCGCCGTGCGCGCAAACTTGCCCGCAAGAAGCTGCAGCGCGAAGGGCTGCTGCCGTCCAAGCCCGTTGCTCCGCGCGGTGGTCCCGGCGGAAAGGGCCCGGGCGCCGGACGTTCGTCAGGCGGTGGCTTTGGTGGCGGCGGCGGTGGAGGCGGCTTTGGTGGTGGCGCCGGTGGTGGCGGTTCGTCGTACGGCGGCTGATCCGACCAAGCTAACAGGCATCTGGTAAAAGGCCACGCGGCATGCCGCGTGGCTTTTTTCGTGGCTAATCCCCGTCGCTCGATTGCCTGCTAGTATTCTACGGATTTGGCCGACGATGGCGGTTCAGGGAAACGTGTTGCGAGCCATTGATAGATCGTCTCGTACGAACCGAACAGATAATGGTCCGCGTGGCCGGCGCCGGTGAACGTGGCGCGCTCGACCGGACCGTTCAGGGACGACGCCACTTGCGCACTCATCTCGACTGGAATGATCTCGTCGTCCTCGCCGTGCACGATCAGCGCTGGCGCCGAGACGTTCGGCGCGGCGCGCAGCGTTTCATAGCGGTCAGTCATGAGCCAACGCGCAGGCAAGAAAGGGTAGTGAAGTTCGGCGACATCGACGATCGAGGTGTAGGGCGCATCAAGTATAATGGCGGCCACTTCCTTTACGGCCGCCACTTGCACGGCGACACCGGTGCCCAGCGACTCGCCGTAGACGACGATGGCACTCGCCGGAACGCCCGAAGCGCGAACGGCGTCATAGAGGGCCATGGCATCCGCGACATTTGCCTGTTCGCTTGGAGCGCCGCTGCTGCCGCCATATCCGCGATAGGTCATCATCACGACCCCGTAGCCTAGCGCCAGATACTTCCGAATGCGCTCGGACCGCGTCACGAGTGAGCCGCCGTTGCCATGAAAATAAAGAAGCGTTGGGCGACCCGGTTTGGCCGCACTCCACCACGTCACGATGCGTGTGCCGTCCGGCATCGTGAGTACACGTTCGTCGACATCGGCCAGTCCTGCTTCTTGCGGAGACGTGCGGCGCGTGTCGGGTACATAAAGCAGGCGCTGTTGAAGCGCTTGGATGCCAAAGTGGACAAGCAGGCCCAAACCGATCAGGAGCCCCAACGCTTTCAGAGCAACCATCATCGGCTGACCATGGGACCTTTCGGGGCTCTAGGCATCCAAGCTCTCGCGATCCCAGACCGGATCGCCGACGAGCTGGAGGTGCCGCCAAGCGGCCCACACCATGAATACGTAACTGTAGGTTTCCAGAAGTTCTTCCCAGAACCGCATTCTGGCATCCGTCACGACCTCTGAATCGAGGTACACGCAGAGCAGTACCAGAAATCCCGAAACGTAAAGGGGCCAGGATTGCCAACGCAGAGCCAACCTCACGAGATCAACGAAACTTGTGCGATGGAAATACAGGTAGAAGAAAATCGGGAGAGTCATCAGGATTAGCAGTACTTCCTGTAAGCCATGCTCCCCCATCCAGGCGAGCCAACTCAAACCACTATGGCGCGAGAGAAGTTTGACATCAATTTCCCGCACGAAAGCCGCGAAGGCCAACATCGCCAGTGCGCCTCCTGCCACGCGGACGGCACCTTTGCCGGTTCGCCATGCCTGGAAGAACAAGGCGGCAGCCACGGCGGTCATCACATCATGCGCGATCTCGATCGTGCCGCCTTCCTTGGAAAACAGCTTCAGATCGAGTTCCCCCACGTGCCAGAGGTATCCCAGAATGACTCCTGGCCCGAGGAGCAAGACGGTCCCGATGAGGACGATCGCCAAGCGCGCCGTCGGCGGCTGCGTTGAAGGGTTCACTGTCAAGGTTTGCATGCCCGCGAGAGGCCCATATTGACGACGGACTTAGCACGTACTTCGGCCAAATCGGGCGCAGATTGCGCATTCCCGAGGCTCCGCGTCAAACAGCAAAGAAAACTGACTTTGATTTCTCGTGGATTGCGTGTTCTGGAATCAGCGGACGCCTTCGGCGAGAACCGGGGGCGGGGGCGGCGTAAAACCGGCCGGTTCGGCTATGTTCTCGTCAGAAGGGTCATCGAAGCAGGCCACGAGGCGTTTCGACCGGAAGGGCCCCGGCAGATGGCCGAATGCCGAACCCCGGCTGGACGCAATATAGGGGGCGAAGGATTCCACATCCTCGCGCGTCAGGTACCCCGACCGGCGACCCACTTTGATGGCGTAGCAATCGGCCTCGTTCTCACTCGTCTGCGTCGGATAAAAGACGTGGCCGAGAATGTGATGGGCGCACTCATGGTGGAAGAAGAACACCTGAAGCTTGTCGGGCAACGTGTCCAACCGGCGCTTGTTGAGAGTGATAATCGGCATCCGGTTGACGATGCGGGCATGAGCCACGTCGCCCAGATCGTTCATGTGAATAGAACGAACGGTCTGGCCGCGAAAGTCACGGCAGGTCAGTTCCTGTCCGCCCAGATTGATGCGGGCGTGAAGGCCACTGCTCGTATCCGCTACAGCGGCTGGAGCCAGGCTCAGCCCGCACAGTGCGGCCAGTGAATAGAGGACCCGCCGAACGGTCCGCTCCATGCGCATCTCCCTCATCGAGAGGTTCAGCATAACTCTGCGCCGATTGAGGCGACAGACAGGCTAACGTGGATTCTGCCGCTCGTGGATCAAAAATTATGACAGCCCGACTGCAAGCCAAAAAATTCGCGCGTGTGGCGCCTTTTGGTGTCAATTCGCCGACTGGGGGTCGGGTTCCCGGCATAAAAGTAGGCCCCGCCGTCCGGCGAGGCCTTATGCTGCCGATTTTGCGAAATGACCGTCAGTGGGCCAGCGACTTGGCGATTTCCTCGGTCATTTTCTTGGCGTCGCCGAGCACCATGACTGTGTTGTCGCGGTAGAACACCGGGTTATCGATGCCTGCATAACCTGATGCCAGCGAGCGTTTGTTGAAGAACACCGTGGATGCCTTCCAGACCTGAAGTACTGGCATGCCGTAAATTGGCGAGGTTTTGTCGTCTTCGGCGGCGGGGTTGACGACGTCGTTGGCGCCGATGACGTAGACGGCGTCGGCCTGGGCGAATTCAGAGTTAATGTCCTCCAGCTCGAAGACCTCGTCGTAGGGGACATTGGCCTCGGCGAGAAGGACGTTCATGTGGCCCGGCATGCGGCCGGCGACTGGATGGATGGCATACTTCACTTCGACGCCGGCCTTCTTCAACTGGTCGCCCATTTCGCGCAGCGCGTGCTGGGCTTGGGCGACGGCCATGCCGTAACCAGGGACAATAATGACCTTGGAGGCATTCTTGAGAACGTAGGCGGCATCCTCGGCTGAGCCGAGCTTCACCGGCTTCTGTTCGCCCGTGCCGCCGCCGGCCGCCGCCGTCTCGCCGCCGAAGCCGCCGGCAATGACCGACAGGAACGACCGATTCATGCCCTTGCACATGATGTAGGAGAGGATCGCGCCGGAGGACCCGACGAGCGCGCCGGTAATGATGAGCGCGACGTTGCCGAGCGTGAAGCCGATGCCGGCCGCCGCCCAACCCGAATACGAGTTCAGCATCGACACGACGACGGGCATGTCGGCGCCGCCGATCGGAATGATGATGAGGACGCCGAAGACGAGGGCCACGAGCACGATGGCCCAGAAGAGCCATGCCGAACCGCCGGATACGACGAGGGCGTAGATCAGGTATGCCAGCAAAGCAAAGAGCGCGAGGTTGATGATGTGGCGCATGGGCAGCAGAATGGGCGCGCCCGACATCTTGCCGGAGAGTTTGGCGAAGGCGATGACCGAGCCGGTAAAGGTGATGGCGCCGATGGCGACACCAAGCGCCATTTCGAACAGGCTCGGCCCCATGATGCCCGCTGCCGGATCGGCGGGGTCTGCCAAAATGCCGAAAGCTTCGGGCGAATAGAGCGCTCCGGCGGCCACGAATACGGCGGCGAGGCCGACGAGCGAGTGGAACGCGGCGACGAGTTCCGGCATCTGCGTCATCGGAATTTCGCGCGCGATCTTGGCGCCAAGGAACCCGCCGGCTCCCAGACCGCCGGCGATCAGCAGCCAGGTCAGGATCGAATTGGGCTCACCCAGCAGACCCAGCGTCGTCAGAATGGCAATGCCCATGCCGACCATGCCGAAGGTGTTGCCCTGGCGCGAGGTCTCGGGGTGCGAAAGGCCACGCAGCGCGAGAATGAACAGGATGCCGGCGACGAGATAGAGGAGGGCGGCGACGTTGGCGCTCATGGTGTGGCAGTCCTCAGCTCTTTCGGTCCGTTCGCGCCGGGCAAATCAGTTCAGCCGCTCGCGGAAAAGTTTCAGGGGTTTCGAGGTGTCGATTGCGACGTGGCGAACGCTACTTCGCAGCGTCCTTCTTGGGTTCTTTCTTCTTGTACATGGCGAGCATGCGCTGCGTGACGAGGAACCCGCCGAAGATGTTGACGGATGCCATCACCAGAGCAAGGAACCCGAAGAGCTTTGCGAGCAGCGATCCGTCCTTGATGAGCGGCACGCCGACGGCCAGCAACGCACCGACGACAATCACCGATGAGATCGCGTTCGTGACCGACATCAGCGGCGTGTGGAGCGCCGGGGTTACGCTCCAAACCACGTAGTAGCCGACGAAGATCGCCATGGCGAAGACCATAAGGCGATAGATCGAGGGGTCGACGTTGTCGACACCGGCCGCGAATGCAGACTGTGAACTGGCGGCGGTGGCGACGATCGCGAGTGCGAGGGTCTTGTAGCGCGTCATGGCGGTCCTCACGCGGCGGATTGCAAATTCGGATGGACGATCTTGCCGTCCTTGGCGACGAGCGTGCCCTTCACGATCTCGTCTTCCCAATCGATCTTCAACGCCTTCTCCTTTTTGTCGATGAGGACTTCAAGGAAGGCGAGCAGGTTCTTAGCGTAGAGGCTCGACGCATTCACCGCCACGGTACCGGCCAGATTGATCGGCCCGGCGATCTTGACGCCGTTCACCTCGACCGTTTCACCCGGGACCGTCGCCTCGCAATTGCCGCCGCGTTCGGCGGCGAGGTCGACGATGACCGAGCCCGGCTTCATGCTTTCCACCATCGCGCGGGTGATGAGACGCGGCGCCGGGCGGCCCGGGATCAACGCCGTGGTAATGACGATGTCCTGGATCTTGATGTGATTGGCGACCAGTTCAGCCTGCTTGGCCTGGTACTCAGCCGACATCGCCTTGGCATAGCCAGCCGCGGTCTGCGCCTGCTTGAATTCATCGTCCTCGACCGCGATGAACTTGGCGCCGAGCGACTGTACCTGTTCCTTGGTAGCGGGGCGCACGTCGGTTGCCGACACGATGCCGCCGAGGCGGCGCGCCGTGGCAATCGCCTGGAGGCCGGCGACGCCGACGCCCATGATGAATATCTTGGCAGCGGGTACGGTGCCGGCAGCCGTCATCATCATCGGCAAGGCCTGACCGAACATCGATGCGCCATCCACAACGGCCTTGTAGCCGGCGAGGTTAGCCTGGGACGACAGGACGTCCATCGACTGCGCGCGCGTGATGCGCGGCATGAATTCCATCGAGAACAGCGTTGCACCGCGGCCGGCAGCGGCTTCGAGCGCGGCACGGTCGCCGTAGGGTTCGATCATGGCGGCGACGAGCGCGCCGGGTTTCATAGAGCCCAGTTCGTCGGCGCCCGGGCGGCGGACTTTCAAAAGGATGTCCGCATCTTCGATCGCGGCGGCGGCACCGTCGACGATCTCGGCGCCCTGTGCCTTGAGCATCTCGTCGGAGAAGCGCGAGCGCAGACCCGCGCCCGACTGGACTTTCACCTTCGCACCGAGCGCTACAAGCTTCTTGACCGTTTCCGGGGATACGGCGACGCGCGGTTCGTCCGGCCCCTCCGCAGTAACTGCAATCGTGATCATGGAGATTCCCGAGCGCGAAACGCGGGTTGTGGCCGCGTCGCCGATTGAGAGTTGACGCAGGAGGCAGAGCGGCGATGCCAATGTGGCACCGCCTTCAAAAGTCTCGCTTCATCCCGAAGGATGAAACGCGCCCGGCCGTCAGACCAGGAAGAAATACATGCCGGCGAGCAGGAGTACGATCAGAACGATGCCGATCTTCGAAAAGCGCAGGAACGCATTGTACGTGCCGACGTGCTGGTTGTAGTCCATGGCCGGATGGCCCTTCGACGTATCGACGCTCATTGGAGACTTCCCCTCCCTCGAATTTTTGCACCCTGCGACGGGCAATGTTGAAGCAATTTAGGGCCAACTACCCTGGGCGTTACCTATCCCACCCCCCCGAAGGCCGCAAGCGTGCCGGAACGACGGAGAACTCGTCAATTAGGCGGCGGCGCGCGGCCGCACCCCGGCATTGATAGGGTAGGCCTTCCGGTTGGCGGGAAGCGCCAGAGCCGCCTCGAAGCCTCATTGCTGGCTTATTGCGCTGGCAGGAGGCGCTTATGACGCTGCTCTACGCGCTCCGCAGTCGAAGGATTTTCGCAATGCAGCAATCACTTAGGCTCTTTTTTGGCGGTTCGGCCTTCCTGGCCGGCTTGGCGCTTTCCGGCTGGGCAGCAACTGCGCTGGAACCCGGTGACGGCGAGAAGTCCGCGATTAAGGCCTGTGAACAGCAACTTTGTACGATGGTGCTCGGACGGGCTCCGGCCGGTCCCGACCTTCAGTGCGACATCGCCAAGACATGGGATCGCAGTACCCTGAAAAAAGGGGAAAGCGCCTCTCTGACGTGGGGGTTCGGCGATGCGCGCTGCGCCGTCGACCTCAAGCTCAGCCGGGCGGACGTCGTCGCGGCGTTGACCAAGCCAAAGCACATCGTCCAAGTCCCCGAACACGAGGTGCAGTGCTTGGTTGAACAGGACGGCAAGGCCAAGCCGGTGGTCGCTAAGCTGGCGCCGAAGCTGGAGTTCAAAAAGGGCAAAGCCGACAAGATCTGGATCAACCTGAGCGAGATCGAGGGGCCGACCGCTGTTAAAGCGACGGTGAACATGGCGGCAAGCCTGGAAGATACGCTCGGCATTTTCCACGGCAGCATGTTGAAGTCGGTCAACAGGTTCCTGCACAAGCGGTGTGATCAACGCTACCATGCGGACGGTAGCCCAAAGCCGGAACCGGAGAAAAAGAAGAAGAAAAAGGCATCGAACGCCGAAGAAGAGGAAGATTCGGCGGACAGTGACGACGGCGTTGCAAAGAAGGCCGCCAAGCCGGACAACTCCAACGCGGTTGCCGCCGAAGCCCAATGAGGTTCGGCACCTTAGCGAGGCTCGGCGCTATTCTGGCAATCGGTTTTGCGGCCTCCCCCACGCGGGCCGATCCGGCACTTGCACTTTCGGATGACTGCTTTGCCGAGGTCGAGACCGGCACCAGGCCTGAGATTGCGTGTCTCTTCATCATGCAGCCCTCGGCGCAAGAACGCGCTGAACTGGAAATGGGATCGCGCGGGTACGTGAAAAATTTCGCATGCCGCCTGACGGTGCGGATTGCGCGAGCAGAACTCGACAAGGCGCTCGCGGCCGTCGATTACGCATTCAAGAGCCCGGCTCAACCCGTGGTGTGCACGGTCACAACTCACAAAAGCACGTTCGATATAACAGCCACGTTCGCGCCCGAGGTGACATTCAAAGATGGTGTCGCGGTGTCGGCAACGCCGGGACTTGGCAACGTCAAGGGCATCACTCGGGTGATCTCCTGGCCGGTCGTCCAATTCGTCAACCGGTGGCCTTCGGTGCGTACGGGCATGCTGACGATCGTGAATGCCTACAAAGCGCACAAGGGTAAGGGCGGCGCGCGGCCGAAGTCGTAGTGCAGCTCAGGCCGGAAGCGGAACACCAGCGCTGGCGAACAATGCCTGCTGACGGGACGCGACGGTGGCGGGATCGAAACTTTCGATAGTTTCGTTGAAAAGCCGGTACCAATTCTGCCTGGCCGCCAAATGCAGGAAAACGCCGCCGAGCCCGATCGCCGCGCGATCCATGAAGACGAATTCGCGCGGCACCGTCACCGGCCCCTTTTCCTTCAGGATTTTGTGGACGGCAAAGGCTTCGTGGCGCCCGTACTCGCCGGGCTTGGTGTCGTCGGCGATGGTGCGCTCGCGATCGTCGAGGAGCGGGCCGTAGATGAAGCGGGCCCATAACGTCATGGCTTCGATCAGGTCCTTCGTGAGCCCGCGGAAGCCCCAGCGTTCGTAGGCCGAAACGATGCGCGGCTCGTCGCCGGCGAGGAGCCCCTTGTAGAGATCGACCACGCCTTCGACGAAGCCGATCGGGAATGTGCGAATGCAGCCGTAGTCCAGGAGATTCAGTCCGGCGGCGCGGCCGTCTCGACTGAAAATGGTGTAGTTGCCCAGATGCGGATCGCCGTGAATGACGCCGTAGTGGGAAAATGGATACCACCAGGCGCGGAACATTGCCTGAGCGATGCGGTTGCGATCTTCCAGTGGATCATCCTTGTGCGACAACAGCGGGCGGCCTTCGAGCCAGGACATGGTGAGCAGGCGGCCGGTCGAGAGGTCGGGCTCGACGTCCGGTACGCGAATGATCGGGTCTTCGGCGAAGATCAGCCGGTAAAGTCGCGTGTGGCGAGCTTCCAGGCCGTAGTCGAGTTCTTCGCGCAACCGAGCGCCAATCTCCTTCAGGATTTCGGTGGTGTCGACGGCGGGGTCGAAGCGGGCGTGAAGCGCGAACACGACCTTCAATTGCGTGAGGTCGGCCTCGACGGCCGACTGCATGTCGGGATACTGCAGCTTGGAGGCCAGCGCGCGGCCGTCGTGTGCCGTGGCGCGATGGACTTGGCCGAGTGAGGCGGACGCAGTCGACTGGTCCTCGAATGCGGCAAAGCGATCTCGCCAACCGGAGCCCAATTCGGCCTGCATGCGGCGCCGGACGAACGCGGGCCCCATGGGGGGAGCTTGCGACTGGAGCTGCGAGAGTTCACGGGCGTATTCGGGCGGGAGCGCCTCGGGGATAGTGGACAGGAGTTGGGCCACCTTCATGAGCGGGCCCTTAAGGCCGCCCAGCGCAGCGGCGAGTTCGGCAGCGTGCGCGCGATCGTTGCCTTCGATACCGAACAGGCGTTGACTGGCTACCTTGGCCGCCACCGTGCCAACGTTCGCGCCAACCTTGACGTAACGGGCGGCGCGAGCGGAAAAGCGATTGTCTTCGTTGGTCATGACGCCCTTATCACCCCGATGTGCTGCATACGGCTACGGCGGCGCAGTCGATCGATCGGTGCTAAATCATATAGGCATCGGCGGGCGCGGTTCGCACCGGGACTAGACCGCGACTTGTGTCCCTATCTCGACCGCGCGGTCCATCGGTATCCGGAAATAGACCGTGGCGTCTTCCGCCGAACCGGCCAGCGCCAGGAACAGACGCTGTTGCCAGCGCGGCAGTTCGGACTTGGGGGCGATACGCAGCGACCGGCGCGACAGGAAGAACGACGCTTCGTTAATTTCGATGTTGAAATCCTTGCGTTTGCAGGTTTCGAAAATTTTCGGGACGTTTGGGCTTTCCATGAAGCCGTAATGCGCGATCACTTTTGTGAAGAGCGGATCGGTCCGGTCAATTTCAACACGCTCGTGGCGGGGGACACGGGGCACGTTCTCGGTTTTGATCGAGAGGATGACGTTGCGTTCGTGGAGGACGCGGTTGTGCTTCAGGTTGTGCATGAGGCACGTCGGCGCAAGGTCGGTGTCGGCGGAGAGGAAAACCGCGGTACCCGGCACCCGCAGCGGCGGTTTTGCTTCCAGCTTGCGGGCGAGCCACGCGAGGTCGGTGTCTTCGCGGCGAATTTTCTTCGAGAGGAGGTCGTAGCCGCGCACCCACGTCCACATCACGACAAACAATACGGCCGCCATTAGAAGCGGCAGCCAGCCGCCTTCGAATACCTTCAGGATATTGGCGGTGAAGAAAGCCTGCTCGATCAGGAGGAGCGGTACGATGATGGCCGCCGTCGCCCACAATGACCAGCCCCAGGCCCGCCAGATGACGAAGAAGCCCATAACGGACGTGATGATCATGGTTGCCGTGACCGCGACGCCATAGGCGGACGCAAGCGCGCTCGATGTCTGGAAGAGCACGACTACGAAGACCACACCGGCGAAGAGCAACCAATTCACCTGCGGCAGGTAAATCTGACCGGCCATTTCCTCCGATGTGTGGCGAATGCCAAGGCGCGGCAGCAGGCCGAGATGTACGGCCTGCTGCGTAAGCGAGAAGGCTCCGGTAATCACCGCCTGGCTGGCAATCACCGTTGCCGCCGTCGCGAGCAGCACGATCGGGAGCAGAATCCATTCGGGATAAAGGCGGAAGAACGGGCTTTCGATGGTTTCGGGATGGGCGAGAACGAGCGCACCCTGGCCGAAGTAGTTGAGCAGGAGCGCCGGAAACACGAAGAACAGCCAAGCGTACTGGATCGGCCGGCGGCCGAAATGGCCCAGGTCGGCGTAGAGGGCTTCGGCGCCGGTGACGGCGAGGAAGACGAGGCCCAGAATGGTGAGGCCGAGCAACCCATTCGAAGCCACCAGGACAATGCCGTGATGCGGGCTGAGAGCCGACACAATGCCGGTGTCGTCGGCAATGTGGATGATGCCACCGACGGCCATGGCGACGAACCAGACCGCCGTGATCGGACCAAACAATTTCGCCACGCGGGCGGTGCCGTGCGATTGCACCGCGAACAACGCGAGAATGATCAGGAGCGAGAGCGGAATGATCCAGTCGTTGAATACGGGTGAGACGAGCTTCAGGCCTTCGACGGCGGAGAGCACGGAAATCGCGGGCGTGATTACCGCGTCGCCGTAGAAGAACGACGCGCCGGCAAGGCCGAGCACGAACAGCAACGGCGTGGTGCGCTTGGCAGCCTTTTGCCCGAGGGCCATCAACGCAAACGTGCCGCCCTCGCCGTTATTGTCGGCTCGAAGCATGATGAGGACGTACTTGAGCGTGACGACAAGAATCAGCGCCCAGGTGATCAGGGACAGGACGCCCAGAACGGCCGCGCGGCCTTCGAGCCCGCCGGCCTTGGCCGCAACCACCGCTTCGCGGAAGGCATAAAGCGGCGAGGTGCCGATGTCGCCGTAGACGACGCCAATGGAGCCGACGAGAAGGGCGGTGAATTTTGCCGTGGTTTGGGCAGCGTGGGGCGAAGCGGCGGCGTTGGAGCCGGCGTTTTCGGCTGAAGCGTCAATCTTGGACATTGGGAGTCCTGGTGGCTTCCTGCTGCGATGCAGCATTGGCGGGGCGGGTTACGCCTGTTGCCGGACAAACAACAGCGATCAATTTGTGTTGCAGTGCAAATTATCAGCTTGACGGCACCAAAAACCGGGGTCGCAGCAGCCGCTTAAACTTAACGGTCAGGAGTTGAAAACGATCCCTCTCAGCTCTCCTTCGAGCCATAGCTGTCGGGAACCAAGAACAGCACGCCGCCGCTGCGAACGCCGGCGGGCTCTGTCGACATCGCCAACTCCAACAGGTCGTGAGTCAACGTCCGGGTGACGAGTGCTTCCAGGCGGCCGCGAACGAGCAAATACGGTTTGATCCCGCCCGTTGCTTCATCGACCGCGAACCGCAGCGGATGGGCAGGTCCACAGGACACGACATCATCGACGTTGGTTCTGAAGACCAGTTCCTGATGCGGCGCCGTACCGATGGTCTCCATCTCGACGGCCAGAAATGGCGCATCGGCCACGATCACGTCGACCTTTTCGGCGGGCGTGACAAGATAGGTCCGTCCGTCGGTATCCTTGCGCAGCACACTGGCAAAGAGCTTAACCAGTGCAGGCCGGTCGATGGGCGAACCGCGATACCACCACGTGCCGTCCGCCATTATTTCAAGGCCGATGTCGCCGCAATAGTCAGGGTTCCATTGTTCGACGGGAGGATGTCCTTTTTCAGCGCGGTTCTGCAGCATCGCGGCCAAGCCGCTCAAGCGGTTGGCACTACCGTTTCCGCTATTGTTTTCAGGCATTCGGCGGTGCGTCCTTGCGCGCGACTGTTGGGGACAAATGCGAGCCGGTTACACAGGTTTAACTTGACCGGAAAGGCCGTCGGACAGCCACTAGCGAAACCAATTTGCGGCCTTTCCCTCGTATCTATACGCTAGGCGTTGCGTTTGTAACGGTATGACAGCCAACAGGCTTGCGACAGGTCAAGTGCCCGTGCGAGGGCCATGGAGTGCCAATGACAGTTCTGACGTCGACGGATGAGAGCATCGTGCCGCGCCTGGAAGCAGCCGCACATCAGGTGCAGCGTGCGCACAAGGCGGCGGCCGGGGTCATCTACGGCCAGGACGCGGTCATAGAACGGACACTCATAACACTGTTGTCCGGCGGCCATGCACTGCTGATCGGCGTGCCGGGTCTCGCCAAGACGCTGTTGGTCGATACACTCGGCAAGGTGTTGGGTCTCGACGCCAAGCGCATCCAGTTCACGCCCGACCTGATGCCGTCGGACATTATTGGTGCGGAAGTCCTCGAAGAAAGCGCGACCAAGGCGCGCTCCTTCCGCTTCATCAAAGGTCCGATTTTCACCCAGTTGTTGATGGCCGACGAAATCAACCGCGCTTCACCCAAGACGCAATCGGCGCTGCTGCAGGCCATGCAGGAACATCACGTCACCGTCGCGGGTCAGCGGCATGACATTCCAACGCCGTTCCACGTGCTGGCGACCCAGAACCCGCTGGAACAGGAAGGCACCTATCCATTGCCGGAAGCACAGCTCGACCGGTTTCTTCTCCAGATCGACGTGACCTATCCCGATCTCGCGGCCGAACGGCGGATGCTTTATTCGACGACCGGGACGGAAGAGCGCCGGCTGGAAACGGTCATGACTGGACCGGAACTGATTTCGATCCAGCGCTTGGTGCGCCAGATTCCGGTGCCAGACAAAGTGGTCGAAGCTATTCTTTCTCTCGTCCGGTCCGCCCGCCCCGGTACCAGCCCAGAAACCGAAGTTGACCGGTATGTGGCTTGGGGTCCCGGACCCCGCGCCAGCCAGGCGCTGATGCTAGCCGTGCGGGCAAAAGCTCTGATCGACGGTCGACTTGCTCCCTCCGTCGACGACGTCATTGCGCTCGCCGAGCCAATTTTGAAGCACCGCATGGCGCTGAAGTTTGCGGCGCGCGCGGACAATCAGGACCTATCCGGCATCATTGCGCGGCTGGCCGCGAAGGCCGGATAACGGCTCACATGGCATCGACGGTGGAACAGTGGCCGGCGGCGAAATCTTCAGGCGGCGAAGCACATTCGCTCGACCGTTTGCAGGAGAGCGCGCACGCGCTTGCCGACCGGCTTCCCGATCTGCTAATCGACGCGAAGCGGATTTCGCAGACTGTCGCGCATGGCATTCACGGCCGCCGCCGGTCAGGTCCCGGCGAAACATTCTGGCAGTTCCGTCCGTATGAACGGGCCGACAGCGCGCAATTGATCGACTGGCGGCGCTCGGCTTCGTCCGATCACGTCTATGTCCGGGAGCGCGAGTGGGAAGCCGCGCACACCGTTTGGATGTGGTCGGATCTCTCGGCATCGATGGATTTCAAGAGCCATCTGTCGGCGGTGACGAAGCGTGATCGCGCCGTGGTCCTCATGCTGGCAGCGGCGGAACTCCTCATGCGGGGTGGTGAGCGCGTGGGACTCATGGCGATGTCGCAGCCTTCCGGAAGCCGCAGGATCGCGTCGCTCCTCGCCGAGGCTATCATCGCCAATATTGCGACGCCGCTCGTCACGAAGAGCCGCCCGCCGTTGCAACAAATTCCACGGCATGCCGAAGTACTGCTGTTTGGTGATTTTCTGGCCCCGGTACCGGCGATCCGCGAACGTGTCGAAGATCTCGCGGCACTCGGCGCGCGGGGGCACATGGTGCAGGTGCTCGATCCGGCGGAGGAAACGCTACCCTATGACGGGCGCGCTGAATTCTCCAACCCGTCCGGCCGCGAGCGCTACCTTGCCGATCGCGTGGAATCGCTGCGGGGCGAGTATCAAAAGCGCCTCGCCGATCATCGGGCACAGTTGGAGGAGTTTACGCATCGCCTCGGGTGGTCGTTTCTCGTCCATCACACGGACAGACCGGCAACCGAGCCGGTCCTGACGCTTGTCATGCGGCTCGCGGGCGAGATGGGCGCGAACTACCGAGCATCCACCAATGCGGAGGCCGTATAATGGGTCTGTCCGCGCTGGCATTCCTCAATCCCTGGCTCCTGACGGCGCTCGCGGCGCTGCCGCTGATCTACTGGCTCTTGCGCACCGTGCCACCGCGGCCGCAGCAGATCGAGTTTCCGCCGACGCGCATTCTCGTCGGGATCGAGAACAAGGAGAAGACGCCTGCCAAGACGCCATGGTGGCTCCTGCTGATCCGGCTGCTGGCGGCGGCGCTGGTCATCTTCGCGCTGGCCGAGCCGGTGCTGAATCCGCAGGCTCAGTCGCCGGTAACTGGAACCGGTCCGGTCGTGCTTGCAGTCGACAACGGCTGGGCGTCGGCCGGTGCCTGGGATGAGCGGCTCGCGATGGTCGACCGGCTGATCGACGAGGCCGAAGGCGAGAGCCGTCCGGTTGCAGTATTCGGCACGGCCGCCATGGCGAAAGCTCCGGTCATAAAGCTGGAAGCTCCGGCCGATGCACGGGCGACGGCCGCAGCGCTGCAACCACAGCCATTCGCACCCGACCGCATCGGGCTCGTTCCCGCTCTCAAGTCGGCGTTGACAACAGCGGGGGCAGCGTCGGCCAGCGTCGTCTGGCTATCGGACGGGATCGATCACAACGGGAAGGGCGCCGCCTTCGGTGTTGCTCTGGCAGACGCAATGGGCGAAGGGCGGTTGTCGATCATCGATGTCACGCCGGGCAGCGAAGCACTCGGGCTTTCGGCGTCCGTTGGCGCAGACGGAAAATTGACGGCGCGGATCGTGCGGGCGTCCGGGGGAGCGCGCGAGGGGATCGTTCATGCCTTTTCGGCGCGCGGGCAGAGACTGGGCGAAGCGCCGTTCAGATTCGGTGTAGGCGATAGCGCTACGACGGCCGCGATCGAGATGCCGCTCGAACTGCGCAATCAGGTGACGCGGCTTGAAATTGCCGGGTCGAGGTCGGCAGGAAGTGTCAGCTTGCTCGATCAGCGCTCACAGTGGCAGCGCGTGGGATTGATCAGCGGCGAGGCGCAGGAACAGGCGCAGCCTTTGCTGGCCCCGCTCTATTATATTCAACGCGCGGTTCAGCCGTTCTCCGAATTGATCCTGCCGAAGGAGAAGAATCTCGTTTCCGGTATCCGGACGATTGTCGAGGACCGGGCGAGTGTGATGATGCTCGCGGACATCGGAACCATCGCGGGCGATGCGGCGGAGCAGGTCGCAACGTGGGTGGAGAAAGGCGGCGTTCTGGTGCGGTTCGCGGGTCCGCGACTGGAGAAGGCCGGCGACGATCTTCTGCCCGTGGGACTGCGGGCGGGCGGCAGATCGCTTGGCGGCGCGCTGTCATGGTCGACGCCCCAACCGCTGGCCGCATTCGACGAGGAGAGCATCTTTTCCGGCCTCACCATACCGGCGGACGTTTCGATCAAGCGACAGGTGCTTGCCGATCCGGCACTCCTCACTCCCGAGATCAAGGTGTGGGCGCGGCTCAGCGACGGGACACCACTCGTGACAGCCACACGGAAAGGCGAGGGCTATCTCGTGCTTTTCCATGTCACGGCGAACTCGGACTGGTCGAACCTTCCGATGTCTGGGCTGTTTGTGGAAATGTTGCGCCGGATCACAGAACTGGGAACGTTGACGGCGGCTCCGGCAGCAGATGGCGAGGGGACCACCACGGCGGACAACTCGTCCGCGAGCAACGCAACGGCGCCCGAAACTCTGGCGCCGTCGCAGACCCTTGATGGCTTTGGCTCCTTGAAGCCACCGCCGCCGACCGCGCAGCCGCTCAAGCGCTCGGCCGCCGACAAAACGAAGGCGAGCCTCGATCATCCGCCAGGGTTCTACGGTACCGGTGCGGCACCGCGCGCGATCAATGCCGTCACACCGCAGACGACGCTTGCGCCGCTGCCTGCGCCGCCGACGGGCGCCCAGCGTCTCGGCTACGAGCAGGAAGGCACGATACCATTGAAGCCCGGGCTGCTTCTGGCGGCCCTTGCCCTCCTGTTCGCAGATATCATCGCCGTGATGATACTGATGGGCGGATTGAAAACACTCATGCGTCCGGCCGCTCAGCCGGCGGCGGCCTTGCTTTTGGCGCTTGCCTTTTCGCCTTCGCCGGCGGACGCCCAGGATTTCGACCTGCCCAGCCGGTTTACGTTCCCAGGACGCGCGGCCCCGACCAAACCGACGGTGACTGTGCCTGCTGAGATCTCACCCGCCGATAAGCCGTCGGTCGAAGCGACCTCGAACGTGACATTCGGCTACGTGCTGTCGGGCGATCCAACCGTCGATGAAGTGAGCAGGCAGGGCATTTCGGGGCTGATGAAAGTCTTGCGGGCCCGCACGGCCGTGGAGCCAGGCGAGCCGCGCGGCGTCGATATCGTGACTGACGAAATCGCTTTCTATCCCGTGCTCTACTGGCCGGTGCTCGACTCGGCGGAGGCATTGCCGGAGGAGACACTCGCCAAGATCGACGCCTACATGAAGCAGGGCGGCATGATCATTTTCGATACCCGCGACTATGGCAGCGGGCTCCCGACCGGCATGGCGATGGCAGGGGACCGCGGGCCCGCTCTACAGCGGCTCATCGGGCGGCTCGATATTCCCCGGCTGGAACCGGTGCCTGTTGATCACGTGCTGACCAAATCGTTCTACCTGCTCCAGTCGTTCCCCGGACGCTGGGACGGCGGTCAGCTCTGGGTGGAGGCGCAGGAGCGTAACGACGACGGTTCGGAGGGCGACGACCGGAGGGCGCGGCAGGCGGACGGGGTTTCGTCGATATTAATCACGCCCAACGATTTCGCGTCCGCCTGGGCTCTCGACGAAAGTGGTGCACCGATTTATCCGGTCGTGCCCGGCGGCGAGCGGCAGCGCGAGATGGCGCTGCGCACGGGTGTGAATATTGTCATGCATGCGCTGACGGGAAACTACAAAGCCGATCAGGTGCACGTGCCGGCGCTGCTCGAACGGCTTGGCCAGTGAGGGCGCACGCATGAACTGGTCGATCGATTTCGCACCTCTCATTCCCGAGCCCTGGCTGTGGGCAGCCGCGGCCATTGCGGCCGTACTGTGCGTTTTGCTTGTGCTGCGGCGGAGCCGGGGAGCGGCCCTGCGCGCGCTGGCGCTGGCGGCGTTGATCGCGGCGCTTGCCAATCCGACGTTGCGGCAGGAAGACCGCGAACGGCTGGCGAATATCGCGCTCGTCGTATTGGACGAGAGCACCAGTCAATCTCTCGATAAGCGCCCCGAGCAGTCGGCTGCGATCCGCGCGGAGTTGGAAGCGAAACTCGGCGCCATTCCCAATCTCGACGTGAAGTACGTGACGGCGGCGCGGCCGAGCGAGACGGGCAGCCGGGGCACCAACCTGTTTGCGGATCTCAACGTCGCGCTTGGCGATATTCCGCCGGACCGCGTCGCGGGCGTCATCTTCGTTACAGACGGACAAGTTCACGACGTGCCGAAAAAGGCCGAAGCGCTCGGCTTCAGCGCACCGGTCCACACTCTATTGACAGGCAGACCCGACGAATTCGACCGGCGGATCGAGATTGTCAAAGCGCCGAAGTATGGGCTCGTTGGGCAAACGCGCGATATCGAACTCAAGGCGATCGAGAGCGGCCGGCAATCGAAGCCCGGCGAACTCGTCACCATGAAGATCCGCCGCGACGGAAAGCCCGAAGAAACGCGCAGCATCGAAGTTGGGCGTCCGGTTACGATCCCCATGGAGTTTCCACACGCTGGCACGAATATTCTCGAAGCGGAAATCGAGACCGCGCCGGGGGAGCTGACACCCATCAACAACAAGGCCGTCATTGCCGCCGAAGGCGTGCGGGAGAACTTGCGCGTGCTGTTGGTTTCGGGAGAGCCGCACGCGGGTGAGCGGACGTGGCGCAACCTGCTTAAATCTGATGCGTCGGTTGATCTCGTTCACTTTACCATCCTGCGGCCGCCGGAGAAGCAGGACGGCACGCCGATCAATCAGCTGTCGCTGATCGCATTTCCGACACGCGAGCTGTTCTCGGAGAAAATACAGGATTTCGATCTGATCATCTTCGATCGCTACGAGCATCGCGGCATCCTTCAGCTCAGCTACTACGACAACATCGCCCGGTACGTCGAAGACCATGGCGGTGCGCTGCTCGTGGCGGCGGGCGACGATTACGCGGGCGCGACGACGCTGTACCGGACGCCGCTGGCGCCGGTTCTTCCCGCGCGTCCGACAGGCCGTGTGTTCGAGGAGCCATTCAAGGCTTCCATCACCACGGACGGTGCAAAGCATCCGGTTACGCGCGCGTTACCGGGCGCCGGCACCGGCGAGAAGCCGCCGACCTGGGGGCGCTGGTTCCGGCAAGCCGAGGTGAAGCCCGATCGCGGGACCGCCGTGATGGCGGGCGCGCAGGACAGCCCGCTTTTGCTTCTCGAAAAGCGCGGCAAGGGGCGTGTGGCACTGCTGACGTCCGATCATGCCTGGCTTTGGGCGCGCGGGTATGAGGGCGGCGGTCCGCATTCCGACCTGCTGCGGCGGCTGTCGCATTGGCTGATGAAGGAACCCGATCTCGAAGAGGAACGGCTCATCGCGACCGCAAAGGGGCTGAAGGTTACACTCGAGCGGCACTCGATGGGTGAAACGGTTGCTCCAGTGCAGTTGACTGCGGCCGACGGGTCCGTCGCGGACGTCAAACTGGAACCCGCAGGACCCGGGATTTGGCGCGGGACCGCAGACGTGAAACTGCCGGGCCTCTACAAAGCCGCGAGCGAGGGACCGGAAGGACAGTTGACGGCTGTTGTGCACGCCGGAACGGAAGACCCGCGCGAGATGAACGACGTGACGGCTTCCGACAAGGCGATGCAGCCGATGGCGGCACAGTCCGGCGGAGGCGTGTTCTGGGCCGGAGCCAAGTCGACAGCGGCTGAGCCGGAGACTGTCAGTGTTCCGCGCATCAGCATGCTCGCAACTGCGAAGGTGTTTTCCGGAACAGGGTGGATGGCGCTCAAAGATCGCGAGGCCTTCATGACCCGAGGCGTGAAGATATTCCCCTTGTTTACCGGACTGTTGGCGCTCGCCGCCCTGCTCGCCCTGCTGACGCTCGCGTGGTGGCGTGAGGGACGCTGAATTCATCATGGCCGGAAAATGAGCAACAGGTGTTGCCATTAAGTATGATGGCGCAGTGCCCACACGCGTTATTCACTGGCGATCACAAGCTTTTTACGTTTAGACTTGCAGAATCTTCGGCGCTGCAAAAAATGGCTTTATTGTGCCGCGCGGTAACGCAACGCACAAAACGGCGCGGAGAGAAGCAGGGGGCCAGCACCATGCACTACTACGCCTACGAACTTGCGCACGCCATCGTTGGCCCGCTCCGCTTCGGAGCGGAGGCGCTAAAGTACAGCGTAGAAAGTCCGTTCAACCCTTTCTCGGCAACGCCGATTAACCGGTCGATAGCAGCGGCTTGTGAAGTTTTTGAGAATGTGACGCGACGTTACGGCAAGCCGCACTTCGGTTTGAAAGAAACGCGCATCAACGGACTGACGATCCCGGTCACCGAGGAAATCGTCAGTGCCAAGCCGTTCTGCAATCTCGTTCACTTCAAGCGGCATTTCAGCGAAGGTATGCGCGATCCGAACGATCCCAAGGTGCTTATCGTCGCTCCGATGTCCGGGCACTACGCGACGCTACTGCGCGGTACGGTGTCGGCCATGCTGCCCGAACACGAAGTTTACATGACCGATTGGGCGGACGCGCGCGAAGTTCCATTGTTCGAAGGCCGGTTCGATCTCGACGACTTCATCGACTACTTGATTGCATTCATCCACACGCTTGGTCCCAACACACACTTGATTGCGGTTTGTCAGCCAGCCGTTCCCGCACTCGCCGCCACGGCGATCATGGCCGACAATGACGATGCGATGCAGCCCGCTTCACTGACGCTGATGGGCGGTCCGATCGACACGCGCCGCAATCCGACGGCCGTAAACGAGTTGGCGCGCAAGCGTTCGATCGCGTGGTTCGAGAGCAATGTCATCTCCTACGTTCCGCCGCCCCACGCGGGTGCCATGCGCCGCGTCTATCCGGGCTTCATGCAGTTGACAGGCTTCATGACCATGAACCTCGAGCGGCACATGAACGCTCACGTCGATCTGTTCAACAATCTGGTCCAGGGCGACTGCGACAGCGTCAAGAACCACCAGGAGTTCTACGAAGAATATCTGGCCGTGATGGATTTGACGGCAGAATTCTATTTGCAGACAGTGCATACCGTATTTCAGGAACACGCACTGCCGGACGGACGCATGATGCATCGCGGGCAGCGCGTCGACTGCTCCAAGATCCGCAAGACGGCGCTCATCACCATCGAGGGTGAGCGCGACGACATCTGCGGCCTGGGGCAGACGGAGGCCGCGCAACTTCTGTGCACCAACGTGCCGGACGACGAGCGCTTCCATTACGTGCAGCCGGGCGTCGGGCACTATGGTGTGTTTAACGGCACGCGCTGGCGCACGGAAATTCAACCTCGACTGCGGCAGATGATCCGCTCGGTCGAACGCAAGCGGCGAGTCGGCACCGCCGTGGAAGTCAAGCCCTACATTGGCGGCTGGCCGCTGACACCGGAAAGGCCGGCGAACGTGCTGCTGAACGGCGCGGCTGAGTAGAGCCTTTCCACGCCATCACCTCTGAGCCGACATATCCCCGGCCGCGAGCCGCGTGGGAATACGAACCTGTCCGCGACTCACGCTATCCGACTATGGAAGCAGGCCATTCTTCGGGCCATGGCTAACCCAGGGGCAGCGCGATGTCTTTGCTTTTCACGATCATCTATGCGGCACATGCAAACGGCACGCACCACAAACTGGCGCTGGACGCATTGCAATATCTGCCACGTACGGATGCCGAGCAGTGGCGACGCGTTTTCCTGAAACATGCCGACGTGTATCTGACCGGCTCAAAGGCTCCGGACGTCGAATTCAAGGATTTCAAAAACCACGTGCTGCACGTGCGCGACAACTTCTGGGGCGGCGCGCCGGAGAAGGCCGCGAACTGGTACGCACACCTTCTGGAAGCGCTGAAGGACAGGGATTTTGAACGCGCGGTCTATGCAGCGGGTGTCCTCAGTCATTACTACACAGATCCGATCCACCCCTTCCACACCGCGCAATCGGATGCCGAGAACAGTGTGCATCGCGCAGTCGAGTGGAGCATCAATCGTTCCTACGACGCTCTTCGCGCGCACGGGGAAGCCCAGCACCATGATGAGGCGCCGGTGTTGCCGGCGGGCGCCAATTGGCTGCAAGCGCATGTCATCGCAGGCGCCGAGCGATCAAACCCCGATTATGAGACACTGATCGCGCACTACGACCTCAAGACGGGTGTGCGTGAGCCTACGGAGGGTCTCTCTCCGATTGCCCGCGATGCAGTCTCTGCGCTCCTGATCTACGCCGCCAAGGGGTTTGCGCTGGTCCTCGACCGGGCGATTTCGGAGGCGGCCGTTGAACCGCCTGAGGTTTCCTTGACCGCGGACTGCGTGCTCGCCACGCTCAAGGTTCCGGCGAAGTGGGTTACCAAGAAGATTGCAGATGCCGAGACACGACGGCAGGTTCAGGCAATGTACGACGAGTTGATGGCGACGGGGCGCGTGGAGGTGTCGCTTCCCGAGGATGACCGAGCGGTGCGCGATCTGCATGCGAAAGAAGTCCTCGCACCCCGTGCGGCCGCATTGGACGCGGAACGAGCGCTGCGCTTGGCACCTGCTGCAACCCCACCAGCGCGCAGGCGCACCGCAGCCTTAAAGCCAGCTGCAAACGCTGGCGCGGGCAAGCAGGTTGAGGTCACTGCGCAACCCACACCTTCCGTGCCTGTGTTGAAATCCATTCAGTCCATAGCCGAGCCAGAGGTTTCCAATCGGTCGATCCTGGCTTCCCAACCCGACCCGTCGCGCTCGCTGTCACGTCTGCAAGCGACGCCGCGCTACTATTTGACGGAGGCGGACGAATTGGAACGTGCGCCCTCCATTGGCCCGAGGCTCGCGGAGCGCTTGGCACTCGGCGGAATCGTCAGCGTGAGGGACTTTCTCGCCGCCGATCCGGATACGGCCGCGTCGCTGCTCGGCGGCGGACGATACGACGCCGGCCTCATTGAACAATGGAAGGCGGAAGCGCGGCTGGTGTTGCGCGTGCCCGGCCTACGTGGAACGCATGCTCAGTTGATCGCGGGCGCCGGTTATGACACGGCGGACAAATTAGCCGGGGCCGATCCGGTCGCTCTCTCGGCGGCTGTGTTGTCGTTCGCCACGACGCCGGAGGGTGGCAGAATTCTGCGCAACGGGGACGCGCCGGATATCGAGACAATCACGCAGTGGGTGCAGACTGCGAAACAAGCGCTGGCGGCTTGAATTTCGGCCAACTCAAGGCGGCAAGGCAGAACGCGGCTCAAGGGCCACACCGAGGTGCCGTTCACAGCAGAAGCTAGATTTCGCCCAACTCTTTCCGCAGTGCCTCTGTTTGTAAGCGACGACGGCGGATGCAAAATGTCCGTCCGCTCGGCAGCGGGGCGCCGAACTGGCATCGCAGTGGTGCTTGCATTCTGGAAGGTGAGGCGATGGAGGCAATACGCGAACGGATTCTTTCCCACAGCCTGGGGCTGGCGAGTGCGCGTGGGTTGTCGGCGCTCTCGATCGGCGATTTGGCGCGAGACCTGGAGTTGTCACGCAGCGGTCTCTTGCAACATTTCTCTGGCAAAGAGGCATTGCAGCTTGGCGTCATCGACAAGGCGGCCGCATTGTTCGTTGGTGAGGTCGTGGGGGCTGGGATGGCAGCCGGAACAGGCGAAGCGCGCCTGCGCGCGCTGTTCACGCGCTGGCTCGCCTGGTCGCGCGGGCCGCGGCTGCAGGGTGGGTGCCCGTTCGTTCATGCGAGTGCGGAGAGCGATGCGCTGCCTGCCGATGTTCGAACCAAGCTGGAACAGTTTTTGGGCGGCTGGTCGGAGACATTGAAGTCCGCCGTCGAAGATGCCAAGTCAGCGGGTGAATTCTCCGAGGCGGTCGACGCCGATCAGTTCGTATTCGAACTCTACGGCCTCTACCTCAGCCATCATTTCTGGCACTGGTCGATGAAAGACCGGCTGGCGAAAGAGCGGACACTGAGAGCATTCGAGCGGCTGATCACGTCCGGCCGGGCTTAAACCCACGCCAGCCTGCCTTGCATCTGGCCGTCGATCGCGCCACACTCCACGGAGTTCCGAGGGGCGCCGGTTGTCCGGCTGAGATTGCGCAGTTCAGCGCAAGCACCCTTCGAACCTGATCCGGGTCATGCCGGCGAAGGGACGGACGCATTGCGCGGCATTCATGCCGGGCCTCTTTCCCTTCATCGTCGTGATGAACTGTGTCGTTGCGCATGAGCGCACGGGAGAGAGCCATGAATAAGCCCACGCGCCCGTCCGAACTTTCACCACCGGCGGTGACTACGGGACCGATCAGCGCCTCGCGCAAGATCTATAGCGCTCCTGATGGGCATCCGGAGGTGCTGGTCCCCTTGCGCGAAATCGCGCTCAGCGATCCGGCGGAGCCGGCCTTTCATGTTTACGACGCGTCGGGACCCTACACCGATCCGGAAGTCGTCATCGACGTGAGCAAGGGCTTGCCTCGCCATCGCGCGCAATGGGTGGCGGAACGAGGTGGCGTCGAAGCCTACGCCGGGCGCGAGGTGAAGCCGGAGGACAACGGCAACGTGACCGGCGCACATGCGGCGCGGGTCTTTCCGATCGTGAACACGCCTTTGCGGGCGGTTGTCGGCGGAACGCCTGGCGCATTCACGAACGGTGCAGGAGAGCAGAGGCCGCGCGCAGCGCTCACGCAGCTCGAGTTTGCGCGGGCGGGGATCATCACGAAGGAGATGATCTACGTCGCCCATCGCGAAAATGCCGGTCGGCGGCAGGCGCTGGAGCGTGCAGAAGAGGCGCTCGCCGATGGGGAAAGTTTTGGGGCCGCGATCCCGCCGTTCATCACCCCGGAATTCGTGCGTGCAGAAATTGCGCGTGGGCGGGCGATCATTCCGGCAAACATCAACCATCCCGAGCTGGAGCCGATGATCATCGGCCGCAACTTCCTCGTAAAAATCAACGCCAATATCGGCAATTCGGCGGTGACGTCGTCGGTCGAGGAAGAAGTGGAAAAAATGGTGTGGGCGATCCGCTGGGGCGCCGACACCGTCATGGACCTTTCCACCGGGCGTAACATCCACACGACGCGCGAATGGATTTTGCGGAATGCGCCGGTGCCGATCGGGACCGTGCCAATCTACCAAGCGCTGGAGAAATGCGGCGGCGATCCGGTGAAGCTCACCTGGGAGCTTTATCGCGATACGCTCATCGAGCAGTGCGAGCAGGGGGTCGACTATTTCACGATCCACGCGGGCGTTCGGCTGGCCTACGTGCCGCTGACCGCGAACCGCGTGACCGGCATTGTATCGCGCGGCGGGTCCATCATGGCGAAGTGGTGCCTCGCGCACCACGAGGAGAGCTTCCTGTATGAGCGTTTCGACGAAATTTGCGACATCATGCGGGCGTACGATGTTTCGTTTTCACTCGGTGACGGTTTGCGTCCCGGCTCGATCGCGGATGCCAACGACCGGGCACAGTTCGCAGAGCTAGAGACGCTTGGCGAACTCACGAAGATCGCATGGGCGAAGGGCTGTCAGGTCATGATCGAAGGGCCGGGTCATGTGCCGATGCACAAGATCAAGGTCAACATGGACAAGCAGCTCAGCGAATGCGGGGAGGCGCCGTTCTATACGCTTGGGCCGCTGACCACCGATATCGCGCCGGGGTACGATCACATCACGTCGGGGATCGGCGCGGCGATGATCGGGTGGTTCGGCACGTCGATGCTCTGCTACGTGACGCCGAAGGAACACCTGGGCCTGCCCAACAGGGACGATGTCAAGACGGGCGTCGTCACCTACCGAATCGCAGCACATGCGGCGGACCTTGCGAAAGGGCATCCGGCGGCGCAGTTACGCGATGATGCCGTGTCGCGGGCGCGGTTCGACTTTCGCTGGGAAGATCAGTTCAACCTTGGACTCGATCCCGACACGGCGCGGGCTTTCCACGACGAAACGTTGCCGAAGGACGCACACAAGGTGGCGCACTTCTGCTCCATGTGCGGCCCCAAGTTCTGCTCGATGAAGATCACGCAGGATGTGCGCGACTATGCGGCCAAGCTCAACGAGCGCGACGACGGCATGGCGGAAATGAGCGCGAAGTTCCGGGAGTTGGGCGAGCAGGTTTACGTGCCGGCCGACGCGGGGAGCTAATGCCGGCCAGCGGCGTGAGGGCGCCTGACGCCGAGAAGGCACAGTCGAAAACAATTTGGCGCACAGCCTGACCGCCACATTGGCGACTCCGATGCAGACGCATATCACTGACGATCAGCTAGGGAACTAGCCTTACGCAATTCGGCCTGCGCGCGACAGAACCCAAATGATCGTACCGCCCGCGCCTGACGCGCGTCCACGCGACCCAAGAGTGGACTTCTTTCGCGGTCTTGCGCTGATCTTCATCTTTATCGACCATATACCAGATAATTCATGGGCTTATGGGACGCTAAAGAACTTCGGCTTCGCTGACGCAAGCGAGGTTTTCGTTCTGCTGTCGGGGTATTCGGCGGCACTGGCCTATGGGTTGGGCAGCGATCGGGGACCGCTGAAACCATCCTTTCAACGGGCCATCAAGCGGGCCGGGCGCATTTACTTCTGGCACATCGCCGTTCTGATTGCGTCGGCGGTAATGCTTTATGCGGCGGCACACATCTTTCGCGACCCGGCCTACGTGCACAACATGTTCCTGCAGAAACTTGCCCAAGACCCGGCCGGCGCGGCGCTCGGTGCGCTCTCGCTGACTTATCAACCCAACCAGATGAACATTTTGCCGTTGTATGTGGTCTTGATGCTCTGGTTTCCGGTGATGCTAATTTTGTTCCGGAAGGGCGTCGTGACGGCCCTGGCCGCATCCGCCGGAATCTGGGCCGCGGCCAACTACTTCAAGATCAATTTGCCGGTCAATACGCCAGGAGAGGGCTGGTTCTTCAACCCATTCGCATGGCAACTCCTGTTCACCACCGGAGCGGCGGCCGCGATGCTGGCGCGCAATCACGAACTCACCAATCGTGCAGCCGTGCTGGCGATGGCTATTTTGTATGTCTCGTTTTCGTTTCTTTATGCGGCGCCATGGGTACCGATCGGATGGTTGCCGGACAATCCGCTGTTGCCTCCCGACCTGATCGGGCGGGTTAGCAAGCCGGACCTTTCCGCCTGGCGCTTTCTGCATGTTCTGGCGCTGGCCTACATGGCCGGGTCGCTGATTCCGACGTCGGCGGCTTGGCTGGAACGGCCGGTGGCGCGCGCAATATCGCTGTGTGGACGGCATGCCCTGGAAATTTTTGCGCTCGGGACCATCCTTTCCTTCGCGGCCTGGATCATTCTCCGGCAGATCGGCACGTCGATGGGGCTAGAATTCGTGGTGTCGGCCATTGGCGTCGCGGCGATGGCCTATGCCGCGCGGGTCTTGACCGAGCGTAAGGCCGGCCGGTCGCTCACAACAGTGGCGAACGGTTAATCCGGCTGGTTGTCGAGCGCTTTATTTCGGCAGGTGGCCAACTGGCGATTTTGATCAGCCTCTTTTCAAGTTGCGGCGAATGTGAGAGCATTTCGAAATCGAGCAACAACTGGAAGGAGGTGATCCGATGTCGAGTGGGATCTTGAAGGCTGCGATGTCGGCATCGCGCGGGATTTCATCGGAACACCTTCCGCTGACAACCTGACGATGGGCGACACCGGCGGGCTGACGCCCCCGGGAATTTCGCACCGATCTCACGGGGCCGCTCGTTATCGAGCGGCCCTTTGTGTTTTGAGAACACGGGGTGGCCCTGCAGCGTGAAAACGCGCTAAAAGCTCACCGATGTCTTATCGGGCTTTCCTCAATCGGCTGGCCGGAGTGCTCGGCGCCGGCGTGGCACTGGCGGTCTTGCTCTATGCCGGACTGGGCGAGAGCTGGTTTCGCTTTTACGGCTGGGCCACAGTTGCATTGGCTACGTTTTTCGCCGTCACGTATCTTCTTTGGGAACGGCTGCCGTCAGCCGGCCAGTCACGTTTCTGGGCCATTGCATTCTTAGTGCCCGGCCTCATGGCCGCGGCAGCACAAATCGTTTTCTGGGTCCTATTCTTTCGATGGGGCGGGGTAAGTCCCGAACTTGGTGTGGCGCGCGAGATGGTGCGGCCCTGGCTGGAGGCCGGGACCCCTTATCTCGTCGCTGCGTACGCCATCCTGGTCGCATCGGTTGTGTGGCGATGCAAAGACCCGGAGGCGCAGTCCGGCCGTTAAACCGGTGGGGCGTCTTCGTCGCCACAGCCAGGCCGTCATCCCGTTCACCCGCCTCGACATATTGCCGACAACCGCGCATGATGCCGGCCCAGGAGAGGGTGTTATCGTGCCAACGCAAGGGAGTTCAAATCCGTGTTCAGTCGTGGTCCAGGTTCCGACGGCGCTCCGCCCAAGCCTCCCTCCATGCCCAGTATGACGGGCTCGTCTGCGCCGACAGCGGCGCGTCCGGCAGGGTCTCCGTTCGAGAGATCGTCGTCGGGTAGCGGCATGTCCGTGATCGGTACCGACCTGACGATCATGGGCGAAAAAATTACGATCATTTCGCAAAACAAGCTGACCATCGACGGTGACGTTCATGGCGACATCCACGGACGCCAAGTCGTGATTGGCGAAGAGGGCTCAGTCATTGGCACCGTCAGCGCCGACGCCATAGAAGTGCGCGGCGGCATCAAAGGCGCCATCAGGGCGGCGGCAGTCATGCTGCACCCGACAGCTCAAGTCGAGGGTGACATCACGCACCAGACGCTGTCGATCTCGGAGGGCGCTCAGTTCGACGGCCGTGTGCGCCGCGCTAAAGATCCGTCTGACTTGAAGCCAAACCTCGACGTTTCCGCATTCGAGACTATACGAATGCAAGCGTTGTCGAACGGGAGCTGACGCCGGATGGTTTCGAAGACTGCATCTAGCTCCGGGGGCTCGCGCCTCCGGAGCTTTGCTTTTCAAGCACCGCTTGTCGTGGGGGATATGCCTCGCAATACGGTCCTACTTACCGGGTTCGGGGCGTTTCCGGGAGTCGTGCGCAACGTCTCGGCCGATCTTGCCGCCGACTTGGCCCAACTCGCCTCGTTGCGGTTCGGCGACCTCGAATTCGTTTCAGATGTGCTTCCCGTCGACTGGTCGGAGGCTCCGATCCGTCTGGACGCTCTACTGCGGCAGCACCGTCCTAATCTCGTCCTACATTTTGGCGTCTCCGCGCGGGCATCGGGTCTGGTGGTGGAGAGCTACGCCTACAATGAAACCAAGCGCGTCGAGGACGCATGCGGGCACTTTGCCGTGCACGAAAAGGTCGTTGCCGGGGACCGGCCTCGGCGGTCGGCAAAGCTGCCAGTGCGGCGCGTCGTTCGCCGTCTCACGGCGGCGGGGTATCCGGCCGAAATTTCGACCGATCCCGGTCGCTACCTGTGCAATTCGATATTATTTTATTCGCTGCGGTACGCGGCGCGCGCGCCGCACCCGGCGCGTGCGGGCTTCATCCATATTCCGGCAACTCTGGAGCCGGAAACAGCTGGCGAAGCCTCGCTGATAGGGTGGACGGAAGCGCTGGACGCCGGCTTGCTTCTGCTCGATTCATGTCTCGCCCCATTGCGTCCGCAGTCGCAGTTCCTATCTTGATGGCATTCACCGCCGGGTCTTCCGTTGGCGCGTCCCCGGTCCCCATTTCGAGTGGAGCCACCTGACGCATGTCCCCTGCCCAGCGCCGCCGCGCGGCACATCAGTACCGGCGCAGTGCAGCCACGTTCGCCACCGTCATCATGTCGGCCGGGTTGTTGATCGCGTTGATTGGCGGGGTTGGCGCGTGGCGTGGAATTCTCACGCAATCATGGCCGACCGCCGTCGCGACGATCACAACACATGCACTCGAAACGGCAGAAGAGACGCGCACAATTCCAATGACCGACAAGCTGCGCGGCGGGTTGCATGAGAGAGTTGGAGCTGAAAGTCTGGCGCTCAGCTATCGCTATTCAGTCGATGGCGTCACGTTTGAAGGGCATAAGCTGGAGCCGTGGGATTTCGGATTGCCCAGCAGAACAAAGGCGCGAGACGTCGCGGCGCTTGGTCCTAACGGCACGCACCCCGTATCCTACGACCAGCAAGACCCGCGCCGGGCCTATCTGAAAGCAGGACCCAGCACGACTTCGGTGTCGCTGCTGACAGTGGGGCTGGTGCTCCTCGCCGTCGGCTTCCTTGCCGGCCGGTTGCAACGGCGCGCCTGATAGACTCCTTAGTTGGCGCGCACCGACACCGCTTCGCGGAGCCGGCCGCTGCGCGCGGAAGAGAGCCGCTGATTGGAACGCAACAAAACCGCTTCGCGGAGCCGGCCGCTGCGCGCGGAAGTTTGCTACTCCGCCGCCTGGTCGTCCAGGAAGGCGTGGGCGTCTTCCTTGCGTTCGAAAATGTGCGGGGCCAGACCGCGTTTCGACAACGCTTCCTGCATCTTCAAGCGCATGAAAGCGGAGGTCGTGTAACGCGTCGTCGTCAGGTAGTGATCGTCCATCATGTATTGGATCATTTCGGCGTAGTCGTCGTAGAGGTCCTCGGCAATCCGGCAGCCGTCGTGGTTGACGACGGAGTTAACGCGCCGGCCCGCAGCCACGCAGGCGGCCACAAGCGTTTTGCGCAGATCGTCGATGTCGCTTTTTTTGCGGACGCTCCAGCCCTCCAGGTTCACAAACAGGATGTTCCGGTCGCTGTCGTAGCTGACACGTTCGGACAGCTTGAGGTTCAACAGCTCGGACAGCAACTCCATGGGATCGTCCACGAAGATGCGGCGATCCATCGGCATCGGCTTATTGATGATGGGCTGGAAATCCATGTGAGGAAGAATGTGTTTGTCGATGTCGATTCCGGGTGCCACCTCGATCAATTCCAGCCCGCCAGGCGTCAACTGGAACACGCAACGCTCGGTGCAATAAATCACCGGCTGCGATTTGCGGCTGGCGTACGGGCCGGAGAACGTGATCTGCTCAACGTTGTTCACGAACTTGCGGGCCCTGCCTTCCTTCACGATCTTGAGCTTGCCGTAGTGGATTTCGACTTCGAGGCCGCCGGCGGTGAAGGTGCCGGCGAATACGACGGCACGCGCGTTTTGCGAGATATCGATGAAGCCGCCGCAGCCGTTCAGGCGGCCGCCAAATTTCGACGTGTTGACGTTGCCGAATTGATCGCACTCCGCCATGCCGAGGCAGGTGAGGTCGAGGCCGCGGCCGTGGTAGAAATCAAACATCTGGTTCTGATCGATGATCGCATGGGCGTTGGCGGATGAGCCGAAGCTCGATCCCCCAGCGAGCACGCCGCCGATGGCCCCGGCTTCTGTCGTCATGGTGATGTAGGGCGTCACGCGCTCTTCGGCAGCCACGGCAGCGACGCCATCGGGCGCGCCGACACCGAGGTTGATGACGCCGTTCGGCGGGAGTTCAAAGGCGGCGCGGCGCGCGATGATCTTGCGCTCGTCGAGTTCCATCTTCGGCATGTTCTCGACGGGAATGCGTATCTCGCCGGACAGTGCGGGATTATACATGATCCCGTAGTTCATCCGGTGCATTTCGGGCTGATCGGCGACCACCACGCAGTCCACGAGAATTCCCGGCACACGCACGTCCTTCGGGCGAATTGAACCCTGCTCGACGATGCGCTCGACCTGCGCGATGACCACGCCGCCGTTGTTGTGAGCGGCCATGGCCTGCGCCAGAACGTCCAGCGTCAGGCATTCCTTTTCCATGGACAGGTTGCCGGACGGATCGGCGCTGGTGGCGCGGATCAAAGCGACATCGATCGGCGTCGCTTTGTAGAAGAGCCATTCCTCGCCTTCGACTTCGACATGCTTGACGATGTCTTCGGTGGTAACCTCGTTGACTTTGCCACCGCCGAGACGCGGATCGACGTAGGTGTGGAGGCCGACCTTCGTGAATAATCCCGGGGAACCAGCCGCGCACGAGCGATAGAGCTTGGAAATAACGCCCTGAGGAAGATTGTAGCCGGTGATCTTGTTCTCCTGCGCAGCCTGAGCGACTTTCGGCATGCGGCCGAAGTTGGCGGCGATGACGCGGGTGAGAAGACCTTCGTGGTGCAAGCGGCCTGTGCCGAGGCCTTTGCTGTCGCCGGCACCTGCGCACATGATGAGTGTGCAGCCCTTGGGCGACTTCGTTTCGACGTAGCGCGCTTCGAGCGCGGCGTGGAGGGCTTCTGGAATGCAACTTTGAACGAAACCGGTTGTGCAGATGACGTCGCCGTCCTTGATCAGCGCGATGGCCTGCTCGGCAGAGATGACTTTGTTCTTCGCTCTAGCTTCCATGGATCAAGCAACTCCCCGAGGTCATTTTTTCCGGTCCGATGCCCGCAAAGCCTGGGCATCCGGCCGCTCGCATTTTCAACGAGTGGATGGGCTATTGTTTCGGCGCAGATACATACATTCAAGTTGCCTGTTGGCGTCCTACTCCCCTGGGTAGAACCTGCCTATCCGTAGGGCGCGGCCGTGCCGCGCAGCTTCATTTGTGTGCGATGCAGCATGAAGTTCGGCTGCGTGCCGGTGTCCCCAAAGATTGGCCGCAATCGCAGCCGATCCTTATTTCGTTATTTCATTTTAGGCCTAGCTCGAAACAGGCGGGACCACCGCAGCCATGCGTCATCGATTTTTGAGAACGCTGCCACTCATTGGATTGGCGATCGTCATGGCCGTTCCAGCCGCGTTTGCGACACCATTTGACGACCTTGCCGGAACATGGCGCGGCAGCGGGCGGGTCCATTTGCTTTCCGGACAGTCCGAAGCTCTGAGTTGTAAGGCATACTTCACTTCAAAGGATTCAGGCAACGGACTCGGCATCGCGCTGGCGTGCGCGAGCGCGTCAAACAAAATCGATCTGCGCGCCTCACTCAATCAATCGGGCGAGGCGATCTCGGGTACGTGGGAGGAGCGGTCTTTCAACTCGACCGGGTCGGTAAACGGCACGTTCTCGGAGGACCGCATCGATCTGACGATCGACGGGACAATCAAGGCCACAATGTCGATCACGCTGGAAGGCAAGAGCCAGTTGATATCCATTGCCACGGACGGGCAGGGGTTTCGCTCTGTCGACCTCGAACTGGAGCGCAGCTAGTCCGGCAGCGCGGCGCGCGGGACACGCTTTTCTCCACAGAGTCATGGTATTGCTGAAACTATTCGTACCTGCGGGCCACCCGCGGCACGCGCTGTCACTTGGAGACGACCGATGGTTCTTCGCCCTTCTTTCGCATTGGCCTTCTGTCTCGCAGCCGGGCTCAGCGCGACGGCCGTTTTGCCGGCGGATGCAGGGTTCAAGCGCAGCCGAGGCTACGACGGTCTGGAACAAGGCTACGTCGTTGCCGACAGCCGATTTGGCAACGGACGTGTGCGGGGTGCAGTCCGCGAAGCACGCTACGGCCCACAGGTTCAATTGCCGGGCGGAACGTGGGAGTACTGCCGCGCGAGCTGCTCGGAGACCCTGCGGGTGGAGACGGTCGACAAATTCGAAGATGCCGACCTGAAGGGTTACGGCACGGCTGCACAAGAATGCGGCGTCTTCGGCTGCCTCGATCTGGGCCTGCGCTGGCGCGAATAGCGCTTCAGGTTAGAAACGGATTGGACCGGCGTTCAGCACCAATGGTGCTCGTTGGACCGTGACCGCAGATGAAGGCGAATTCGTCCCCCAGCGGAAAGAGCTTGGTCTTGATCGCGGTAATCAGGGCGTCATGGTCGCCGTAAGGGAAATCCGTACGACCGATCGAGCCGCGGAAAATGACGTCGCCCGCCAGCATGAACTTCTGGCGCTTGTTGACGAATACCACCGAACCTGGCGAATGGCCGGGGCAATGAAGAATTTCGAACGTGTGTCCCGCGACCGTCACCGTATCGCCCTCATCGAGCCAGCGATCGGGCGTGACGTTTTTGGCGGGCAGGCCGTAGGCGTCGCCCTGCGCCTCCAGGTTGTCGAGCAAAATTTTGTCGGCCTTGTGCGGCCCCTCGATCTTCACGCCCAGGCTCTGGCGGAGTTCGTCCGCCCCGCCGGCATGGTCGATATGACCGTGAGTGAGTAGGATCTTTTCGATTTGCAGTCCGGTTTCGGAAATGGCTGCCAGGATCTGGCTCACGTCCCCGCCGGGATCAACGACAGCGCCGGTCTTGGTGGCCGCATCCCAGATCAGAGTGCAGTTCTGCTGGAACGGTGTCACCGGAATGATCGCCGCCTTGAGCCCGCTCGCTTCAACCCGTTCGTTCATTGTGCCTCCGAGAATGCGCCAACTGCCGAGTGACCTTGGGGCTGGGCAGAGGGGCCGCCGCAGACGACGTTGCTATTCGCTGCCTGCGGCGGGCACCGAAACGAAGTTTTCGCGGGCATACCTGACCGCATCGGCGTTGCGATCTTCGGTGTAGTAATCGCCCATGACAAGACAATCCATGTCCGTGCGCAGGTAGCATGAAATTGCCTGCTCGGGAGAATTCACCACTGGCTCCTGACGATTGAAGCTCGTGTTGAGAATGACGGGGATGCCGGTGATCTTCGCGTACTCCTCGATCACGCCGTAATAGCGCGGGTTTTCGGATCGCTCGATGGTTTGAATGCGGCCTGTTCCGTCGACGTGAGCCGCAGCAGGGATGAGCGAAAGCTTATCGGGATGAATGCGCGGGGCGAGCGTCATGAACGGGTCGGGCTGCGATACCTCGAAAAATTCCTGCGCGCGCTCCAGAAGCACGACGGGCGCGAACGGGCGGAAGGCTTCCCGATGCTTGATCTTGGCGTTGATCAGCTCCTTCACCTTGTTATCGCGTGCGTCCGACAGGATCGAGCGATTGCCGAGCGCGCGCGGGCCCATCTCGGCGCGGCCCTGAAACCAGCCAACGATCTTCTGTTCGCTCAATAGTTTGGCCACATGCCGCAACAGATCAGCTTCCTCAAATTTCTTGTACTTGAGCCCCGCGTTGTCGAGCGCCGCCTTGATCTCGGCGTCGGTGAAACCCTTGCCGTAGAAGGCATGCTTCATCTCGAAGGTGCGGGGGTTGCCGAGCGTCTGGTGCCAGTGCCAGAGCGCGGACCCCAGCGGCGCGCCGGTGTCGGAGGCGCACGGGGGAACCCAGACGCGCTCGAATTTGGTATCGCGCAAGATGCGGGCGTTGGCCACGCAGTTGAGCCCGACGCCGCCGGAAATGACGAGGTTGCGCGAGGACTGGCGCTTTTCCATATCGCGTACGATGTGGAGGATCGTTTCCTCGACCACCACTTGCAGAGCATGGGCGATGTCGCGGTGATGGTCGGTCATCGGATCCTTGCGCGACCGGGGCGGACCAAACGTCTGGTAGAATTTCCATTTGAACGGACGGACGAGACCGTGCGTATCGAAGGAGATGTAGTCGCGATTGATGCGGAACTGGCCGTCGGGCAGAAGCTGGATCAGATCGCGAAATTTTTCGACGTAAGTCGGGCCGCCACAGGCGGCAAGCGCCATGACGGTACCTTCCTCAAAGACCTTGAAGCCGAGGTATTCGGTTACGCATGTATAGAGCATGCCCAGACTGTCGAAGAAGTGACTGTGCCAGACGCGCTCCAGCTTGGTGCCCTGGCCAATGTATCCGCTCGTCGAGGTGTCGTCGCCATAGCCGTCCATGACCAGGATGGCAGCTTCCTCAAACGGCGAGACGTTGAAGACGGCTGCGTGCGAGTTGTGGTGGGAGACCTGAACGAGCTTGGGCACATTCCGGTAGCCGTAGCGCTTGCCGAGGCCCATCCAAAGCCGGAACGGCAGGTTCACGATGGCCGATGCCTGCACGCGGTGCGCGCCGGGCCGCAGGAGGTTGAGGCTCGACGGCAGCTTGTCGGTGACGTTTTTGAAGAAGGTGGGTCGGAGACGATCCATGTCCCACGGTGTCGTCAGCACATCGATGTCGTCAAACGACAGGCCCGCATCACCAAAAATCGTGTCGAGACAATTGGCAGGGAATTCCAACGTGTGCTTCTGGCGGTTGAAGCGCTCTTCTTCCAGGATGTAGGACGGCTGACCGTTCTGGAGCAGCGCGAGACCCGTGTCATGCGACTTGGTAACGATCCCTAGAATGTTCACGGTGAGCCCGTCCGTTGCCGTTTTTGATGCAACATTCGATATCGGGTTGTGCGCTATCGAACCAGTGCCAAGGCTCGGATGTCGCAGCGGCGCACGGCCTCCGCTCCGCATGCCCACAGGTCATTTGAGGCAATTGTTCAATTCCAGCCGTCAGCGTATCTGTCCTAGCGTCGCGTGGCTAAACGTTAACGATCCAGACGAGTTGCAGATAACTATTCTTTTTCGCGTGGCGGCTGACCTCGGCCCAGCGACCATGTAGCGTTGCCATTCGTAGGCGATCCGCCCGGCGGGGACATTTAAGCATGCAACTTAGGGACATGCGGTTTGCGACGATTGTCGGGACCGAAGTGACGGTCAAAGTTCATTCGCCGGCAGAGGCGAAATCGGCGATCAAAGAATTGCGGCATAAGAAAAAGGAAGTGGCGCTTCTGAAAAGACGCGTCGCCGCGGAACTCAAGCGCGCAAGGGCGGCGGAAGCCAAAGCGGAACGCGCGTCGGCCCGCAGCCGGCGACAAAAGGGGTTCTTCGCCGCACTCGGCCGGTTATCGTCTGCCTTCAACGACGACGATCATTCGGATGATGTAGAACGGCTGGAAAAGGATCTCGTGCATACGGAAGAGATCCTACACAACATCGACAGCTGCATCATCCAACTCGAAGGCAAACTCTTGTCGTAACCAACGGCGGCCCAACGATGCGGTCTGAGACGATTTCGCTGACGGTAAACGGCGCGTTGCGCGAAACGCGGGCGGAGACGCTGGCCGAACTTCTCGCAGCGGAAGATCTGGGCGGGACGCGTGTTGCCACGGCCGTCAACGGTGCGTTCGTGCCCGCGCGAAGCCGCGAAAGCTGGCGCCTGGAAGCGGACGATCGCATCGAGATCCTTTCGGCGCGGCAAGGCGGCTGAGCGCTACTCGATGTCCTCGACGACCGCGCCATTGCCACCCTTGATGCGGGCTGAGAGCGTGGCTTGGATGAAAGGATCGAGGTCGCCGTCAAGCACGTTGTCGGGCGCGGTCGATTGCTCGCCTGTGCGGAGGTCCTTGACGAGCTGATAAGGCTGCAAAACATAAGACCTGATCTGGTGACCCCAGCCGATGTCGGTCTTGGCGGCCTGATCGGCGGAGGCTTTCTCTTCGCGGCGCTTCAGTTCCATTTCGTAAAGTCGGGCCTTCAGGCGCTTGAAAGCGATGTCCTTATTCTGGTGCTGCGAGCGCTGCTCCTGAGCGAAAATGACGATGCCGGTCGGTTTGTGGACAAGCCGCACCGCGCTTTCCGTGCGGTTGACGTGCTGGCCACCCGCACCCGAAGAGCGCGCAAACGAGATATCGACGTCGGCCGGGTTGATGTCGACGTCGATCGTGTCGTCGATGACGGGATAGACCTGGACGGACGCGAAACTCGTGTGGCGGCGAGCGTTCGAATCGTAGGGTGAGATTCGCACGAGGCGGTGCACGCCGCCTTCGGTTTTCAGCAGCCCGAATGCATTCTCGCCTTCGATTTCAAGTGTTGCCGACTTAATGCCGGCCTCTTCGCCGGGGCTTTCGTCGATCAACTTGACCTTGAATCCGCGACGCTCGGCCCAGCGCATATACATACGCAGCAGCATGGAGGCCCAGTCCTGGCTTTCGGTACCGCCGGCGCCGGCGTGCACTTCGAGGTAGGTGTTCATGCCGTCAGCTTCGCCCGAGAGCAGCGCCTCCACACTGCGGCTCTGGACTTCGTGATCGAGCTTGGTCAGCAGGCCTTCAGCCTCCGCTACCGTCGCGGCGTCGCCTTCGGCTTCGCCCATCTCGATCAGCGTGACGTTGTCGTCGAGTTCCTGCTGCATGCGTTTGAAGCTCGACAGCGACTTTTCCAGCGTCTGGCGCTGGCGCATGACCTTTTGGGCCTCTGCAGGTTTCGACCAAAGGGCCGGGTCTTCTGCACGGCGGTTCAGTTCGGCCAGGCGCTCTTCGGCGTGGTCCGGGTCAAAGATACCTCCTCAGAAGCGCGAGCGCTTCCTGGATGCTGTCGACGGTTTTTTGCGCTTCAGCGCGCATGGAACAGACCTTTCAGAGCAATGGCGTGGCAGTCGTTGAAACCGGAAGCCCCGCATATAGTGTTGGCCTGCGGTCCTGTAAACGCCGTACGGCGGCGACGGACCGTATGACGACACGATAAAGTGTGGGCAAGGTGCGCTTCACCAACCGGGGGGACGTGGCGGCGGCGGGGCGGGAGCATTGCCCGGCGGCGTCGAGGTCGCTGTCCAGGCATCGGATTGCGGCGAGTAGCCACCGCCTGCGGTGTCCTCCGTCGCCGAGCCCGGGGATGTGCCTGTATCGCTGACCTGGAAGCCGATAATCGAATAGGCGTCGTCTGGCTCTTCTGTCGGCTTGAAGGCCTCGAGTATGGCTTGCGTAGCGCCGGGTTCGGCGCGCAGGCCGGTCTTCAGGTTCACGCGTACGAGCTTCAACCCAGGCGGGACCCGGAACGGTGCGGCTGGCTCGTCCGCCAATGCGCGCTTCATGAAATCGCCGAAAATCGGTGCCGCAACGCCGCCGCCCGTGCGGCCCTTGCCCATGGGTCGGGGCGTGTCGAAGCCGACGTAAACGCCGACGACCATGTCGGGCGTATACCCGACAAACCAGGCGTCTCTCTCTTCGTTTGTCGTGCCTGTCTTGCCCGCAACCGGCCGATTGAGGGACTTTAACACGGTCGCCGTGCCGCGCTGGACCACGCCCTCGAGGATCGAGGTCATCTGGTAGGCACTGTGGGGATCGATGATCTGTTTGCGATCATCGGGAATCTCGGGTTCGGACTGACCGTCGAACGTTTCGGCGGCGCATCCAACGCATTCGCGGGCGTCGTGCTTCCAGACCGAGCGGCCCCAACGATCCTGTATGCGGTCGATCAATGTGGCACGGACTTCCTTGCCGCCGTTGGCAAGCATGCAATAGGCCGTCGCCATGCGCAGGAGCGTTGTTTCGCCCGCGCCGAGCGACATGGACAGAACGGGTAGCAGGTCGTCATAGATGCCGAAGCGCTTGGCGTACTCGGTGATGATCGGCATGCCGACATCCTGCGCCAAACGCACCGTCATCTGGTTGCGGGATTTCTCAACGCCAACCCGCAAAGTCGTCGGCCCGAAAGATTTTTCCTTGTCGTAGTTTTCCGGTTTCCAGATGTCCTGGCCGGGGCCCTGCTCGATCTCGATGGGGGCGTCGAGGATGATCGACGTGGGCTTGTAGCCGTTGTCGAGCGCGGCTGCGTACACGAAAGGCTTGAACGACGAGCCGGGCTGACGTTTCGCCTGGATGGCACGATCGAACTGGCTCATCGCGAAGGAAAAGCCGCCCGCTACCGCGAGCACACGACCGGTGTGCGGGTCCATCGCAACGAGTCCGCCTGCGACCTCCGGGATCTGCATCAGCGACCAGACGCCATCGAGTTTACGCGGATCTTTCGGGGCGACATAAATCACGTCGCCTGGAGCAAGAATGTCTGTGATCGCTTTCGGCACCGCCTTGGTCGTGGGGACTTTGGCCCACTTCACTTCGGCTAAAGTAATCTCGACGGCCTCGCGATCCTTGGTCAACGTCCCGTCCTGCTGGCGGGCGGGGCGCAACCCGACGACAGCTTTGTCTTTGCCACCCTCAAGAACGACGCCAAGCCGCCATGGCAAGATGTCGGTGGGAATGTCCATGGCGCCGAGTGGGATGCCCCAGTCGCCGGAAATGTCGATTTTGGATACCGGACCGCGCCAACCCTGGTCCCTGTCGTAGGCGACGAGCCCGTCGATTAACGACAGCCGCGCCATTTCCTGCAAGCGCGGGTTCAGCGTCGTGCGGACGGACAGGCCGCCGGCATACAGCTTTTCTTCGCCGTAGCGCGCATGCAGCGAGCGGCGCACCTCCTCGGCGAAGTATTCCGCGGCGAAAATATGCGCGCCGGACTGACGGAACTTCACTTCGAGAGGCTTGGCTTTGGCAGCGACGGCTTCCTCGTCCTTTATGAACCCGTTTTCCGCCATCTGTTCGAGAATCCAATTCCGGCGCTCCAGCGCCTTCTGGCGATGGCGGAAGGGATGGTAATTGTTCGGTGCTTTCGGCAAAGCGGCGAGGTAGGCCGCCTCTTCCAGCGTAAGGTCCTTGAGTTCCTTATTGAAGTAATTGAGCGAGGCAGCCGCGACACCGTATGCGCCAATCCCGAGGTAGATCTCGTTCAGGTAGAGCTCTAGGATTTTGTCCTTCGGATAGGCCCGCTCGATGCGGATCGCGAGGATCGCTTCCTTGATCTTGCGGTCGAAGGTGCGGTCGCTGGTCAGCAGAAAGTTCTTGGCGACCTGCTGCGTGATTGTCGAGGCGCCTTGGATGCTGCCGCGACCGGTTGCCTTGGTCTCGATATACTTGATGGCGGCACGCGCCACACCCTGTAAATCGATCCCGCCGTGCTCGTAGAAGCGGGCGTCCTCGGCCGACAGGAACGCGGCGATGACGCGCTTGGGTACCGTGTTGATCGGCACGAAGATGCGCCGCTCGCGTGCATACTCGGCAATGAGCGACCCGTCATGTGCATGAATGCGGGTCATGACGGGCGGCTCGTAGCGCGCGAGGCTCTCGTAGTCGGGGAGATCTTTCGAGGCTTCGAAAAGCAGCCAACCAATCGCCGCCGACACGCCGACGAACGCCACGACGAAAAATCCGAAGCTCCAGCCGAGGAAGGTTAGCAGCAGGCTTTTGCGGCGCCGCTTCTTTTTGGGTTCGGCCGGGGGCGGGTAGACTGGGGCTCGCATGCGTTCCGGAATTGGGCCTTGAGCATCACTCGATCACCAGGTGTCCGATGAGGTGCTGCCGGCGGTTGTGGCAACGGAAAGTTGCCGCTGAATTATCAGGCCTAGTTAAACGACTTGCCGCAGCGCAGCAATCCCGATGGGCCGAGTCTACAGGATAGCATGAATTATGGCGCAACATCGTCGGATACGGCGGTCCGCTGGTATAGGTGCTCCACCGTTCCACAATTCCGTACAACTCCCTCAATCATCGCGACACGGAAGCGCGTTTCGAGAAGTAGGTGTCAACCGCCGTGACGATCGATTTGGCGACTTTTTCCTGCCAGCGCGCCGATTGCATCTGACGCGACTCGTCCGGATTGCTCACGTAACCAAGTTCTACCAGCACCGACGGTGCGTGCGTCTGCCGCAGCACTTTGAAGGCTGCGGCCCGTTCCGGATCGCGCGACAGGGAAATGTTCGATTTCAACTTTGCAACGAGCGTGCGCGAGAACTCGGCCGAGAAATTCGCTGTTTCGCGCTTCATCAGGTCAAGGAGGATATTTTTAACGTCATCATTCTCTTCGCCACCCGCTACGTCGAGACCGGCGATGAGATCGGACGCATTTTCCTTCTCTGCGATCGCCCGGGCCTCGGCGTCGGAGGCGCGTTCGGAGAGCGTATAGACCGTCGCACCCTTGATCGACTGGGCATAGGCCTGCTCAATGCTGTCGGCGTGGATCGATATGAACAGGTCGGCGCCGGCTTGGCGCGAGATTTTTAGGCGTTCGCTTAGGGATACGAACACGTCACGTGCGCGCGTCACGACGATATCGTAGCGGCCCGACTGCTCAAGTAGTTCCCGCACGCGACGGGACACCCTCAGGACCAGGTCTTTTTCAAGCAGATTTGCGGCTCCGACCGCGCCCGGATCGATCCCGCCATGGCCCGGATCTATGACGATAATGGGCTTTGCCGTGGCGCGCTTGGGAAGCGCGGGCGTCGCATGATCGGTTGGGCTCTCTGCGGCCGCAGGCGGCTTGCGGCCGCCGCCGGTACCGTCACCGAATGCGGCCGCATCGGTCGACTTCAGTTCGATGGTCAACACCACACCGGGACCCGATCGAGCATTCGTCATCGCCGCCTTGGCGATGGCGATTGGGCCTGTCGTATCCAGGACGATGCGGGCCTTGCCTTCATCGAACTGACCGTATCTGAAGGCGCTGACGAGTCCGCGCGCGTCGCGTCCGGACTCGGCGGGAAGCTTGAACGAAACACCGGGCAGATCGACGATAACCCGGTAGGGGTTGGCAAGCGTATAGACCTCAGCTGTGACGCCGCGGGTCAAGGTGAGCTGGAACAGGGTCTCGGCTTTATCGCCAAGTATGCCGACTGCGGTTGCTTCCGATTGGGGTGGGGTAGCCACCGGCGCGGGAGAGACGGGTTGAGCCGGCTTTTCGATGGTCGTTTGCGCGGTCGTCTCTGATTTAAGCCACTGTAACACATCAGATAAATTTGCTTGGGCCGTTGCCGTGGCAGGGCGCAATACCACCACCGCTCCCGCCACCGCAACAGCAGCGAGCATAAGACTGACAAATCTTGGAGGCCCCCCCGGCATTTCTCCGCGCTATTTTCCTGGCATAAACAGACGAAAAAGTTCAGAATCTGCCGCACTTTAACAAATATTTTGCCAGATCGCCGCATGCTGGATGGCGGGTTGGCACGCTTCACGGTGGCTGTGGTCACCTGAACACTCTTGTCACCAGGACTGCGAACCCGTTACACTTCGCTTGCGTTCTGTTTCTCCGCGTCTCGTCGGAGCCGTAGGAAGTCGCGCGCCAGATCCTAAGTCCTTGCCGGGAAAAGCAATTCCTGAAGGTGCGGAACTGGGCAGCTGCGTCGGCCATGCGGCCATGTCTGCGACGGGCGTTTGCGCGGATCGGCGAAGAACTGGAAGAGATATCGAGCCGGCCAGAGCGTCCACACTTGGTGGACTGTGGCCAGCCCACGATCCTCCAAAGTCTCAGATGCCGAAACGACCGCGCCGCGACGGAACGGACGCGATGTCCATTGCATGCGGCTCGCTCGGCGCCCGTTGAAAGGGGGCTCCCGGGCCGCGTCATCCGATGGTGCCTGTTGCCGCAAGCGACGCGTGGCATCCACCCTGTCAACCACCTGCCGGAATGCCTAAGCATCCGGCGGGGCAAACTTGAACCCAGATAATGCCCCTTTCGCGTGCAGCCCGCTCAACCGTCACCCGGCTCCAACGAGTCCTTGGCGGCCCCCGTCCGGCAGACTCAGCCGGCGAGAGCCTGCGCGCGTTCCCGCACATTCAACCAATCCATCCTTCAACCCTACCCAAAGCGCGCGCCCTCGGCATTTCAACCGCCGAAAGAGGCCCATGGTCTTCGACCGGTCCCTTGCCCAGCCGGCGCGCCAAGGAAACCGACACATGTCCAACAACAAAATGCTTATCGATGCGACGCATCCGGAGGAGACCCGGGTCGTCGTTCTGCGTGACGGCCGCGTAGAGGAATTCGACTACGAAAGCGCCGCGCGCAAACTCCTGCGTGGCAACATCTATCTCGCCAAGGTGACGCGCGTTGAGCCGTCACTGCAAGCTGCCTTCGTCGATTATGGTGGGAACCGTCACGGCTTCCTCGCCTTCAACGAAATCCATCCCGATTATTATCAGATACCGATGGCCGACCGGCAGGCGCTTCTCGAGGAGGAAGCCGCTGCCGAAGCCGCCGAGGAGGCTGCCGCCGATGCACATGCCGAACGCATGGCCCGGCGCCGTCAGCGTGGGCCGCAGGGTGGACGGCGGCGCGATGCAGCGCCGGGAACCGGCGAACAGCCAGCGGCAGGAGGCGGCGAGCACAATCACTCCGGCCTTTCGCCCGCGCAGGACTTCGAATTTAGCGACAACGCGCAGGATCTCGAGGACGAGCGCGAGGAGGGCGATGACACTCAGGGTCACATCGTCCTGGCGCACGACCTGGACGGCAACGACGATGTGATCTCTGAAGACTTCCCGGAACCGGAAGCCGTGGGCGGCTTCGAGCCTTCGCACGAGCAGGAGGATGCCGATGGCGCCGACCTGGATGCCGGCGAATCCGGCGACGAAGGGGCCGAGGATTCCGCTGGTCTCGACAGGGATGCACCGGCCGCGATCGGGCTCGTTGAGAATGAGACAGTCGAAGTCGTAGCTACGCCCGCAGCGGAACCGGAGACCGTGGAGCAGACGGGTTCGGAAGATGCGCTGGAGGAACTACCCACGCGTCCCCGCCGCCGCCCGCGATCCTACAAAATCCAAGAAGTCATCAAACGCCGCCAGGTTATTCTGGTGCAGGTCGTCAAGGAAGAGCGCGGCAACAAAGGTGCAGCGCTTACGACATACCTATCGCTAGCCGGCCGCTACACGGTTTTGATGCCAAACACCGCCCGCGGTGGCGGCATCAGCCGCAAGATCACCAATCCGCAGGACCGCAGGCGATTGAAGGCGATTGCCGCGGAACTCGATGTCCCGGAGGGCATGGGCCTCATCATCCGGACGGCCGGCGCAGCGCGCACGCAACAGGAAATCAAGCGCGATTATGAGTATTTGCTGCGGTTGTGGGAAAGCGTCCGTGATCTGACGCTGCAGTCCACCGCCCCCAGCCTCGTTTACGAGGAAGGCAACCTGATCAAGCGTTCGATCCGCGACCTTTACAACAAGGACGTCGAAGAGGTCGTCGTGGCAGGCGACGTGGCGCATGCGGAAGCTCGCGATTTCATGCGCATGCTGATGCCTAGCCATGCCAAGAACGTGCTGCTGCATTCATCCGCCGAGCCTCTGTTCAACAAGTTCGGCATCGAACGGCAATTGAACGCCATGTTCAGTCCGTTCGTCACGTTGAAGTCGGGCGGTTATCTGGTCATCAACCAGACCGAAGCGCTGGTTGCCATTGACGTCAACTCAGGCAAGTCGACCCGCGAATTCTCGATCGAGGAGACGGCGTACGCGACCAATCTCGAAGCGGCCGACGAAATTGCGCGCCAGTTGAAGCTACGCGACCTTGCCGGTCTCATCGTCATCGACTTCATCGACATGGAAGAGAAGCGCAACAACCGCTCCGTCGAGCGGCGGCTGAAGGATGCGCTCCGTTTCGACCGGGCGAGAATTCAGCTTGGACGCATCTCGCATTTCGGCCTCATGGAAATGTCCCGGCAGCGGCTGCGGACGGGCGTTCTGGAAGGGTCGACCACGCAATGTCCACACTGTCAGGGAACCGGGATTATCCGGTCGACGGAAAGCGTGGCGCTCGCCGTACTGCGCGGCATCGAAGATGCGCTGATGGGCGGCCAGCCCTCTTCGCTGATCGCAACGACGACCGCCAACGTGGCGCTCTACATTCTCAACAACAAGCGGCGGTTTATCACCGAGTTGGAAGCGCATCACGGCATTTCGATTGCCGTTCAGGCCAGCGACAAGCTGCAGGGCGCGAATTTCACCATCGAGAAGACCCACGTTCGCACGGAAGCACCCTTGCGGCGCCAGGAGCGGTCGGCGGTCAACATGGACTGGGGCTTCGATGGGGACGAGGGAGCGGTTGAACCCGGCATCGACGATGAGCGGCCGTCTGCGTCCGACAGCATCAGCTTCGTCGGCGAGGGCGATGGGGATGAAGGTGAAGATGACCGGCCACTTGCACGGGAAGCGCGGGGCGGGCGCGACGAGGGTGACCGGGGGCGCAGACGCAGACGCAGACGGGGCCGCCGTGGCAGCGAGCGCGGCGAGGAGCGAGCCGATGTCCGCAACGCCGTCGCGGGCCGACCTTATGCCGATGATCGCGAGGATGGCGAGGACAGCGCTTCGCCCGGCGCCGGCGAATTCGATCTGATCGAACCTGCGCCAGAAGACACTGGCGACGAGATGACCGGTTCAAGCGAGACAGGAGGCGCCGGTCGCGACAATGATCGAGACCGTGGTGGCCGCCGCCGCCGCCGAGGACGGCGAGGCGGTCGGCGAGGCCGTGGCCGCGACCGGGATCAAAATGGCGTGGCTGCATCGGAAGTAGACGGCGAGGAAGCCAACGGGTACCCGGTCAGGTCGCATGTGACCGAGGATTTCGTCGACGACTTTGCCGGACCGGCCGGCGTCGACACGGGGATTGAGCAACCGGCCGCGGTTGTGCCGGACGCTCAGTTGCCTGTTCCCGAAACTCAAACTCGCGGCCGGTCCAATCGCCGTGAGCCCCGAGCAACAGACGGCGCGGAGAAGGCGATCGCCAACCCGGAGCATGAGATTGCACCACGCAGGCGCACCTCGGACGCCGCCGCGAGTGAACCCATAATCGAGCGGGTCGTCGTGACGCCCGATCAGGGGGCGGCGGCCAGCGAGGGACCTGCCGACCAACCGGCCCGGCGCGGCTGGTGGCAACGGCGACTCGGCGGATAAGCAAACCTGTCGCACGACGTAAGATTGCAGCGAAAGATAAAGCCGGGCCAAAAGCCCGGCTTTTTTTACGCAGTATCATGCTGTTGGCTGGTTCGGCGCAGTGGCGATTTTCATTTGGCGCACGAGGTCGCACCCGTCGGCCTAGTGGTTCTAACCGTCAAATTTTCACCATATGGTCCCGGCTGTTGAAGGTTGCCTTGCAGTCTTCGCACGTTGTGTGCGGCGCAGCAGGCAAATGCCGACCGAGGGAGGAGCCAGTTCAGTTCGAGACGGAATGTAGTTGAACCCGCCGGTTGCTTGAAGAAAGTCCCGGCGATCATCTCGAACATATCTTTGAAAGACAGCAAGCGCTGTCACGATCTTCTCTCGAATGCCGGAAAACCGGCGCATCTCATACGATAAAAAACTGGAGTACCCATGAGCACTCGTTTTCTTTCGATCGCCGCCGCGCTGGCCGGTCTGGTTGCAATGTCGGCCACCAGCGCCGTTGCCAAGCCCCACCCGGAAAGCAATTCGTCGTCGGCCAGCCGTCCGTCGCTCGCCAAGAACTACACCGTGAAGTCCAACAGGCGGTACGCCGCCAAGGCGAAAGGCTACCGCACCTCGAAGTACGGCAAGTCGCGCCGTTACGCCGGCAAGAAAGGCATGAAATCGCGCTCGTTCACGAAGTATGCCTCGGGCGGAACCTCACGGAGCTGCCTGCAGCCGCAGGCTCGCGCCCTCCTCAACCGTATTGAGAGCCAGTTTGGCGCGGTCTCCATCGTCTCGACCTGCCGTCCAGGCGCGGTGATCGCCACCAGCGGCAAGCCGTCCAAGCATCGCTACGGCCTGGCCATCGACTTCAACGCCGGCAACCGCAAGGGCGCCATCGTGAACTGGCTGATCAAGAACCATCACTCGGGTGGCACCATGACCTACCGCGGCATGAACCATATTCATGTCGATATCGGTCACCGCTTTGTGTCGCTCGGGGCCGGTGGACGCCGTCGCGCCTAGCGCTTACCTGAATTGACCCATTAAGGAGGGGGAGGGGGCTCTGGCCGTCTTCCCCTTTTGCTTTTGCAAAGAGACGTGGCTTCACCCTCGTCAAGACTGTACGGGTTGATTATCTGAGTTTGCAGGGCTCGGTGCAGGCTACCGGGCACCTATGGCCCAGGCCGCCGATTTTTCGGCTCATTCTTTAGCGAACAGTGGCGCATGAGCGGCAGAATACCGAAACGCGACGGCACATCTACGGGTGGCGAACGGCGGCAGCGACCCTTGATCGCCGCGCTAGCAAGTCTAGCGGCCGTGGTCGTTGCAGCGGCACCGGGGCCTGCGGCGGCGCAGGGCCTGCCGTTGATCCGCGATACCGAGATCGAGAACCTGCTGAATGACTACGCCCGGCCGCTATTCAGGGCCGCTAACCTCGGCAGCGGGCGGGTGGCAGTCCGGATCGTCAACAACGAGAATTTCAATGCGTTCGTCGTCGACGGCCGCAACGTGTTCATTCACACCGGCGCTTTGATGCAGGCCCAGACGCCCAACGAAGTGATCGGCGTGCTGGCACACGAGGCCGGCCATATCGCCGGCGGTCACATGGCCGCGCTTAGAGCGCGGATCGCGAAAGACCAGACGCGCGCACTGATCGCGCAGATACTCGGCATCGGCCTCATGGTGGCCGGCGGGGTCGCGGGCGGCGACGGAGGCCGGGACCTGGGTGGTGCCGGACAGAGCGTGCTCTACGGCGGCAACGAATTGATTATGCGGGGTCTCACGGCAGAACGGCGGTCGCAGGAATCAGCTGCCGATCAGGCTGGGCTCAGCTATCTCAATTCCACGCAGCAGTCGGGCCGGGGCATGTTGGCCACATTCGAGCGCTTCGCCGGGCAGGAACTCTTTTCCGACCAGAACCGCGACCCGTTCGCGCGCACGCATCCTGTTGCCACCGACCGTTTGGCACGGCTCCGCCAGCTCGTGGAAGGCAGCCCTTATTTCGGCAACGCGGATGCACCTGCGTTGCAGTTCCGGCATGACATGATGCGGGCGAAGCTCTCGGGATACATCGAAAATCCGCAAACCGTACTCAATCGCTATCCTGCTTCGGATCAGAGCATGCCGGCGCGGTACGCCCGGACCGTGGCACGCTTTCGCATGGGCGGCGGCGGGCTGGAGGCCGCGCTCGCAGAGGCCGATCAGTTGATCAAGTCTGAACCGCAGAACCCGTACTTTTACGAGCTTAAAGCCGACTTCCTTCAAAAGAGCGGCCGATTTGCAGAGTCCATCGCGCCGCTGCGCAAATCCATGCAATTGGCCGGAGGCGATGCCCCGCTCATTGCCGTGCAACTTGCTCAAAGCATGATCCAGTCGAAGCAACCGCAGGTTTTGGATGAAGCCATAACGCTCCTTCGCAAAGCCATCACGCGCGAAGGCGAGAACGCCATGGCGTACAACATGCTCGGCCAAGCCTATTATGACAAAGGTCTGATCCCACAGGCGGAATTGGCACGAGCTCAGGGCTTGTTCTACTTCGGCGCCATCAAGCAAGCGCAGGAATTCGCGCGCCGCGCGCAAGGGGCATTGAAGCCGGGCAGCCCCGAATGGGTCAAAGCCGACGATATCCTCAACTACAAACCACAAACCTGATAAGACGGGGCGCGATCGGATGACTTGGTCCGGTCCATGCCGCGCATAAAGAGCAGAGAGCGAACACCGATGGCCGACCACACCTCAGATAATCGCCCCGGCGAGCCCACCGGCCGTCCCTCAAGGGTCGCCGTTGCCGCGCTTGGCGCGACGCTGGCGATTGGGGCGGCGCTACTGCTGGGGGGGCCGTTCCGCTCGGGTAGCGTGGCGACGGACACGTCCATGTTCGACGACGCCCAAAAGCGCGGCATCGAACAGATCGTGAAGGACTACCTGTTGCAGAACCCGCAAGTGCTGGTGGAGGTACAGGGCGCGCTCGAAGCCAAGATGGCCAAGGAAGAGGCCGAAAAGACCAAGGCGATGGTGGCGGAAAACGCGAAAGAAATATACCGCCATCCCGACGCGCCGGTAGCGGGCAATCCCGACGGCGACATCACGGTGGTGGAGTTCTTCGACTACAATTGCGGCTACTGCAAACGCGGTTTCCACAGCATCCGCGAACTCATCGAGAAGGACAAAAATGTCCGGGTGGTTTTCAAGGAACTGCCGATCCTGAGTAAGGACTCTGAGGACGCAGCCAAGATCGCGCTCGCAGCGCGCGCTCAGGGTAAATACTGGGAACTCCATCAGGCCCTGATCGAGAGCAAGGGTCGCGCGACCGAGGCATCGGCATTGGAAATGGCCGGGAAGCTCGGTCTCGACGTCGCTAAGCTCAAGGCAGACAAGGACAGCGAAGCGGTGAAAGGCGAACTGGCCCGTGTCGAAGCTCTGGCACGGACGATGAACATATCGGGGACACCGCACTTCCTTGTCGGCGACCAAGCCATCGGCGGGGCACCTGAAGACTTGCTCGATCAGCTAACGGGCAAGATCGCGGCGCTGCGGCAGTCGGGTTGCGCGTACTGCTGAGCCTACCCGGGGGAGGTCTCCTTGCCCTCCAGCGCAATGTTCTGGCGGATCAGACGATTTTCCCACGACCGGAGGTGCACCGGCGTGGGCGGTGCTCTTTCGTCGCCGTACGAAAGCTGCTAGACCCCCGGGCTGTATAGGACAGGCGGCCGAGCGACCGAGCGTATCCGGGCGAAACGGCCTGCTGAACGTCCGAGCCCCCACCAGCCGCCCAATCGGTCTCATGACAAAGCCGGTCTACATTTTGAACGGTCCCAACCTCAACCTGCTGGGTCAGCGGGAGCCTGCGATCTACGGCCACGATACGTTGGGCGACATCGAAGCCTTGGCGAAGGTGCGGGCCCAGGCGCTCGATCTGGCCGTTGACTTCCGCCAAACGAACGTCGAGGGCGAACTGATCGGTTGGGTGCAGGAGGCGCGGACCAGTGCGTCGGCCATCATCGTCAACGCGGCAGGCCTGACGCATACCTCGGTCGCCTTGCTCGATGCGCTGCAGGCGTCCGAATTACCAGTCGTCGAAGTGCATCTCTCAAACATCTTCCGGCGCGACAGCTTCCGGCAACATTCTTACGTGTCGCTTGCGGCGACCGGGGTGATCTGCGGGCTGGGAGCCAAAGGATATGAACTCGCGCTGGAAGCCGTGCGGGGTCTCCTCGACAAGAGGTCCGCCGCGTGACGGCGAAACGCAAAAAGAAAACGGAAAAGAAAACACCGCGAGCGAAGCCGCGGCGGAATAAGGTGAGACGGACCATGACGGGCAAGGATAAAGGCGAGGCGCAAAGTCCGGAACAGAAGATCATTCGCGATCTGGCTGAACTTTTGAACGAAACGGGACTTTCCGAAATCGAAATCGAGAAGGACGGCCTCAAGGTCCGCGTGGCCAGATCGATTACAATTTCAGCGTCGCATGCGGTAGCGCCCGCGCCGGTGGCCGCCACTGCCTCGCAGTTGCCGGCGGCTGCTCCGGGTGGCGATCCCGGCAAACATCCCGGCGCCGTGAAATCACCGATGGTCGGAACGGCTTACCGGTCGCCCGAACCGACGGCCCCGCCGTTCATCGAAGTGGGTACGCGGGTGCAGCAGGGCGACACGCTGCTCATCATCGAAGCAATGAAGACGATGAATCAGATCCCGGCGCAACGCTCAGGCACCGTGACGGCAATTTTCTTCGAGAATGGGCAGCCCGTCGAGTTCGGCGAAGTTCTTGCGGTCATCGAGTAAGGGAGAGCATGGCCCTTGGCATGGCAGCAGAGCGAGCGCGCCGCGCGCACCCGGTTGTCCAGTGCCCAGGCCGCTGCGAGATAAAAGATGTTCGATAAGGTATTGATTGCAAACCGGGGCGAAATCGCGTTGCGCATCCAGCGCGCGTGCAAGGAACTCGGCATCGCAACTGTCGCCGTGCACTCGACGGCGGACGCCGACGCGATGCATGTCAGGCTTGCCGACGAAAGCGTGTGCATCGGCCCGCCGACATCTTCTGACAGCTACCTGAACATTCCGCGTCTGCTGGCGGCCTGCGAGATCACCGGCGCAGATGCCGTTCATCCCGGCTACGGTTTTCTATCGGAAAATGCTCGTTTCGCGGAAATTCTCGAAGAGCACAACATTACGTTTATCGGCCCGACATCGGAACACATCCGCATCATGGGCGACAAGATCCAGGCGAAGGAGACGGCAAAACAACTTGGAATTCCGGTGGTCCCCGGATCCGATGGGGCGGTGAAGACCGAAGGCGAAGCGATGAAGGTCGCCAAGAGCATGGGCTTCCCGGTGCTCATCAAGGCAACCGCCGGCGGCGGTGGGCGCGGCATGAAGGTGGCGACCAGCGCGGACGACTTGCCGGTTGCATTTTCGACGGCGCGCGCGGAAGCCAAGGCGGCATTCGGCAACGATAGCGTGTACATCGAGAAGTATTTGACGAAGCCGCGCCACATAGAGATCCAAGTCTTTGGCGACGGCCAAGGCAATGCGGTGCATTTGGGAGAGCGCGACTGCTCACTCCAGCGACGTCATCAAAAGGTCTTCGAGGAAGCGCCGTCGCCTGCCATCAACGCCGCCTCGCGGGCGCGTATCGGCGATACGGTCGCGAAAGCCATGCGCGATATCAAGTATCGCGGCGCAGGGACGGTGGAGTTCCTCTACGAAGACGGCGAGTTCTATTTCATCGAGATGAACACCCGCATCCAGGTGGAGCATCCGGTGACGGAGGCAATCACCGGGATCGATCTCGTGCTGGAGCAGATCCGCGTCGCCTCGGGCGCAGGTTTGTCGTTTCGGCAGGAGGACATCCAATTCTCGGGGCATGCCATTGAATGCCGGATCAATGCTGAGAATCCACGAACATTTCGGCCCTCACCCGGACAAATCACCTACTGGCATCCGCCGGGCGGCCTCGGCGTGCGTGTCGACAGTGGCGCCTATCAGGGTTACCGCATCCCCCCCTACTACGACAGCTTGATCGGCAAACTCATCGTGCATGGAAAGACTCGCAATGAGTGCATGATGCGTTTGAAGCGGGCCTTGTCGGAATTCGTGATCGACGGTATTGAGACGACGATCCCACTGTTCCACGAACTCGTCCGGCACCCGGATGTCGTCAACGGCATGTACGATATCCACTGGCTGGAAAAGTATCTCGGCAAGAGCTGACAGGTCGCCAGCGTTAGAAGCTTTTCAACACGCGGTTCATTTCGCGGATTGAGACGCGAACGGCCGTTCGCTCGTTTTTTCCGGCATTTGGTGGCGGATTAATGTGCGGCCATCTGCCCGAACCTGGCTCGCAATTCTCAAAAAACGCCGCTAGACTTACCTCGTCACAGTGATGAGCGAGGGCGCCCTAACCGATGTCGCGCGACGACATCCTGATCGAGATCACGCCGCAGGTCCTGATGAAGGCCTACGCCTGCGGCATCTTTCCTATGGCGGAAAGCGCCGACGATCCGGCCCTGCATTGGATCGAGCCGCAAAACCGCGGCGTGCTCCCTCTCGACGCCGTCCACGTTTCCAAGCGCATGCGGCGGACACTGCGCACGACGCACCTTAAAGTTCGGATCGACACCGACTACGAGGGCGTCATCGACGGGTGCGCGCGTGCGCGGGAGGGCCGGGATTCAACGTGGATCAATTCGCGTATCCGTTCGCTCTATCGTGAACTGTTCAAGCTCGGACACTGCCATACGGTTGAGGTTTGGAACGGCGACCGGCTGGTCGGCGGTCTTTACGGTGTGGCGCTCGATGGGGCTTTCTTTGGGGAGAGCATGTTTTCGTACGAGCGCGACGCTTCCAAGATCGCGCTCGTCTATCTGGCCGCGCGGCTAATCCATGGCGGCTTCCGGTTGCTGGACACCCAGTTCGTGACCGAACATCTCAAGCAGTTCGGCACCATCGAGATCGATCGCACGGCATTTCACCGCCGGCTTGAACTCGCACTCGGCCACTCGGCTGACTTTCTTCTGCTTCCTGCCAGCACGTTGCCGGACGATATCCTGCGCATTATCGACGCCTCAGTCCGGTCCCCATGACCTGATGTTCCATTGGGAACAGCGAATTTGAGGAAGCCATGCGACTGTCGTTCCATGGAGCGCGTTCTTCTGCGCGCTTCGCGTACCAAGAAAAATTGGAGCTGACATCATGCGCATATCGCGTCACGGCCTTGCGCTGGCCGGTCTTGCAACGGTTACAGCCTTAGGCGCCACGTCGTTCGCGGATGAAGCGGAGGCCAAGGACAAGCTCAGGCACAAGCGTGGTTTCACGGTGATCATCGGCGACGGCTACCCCGGCTTCGGCTACGGGTATCGCAGCTATGGCTGCGGCTGGCTGCTCGACCGCTACCATGAAACCGGGAGCTCAAAGTGGTACAGCCGCTGGCACCGGTGCAAGTACGGATGGTAAGCCGGGCAGTACTAGTTTTCGCGCTTTGGTCTTGAAACGAGCCGGCGGCAATGCCGGCTCGTGCGTATTCGTCCCCTTGGCTCCGGCGTTAAAACCCATTACCGCAATGCGATCATAGCGGGCCGGTCAGCTTATCGGGAGGGATGCCTTTGTCAGCAATCTTCGCATACAGGCAAGACATTTCCGGTTGCCTCGAACCTGCGATCGGCGATCATGGATTGAAGCGCGTCTCGCTTGCGGGTTGGTACAGAAAAGCTGACGTCGCACTGGAAGGCCTGCGCGGCGAGTACGAGCGCGGGACGTTGCCACTTCTAAAGTTGGTGGAGGAGACGGCAGACATCGACGCTGCCGAAGCCGCTCTGGCAAGACTCTCGGATGGCGCCAAAGCGATTATCTTTTTTGGAACTGGGGGCTCAAGTCTCGGTGGCCAGACGCTGGCGCATATCGCGGGCTGGGGCATTGCGAACACACAATCCAAGCCGCACCTCTCCTTCTATGACAATCTCGACGGGGAAACGCTTGCAGCGTTGCTCCAAGCGACGGACTTCGCCACGACGCGTTTCGTTGTGACATCGAAATCGGGTGGAACTGTCGAAACCTTGGCGCAGGTTATTGCTACCCTATCGGCGGTGAAGGCGGCCGGGCTTGCCGGCCAAATACCGTCGCTCTTTCTGGGCATCACCGAGCCGGATCAGCCCGGAAGATCCAACGGACTGCGCGCGCTGTTCCAGTCGCTTGGCATTCCCATGCTTGAGCACCACACGGGAATCGGTGGCCGGTTTTCATGTTTGACCAACGTGGGGCTGTTGCCCGCTATGGCACAAGGACTGGATGTCCGGGCGGCTCGCAACGGCGCGAAGTCGATCCTTAAGCCCATGTTGGAAGCGGCTCCCGCCGCGGAGATCCCGTTCGCGGCTGGGGCGGCGGTTATGATTGGCTTGGCCAAGGATCGCGGTGTCCGAACTCTGGTTCTGATGCCCTACGCTGATCGGCTGGGAAAGCTCGCTGACTGGTACGTGCAGTTGTGGGCGGAAAGTCTTGGAAAAGGCGGCGAAGGCACAACGCCGGTGCCGGCGATAGGTCCTGTCGATCAGCACAGCCAATTGCAACTTTTCATGGATGGCCCGCGCGAGATCGCCACGACGCTCGTCCGCGTCGCGCCCAAGGGTAAGGGTCCATTGCTGGACAAAGAGATGACGGAAACGGCCGGCCTCGCCTACCTGGGTGGCAAGCACGTCGGCGACATCGTCGAGGCACAAGGTCTTGCCGTAGCAGATGCGCTGATCAAGGCTGGGCGCCCGGTGCGCGCCATCGACATCGAGAAGCTGGATGCGACGACGGCTGGCGCACTCGTGATGCACTTCATGATGGAAACGATCGTCGCGGGGAAGCTATTGCGCCTCGATCCATTCGATCAGCCTGCCGTGGAACTGGCAAAAGTCCTCACAAAACGGCGTCTGGGCGCCTGACGGCTGTTTACGGCAGACCCTGCGCCGGTGCTCTCGCGGCCCCTATCTGCTAATCAGGGCGCAGGAGGAGATTCGCAGGTGACCATCCGTCAACTTTCGGCTGAGACCGTCAACCGGATCGCCGCCGGTGAGGTCATCGAGCGGCCCGCGAGCGTCGTAAAAGAACTCGTTGAAAACGCCATCGACGCGGGAGCCCGCGAGATCGATGTGGTGACGGCGGGAGGTGGTTTGTCGCTCATTCGCGTCACGGACGATGGGTCGGGCATGCCGCCGGAGGATCTTCTGCTCGCCGTGGAGCGGCACGCCACGTCGAAACTCAATGAAAGCGATCTGTTCGATATTCGAACCCTCGGTTTTCGCGGCGAGGCGCTGCCGTCCATCGGTTCGGTGGCACATCTGTCGCTCGCGTCCCGGCCTTCAAACGCGCACGATGGATTTGAGATCGCCGTCGCGCGCGGTGAGAAAGGCGGCTTGAAGCCAGCCGCGATCAACGGCGGGACGCGCGTCGAGGTGCGAGACTTATTTTCGGCGACGCCCGCCCGCCTGAAATTCCTGAAGTCCGAGCGCGCGGAGAACATGGCCGTTTCGGAGGTGGTGAAGCGTCTTGCCATGGCTCATCCCGAGGTTGGATTTTCACTGACCATGGGGGAGAGGACAGGACTGCGGCTGCCACGCTGCGACGGCTCTCCTGACGGGCTCTTGCATCGGCTAGGCCGGATCATGGGTGCTGACTTCATGGCGGATGCGCTTCCGGTTTCGGGCGAGCGGGACGGTGTAGGGATGTCCGGGTTCGTAGGTTTGCCGACGCTGCACCGGCCCGACGCAGGTCAGCAGTACTTGTTCGTCAACGGCCGGCCAGTGCGCGACAAGGTGCTCATCGGTGCCGTACGTGCGGCCTATGGCGATCTGATACCGAAGGGCCGCCATCCGCTGCTCGCGCTGTTTGTCGCGCTCGATCCCGCCGACGTTGACGTGAACGTGCATCCAACAAAAGCCGAGGTGCGGTTTCGCGATGGTGGGCGCATCCGGTCGTTGATGATCGGCGCTATCCAGTATGCGTTGGAGGGGGCCGGACATCGCGCGAGCGCCCGTGGTGGGGGACTGACTTTGGAGACGTTGGCGCGTTCGCCAAGTCTCGGTGCTTATGAGCGGGCGCAGACCTTCATGGCGCCGGGGCTGGCAGAGGCGTTGCAAGCACCCTTCGTTGCATTCGCTGAACCCACGGCGGATGCGCGTGCGGGTTCGGAAGCGGCCGCTCCGGATCTCCTCGACCGGCCGCTCGGCGCGGCGCGCGCACAGCTTCACGAGACTTATATTGTCGCGCAGACCCGCACGTCAGTCATCATCGTCGATCAGCACGCCGCGCACGAGAGGCTGGTCTACGAGCGCATGAAGGCAATGCTGTCGCGTGGCGGCGTCGCTCGGCAAGGACTGCTCATTCCCGCCATCGTCACTGTTGGAGATCAACAGGCCGAAGCGCTGACCGAGCGCGAGGCGGAACTTGCGGAGCTTGGACTCGTGCTCGAAGCGTTTGGACACGGCGCCGTGGCCGTACGCGAAGTTCCGGCCCTGCTCGGCGACACCGATATCGAGGGACTGGTCAAAGATCTCGCTTTTGAGCTTCTGGCGGATGGCGAGGCAAATGCGCTGCGCGACCGGCTTGAGAGTATCTGCTCGCGCATGGCTTGCCATGGCAGCGTACGCGCAGGGCGGCGACTGGCTCCTGACGAGATGAATGCCTTGTTGCGCGACATGGAGGCGACGCCCTATTCGGGCCAGTGCAATCACGGGCGCCCGACCTATGTCGAGTTGAAGCTAGCCGACATCGAACGGTTGTTCGGGCGTCGCTGAGCATAACGATTTCGTCAAAATTCGACCACGGATGTGCACTTAGTAGGTGTCGGGTGGGCGCCCATAGTCTTGCGTTGGTTCCATGCTTAAAATCGCGACCTCAAGCGTGATGCGCGGCAATTTCGTAGCCGCCGGCCGGGTCGAACTCGATACTTGGTTCGAGGGCGACATTCTTTGTTCGCGTCTCGAGATCGGCCGCGACGGCTATGTTCGCGGCAACATCACCACCCGTGAACTCTATGTTTATGGCCAGATCGTCGGCACGGTCCACGCCGGCGTGGTGCATTTGATGGAGGGGTCGTTCGTGGAGGGCGACGTGCACCATCATGTGCTTTCTCTGCATGAGAACGCGTCGCTGATGGGCAAGGCGCTGCGTACGACGACGATGCCGTTTCCGCAGGAACTCTTGGCACTCGAAGCCCGGGCCGGCGCGCCGGTATCGCGGTTCCCCGTGTCCGTCGCGCGGGATTTGCGGGCTGTCTGATCAGTCCGGTTGGAAGCGGCCAAACCCAACCTGCGTTTCACCCCAAGTGCGGCGGTCGATCTCAACATAGCCTCCGGGCCAAGGCAGCAAACTCGTGCCGCGCTCTTCCCACACGGCGATTGCGCCCGGCGTCAGCCACTTGCCGTCGCGAAGAGCAGCCAATGCCCGCTCGCCCAGACCTCTGCCGTACGGCGGATCGAGGAAGGCGAGCGAAAATGGCTGCATCGGCGAGGCAGGGCCCAAGTCGGTCGCATCGCGGCGGAAAATCCGCGTGTTGCCGGTCAGGCCGAACGTCTCGATATTCTGGCGGATCAGGCCACGGCTTTCGGCGCCGTCCTCGACGAAGAGACAGTAGGCGGCGCCGCGGGAAAGAGCTTCTAATCCCAGCGCTCCGGTTCCGGCGAACAAGTCCATGACGCGAATGCCGTCGATCGCGAAATCCTCCATGCCGTGCATAAGGATGTTGAAAATGCTTTCGCGTACGCGATCGGATGTCGGGCGTACGCCACCGCTTTCAGGACTCGCAATGGCGCGGCCACGGAACTTGCCGCCGACGATCCTCACGTCTCGTCCCCGGCAGGCGAGCTGCGTTGCCGGCCACGTGTGTGGCGTTCTTTGCGCTGCTCGGGCGTTTCCGTAAGCCCGAACTCGCCGGCGACTGCCGGTCCAAGCTGCTCTGCCAAATGCTTGCGGCGAACCTGTTCGACGGCGCCCGGCACCAGGTCGCCCAGTTCGAAGGGCCCGAACGAGATGCGGATCAGGCGGGACACTTCCAATCCAAGTTCGGCCATGACCTTGCGAACTTCTCGATTTTTTCCCTCACGTATGCCGACCGTCAGCCAGATGTTGGCGCCCTGAACGGTATCGATCGTTGCTTCGATTGCGCCGTAGCGAACGCCGTCGATCTCGATGCCGTCCTTCAGCTTATCGAGATCCGACTGAGTCGCACGGCCTCGCGCGCGGACACGGTAGCGGCGAAGCCAGCCGGTGGCCGGCAATTCGAGATGGCGTGCCAATCCGCCATCGTTGGTCAGCAGCAGCAGCCCCTCCGTGTTGTAGTCGAGCCGTCCGATGGAAATGACGCGGGGCATCTCCGGCGGTAATTTGGCGAAGACTGTTGGCCGTCCTTCCGGGTCCTGGTGGGATGTGACCAGACCTTTCATTTTATGATAGCGCCAAAGGCGAACAGGTTCTGCTGCCGGCAGCGGCCGGCCATCGACCAAGATCGTGTCGGCGGGGCCGACTTCGCAGGCCGGCGTGCCCAAAATCTTGCCGTTGACCGAGACGCGGCCTTCGTCGATCCAGCGCTCGGCTTCGCGGCGCGAGCAAAGGCCGGCGCGTGCCATGGCCTTGGCGATACGCATCGGTTCGCTAAGGGGTGCGGCCGCCGGCTGCTTTGGTGCGCCACCTGGCCGAGCCCCGGACGGAAGCGTGCCGGCCGGGCGAGATTTGGCCGAACGGGCGCCCGATGGACGAGACTTCGCCGGCCGTTCGAGCAGCTCGCCGCGTTCACTTTCCGGCGCGCTTGACCGAACTTTGCCACGACTTTCGGGCCGGCTATCGGTACGACCCGGTTCTTTGCCTCCACCGCGGGTGGGACGTTGACCGGAATAGCGTTTGCGCATCAGATGCCGGCTCTCTGGTGTGTTGGAAAATCGCCTGTTCGGAAGCCCTTATGACATCGCCTGTGAAACCCGGCCACATGGAACTCGCGCTGCAGGAAGCGCGGCTCGCCGCAGGCCGGGGCGAGGTGCCGGTCGGCGCCGTCATCGTTTCGCCGGAGGGCCACGTTCTAGCCGTGGCGGGAAACCGCACACGGGAACTCTCTGACCCGACGGCGCATGCCGAAGTTCTCGCGATCCGCGAGGCGTGCCACGGGCTCGGCAGCGAACGTTTGCCGGGTCACGAACTCTTTGTCACGCTGGAACCCTGCGCCATGTGTGCGGCGGCGATTTCATTTGCCCGTATCCGGCGCCTCTACTACGGCGCGGCAGACCCGAAGGGTGGCGGCGTCGAACATGGCGCGCGGGTGTTCTCGCAGCCAACATGCCACCATGTTCCCGAACTCTATCCTGGGCTAGGCGAAGATGAAGCCGGCGCGATCCTCAAGAGTTTTTTTGCGGATCGGCGCGGCTAGAGATCTTTGTTGCGCGTTCGCTTCAGCGATTTGAGACGCCTCAGCAATCGCGGCCGTTCGACTTGAACCAGCGCGTGGGGCGTCTCTGATCGAACGGCCGGCAGCGCTGCCGTGGTGTCCGTGACAACAGGCAAGGTTTCGGCACCCAAGATGCGATCCAGCTTCACTTTCAATTCTTCCTTCGCCGGGACGGCGGCGTTGAGGATCTCGTCAAGCTTCCAGATGTCGAGGAGTTGAAAGTGGCTCGTGCCTGCTTGGATGAGGATGTCGGGCTGCTGCGTTTTTAGTTTTTCGCGGATGATGGTGCGCTCGAAAATGAAGGAGGCCGCGAAAAGGGATTCCGTCGCTGTCGGGTGGGCCCGGTCGGGTACTGGAACGGGAACGCCGGACACGTCGATGGCAATCGTCACATCGGCATCGTCGCGGACAAGCTCATAGGGCAGCGGGTTGACGAGACCGCCATCAACATAGGCACGATTGTCGACGAGTATCGGTTCGAAGATCGCCGGGAGCGCCATGCTGGCAGCAACAGCTTTGCGCAGGGATCCGGTTTCGAACACGCGCGCATCAAGTGCGTAGAAATCAGTCGCGACGATCTTGAGCGGGATGTCCAAATGCGCAAAGTCGCGGGCTACGCGGGCCGGATAGATCAGGTCTAGCAGAGCTTCGGGCGACAAGAGTGCGTTCAGCGGCGCAAAAATTCGCGAGACGCGCGGCAACGTGCGGGCGCGTGCAGCGAAGAGATCGCGCGCGAGTTCGAAGCGCGTCGAGAGCACTTCCTGCATCTGAGCGCGAATTTCGCGTGCCGACATCCCCGACGCATAGGCTGCGCCGATGACGGCGCCTATCGAGGTGCCTGCCATCACCTTGGGCCGCAGCCCCAATTCGTCGAAGGCTTCGAGCATGACGACGTGGGCGAGGCCCCGCGCGCCGCCACCGCCCAGTGCAAGACCGATCGAAGGACCGCTGGTCCGCGCCGGTGAGCGCGGTGACGTACCGGCCACAACTGTGGATGGCGCAGTCTTGTTCATGCCTCACCCTCATTTCCGGGCCAGGATGGCGACATGGTCAGAAAAAACAAGGGCCGGACAGCTTATGCCACCCGGCCCGTAGTGATTGTGCGACCGTCCAAGCTCAGGCGAGTTTGAAGGGCATGTCCTTGCCGGCGAAGAAAGCGTCGATGTTGTCGAGCGCTTCGTAGCCCATCTGATTGCGCGCCTCGATGGCAGCCGAACCCAGATGCGGGAACAGGAACGTGTTGGGCAGGTCGTAGTAGCCTTCGTTGATTTTCGGTTCGCCAGCGAAAACGTCGAGGCCGGCATAGGACAGGCGGCCGGACTTCAGGGCCGCTATCATGTCTTCGTCGTTGACGAGATCGCCGCGGGCTGTGTTCACGACGACAGCGCCGTGCGGCAGTTTCTCGATCGTGGCCTTGTTGAAGAAGCCCCGCGTCTCGGGTGTTGACGGTGCGTTGATCGAGAAAAACTGCGAGACGGCTAGGAGTCTGTCGAGGCTGTCGTGGTAGGTGGCGTTGTATTTCGCCTCGACTTCGGGCTTGGCACGATAAATGTCGTAATAGTGGATGTTCATGTCGAAGCCACGGGCACGCTGGGCTAGGGCCTGGCCGATTTTACCGAAGCCGTAGATGCCGAGCGTTTTGTTGTCGAGGCGTTGTCCGACAAGTTGTAGAGGTTGCCATCCTGGCCAACGGCGCTGGCGGATCATCGCTTCGCCTTCACCGGCCCGGCGGGCGGCACCGAGTAGGAGGAGAATGGCGATCTCAGCGGTGGCGACGGTAACGCCGTGGGGAGCATTGCCGACCTTGATGCCGCGCTTCTTGCAGGCCTCAAGATCGATGTGATCGAAGCCGATTGAAAAGGTGGAGATGCACTTGATGTTCTCCGGGATGCGCTCGATTACGTCGGCGCGGCACTTCTCGTTCAGGGTCAACAGAATGGCGTCGACCGACTTGGCGGTCTCCAACATTTCGTCGATCGTGATCTTTGGGTCGTCGCCGTGGGCGATCACATCGTACGTTTCCCGGGCGCGGGCCATGACGGCCGCCGGCAGAGGCCAGGTGATCAGAATCTTCTTCTTCGTCATTGGTTGCGTATCCTACCCGGGGTTCGACTTTCGTTGAGGATCGCCCGTATTGCCGCAAGGGCGGGCGGCTGACAAGGGCTGTGGCGGCGCAGGACCGGGTGCTGCAGCGCGGTACGGCGGCTTACGCTTTTTTCATCACGTTCTGGGAGATTCGGGCTTGGAGCGGCAGCTGCCTTCCCAGCCCTTCTGCCGTGCCGGCTTCCTGGACACCACGCCGGAATTTCCAAAGGAGCATCGCCATGAGGGCGGTTGTCATTGTTCTGGCCCTGCTCGCCGCCGTCAAAGTCTGGACACAGGACAGGCTTTATCGCGAAGCCGCTGGCGATGCTCTGCTTGCCGCCTACCGACTGCATGCGGAAGCCGCATGCGTATCGCGCCCGCAGACGGATGCGCGGGGAATGCCGGTCGCTGTCGGGGCGATCGATTGGAAGAAGCCGGATGCGGCGCATGTCATGCTCGGCAATCCGCGGCTCAGCGTGCCGGTCTGGCAATTCGAGCACCCGATGTGGAATGCGCGCTACAAAAACCCGATCGTGCGGCTCACAACGGGCGACAGGTATTCGCGACTTGCCTGCGACTATGATGTGATCACGGGCAAAGCTGAATTGCTGGTGATGTAGGGCGCAGGTATCTGATTTCGAGGACGTGGGTTGGGCCACAATTAGGGCCGGATCCGTAATTCAATCTCGTAGCTATCGGCACCTGCCCTGCACGACGATCTCTTCCATGAACAGATGATCGAAACGGCCAGAGGTCCAGCGCGAGACCAGATCAACGCGCGGCGTAAACGGTTCCGCCGGACCAACATGATCGATGCGGAAGCCCGCGAATTCAAACATGGCGCAGAACGAGACGGGCGTCATTCCGCGGTACTGAATATTGTCCGATGCGGACCTGCTTTCGAAGTGGCTGCTGTACAAAGCGAGGTCGCGCAGTGCGCGCCAGTGGGACATATTTTGCGCACTCGCCAAGACCATGCCGCCGGGACGAATGTAGCGCGACAGACGGCACAGGAGCGCACCGGGCCGTTCCAGGCGATCGAGACCACCCGGGATGATCAGTGCATCGAAGGCAGCCGGCTGCCAGTCGAACTCCATCCGCTCCACGTCACCAATGCGGACATCGGAGAGAATTTCGCGCGCGGCCCGGCCACGGCTCTCGTTCGATTCGATGCCAGCATAATGGCGGGCGCGGCCGCGGGCCAGAGCAAGCGCGCCGGTTGCGCCGTTGCCGCAGCCGACCTCGAGGATGCGTGCGGAGGGATCGCGCGGTAGCAAGCGGACGAAGTCGGCACGTGCGTTCGTGAAGCAGTCCGTCGCTACACCTTCATATGCCTCGACGAGGTGGGTGGCGGGAGTAAGCGTTTCGGTGGTCACATTCAGCTCCTCAGCGGACTGGCTGGGAAAAGAATAGGCGGCAGCGATCAACGAGGCGTTTACGCGGTTAAGCCAATTGGCAAACAAATCGTTATCTGTGATTCCGGAAATTACTTACGATATGTAAATATCGGTTTTTTCGAGCAAATTTCTTATTTGCGTTAGTCCGTCCTTAAGACTAACAGCGCTCTCTTGGACGGTGGGGTGGAGGACTGTCCGCAGGCCCTCCAGCGCCTGTGTTGTTCAATTGCGTCCGTGAATTGGTGATGCGTATGTTTCCGGTTCGTGCGTTCAGATCTTTCGCCGCCGTTTGTCTGGCGGCGCTGGCCGTTGGAGCTTGCGCGGGCGACGTGGGTCCCGCATCAGCAGATCTCATCACCGATGCCGGGCCTTCGGCGCTCGGCGCCTCCTACCGCCTCGGCATCGGCGACAAACTCAAAGTTACAGTCTTTGGCGAAGAGAGCCTGTCGGGCCCCGTCGAAGTCAACGCCGCTGGACAAGTTGCGCTGCCGCTCGCCGGCGAAGTGCCAGCCCAGGGCAGAACTCTCACACAATTCCGAGAAGCGGTCGCTCACAGGCTCGCCGACGGCTACCTGAAAAATCCGAAAGTGACCGTCGAGATTACGAATTACCGTCCCGTCTATGTTCACGGCGAAGTCAAGAATGGCGGCGAATTTTCTTACAAATCCGGCCTCAAGCTCCGGGACGCGGTGGCGATGGCCGGGGGCTACACCTATCGCGCCAACCAGAGCTACGCGATCGTTTTGCGTGAAGGACAGGGCGAGGTTCGCATTCCCGCGAACGGCTCCGTGACTCTCTATCCAGGCGACAATGTTCGCATTCCCGAACGCTTCTTCTAACCCGAGCCGGTGACCGAAATCGTGACTCTGACGCCTACCTCCGCTGACAATCGACGGCCGCGCCACGAGGCGCAGGCCTTCGCTTGCGTAGCGGCCGCGGCGTTCTCGGGCTTCCCGCTGGCCGCCGCCATGGCCATCGACCTGGACAGCAACGAGGATCTCATCACGGATACCGTCGCCAGCCAGGCGATGCGCCGGGAGTGGATGGAAGCGCGCGAGCGTGGGGCGCGTACCGTCGACGACGCAGACCGTGGCTTCGCCGCTCCCGACGGCTTTCGCATCGGGAATTTCTTCTATTACCCATCCGTCAGCGAAACGATCGCCTACGACTCGAACATCTACGGGCAGGCGAAGGATCCGGTGGCTGATTGGCGATTCATCACGTCGCCCAAGATCACGGTCCAGTCGCAACTGCCGCGGCATGTCTTCGACATGACGGTGTTCGGACGCTTCGTGAACTTTGCCAGGAACACCGACCAGAATTACGCCAATTTCGGCGCGGCGGCCCGTGGCGCTATTCACATCGACCATGCCCATACATTTTCCGCCAGCGTCAGCGCCAGGCGTGAGCACGAGGAGCGTTCAGCCATCACAGCCTCGCAGGCTGCGGCGGAACCGGTGCCCGTCGATCAACTGCGCGCGTCGGTGGGGCTCACTCGGGACGCAGGACGGCTGTATGGGACCATCGCCGCTTCTGCCGAAAAGCTCGACTATCATAGTGTGCCGGCGATCGGGGGCGGACGGCTCAATCAGGACTATCGCGACCAGGAACTCTACTCGGCCCACATTCGCGCCGGCTACCGAATTTCGCCGGGCTTCGATCTCGTGGCGAAGGTTCGCGGAATCCGCCAGTTCAACGAACCGGAAGCGGCAGGCTTCGAAGACCGTGATTCAACCGGGTATGAGATTTCTGCGGGCCTCGCGTTCGAGACCGACCCACTCCTCAAGTGGCGTATCCTCGGCGGGTACGGTGAACGAACCTTCGACCGAGCCGACCTTGGCCGCGTCTCCACATCGATACTGGAGGCACATATGCAGTGGCTCGCCACCGACCGTCTGACCGTCACCGCAGTCGCGTCGCGCGAAATCGCTGATGAATTCGGTGCCGACGACAACGGCCGCATCGAAACCGGAGCCGGTATCACGGCGGACTACGAGATCCGCCACGATCTCTATGCGACGGTGAACGTTGGCTACACCGATGCCGACTTCATCGGCAGCTCTCGCAACGATCAGATCTTCGAAGCCGGTGTTTCCCTTGATTACCACGTCTCAAAGAACGCACTCGTCACGCTCGGCTACACATACGAAACGCGGGACTCCAACGAGTCCAACTTCGATCTTGACCGCAGCATCGTGCGGGTCGGCGGCACTTTGAAATTCTGAGGAACAAGTCAAGCCTAATGGCAACGGCGGCACCAGGCATGGAAGACACCGGCGGCGGGGCGTTCAGCTTCGAACGCGCTTTCAACGCTGTGCGCCGCAGTATGTCGCTGATCGGTGCCGTCGCAGCCGGAACGGCGCTGCTTGCCGCATTCATCGCGATCGCCCTCCCGAGCCGCTATGAAGGCGTCGCCGTCGTGCAAATCGATCCGCGAAAAAAGACGATCTCGCAGGTCGAAAGCGTGGTCGAGGATATAAAGGGTGACAGTGCTTCAATCGACAGCGAGGTCGAAGTCCTTTCGTCCCGCGCCGTGGCCCTCAAAGTTATCGATATCCTCAATTTGCGCGATGACGACGAGTTCCGCTCCAGGTCAATCGTCCGCAGCATATTCGACGGGGTCGGACTGGGCAGTCTTCTGCCACGCGACTCCTCGATTACCACTTCACCGCCGGCCGGCGCGACGGGAACACGGCTCGACCAGGATGCCACCGGCGCGCGTGTTGGCCGTGTGCAGCCGGGCGCTTCGTCTCCCGAGCGGGATGAACTCGCCGCTGCGTTCCAGGACCGGCTGAAGGTCAGCCGGGTGCGTGTCACGCTACTTTTGGAAATCAAGTTCTCATCCGAAGACCCGGTCAAGGCGGCAAAGATCGCGAATACGATCGCTGAAGTTTATCTGGCCGGCAATCTTGCCGACAAAAAGCAGGCATCCGGCTTTGCGACTGAGATGCTGGAAGGCAAGCTTGCCGAAATGCAGCAGCGCGTGTCCGATGCCGAGCGCCGCGTGGCGATGTTCAAGGCCGATAACAATATCTTCGACTCGGAGGGAAATATCCTATCCGAGAAGGAACTTGCGCGGCTCATGGAACAGACCGTAACGGCGCGCAATACGACTGCGGAAGCCAAGGCGAAATTCGAGAATGCGCAGCGACTCGCCGGTACGCCAGGAGGGACGGCAACGATTGCCGAGGTCCTCGACAGCAATACGATCCGGCTGCTCAAGGAATCGGTTTCGACCGCTCGTAAGCGCGAGGCCGAACTCGCAACGCGCTATGGCCCCCGCCATCCCGAAATGCAGAAAGTTCGCGCCGAAGCCGCAGAGGCGATGACGCAACTCGACGAGGAGATCGATCGTCAGGTTGCCAATTTGCGCAGCGAGTATGCTGTGGCCGAGCGCCGAGAAATGCAGTTGCGCCAGTCGTTGACGACGCTGAAGGAGCAGGAAGCCGCGACAAAGGAATCATCGGTGAAGCTTCTTCAGCTGCAACGGGAGGCGACCACCTCCAAGCAACTCTATGAATCTCTGCTGGCGCGCTACAAGCAGACCTCGGAGACGCAGGACTTGCAGCTTCCCGACGCACGGATCGTCGAGCAGGCGGACGTTCCTCTCCGTCCTGCTTCGCCCAAACGCTTGCAGATCGTTGTTCTTGGACTTCTGGCCGGCCTTGGATTGGGCATCCTCTTCGCTCTGGGCATGGAATTCGCATCGCCCGGCGTCAACCATCCAGATGACGTCGAACGAAATCTGGAAGTCGCGCACATCGCCTCAGTGCCGGCGCTCGCCGCCAACGGCCAGCCACCCGATCCGATGCAGTCGATCCGGCTCGTTCTGGCCGAGCCGCGCGGCATCTTCGCGGAAAGCGTGCGCGGGATCCGGCGGGAACTCGACATGCGGCACCGTAGCGGCACGTCACGCGTGATCCTGGTCGCTTCGAGCCTGGCGGGAGAGAGCACCGACATCATCGCCTCGAATCTCGCCCATCACTATGCGATGACGGGCCAGCGCGTCCTGCTCGCCGACGGTGATCTGCGACGGGCTCCGTTGACGCGGAAGCTGGCACCGCAGCGAACGGCAGGGCTGCTTGACACGCTCATTCGTGAGCACCCTGTTGAACGCGCCATTCTGCATGATACGGCATCCGGCTTGTATTTCCTGCCTGCTATGAGCCCGTCGCCACTTGAGACGGCACGACCTGAAATGCTCGCATCACGGCGCATGGCCGAGACCATGCAAACACTGAAGAACCAGTTCGATGTGATCATATTCGATTCACCGCCGCTACTGCCGGTCGTCGATGGGCGCATTCTTGCCGACTATGCCGATCAGATCGTGTTTGTGACGACGTGGCGGCGCACACCCAAACAACTCGCGAAGAGGGCCCTGCAGTCGCTTGGCTTCAATCACGACAAGGTCGCGGGCGTCGTCATGAACGAAGTCGCACAGCAGGCCCTGGAGGACAGTTACGCTCTCGGGACGCGCATGGGGGCCGGTCTGCAACGCCGGATGGCACGGGCCGCGTAGTGTTGGGGACTTAGATTCCTGATGCGGGGCGGAAAGTCATTGCGCGTTTACGCATTCGCTGCGGAAGCACAAAGGAAATAGGTCGGTTTCAATCTAATTTTATTCAGTTCGCGGCACGATTGGAAAAACAGATTGGAAGGTCTGCGAAGCAATTGCGCAGATTCGGGTGCGTACCGGAGTTGCCATGACGAGCGCCAATGCAGAGCCGCAAACTGTTATCGACGCCGTCGCCGGCGGCACAGCCAGTACTCAGGCTCACGCCGTAGTCCAGGCGCCCCGCCGGCGCATGCCACGGCGGCTTGCCGCCGATCTCGTTGGAATTGCCGATATCGGTGCGGTGTTCGCCGCATTTCTATTGCCTGCCATGATTTACAGCAATGCCGGTGGGATCGTCACCGACTGGCGCGTGCTGATCCAGTCAGCAATGTCGGCGGCGATCATCGTCCATTTGGTCCTGCGGCTCGGCGGCATGTACGCGCCGGAGCGGATTTATGATCTTCCGCTGCGGCCGGGCCTGCTGTTCGGCGCGCTCGCCGTGACGATGGTCGGACTCTTGGGCCATGGAATGCCACATGCCCTGCGCGGCAATCACGAGTGGGTCTGGCTGAGCGTCGGACTTTCGGCCGGCTTCACGCTTCTCCTCTTCATTCGCGCGATCGCCAACCCGATCTATGCGCGCCTCACAAAGGCGGGTGTCTTCGACGAGCGCATCGCAGTGTTCGGCGCGGGTTCGATCGCGCGGCGCGTCAAGGAACATCTGGAAGCGGTTCCGGCAGGGATCCATTTTGCTGGCGTGTTCGACGACCGCAAGGGAACGGATCGCATCAATCCAGAAGGACTGGACGTCGCCGGGCGCCTGGAAGACCTGATCGCAGCGGCGCGTAACAACGAAATCGACAAGATCATCATTGCGCTGCCCCAGACGGCGGATCAGCGCATCGCGACTGTCGTGCGCATGCTCGAAGCCCTTCCGGTCAGCCTGCATGCAGTGACGCACATTGCATCGGATATTCTGGATCAGGGACCGGCGCATTCGGTGTCGGCAGTGGGTTCGGTCGGGCTCATCGACGTAAAAAAAAAGCCAATTGATGACTGGCAGCGCATCCTGAAGCGGGGCGAGGATATTCTCGCCGGGGGACTTCTTCTTCTCGTAACGTTGCCCCTGTTTCCGCTGATTGCATTGGTGATCCGCCTTGACAGTCCGGGTCCGGTCATGTTCCGGCAGCGGCGCAGCGGGCGCAATCAGGCACCCATCGAAGTCTTGAAATTCCGCACTATGACAGTGCAGCGGCCGCACGACGAAGCGCTGCAGGCGACCGAGCAAGATCCGCGCGTGACGCGCGTGGGCCGCTTCCTGCGCCGCACGAGCCTCGATGAACTGCCGCAGCTCATCAATGTGATCAAGGGCGAGATGTCGCTCGTTGGTCCGAGGCCGCATCTTGCCCAGCATGACGAGAGATTCTCGGAAATGGTCGAGACCTATCCGCACCGGCATCAGGTCAAGCCGGGACTGACGGGTCTCGCGCAGGTGTCGGGCTTCCGCGGTGAAACCCGGACGCGCGACTGCATCGAGGGCCGCGTGGCCGCCGACCTGGACTATGTCCGCAACTGGTCGCTGTGGCTTGATGCAAAAATCATCGCGCGAACCTTCGCCGCCGTCGTCTCCGGCCGGAATGCCTATTAAAGCCGCCTAACCGGCCCGAGGGGAGGAACCGGTCAATGCTGGACGCCTTCAGGAAAACGCCGCTCGTCATCACTCTGGCGATCCTGAGCTTCATTTCGCCGACCGAGCTTTCGCTCGTCATCGGCGACTTGCGGCTGTCCCCGCATCGCGTCGTGTTCCTCATCTTCATTCCGTTCGCGATCTGGCGCCTGGCCACGCGCCCGGATTGCAGGCTCCGGCTCTATGATGTTCCATTCTTTGGACTGGCGTTTTGGCAGACCTTCGTATTTGCCTACCATGCTGGCGGAGCGGGCTTGGCGTTCGGCGGCTCATGGGCGCTTGAAAGTCTCGGCGCCTACACGATTGCGCGGGCCTACATCCGCGACGTGGAGACCCTGCAGGCCACTCTGCGGATCGTCTTCTACTCCATTATTTTGGCAGCACTCCTTGCCACTCTCGATACGCTGACGGGCTCTTTCTTTGTCCACGAGACGTTGCGCGCATATTTCGGTGGCGAGCCGATGCCGGCCATCGAGTTCCGCAAAGGGCTCGCCCGCGCGGCATCGTCGTTCGATCACCCGATCCACTACGGCACCTACTGCGCGACAATGTTCGCACTACTGTGGATGTCGGAGCCGAGCCGCACGTGGCGGATGGCCCGCGCGGTGGGCGTGAGCATCGCCGCAATTCTTGCGATGTCGTCGGCGCCGCTTCTCAGTCTTGGTGTTCAATTGGGTCTAATGACCTGGAACAGGTGCACGGCCGGCATCCCGTTGCGGACGCACATGACGCTGGCGATCATGGTTGGCCTCTATCTCGGCGTCCTCATGGTCTCGGCCCGTTCGCCGCTGCATCTGCTCATCTCGGCTGGCACGTTCGATCCCTGGACCGGCTTCTACCGTATGGCGATCTGGGAACACGGCCTGGAAAACGTCTGGGCGAACGTGTGGCTCGGCATCGGCATGTCAGACTGGGTGCGCCCGGCTTGGATGTTCTCGCCGACGATCGACGCCTACTGGCTCGTCCTGCCGCTGCGTACCGGCGTGCCGGCGTTTTTCCTGCTTGTCACGGGAATCATTATCATCGCCTACGGCGTGGTGATGCGCGGACAGACCTCGCGCGATCCGCTGCGCCGGAATTTGTCGACCGGCTGGATGATGTCGCTCGTTGCGATTTGTCTTCTCGGCGCGACGGTGCACTTCTGGAACGTTCCTCACGCGCTGTTTTATTTCTTCCTCGGCATCGGCGGATCATTGGCCGATCCGAAGCGCATGGCGAGCGCGGTCGCGCAAGGCATCGTCCCGGCGCGGCGCAGGCATCCGAGCTTCATCCGGCCGGAGCGCCGCCCTATGGTTCCGGGCGCGGCACTGCCGGCGTAGACCGCGAGCACTCCGATTGAAAGCTACATCGGGGTATGCGAGGATCGGCCGGCCGTGACTTGTGACAAGTAGGGTTGCAGCATACGGGCGACGAGACGGCTGCCTTCGACGGAGTAGTGACCGCCGTCATAGAACAGATAGCCGCGATCGTTCGTCAGGCGGCAAACCTGCCCTTCACAGAACAGCGGCAATGGATCAAAGGCAATTGCGCTGCCTGCGCTCTCGATGGCGAGCGGGAGCGGATTGCTGCGCGCTTCACTGCGCCCGTTGCGATAGACAAAGTCGTAGGGATTGGCGAAGTCGAACGACGGGCTCGGGCCGACCTGCACGACCCGCGCGCCGCTGGCCGCGATGCGATTGAGTGTTGCGCGCACGTGCTCTGCATCGATCCTGCGGGGCATGTAGAGATCCCAGCGTGCCGACACGAGGACGATGGCGGGCTTTAATTGCGCGATCTCGTCGAGGACACGCGCATTAAATTCGCGGCAGAACGGCCGGTTCGAGATGCTAACATCCAGGACCGGCGGACAACCGCCTGCCGTGTATTGGACCGTCCGATACCGGTGACCGAGTTCGTCTATCAGTCCTGGAACGAGGTGGGCGGCAAAGCTGTCGCCCCAAACGAGAATGGCGGGCTTTCCGGGGTCGCCGTGGCGGCATTTATTTTCCCCCGCCCATTCGGATGCCGGCTGATCCTCCTTGAGCAGGCATGACGCGACGCTCATGCGATCGAGGCCCGCGATCGACGGCGGGGCATAGCCATCGTGGCGCTGCGGCCATCCATGCGAGGCGTTCGCGAAGACGCCAAAGGCCAACATCGCAGCCATCGCCGCACAGGCTCCACCGAAAAGAGCATCGCGCTTGGGCAGTACTCTGCGCTCACGGAATGGCAATTCCACGAAACGCCAGGACAGGACCGCTAGGACGAAGCTCAGCACTACGAGCATGGCGGTTTCACCACTGGTCAGAATTTCACCGCGTGCGATTCTGGTGAAGGTCAGGACCGGCCAATGCCAGAGATAGAACGAGTAGGAGACGAGCCCAACGAACACGACGGAGGGGAGGCTCAACATGCGACAGACGATTGTGTCCCGATGCATTGTGCCGGCGTGAATTATCAAGGCCGTGCCCAGAACAGGAAGCGCCGCGGCAGCACCCGGGAATGCCGTCGCGTTAGAATAGAGGACGGCGGCCATTACGATCAGCGCCAGACCCGCCGCTGCACCCGCGCCTGCCCATTTGCGCGCCTTGAAGGCCGGCACCGCGCCCAGTGCGATGAGCGCACCTACCATTAGCTCCCAGAAGCGAGTCGGAAGCAGGTAAAACGCCGCGTTCGGTTTAGCACCGACCGCCCAGACCGAGAGCACGAATGACGCCAGCGTTGCCGCAATCAGAATTGGGATCAGGTAGGCACGCATCCAGCGCGTGAGTCCGATGAGCAGCAGCGGCAGAACGATATAGAATTGTTCTTCGACGGCGAGCGACCATGTGTGGAGAAGCGGCTGCAGATGCGCCGGGCCGGCGAAATAGTCAGCCGTCTGCCAGAAGTAGATGTTGGAGACGAACAACGTCGCGGCGGCGAGACTGGTGCCGAAGTCCTCGAGTTCTGCGGGAAGCGCGACAAAAGACGCGATGATGATCGACACTGAGAGCATGACAAGGAGCGCTGGAAAAATGCGCCGCGTGCGCCGCTCATAGAACTTCAGAATGGAGAAGTTGCCTTCGGCAATCTCGTCCGCGATGATGCGCGTGATCAGAAATCCCGAGATCACAAAGAAGATATCGACGCCGACGAAGCCGCCTGGCAGGTAGGGCAGTCCGGCATGATAGAGAACGACGGACAGCACCGCGATGGCGCGGAGTCCATCGATATCGGGGCGGTAATCACGCACATTGATTGTCATATCGAGCGGTCCGCAGGCTGGGCCATGAAGGTCGTGCGGATGGCGTCACGCCACGACGATCCACCTTCGGAGGGCGCATAGGCAAAGCCGAGACCGCGGATCGTTTCCTCTATCAAGAGCGCCTTTGCGTCCCAAGTTTCCGTGGCCACGCGGGCCCGTGCGGGCGCGGGATCATAGGGTTCATCAAGTGCCGAGCGAATCTGTCCCGCGAACGCATCGGGACCCTCGGCGACGCGAACGAGGTCACGCCAGCCGTCGAGCGCCGGGAAGTTCGTCGTGACGACGGGCCGGCCGACCGCGAGGTATTCCTTCATCTTGATCGGGTTGCAGGCCTTGATCCATTCGCTCTTGTTCCAAGGCATGATGAGTACGTTCATCGCGGCCATGTAGCGGGCGACGACATCGTAAGGTTTGCGACCCAGGAAGCGGACGTTCGGCAACTCGCACCAACCGTCAGGGAGCGAGCAACCGCCGATCATCACAAAGTTGACGTCTGGCAGACGGCTGGCGACCGCGACGAACAACTCCGGGTCGAATGTGTGGGCGTCGATGCCACCGATGAACCCGACGCGGGGCTTTGATAGTACGGCGACGTCGGCCGGTCCTTTGGCGCGCTTTGATCCTTCAGCGAAGAAGGTTTCGGCGTCGACGCCGTGCGTCACGAGTAGCTGGCTGCGGACGCTATCGCTTTCTCCCGCCATCAACTGCGGTGCGCAGTAGATGACGAGATCAGCGGCGCTTTGAATGACCTTTATCTGCCGCGTCAGCAGGATGGGGTCGCCCTCGGGGAAGGCTTCGAAGCGGTCCGTGCGTTGCATGACAACGCCGACCGGCCTCAAATCGCCGATTAGATCGGCGCCTGCGGGGCAGTGCATCCATAGCAGCGGCCTGGTAAAACCCGCACGGCGGGCAGCCAACCGGATCTGGGGGGCGAGCGCGAAGCCGGAAATCTTTTTTCCGGTGTTGCCCGGAATACTGAAGGGCGAGAAGACCCAGAAACCGTTCTCGACGTTGACGACGCCGCGCGACAGGCTCTTAAGCTTCCGCTCGATTTTCCCGGCGAATTGGGCGGGCCGGGCGAGTTCGGGCATGCGAACGCCGAGCGAATTCACATAAAGCACCGGCATCTTGCGTGCGAAGCGCCGCATGACCTGAAAATCAAAGTGGCCGCGATTGTGATACCACCAGTCCGAGCCACCAATGCAGATGATCCCGTCGAAGTCGCTGCGCGCAGGGGGACGGTCGGGTTGCCGGTCGAGCATGGGGTTGTGTATCCAATCCGCACCGCATTCCGGCGGCACATTGCAATCGACCGCAGTCTCACCGAGTCGCGTTAATCGTTTCCTCAAGCGGCGCGCGCATGTTGGGCTAAGCTGCCGCCATTTCGCAAACCGTTGCCGTTAACGAAGCGTTAACGGTTGACGGGCGGCAGCCTCCGGAGCCGCCGTTCGCCATGCCCCCCCACTCTGTCGACGTTTCGATCCTGATCGTAAGCTTCAACACCCGCGATATGACTTGCGAGGCGATCGTCTCGGTCGTGCGCGAGACACGCGAGGTTTCGTGCGAGATCATTGCGGTGGACAATGCTTCCACCGATGGCTCCGCGGATGCGATTGCGACACACCCTGATCGGCCGAAGCTCATAAGGCTCGCAGAGAATATCGGCTTCGCGCGCGGCAACAATCTGGCAGCGCAAAACGCGACCGGCGAGTTCCTGCTCCTGCTCAATCCGGATACCGTCGTGAAGGACTGCGCCATAGACCGGCTGGTCGCGTTCGCGCGAGCCAACTCCGAGGCGATGATCTGGGGTGGACGTACGATGTTCGCAGACGGGCGGCTCAATCCGTCGTCCTGCTGGCAGCGGATCACCTTCTGGAATCTGATCACCAAGGCAACGGGGCTCGCTGCGATTTTTCCGAACTCGGCCGTGTTCAACCCGGAAGCTTACGGCGGCTGGCAGCGCGACAGCGTGCGCTACGTGGACATCGTTTCGGGCTGCTTTTTCCTGGTACGCCGCAGCGATTGGGAAAAGCTCGGCGGCTTTGATGCGGCATATTTCATGTACGGGGAAGAGGCCGACTTATGCTTGAGGGCGCGGAGGATGGGCGCCAGACCGATGATTACACCGGATGCCGCCATCGTGCATTACGGCGGGGCGTCGGAACGGACACGAACTGGAAAGATGGTCAGGTTGCTGGCCGCTAAAGCGACGTTGATCAACCGGCATTGGCCGCGCTCTGCAAAGGGACTGGGGCTGCTTTTATTGTCGATGTGGCCGCTGACGCGCTGGATGGCGTTTGCAGCAATGGAGAGAGTTAGCGGGGATCCGGCAACGCAGGAGGCCGCCGCGACCTGGCGGGCAATCTGGCGGGCGCGCAGTGAATGGCGTCATGGCTATGCCGCCCAGATCGGAGAGTCGTCCGGCGGACATGAGGCAACCATACGCGGGAGAGTTGCGGCATGAGCGGAATGGAACCCGAGATCTTTACAGCGGTGGCATATGCGGGGGGCGGCGCGCCTCGCTTCTCGGTGGGAACGCTCGTCACGGACCCGGCCCAGTACGCGGAGATGCGCGCGACGTTCGCGGCGCACGGCTTCGACGCATCGAACTCGGAGTTTCTGTATCTCGACAATCGCGGGCCGAACCAGACCGGCGCCTATCGTGGTCTGAATGCGCTGATGACGGCGGCAAGTGGAACGCATGTCATTCTCTGCCATCAGGACGTGCGTCTCATCGGAGACGGTGCAGTAGACCTCGAGCGATGCCTCGGCGCTCTTGACCGGCGCGACCCGAATTGGGCGCTGGCGGGAAATGCGGGCGGCGTTGCGGCTGGAAGGCTGGCGCTGCGGATTTCCGATCCGCACGGTGCGGACCGAACATCTGGTGACCTCCCGGTTCGAGCAATGAGCCTTGATGAGAACTTCATCGTGGTGAAGCGGCGTGCGCGCGTGGGTTGCTCCGCCGACCTGGAGGGCTTTCATTTCTATGGCGCGGATTTGTGCCTCAACGCGGATATCGCGGGCTACAGCGCGTGGGTGATCGACTTCCACCTGAAGCATCTATCAGGGGGCACGAAGAGCGCGGACTTTCACGCTACTCAGTCAGCGTTTCGCGCCAAGTGGAGCCACGCATTGCGTCCGCGCTGGATGCAGACGACGTGCGCATTGCTGCGGCTTTCCGGGTTTGCTCCCGATCACGAGGCGGGAAAATTGGCGGAGCGGCCTTTCGCCGGGTTGCTGCGGAGATTGCCGGGAATACGGCGCGGCACACAGGTTGCGCAATGACCGGCGCGGCCAACTCATCACAGCCGACTCTAGCACGGCGCGCGGCCGGGCAAGGCGCGATGCTGATGGGCGGGTTCGCGGCATCGCAAGTACTGTCGTTCATGCGCAACGCAGTCCTTGGTCATATACTGGCTAAGGGCGACTTCGGCGTCGCGGCCATTCTGACGCTGCTTTTGCAGCTGCTCGATATTCTAACCGATCTGGGCGTTGACCGGCTGATCGTTCAAGCGCCCGATGGAGATCAGCGAAGGTTCATTGCGACCAATCACACGGCGCTGGTGATGCGCGGACTTCTGATCGGTGCGATCCTGTTTGCCGGATGCGGACCCATCGCCGGCTTTTTTGATGTTCCGGCAGCAGCTTCGGCCATTGCACTGATCGCGCTCGTGCCGCTGGTCAAGGGCTTCCAACATCTCGATGCGCGGCGGGCTCAGCGAAAGCTGAACAATCGTCCGTTTCTCGCCATCGAGGTGGCGCCGCAAGCCGTTGCGCTGGCGTTGACATGGCCGGTGGTCGCATACAGTCCGAATTTTTATGCCGTCGTTTGGCTGTCGCTGGCTCAGGCGGTGACGGCGCTCATCGTTTCACATGCGGTGGCGGAGCGCCGGTACGAGTTGGGCTTCGACACTGCGATCCTCAAACGGCTGATCGATTTCGGTTGGCCCATCTGGCTCAGCGCGTTTCCGTTGGTTGCCGTCTATCACGGCGACCGAATTCTCATCGGTCGCGTGCTTGGCGTGGAAGAGCTGGCGGGATACAGCGCGGCCTTCATGATGGCCATGGTTCCAGGATTGATCGCCGGAAAAGTTGGGCAGTCGCTGATGCTGCCTATCTTCGCAGCGGCGCGGAATGATGCGGTACGATTGAAACGCAGCTTTGCCATGCTCACTGAGGCTGTCGTGGCGTTCGCGGCAGTCTATCTCGTGACATGCATGCTGGCGGGCGGACTCATTTTGCAATTTGCGTTCGGGCCGAATTATGCAGGACTCGGCGGCGTCATGGCTTGGCTTGCAGCGATGTGGGCCGTTCGCATGCTGCAGGCAGTTCCCGGAATGCTTCTAATTTCCGCCGGCGACACCCGTCCGCTGCTGATTGCCGGTCTCGTTCGGGCATGCGCACTTTTGCCGGCAGCCATCGTACTCATCTGGGGATATGGCGTGGAAGCCGTCGCTGCCACCGGTGTTTTGGGGGAGACGGCCTCGCTCGCCTACATGGCGTGGCGCGTTGATGCGGTTCAGAGCGGTCTTTCCCGAATGTTCTACCGGCGCGCGGCGTTCCTTGTTCCGGCCGCACTCACGGGCGGGGCGGCGCTCGTTCTTGCAGCGACTTTACCTGGGAGCGCATGGATGCTCCTCCTGGTGCTGGCCGCTGGGCTGATCGTGATTGCAATTGGCGCGGCTGCGACCATGCCGGAATTGCGGACCCGCGTTTACGGCCTGCTCCGCGCCTAATCGAGGCATGCGAGATTTTGACAGTGGCGCTCAGTCGTGTGCCGGCAGGGGGAGCGGACGCGCGGCGTTGCGCACCTTGGAGCCCAGCGCCGTTTCATACGCGGCGAGAAGCCGTCCGCGTTCCTCTTCCCAACGCAAAAGCGACTTGGCGCGGGCAACGCCCTCGGCAGCGGTTCGGGTGCGGAGTTCCTCGTCGTCGAGC
>CAYWIF010000004.1:102074-114340 GCA_964458265.1 uncultured Hyphomicrobium sp. | reverse complement strand
TGGCTGGGGGACTAGGATTCGAACCTAGACAGGCAGAGTCAGAGTCTGCAGTCCTACCATTAGACGATCCCCCAAGACCGCCGGCCGCGACGCGGGTCGCGGTGAGAGGGCGCCGTATAGCAGGTGCGGTACGGACGGGCAAGACACGAGCCACCGGAGCCGCCAATGCCCTCTTGCAAGGGGGAATTTCCCGTCTTCGGTGGTCCGTTGAACGGTGACAGGGCAGCGCCTGCTGGCCGAAAAATTGGCGGGTTCCGCCGCGCCGGAGGGACGGTTGCTGCCGGGCTGCGTTGGGATCAGCACGATAGACGCCCAAGCATTCAGACGTCGGGTTCGAGGATGCCGCAGTCCGAGTGCGTGAGCGGGGGTTTCCGGCGCCCGGTGGCGCAGGCATAAGGGCGCCTCACGCGAGGAGAGCGACCTTAAAGATGATCCGTCTCGACAGCATCGGAAAGCAAAACGGCCAGCAAATCGTATTCATCGAGGCGTCCGGCGTTCTCAATCGGGGCGAGAAGGTTGGCCTGGTCGGTCCGAACGGCTCGGGCAAGACGACGCTCTTCCGCCTGATCATGGGTGACGAGCAGCCGGATGAAGGGCAAGTCTCCATCGATCGCGGCATCACGATAGGCCACTTCAGCCAGGATGTCGGCGAGATGGCCGGGCGCAGCGCCGTTCATGAGGTGATGGACGGTGCCGGCCCCGTCAGCGCCGTTTCCGCGGAACTTGCCGATATCGAGGCGGCGATGGCCGATCCCGACCGGGCGGGGGAGTTGGAGACCCTCATTGCGCGGTATGGCGAGCTGCAAGGGCAGTTTGAGGATCTGGGCGGGTATGCGCTGGAAGGCAAAGCGCGTGAAATTCTGGCTGGGCTAAGCTTCACGCCGGACATGATGGACGGCGATGTCGGCGCGCTTTCAGGCGGCTGGAAGATGCGGGTCGCGTTGGCGCGCATCCTGCTCATGCGGCCGGACGTGATGCTTCTCGACGAGCCCAGCAACCATCTCGATCTGGAGAGCCTGATCTGGCTGGAGCAATTTCTGACCGGCTTTGAGGGCGCACTGTTGATGACCTCCCATGATCGCGAGTTCATGGATCGGATCGTCAAGAAGATTATCGAAATCGATGCCGGAGCGTTGACGACGTATTCGGGAAACTACGACTTTTATGCCGCGCAGCGCGCTCTTTCGGAGCGCCAGCAGCAAGCCCAGTTCGAACGCCAGCAGGCGATGCTGGCAAAGGAGATGAAATTCATCGAGCGGTTCAAGGCGCGAGCGTCGCACGCGGCGCAAGTGCAGAGCCGGGTGAAGAACCTTGAAAAAATCGAACGTGTCGAGCCGCCGAAGCGGCGGCAGACCGTTGTTTTCAGCATTCCGCCGGTGCCACGCTCCGGCGAGGACGTCGCCACGCTCAAGGGCATTAGCAAGCGATACGGGTCGCGGCCCATCTATGATGGGTTCGACTTCCAGGTCAGGCGGCGAGAGCGCTGGTGCGTGATGGGCGTCAATGGTGCCGGAAAGTCGACGCTATTGAAATTGGTTACGCGATCAGCCTTGCCCGATGCCGGCACCGTGGCGCTGGGGGCCAGCGTGAAGCTCGGCTATTTTGCGCAGCATGCCATGGAAATTCTCCAGGGTGACCGCACTGTTTTCCAGTCGTTGGAGGATCGCTTTCCACTCGCCAACCAGGGCGCGCTCAGAACTCTGGCGGGTTGCTTTGGATTTTCGGGCGACGATGTCGAAAAGAAATGCCGCGTGCTTTCGGGCGGCGAAAAGGCGCGCCTCGTCATGGCACAAATCCTGTTCGACCCGCCGAATTTTCTAGTTCTCGACGAACCCACAAACCATCTCGATCTGGCGACGAAAGAGATGCTGATAGCGGCGCTCATGGATTTCGATGGAGCGATGCTGTTCGTTTCGCACGACCGGCGGTTTCTCGCGGCGCTTTCGAACCGCGTTCTCGAGCTGACGCCCGAGGGCGTGCACCGCTATGATGGCGGTTACACGGAGTATGTGGAGCGGACGGGATTCGAGGCGCCGGGATTGGGTGGCTGAGACGATCGGCGGAGATGGAAATCGCCGTCAATTGGCCGCGCAAAGGGTAGTGCGAGCTAGTGCCGGTAGCAGGATGCAGCGCCCATCAGCCGGTGCACAGTGGCGACTGCGTCGCGGCCGCTACTCGCCGTGGCATCCGCACCGACCGCAGCGGAAAGGCCGGGTTCGGCATGAAACGCATGTCCGCCAGCAATGATGATGAGGTTCCGGTTGCGCGAGACTTTACGCGCGCGGGCGATGCTGCGGGCGAGCGCCGGTGCATCAGTCATACGGGCCGCTGAAATGCCAACGGCGTCGTAATGGTCGTTGCCGACCAGCGTTGCGACGTCGTCGAGAAACTGGAGTTCGCTGCAGTCGACATCCCACCCCTCGCGCCAGAAGTCGGCGCGAACGAGGCACAGGCCGAGCCGGTGGCGTTCATGCGGGAGTGCGGCCAGCAGTATGCGGTGCGGCGCGCCGACAGTCCGGCTGCCCATGCAGAAATGGATCGAACTCGCCATGACGATTTGGTGAATGTGGTCCATGGCGCGCACGACATCGATGAAGTCGCAGTGGTCGCAATCCCACAACTTGCCGAGGCGCACGGCCGCGGGAACGAGCAGGTTCTCGACGACAACGTGGATCGGCATGCCGCGTGCGAGCAGTGTCTCGACATGCTCCATTGCAGGTGCGGCGCCGGATGCAAGCAAAGTGTTCATGAAAGCGGCCAAAGCGGCCGGACTTTGCGTGCTGTCAATTTCGACCGCGGGATGACCGGCCCGCAGTGACGGTAGGACCGAGGTTTCGATCACGTGAGCGAGCGTGCGGGAGCAAAAGGCTGCCGTGGGATGAGGCGCCGGAGGCGCAACGATATGAACCTTGTGCTGGCTCTGCGGCCTGCTGCTGCCCACTGCGAATCCCCCCGCCACTGCAAGCCGTCACCAGATCTCCAAGCCTGACCGTGGTCACGACGCGGGAACTCTGTGTGGACAACAGTATGGTCGCTCAAGCGCCATTGTGAAACGAAGAAAACGGACGGGACAAATGAATCTGCATTGCTTTGCCGGATTGCGCTGCAGCGGTCTGTGGCAAAGATGCCGGATGGCAGAGGAGCGTTGATCCGGCAGGTTCCGTTCGGCCAGGTGCTGGCCCTTTGGAGATTTGGCGCTGCTTGGCTGGAGTTAGGTGAAGACGGCCGAAAAAATCAGGAGCGGACTAAGCGGGCTTGATTGGCAGGCCATCCGGGCGTGTGACCCTATAGCCGCTCTGCCGTAGACAGATCAGTGCGCGGGGCATGTTGTACTAAAGTATAAGATGGCGGGGACGGCCGAGGTCGTGGATCGAGGCGGAATGCGCCCAAGTGCGGTGATCGTGACGGCGACCCACGAGGACGCTGTTTGTTTACAGGGACTAGGACAGCGCGAGCAATCGCAAGCATTGCGCGCCGAACGTTGAGCGATCCGCCGCTTTGGTGCGACCGGGTGGCGTCATGGGGGCGGCCGGCGTGGTGATGATGCGGACCTTTTGGGCGGTTGGAACGCGGAGTTCCTTGCCGCACTGGACCGCCGTCCAATCGGATTTCATGTCGGGCGTTAAGACCGCGACTGGTTCGCCAACCATGGCCGCCAGTCCGGTAAAATTGGTGCGGAGTTGTTCTATCCAATCGTCGAAGCCGTCGGACATGTGGCGATCATCGAAGCGAACGGCGAGTTGGAGGGGTGATTTGTTCAGTTCTTTGCGCCGAATGCGTTCGCCGTAGAGAGCCAAGTCGCGAAGGATCGGGCGGTCGGCCGCCCAGCGGTCCACGATGTGAACGAGTTTGGGAACATCGGGTGCCAACAACCCCAATTCGCAATCGGCAACGATGTTCCTGACCTGCAGCATTGCATCCCCACGCAAGTGCGACAATCAGACCGTATGCGAAGCGCCTGCGCCTGTCCGCAATCGCGTGCGCGCAACTTCACATTTTCCACAGTGTGTGTCCGGGGAATGCTGGGTTCGCTGCGTACTGCACATATTGCTGCAGCCGCGAGATCAAATCTCGCGGCTGCATCGTGCTTACGGCGTCATGTCGAAAAGCAGGACTTCAGCGGCCGTGACGCCCGTCAACGTCAGCCTCGTGGCGCGATCCACTGCAGCGGCATCGCCGGGTTCGAGGCGATGGCCATTCAAATCGATTGTTCCCTTTGCGACCTGGACCCACGCCAAACGGCCATTGGCGACATCGTGAGCTACTAAGCGGCCCGGTTCGAGTGCCGTGGCGTAGAGGTCGACATCCTGGTGGATGGTGACGGACCCGTCGCGACCGTTGCGAGAGCCGATCAGACGCAAAGCGTTGCGCGTCTCGTCCGGCGCGAACGTTTTCTGCTCGTATCCGGGGGGCAGACCTCTGACTTCGGGAAGTACCCAGATCTGGAGCAAATGCACGGGTTCGGTCGGCGAGGCATTGAACTCACTATGGCGAATGCCCGTGCCGGCGGTCATCCGCTGGACGTCGCCTGGGTGGATCACCGAACCGGTGCCAAGGCTGTCTTTATGTTCGAGGGCGCCGTCGAGAACATAGGTCACGATTTCCATATCGCTGTGGGGATGGGCGGGGAAACCGCCGCCGCCCGCGACGCGATCGTCATTGATGACGCGCAGCGGACCAAATCCCATGTGGTTGGGATCGTGATACTGGCCGAACGAAAAGGTGTGGCGGCTATCGAGCCAGCCAAAATTGGCGTGGCCGCGGTCGCCGCTGCGCCGAATGGCGATATCTTGCCCGGTTACGGACGTTTCGGGCCGATACACCGATGTGGCCGAGGTCGTCATCGATTGGGCTCCTCTTGATAAAGTCAGACACTCGGGGTGGGTCTGACGTTTGGGTCCCCACCATTTAAGACTTGCAGCTTCTGTCTCCAATGCTGTCAGTTTGGCCCAGACTGCATCCCAATTGGATACAATCGCGATGGACAAGCTGGAAGCGATGACCGCCTTCGTCAAAGTCGTGGCGCTGGGTAGCTACGCGGAGGCGGGCAGGGTGTTGGGAACGACACGGTCGGCCGTGAGCAAAGCAGTGATGGAGTTAGAGCATCAACTCGGTGTGCGGCTTCTAGACCGGACGACGCGGCGGGTTGGCGCAACCGAAGCGGGCCTTGCCTATTACGACCGCTGTCTCGACGTGCTGGCGAGGATCGAAGAAACGGAACTACAAATCGCGCGACTGCACCACGAGCCCAAAGGCGTGCTGCGGGTCAATGCGCCGGTATCGTTCGGCGCACTTTATCTCGGGCGCGCCGTTGCCGACTTCATGGCTGCTTATCCCGAACTGAAGATAGAGCTGACGCTCAACGACCGGTTCATCGATCCAATCGAAGAGGGGGTCGACGTCACCATCCGGATTGCCGCGCTCGGCGATTCTAGTCTTGTGGCGCGCAAACTGGCGACGGCGCGCGTTGCGCTTGCCGCTGCACCGGCCTACATCGCTCAGCATGGCAACCCGAATTCACTCATCGAGCTCTCGCGCCATAAGTGCCTCGCCTATGGACATTCGACATTGCTTGCGAAATGGCAACTTCAGAGCGACGGGGCCATGGTCAGCGTGCCGATCGCGTCGTCGATGTGCTGCAACAACGGCGATGTGCTGCGCGCTGCGGCCCTTACCGGTCATGGCATCGTCAATCTGCCGACATTCCTCATCGGGCCTGACATAGCGGCGGGGCGGCTTGTTCGCGTTCTGCCAAAGAACTCACCGGCGCCGCTCGGCATTCATGCGCTTTATGCGCCAAATAAGTTTCTTGCCGCAAAAATCCGCGTTTTCATTGACTTTCTGGCGCAGTGCTTCGGCGGAACGCCCGAGTGGGATCGGGCCGGTCAAGCCTCCGCCCCGTGAATGTCGGAATCGATCTTCAGGGCGATGCGGGCGGCTCGCCTGGGGACCGTTGGACGTATCCAGCCGCCGCGTATGGCGGACGCGTTTGCGGTATGCCCCCGGCAAAAGGTGGACGGCTCTTAGCGTGCGATGTCCAATCTAAACTAACTTGCGACGGGCCCGTTTGCGGCCCGGCGGGGAGTGTGGCAACACAGTCCCAGGGAGCGCGGCTTTCAGAACCGGGCCCCGGACCGGGAGACGGCAATTGGCAGGCGCATCTTCAGCGAGGAGCGCGAGTGGTGTTCGCTGCGCGTCCAGCGCGAGCGGGAACCTCGCTGAACTGATCGCGCAGTTGACGTCCGGACTTGGCGACGGCGCCTTCCAGCACATCATTGTCTATTTCTCTCCGGACTACGACGCCGAAGCGCTGGTTGCGGCATTGACGGCGGCGTTTCCGGACACCCCAATTTCCGGGTGTTCGACATCAGGCGCCATTACGCCGGGCGGAATGCTGGACGAAGGCGTATTGTTGATCGCTTTTCCGCAGACCGGGTTCACCATCCATTCGGGCGTCATCGAGAACGTCTCAGAGTTCGGCGTGGAACGCGCGACCGAATTGGCACGGCGGTTGAAGAACCGGCTTGCGATGGGGGACGGCGAGCGCCGCGGGCCCGCTTTCGCAATGATCCTCGTCGATGGGACATCGCATACGGAAGAATCAATCGTGGCGGCGGTGCATTGGGCCATCGAGCATGTGCCGCTGGTCGGCGGTTCGGCGGGAGACGGCCTCACGTTCCAGGGCGCGGTCGTGGTGCATGAGGGGCGCGTGATGGCTGACGCCGCCGTTTTGCTCCTCATCGAGACTGAAATTCCCTTTCGCGTTTTCAAGACACAGAACTTCGAGCCGACGCCCATCAAGCTTGTGGTGACGGCAGCGGATACGGAACGGCGGGTGGTGAAGGAGCTGAACGCGGAACCAGCGGCGCGGGAATATGCGGCTGCCATCGGATTGCTGCCCGACGATCTTGGGCCATTCAGCTTCGCATCCTATCCGCTCGTGGTGAAAGTCGGCGGCAATTACTACTGCCGATCCATCCGCAACATGAACGAAGATGGTTCGCTCTCGTTCTTTTGTGCCATCGACGAGGGCCTCGTCTTCACGGTAGCACGTCCGCAAGACATGCTGCGCGCAACGCAGGAAGCGCTCGACGAGATCGGCCAGGAGATGGGTGGTATCGATCTCGTGATCGGATTCGACTGTGTCTTGCGGCGTCTGGATGCGGAGAACCGGCAGATTCGCCACCAAATGGATGAAATGTACCGGCGCTACGGTGTCGTGGGATTTCATTCCTACGGTGAGCAGTTCAACGCGATGCATCTCAATCAAACATTGACGGGCATCGCGTTCGGGAAGGACACAGGCCGCGCGAGATGAAAAGCGACGAGGTCAGTTATCCAATTCCACCCCGGCACGATGGGCCGGGCAGCGAACTTGAGCGAAGGCTCGATAAGCTCGCGCGCATCAATGCCGCCTTGATGCAACGCGTCGAACGGTCGATGGATCAGCAGGCGAACGCCTACTCCTTGTTTCAAACCGCAATCGGACTGGAGGGGCAAGTCCGGCTGAGGACCGATCAGTTGAAGTCCGCACTCGACCGTCTTGAACAGGTCAATAGCGAACTGATGCTGGCGCGCGACCTGGCGGAGCGGGCCAATCGCTTTAAGACGCGATTCTTTACAGCCGTCGGACACGATCTTTTGCAGCCGCTGCATGCGGCACGGCTCACGCTATCCGCCATGCTCGACGGCGAGGCCGACAGCGAACAACAAAGGCTTGGCGGGCAGGTTGATCATTCGCTTTCGACCATCGAAGAACTGTTGAAGACCATTCTCGATCTGTCGAAACTCGAAGCAGGGGTGACGGAACCGCAAATCCGCTTGATCGATCTCGATGGCCTCTTTGGCGATGTCGTTTCGGACCTCGCGCCCATCGCGCGTGCGAAGGGATTGAAGATCGGCCATACCGCAACCCGTCTGATGGTTTGCTCCGACCCCCTCATGCTCCGGCGCATCGTCCAAAACCTAGTCGCCAACGCCGTGCACTACACCGACAGCGGCCGTATTCAGCTTCTGGCCCGGCGGCGCGGACAGCGAGTGCGTTTGGAGGTCTGGGATACGGGTCCGGGTATTCCGCCGGCCGAGCGTGACCGGATCTTCGAGGAATTCCAGCGGGGCACCGCATCGGAAACGGCGCGCGTCGGAGGCTTCGGACTGGGCTTGTCGATCGTGCAGCGAATGGCGGAGGCGCTCGATCACGAGCTTGGCCTCCGTTCGCGGGTGGGCCACGGGTCCTGCTTCACGGTGACGGCGCCGTTCGCGACCATGCGCGACGCGAACACGCCGGTCGAGCCGAATACCATTCCGGGCTACGGCCTGCCGGTTTCGCATGTCCTGGTTATCGACAACGAACCGACCGTCGTCGAGGCCATGCGGGCTCTACTCAGCCGATGGGGCTGTCAGGTGAGGACCGCGTCGTCAGCGGAAGAAGCCGCGGCGCTTTTTGCCGGGACGCCGGACTATACGCCCGACATCATTCTGGCCGATTATCATTTGAATCGCGGTCAGACGGGCGTCGCCGTCGTTGCCGACATCCGGCGGCGGCTCGGTGTGGGTGTGCCGGCGATCGTCATTTCCGCTGACCGGTCGCTGACGTCAGCCACACTGGCGGCGGCCGGGCAGTTCGAGCTACTGCGCAAGCCCGTCAAGCCGGCCGAACTGCGTGCCCTCATGCGGCACGTCGTTGTCAACTCCGGTGCGTGACACCGTCAGTGGCTGCCGGTGAGCTTGTCGAAATCGATGCGGCTGACCTCAATGACCGCCTGCGTGCGGGAAGCGACATCGAGTTTGCGCAGGATCTCGGAGACGTGCGCTTTGACGGTGGTTTCCCCGACGCCCAACTCATGGGCGATCTGCTTGTTCAGCAGGCCCTGGCGCAACATGCTCAATACGCGAAGTTGCTGTGGTGTCAGCGATGACAGGCGGGCGCCGATATCCGTATGCCCATCTGTGTCGCGGGGCGGGGGCTGATACGACTTCGGCAAAGTCAGGTTGCCGAGCATCACCGACTGAATGGCTTCGGCGAGTTCCGGTTTGCGCGCCGACTTCGGAATGAAGCCGGCGGCTCCGAGGGTCACCGCTTCGTGGATGATGCGGCTGTCTTCCAGCGCCGACACGATGACGATCGGCTGCTTCGGGTCGAGGCTGCGAAGTTCGAGAAAGCCTTCGAAGCCCGCCACGCCGGGCATGGAGAGATCAAGAAGGACCAGATCGAACCTCTCGCCGCGGCCGATCATTTCCTTGGCAGCGTCAATCGAGGACGCTTCCTTGATGGCGGCATCAGGATGGCTCGACTTGATTGCCAAGGTGAGTGCGTCACGGAACAGCGGGTGGTCGTCGACCACCAAGAAGTTCGCTTCCATCTTTTCCAGTCCTCAGGACCTTCGGCCGCCCTGTTTTGGGGAAGCTTCTCGGCTGTGGGTGGTCTACGTGAGCCGGAGGCGTGTGTCAAAAAAGATGCACAGTCCGGCGCGATGTTGGGCACACCGCTGGAGACGAGAGGCCAGCGGGAGGGCTGAAGCGCGAAATACGCGTTAATCCCGAGGCCTGTAGGCGTCAATTTAAGGCGTCTGTTCAAACGGTTGCTCCCGACGGCGAAGTGGTCAGCCGCTTGGAAAGCAAATTGGCGTCCTCTATAGTGACGCCGCGCGGGAGAGGGGTCCGCGCGAACTTACCGGTGTCGCGTTGTTGTCGATCGAGCAGCGTTCCAACGGTGAGACGTCTGGCTTGCCGTTGGCGTGTGCAGCCGCGGCCGCGCCGGTGATCCGAGTTGGGGAGCAGCGTTTTCATGAGATGTAATCCTTGGCGGTGGCTCTGGGGCCTCTTGCTGATCGCTCCGCTGAGTTGGATCGTTCTCAATCTACATCAGACCGAAATCGAGAACGATCTGCGGGTGCGCACAACCGAGGCGCTTGAGCGCGGCGGGCTGGGATGGGCGGCGACGTCGTTTTCAGGTCGCGACGCTGTTTTGAGCGGACTTGCTTCGGAGGAAGGCGATCCGTCGAAGGCATCGGATCTCGTGCGCCGCGTTTGGGGCGTGCGCGTCGTCGACACGAGAACCGACCTCGTCAAAAAAGTTGAGAAATTCACCTGGTCGGCCACGCGGGACGGCAGCGTTGTGCGGCTATCCGGCTTTATCCCCGGAGAGCCTTCACGCAAGGCCGTTCTGCAGGCCGTCCGCGCAACGCTGCCCAGGGCCAGGGTTGAAGACAATATGAAGGTTGCTCGTGGCGGGCCGGCGCGGGACGTGTTCATCAACGGCGCCGGGTTCGGCCTGAAACAGCTTGCCGCGTTGAAGGACGGGGTCGTCGAACTCGCGGACACGCAATTCTCGATTTCGGGCGTTGCGCCCGATCAGGCGAGCCTCAAATCGGTCCGGTCCGGACTGAAGGCCATGCCCCGCGGCATCACGCTGGCGAAAGAGGCTGTAACCGGTCCGATCGTCGAAAATTATACTTGGGGCGCGGTATCGACGGCGTCGCAGGTCGCATTGTCGGGATACGCGCCGTCTGAGGCGATCCGCGATCAACTGTTTCAGAAGGCCAAGGGGCTGTTTGCAAATCGCGCCATCGTGGATCGCGTGGAGATCGCCGACGGTGCACCGGCAGGTTTTGCCGCGGCCGTGGCTGCGGGTCTCGATCAGTTGCAGCGTTTGACGTCGGGCGAATTTGCACTCTCCAACCGTTCGGCCACGCTTAAGGGCGAGGCGGGGGATAAATCGACGGCCGATGCGGTGACAAAAGCGTTTGCCGGATCGGTCAAGGCTCCGTTCAAGGCGCAGGCGACGATCACAGCCCCGGAGCCGCCTCCTCCTCCGCCGCCGGCCGCTGAGCCCGAGCCAGAACCGGCGCCGGAGCCGGTGGCCGAGGTTGCGCCGGTGCCTGCGCAAACACCGGATGCCTATACGACCGCGGCGAAGCTTGAGCGCGGGCAGATCGAACTGACGGGCGGCGTTCCGAATGAAGATGAGCGCATCGCTGTCGTCGCGGCCACGCGGGGCCGGTTTCCGGATCTGTCGGTAAGGGACAGTCTCGACGTGCGGACGGGCGCCAGCGATGGCTGGCGGGCATGTCTTCTGGCGGGCCTCAGCGGGCTGGGCAGGTTGACCACCGGCGATCTCATGATGCGTGACTTGTCCGTCACCTTGAAGGGCGTCACGGATGACGACGATGTCGCCAAGACAATTGCCGCGGACGTGAGAAATACCGCGAGCGCGCGATGCCTCACGGCCGTCGAGGTAACGAGCACAGGCGAAAAGCAGGCCGAGGCCCGCCGGCGCGCGGCTGAGGAAGCCCGTCTCGTGGAAGAGGCCCGCCGGAAGGAAGAGGAACAGCAGCGGCTGGCGGCCGAACTCGAGGCCAAGCGGAAGGCAGAGGAGGAAGCGGCGGCAAAAGCTGCGGCGGATGCCCGGCTCGCCGCAGCTAAGGCCGAAGAGGATGCGCGGAGTGCTGCGCAGCGCGCAGAAGCCGACACGTGCGAGCGGCTGATCAGCGATACGGTCGCACAGGGCGTTATCAACTTCAAACGCGCGGACTGGACGCTGGATGCTTCGAGCAAACCGACGCTCGATAAACTGGCAACGATCGTGAACGATTGTCCGGCCTTTCAGATCAGCATTGAAGGACACACGGATTCGGAGGGTATTCCGGAGCGCAACAACCCGCTCTCGGAGCGCCGTGCCAAGGCAGTTAGCGACTACCTTGCGGGGGCCGGTGTCGATGCGGCGCGTCTTTCAACGATTGGCTATGGCGCGGAACGGCCGATCGCCGACAACGAAACTGCGGAAGGCCGGGCGAAGAACCGCCGGATCGAATTCAAAGTGATCGTGGAGAGATAGGCACGGCGTCCGATGACGGGCACGGGCCGGGGAGCGGCACATGGATTATCTGCTGATCAAACTGATCTGGTACGTCGCCGGCGCATTCGCGTTCGGTGTCTTCGCGGGATGGGTGTCTTGTGGCGAGCCTGAGGAATGACGGCGCAACGACCGTTCAGCGCCAAGGCTCGATGGAGTAGAACCTGATGATCACGCTCGCCCTGCAAACATTCCTGCTGCTGCTGGCGGCTTATCTGGCCGGGTGCATGGTGGGCTGCATACTGCGCCGCGCTATGTACGTGCGGCAGCCTGCTGTGGCAGTTCCTGCCGAAGTGCCTGCGGTTGCGCCGCTGCCACCTGCGCGGCGCCCGCCGACGCCTGAGTCGACGCGGTTCCAGACCGCTTTGACCGGCAAGGCACCCGCGCCGCAACCGGTGGCACCGCCAGGTGA
>CAYWIF010000004.1:0-101974 GCA_964458265.1 uncultured Hyphomicrobium sp. | reverse complement strand
ATGGCGAGTTATGCCGCTGTCGCGGCGGCTGCGGCTGCCGCACGTGCGGTTTCCGAGGCCGAAGCCGCTGCCCGGGTGGCCGAGACCGCGCCGGAGCCGGAAGACACGGACGTTGCGGAACAGCCGATCGAACCGGGAGCAACACTCGGCGACGTTTCCGTGGAGGAAGCCGAACCCGTTTTTGTGGCTGAGGACGCTGCAATTGCAGAGCCAATTGAGCCTGCCGTCGTGCAGCCAATCGTCGCCGATGACTTGAAGCGAATCCGCAGCATCGACCGGGTTTTGGAAGAGCGGCTGAACGGCTTCGGCGTGCGCAGGTATCATGAAATCGCAGCTTGGACGTCGGAGGATGTGGCGCGGGTGAGCCAAGCTCTCGGACTGATCGGACGCATCGAACAGGAAAACTGGATCGAGCAGGCCCACATTCTCGCCAGGGGGTCGGAAACCGACTTTTCGCGACGGCAGCGCGTAACGGCAGCGTCGAGCGCGGCGGGTATAACGGCTGCGGCAGCAAGTGCGGCTGCCAGTGCGACGGCACAGAAGAGCGCCGGTCCTGATCGGTTGACCCGCATTATCGGGATCGATCCGGCAACTGAGCAGCGCCTATTTGAAATGGGGGTCTCGCACTATTCGGAAATCGCGCACTGGACGTCTGTGGATGTCGAGCGGGTGGAGGCGGCGCTGCAACGGCCGGGCCGCGTCGGGCTCGACAACTGGATCGAACAGGCGCGCGTTCTGGCGCGGTACGCCGGGCAATCGACGGATGCGCGCCCCGTTCGGCTGGCCGATGCAATCCGGGAAAATCGAGAGCCAAAAGCGGCTGACACGGCGGCCGTGCGCCCGGACGTCGCCGGACTGCGATCCGTACGGTCGCAGGCTTTGCGCGGCGAAGGTCCGGCGCCTGGCGATCGCGTGGATGACCTGAAGCGCATTCGCGGGGTCGGTGTTCTAATCGAGAAGCGGTTGAACGGGATGGGCATCACCTCCTACGAGCAGATTGCGAACTGGACGAAGGCGGATATCGACAGCGTCAGCACGCAGCTCGATTTCAGGGGAAGGATTGAGCGCGAGAACTGGATTGAGCAGGCACGCATCCTGGCGTCGGGGGGGCAAACGGAATTTTCGCGGCGGGTCGATCGCGGGGAAGTCGAGACCAGCAAGGAGAGCTGAATTCAGCTCTGATCGGTCCGCTCGAGAAAGCGGCGGATTTCCGAAGTCGAGGCCTTGTCGCGCAACCACGGTGCGTGGCCTTGGCCGGCAATGGCGAGTTCGGTCAAGTCGGGATGACGCCGCCGCATCGCTTCGACCGTCGCTTGCGACAACAGGTCGGAATTGAGGCCGCGAATGACCATGACGGGTATATGCTTCAGGGCGTCGAACTGGGCCCACAGCGGTGGAATGGGGCCATCGATTGACGAAAACGCCTGGCCAAGTTTTGCATCGTAACCAGGTGCGGGGCGGCCCTGGCGATCGTTGAAAAGTTGGCGGGCGATCGGTTCCCATTCGCTTTCGGGAACAGCAGTAAACGCCGTGCCATTCATGTCGCGAACCAGTGCGGCAGCTTCCTTCCAGTCGCGCGGCAAGGGCGTACGGCCCACATATGATGCGATGCGCGAAAGTCCATCCCGCTCGATGACGGGACCGATGTCGTTCAAGATCACGGGCCCAAGGAACCCGGGTTGAGCGGCGGCCATCACCATCGCAATGAGCCCGCCGCGCGAGGTGCCGAGAATCGCCGCGCCTGCGAGGCCGCGGGCGATCATAAAATCGACGGCGTCCTGCATTTCAGACGGCACTGTGTAGTTGCGCCAATTGGAATCGTAATCCGAATGACCGCGACCGCGGCTATCGAGTGTGTAGACATCGCGTGCGCGCGGCCCGTGGGATAGATTGATCGCAATTTCATGGAAGTCGCGAGAGTTGCGCGTCAGGCCGGCGAGGCAGAGCAGCGGGCGCGTGCGGCCGCGCGCATCCTCCGGCGAAGGGTGGCGGGCGCGATAGCGGCGCGCATAGAGCTTCAGACCATTGCGTTGAATGAACGGAATTTCGTCGAAGCTCTGCAGCGCCGCCGTCATGATGCGTCTCCCCCGCCCACCTATGATCCGCGCAATTCGCCCTCGCGCAGCGTATTAGCCCCCGGAAGCCGCTTCTTCTTCATCGGCGGACGATCCGGCCGGCGGGGCAACCGGCTTGCCCGCAATGCGAGCCCTTTCCAAATCTTTTTCGAGCCGCACGGCCGATTCTTCTTCGCCCAGGCGGGCGCGATACACCTGCACATTTGCGAGTACCTTGGCAACATACTCGCGGGTTTCCTGGATCGGAATGCGTTCGATCCAGTCGATGGGATCGATCGCCGTGTCGCGCGGATCGCCGAACTCGCGAATCCATTGACGCGCGCGGCCAGGGCCGGCGTTGTAACCGGCCAGCGTCAAAACGTAAGACCCGGTGAAATCCTGCATGCGATCACCGATGTAGGCTGAACCCATCATCGTGTTGTAGGCCGGGTCCGACAGGAGCCGCTTGATATCGCATTTGATCTTGTAGTCCTGGCAGACGTGCTTGGCGGTGACGGTCATCACCTGCAAGAGCCCTTTTGCCCCCGCGCCCGAAACGGTGAGCGTATTGAATTCCGTCTCCTGACGGGCGACGCCGAGCAGAAACGCGGTTTCGGGCGGCTTCCTGAGCGGCGCGTAAGCGGGGAAGGGGTGCACGGGATAGCCGTAGTAGAAAAGGTTCTTGCGGTCGGCGATGCCGGCCTTGGCGGTGCGGACGGCCGATTGCGTGTCGCCAATGGCTTCGGCGAGATGGGCAATCATTGCAAGTTCCGCTTCACTTTTCAGATGAAAGCGCAACTGCACCAGGAACACACGGCTGATTGAGCGATCGAGCTTTGCCTGCTGGGCCACGATGACAGCTTTGGCCGCATCGAGATCATTGAATCTGGTCGTCTCATCGGGCGATGGCCCGGCCGGCGGAACAATTTTGAAGTTCTGTTGGCCCGGTTCCAATTTCTGCAGCGCTAGAAGTCCGTGGAACGTGTCGCGGTCGCGGGCGGCTTCGGTGTACGCGGCAGTCGCCGCTGCTTTGTCCTTCAGCGCTTCTGCGGTGCGGCCAACCCAGTAGTTGGCCTTGGCGCGGCTCAAGGGGCCATCGGCTGCCTTCTGCATGACGGCGAAGTGTTGCTTCGCTTTCGCCGGGTCCTTCAGATAACGAAGCGCCAGCCAACCGGCCATGAATGACTGGTCTTTCAGCGGATTGACGGTGAGTGGTCCTGCTTCGCTGACGATATCATAGGCGAGTTTGGGCTTGCCCTTGCGCAGCGATGCGTAGGCGAGCGTTCGCCGCTCAGTCCACCATTCGTCGTTGTTGTTGACCACGCCCGGTTCGGTCGGGACGGTCAACATGAGCTTGGCGGCGGCGTCGATGTTGTCGGCGCGGCGCAGCGCCTGAATTTTGTGAAACGCGAAGCCCCAGTCGGCGCCGTCGATGGCGGGGGCGGCCTGGATTGCTCCGAGGGCGCCTTTCTGCTGCATGAAGACAGCTAGCCGCGCTTCGGCCCGTTTGCGTTCAGCCTCGGGCATCAGGGCGATGACCCGCCTGGCGACAGCGGCGCGGCTGTTGCGATCGTCTTTCCAGCGGACGTCATCGATGATGAGCCGGTCGAGCCGCGCCTTGTGATCGGCAAGTGTGAGCATAGAGCCGAAGCGGTCGAGAAATGGCTTCTCGAATTTGGCGGCAAGCGACAACTCGCGCCAGGTCTTTGCTGCATACTTTCGCGCTTCGCCGGTATTACCTTCGGCGAGATAGGACGATGCGAGTGCCGCGAAGCCGGCACCGTGGTCGGGTCCGCCATCGGCAAAGGCGGAGCGAATGGCCGGTGAGCTTCCGCCACCCGTGAAGAGCGTCTCTTCGTAACGCTGGGTCAGCAGCCGCCTCTCTGGCCATGCGGGATTTTTGTCGAGGAAGCCGCGGTAGTCCGCAGCCGACCCGAAGCCGCTGCGCAACCGGTGCCAGGTGGCGAGTTTCACCGCGACCGGATCGGCGATCCGCCCGCGATGCCGGTCTCCTTCCTCCGGCTTGCCCGACGAATAAGCGTTCACGGCGTCGCGCAGCGCGGCGGCATCGTCCTCAGAAACCTTCGTGGCGAGAAGTGGCGCGATGGCGCGATCGTAGAGGGCCTTGTGCTGACTTTCAGCTTTTCCCGGCTGATGGGGGCTGGGCAACATCGGGCGTTCCACGGCGGCCGTCTTGGTAGCGTTGGCTTGTGGAGCAGGCTCAGCGATTGCCGGCGTCAGGACTACGCACATGGCTGTTCCACAGGCAGCGCCGAACCACGCAAGCCGATGCAACATCTTGATTGAAAAGAGCAATGCGGGACCTTTCTTGTCGCGGAGCGGGTGGCCGAAGCCGCCGTTCCTGTCGCCTTGCGGCGGCCGTTGTGACCGCCTAATGTCGCGCCATTCAACCCGGCAGCCCACTTAGAGCCGCGGTTTCTCGTTGTCAGGCAACGTAACAACCGGGTAGGCGCTCTTCAAGGCGAAGGCGGCCTCCGGCTGACGTTTCCAGAGTTTCGGGCCCGTTCCAGAAATCACCGTCCAGGTCATCACTTGGACACGACGCACGACAGGATGCAGGCATGTTCAAGGGGTCGCTGACGGCGCTCATCACGCCGTTCAAGAACGGCAAGCTGGATGAAGAGGCGCTGGCACGTTTTGTCGATTGGCAGATTACGGAAGGCACGCACGGCCTTGTGCCGACCGGAACGACGGGCGAGAGCCCGACGCTCGACTACGACGAGCACAAGCGGGTCGTGGAAATCACGATCGAGGCGGCGCGGGGCCGCGTGCCGGTGATGGCGGGCACGGGATCGAACTCGACCGAAGAGGCGATCGAACTTTCGACCCATGCCGAAAAGGCCGGCGCGTCCGGGTTGCTCATCGTGACGCCTTACTACAACAAGCCGACGCAGGAAGGGCTCTACCAGCACTTCAAGGCGATCAACGACGCCGTGCATATTCCCATCTTCATCTACAACATTCCGCCGCGGTCGGTGGTGGACATGTCGGTGGCGACCATGGCGCGGCTGTTCGAACTGAAGAATATTGCCGGCGTCAAGGACGCGACGGCCAATCTGGCGCGCGTTTCGCAGCAGCGGGCCGCCATGGGGCCGGACTTTTTGCAGTTCTCCGGTGAGGACTGCACGGCGCTCGCCTTCATGGCGCACGGCGGGCACGGGTGTATTTCGGTGGTTTCGAATATTGCGCCGAGGCTGTGTGCGGACTTCCAGAACGCCTGTCTTGCCGGAGATTTCAAGACGGCGTTGGCGCTGCAGGACCGGTTGATGCCGCTGCACGACGCGATGTTCTGCGAGACCAATCCGGGACCAGTGAAATACGCGGCGTCGCGGCTGGGGCTCTGCTCGGCGGAGATGCGATTGCCCATGGTCGCGCTGACCGATAACGCTAAAAAGTGCGTCGACGATGCGATGGCGAAGGCCGGACTGTTGACCGCGGTGGCCGCCGAGTGACGCTCCGTTTCGCGCAAGGATCATAAAGCCATGGCCGCTGCCAAGGACGACGGCCGCAAGCTCGTCGCCGAAAACCGCAAAGCCCGGCACGAATTTTTTCTGACCGACACCTGGGAAGCCGGCATCATGCTGACCGGCACCGAGGTCAAATCGTTGCGCAAGGGGCAGGCGAACATCGCGGAGAGCTATGCGTCGTTCGAGGACGACGGGCTCTATCTCATCAACTCGTACATTCCGGAATACAATCAGGCGGGGCGCTTTTTTCAGCATGAGCCGCGCCGCAAAAGGCGTCTGTTGTTGCACAAGGCAGAGATGGCCAAATTGTTCCAGGCGGTGGAACGCAAGGGCATGACGATCGTGCCCGTCGAAATGTATTTCAACGCCAAAGGTCTCGCGAAATTGAAGCTCTCGCTGGCTGAGGGCAAGAAACTCACGGACAAGCGGCAGGATGCGGCCAAGCGCGACTGGCAGCGCCAGAAGGCGCGCATCATGCGCGAGAAGGGTTGATGGCGGAGTCCACTTGGCCCTACCCGGTCCCGGACGATGATGGTGGGGCGGCGCATTTGACTTGCGGGTTGCGACTGCCGGCCATCGCACTGAAATCCACAATCGGCGGTGCGATCGATCTTTCGGCAGTCGAGGGGCGCAGCGTCGTCTTCGTCTATCCGTGGACTGGACGGCCCGGCGTCGCCGATCCGCCGAACTGGGATCACATTCCAGGCGCGCATGGATCGACGCCGCAGGCCATCGGGTTCCGCGATCTCCTGCCGAGTTTTGCGGCGCGCGGAGTGGGCGTGTTCGGCCTAAGCTCGGTATCGCCAGAATGGCAAGGCGAGTTTACGATGCGCAACGCGCTGACCTATCCGCTGCTCAGTGACGAGGCGTTGTTGTTTGCCGGCGCGATGCGCTTGCCGCGGTTTGAAACGGGCGGCATGACGTTCCTGAAGCGGCTAACTTTGCTTTGCCGCGACGGCTCGATCGAGGACGCCGTCTATCCGGTGCATCCGCCGGATCGCCATGCGGCGGACCTCCTGCAACGGCTGTGAGCCGGCTACATCACGTCGCCGACGATTTCTTCTGGCGAGTGGCCGAGCTTTTCCAGACCTTCCTCGAGATAGTCCGCGAGAAGCGGCATTCCGAGGAGGTATTTCGACGTGGCGTTGGCGCGTTCGGAGCGCGCGGTGTCCATTGCTTCGGCGAATTCTTCCGGTTCATAAGTGCCGCGCCCGACCCACGCGAGCGCCACGAGAGCCGCCTGCTCGTCGTCGTTCAGCGCGGCAATAAAGCCGGCCAGTTCCTCGCTCGTGGGGTCGTCGGCGAAATCTTCGAGGATCGCGGCCGGATCCTCCTCGGCGTCGCCTTCATCCGTCGTGTCGTTCCATGCGCCGACTTTCGCGCCATACTCGCGCGCCTTGACAATGACGTGGCCGACTTTCTCCGGCGCAATGCCGAAATCTGAAACCGGTTCGGACGTAACGCGGCGTTTCATGCACGGCTCCTTAGCCTTAGCGTCGTGAAGCTATCATGCGCGATCCATTCTGCACACGTCTCGCCGGCGATCAATTTCCAGGCGGTCCGAGTTCCCGCCGGATGCCGTCGAACACGGCATGGAACATGGGCTCTGTGAGCCGGCCAGTGTTGGTGTTGTAACGAGAGCAATGAAAGCTGTCGAAGAGGATGAGGCGGGGCGAGATGACGTGGCGCGCTCCGTGGGAAAACGGATAGGCGGATTTTTTCAGGCCCAAAGCCGCGAGCGTCTGGTCGTGCGCGATGCGGCCGAGGGCGAGGAGGACCTGCAGCTTGGGGAGTGCCGTCAGACGGGCAGCGAAGAACGGGCGGCAGGTGGCAATTTCTTCCGGTGTGGGCTTGTTTTCGGGCGGCACGCAGCGGACGGCGTTCGTGATCATGCAATCGACGAGGGTGAGGCCGTCGGTGGGGCTGGCGGCGTAGGTGCCTTTGGCAAAACCGTACGACAGCAGCGTGCCATAGAGGAGTTCGCCGGCGAAATCCCCGGTGAAGGGCCGGCCCGTGCGGTTCGCGCCCTTGAGACCGGGTGCCAGCCCGACGACGAGCAGGCGTGCGGTCGCGGATCCGAACGAAGGAACGGGGCCGTTGAACCAGGCCGGTTCAACGCAGCGATAGTGCTCGCGGAAGGCGGCCAAACGCGGACAGCGCCGGCAATCGGGCGGGGCTTCCGGGCCGAATTCGACGGAGGCGTTCGCGTTCGTGCGCGTGGAGTCGCGGGCGACCTGTGATCGAGACATGACCGGCGATTAGCACGGTTGAACGGCCCGTGCCGAGACCCCGCCTCAGACTTCTTCCTCGGAAATGTCATAGTCTTCCAAAGGCGACCGGGAACTTCCGGTTCCGGCGCTGCTGGCGGAGGCCGTCGCGCGGCTTGCCGTGTAGGGCCGGGCTTCGCGCGCTGGGCGACTGCCGGGATCGCGGCCGACGACTGTCTCCAAATCGGCGAGGTCGATGAATTGGTCGGACTGGCGGCGCAGTTCGTCGGCGACCATGGGCTGCTGCGTTTGCAGTGTGGAGACGACGCTCACGCGCTTGCCCCGCTGCTGGAGAGCAAGGACGAGGGGGCGGAAATCACCGTCGCCGGAGAAAAGCACAATGTGATCAAGGTTATCTGCAAGTCGCATGGCATCGACGGCGAGATCGATATCCATGTTGCCCTTGATTTTACGCCGCCCGCTGGAGTCGGTGAACTCGCGCGTCGGCTTGGTGACCATCGTGTAGCCGTTGTAATCGAGCCAATCGATCAACGGGCGGATGGAGGAGTATTCCTGATCTTCGGCGAGTGCCGTGTAGTACAGAGCTCTAACCAGATGGCACTTTCCGCGGAAGTGGGTGAGAAGGCGCTTGTAGTCGATATCGAAACCGAGCGCTTTGGACGTCGCATAGAGATTTGCGCCGTCAATAAAAAGTGCCACGCGCTCGTTTTGGTAGAAATGCATGTGTTCTCGCCCCTGTCGCGCTGAGCGCGAGCTTGCTTTTTGTTGGTCGTATTGTGCTAAATCGACTACGTGCCGGACCGCTAGAAATCCGTTCAAACTGCCAGTTATGGACCGCTGCTGCCTCGCCGAAGGCTATCCTTAGCAATCACCACTCGATTTTTATATAAGCGAACCTCATTCGCAAGGCGAGCAGCTATATTCCTCCCAGGAATTAAATTCCTGCACAACCCGGCAAATACTCCGAATCCGCCACAACAAGGGAACGAGCGCTCAACTCAACGGAAAGTGCTGCCCTGCTTGCGCTTCTCGTGATCCTGTGGCATGTGAACTTCAAAGGTCGGCAGGCTCTGCGCGGCCCATTAACCATTTCCACCGGTTGTCGATCACCCCATGGTCGCAACACCTTGCCGGCGACAACGGGATCGCTCGGCGTTTGTTCCCCGCAACCCGAACTTGAGGATTGATCAAGGATGGCCCGCGTCACCGTTGAAGATTGCGTCGATAAGGTTCCGAACCGGTTCGAGCTCGTGTTGCTCGCCGCGCACCGGGCCCGCAACATCGCCAACGGCAGCCCGGTCACGATCGACCAGGAGAACGACAAGAACCCTGTTATCGCGCTGCGTGAAATCGCCGAACAGGCTATTCCGCCGGACGACATGCGCGAAGGGCTCATTCACTCGATCCAGAAAAACGTCGAAGTCGACGAGCCGGAAGCGGGGGCCGCTCCGGTGCTTGCCATCGAACGGCGCTCGCCAATACTTGGCCGTGACGATCAGTCGAGCGATACGCAGGTCGATGTGCTGACCGAGGAGCAGTTGCTGCGCGGTCTGGAAAGCATGACGCCTTCCGAACCGTCCTCGACGGGCACCGGTCCGGCCAACCCGCGCGAGCGCGGGCGCTAATGCCGCGGTTCTGGGCTTAGCCGTACAACTCCTTCGCCGTCCATGACAACCGCCGCGGGCAGGCCCTATAAATGGGCTGCCGCGGCGTTCTCGTTTCCATTTCGGCCACGGCTGCCCGAGGACAGATGTGCACCCATGATGCGCCAGTACGAACTCGTCGAGCGGGTTCAAAAGTATGATCCAAAAGCCAGCGAAGCGCTTTTGAACCGCGCTTACGTCTACGCGATGAAAGCGCACGGTCATCAGAAACGTGCGTCGGGAGATCCCTATTTTTCGCATCCGCTCGAGGTCGCGGCGATCCTGACCGATCTGAAGCTCGACGACGCGACGGTCGCGACGGCGCTTCTGCATGACGTGATCGAGGACACGGATGCCACCCGGCAGGAAATCGATCAGCTGTTCGGACCGGAGATCGGCGCGCTCGTCGACGGATTGACGAAGATCAAGCGCCTTGATCTCGTGTCTAAGCAGACCGAACAGGCGGAGAATTTTCGCAAGCTGCTGGTTGCGATCTCGACCGATATTCGCGTTTTGCTCGTCAAGCTGGCCGACCGGTTGCACAACATGCGCACGCTGGAGCACATGAAACCGGAAAGCCGGCAGCGCATCTCGGAGGAAACGCTCGACATCTATGCGCCGCTGGCCGGCCGCATGGGTATGCAGGCAATCCGTGACGAACTGGAAGATCATGCATTCCGCTGGCTGCATCCGGAAGCCTACAAGGCGGTGACGGACAAACTTGCGGAGCTTCGGGCCAAGAACGAGGGACTCGTCGAGGAAATCGAAAACGCCTTGAAAACGAAACTTACCGAGGCGGGGATCGATGCCAGCGTGTCGGGGCGGGAGAAGAAGCCGTATTCGATCTGGCGCAAGATGACCAACAAGCAAATCTCGCTGGAGCAGTTGTCGGATATCTATGCGTTCCGCCTGACCGGCAAGGACATCGCGGACTGTTACCGTGTGCTGGGGGTGGCGCACACGACGTGGCGCGCGGTGCCGGGCCGGTTCAAAGATTACATTTCGACGCCCAAACAGAACAATTATCAGTCGATCCATACGACGGTCGTCGGGCCGAGGCACCAGCGAGTTGAGCTGCAAATTCGCACCCATCTGATGCATCAGGTGGCCGAATACGGCGTGGCCGCGCACGCGCTTTACAAGGATACGGCCAAAGGTGAGATCGCCGCCGGGTCGCCGACGTCACTGGACGACAAGGAGCACGGGCCATACGTCTGGCTGCGGCGCATGGTGGAGACGCTGCTGGAGGGTTCAAATCCCGAAGAGTTCCTGGAACACACGAAGCTCGAACTGTTTCAGGATCAGGTGTTCTGCTTCACACCGAAGGGACGGCTGATCGCCTTGCCGCGCGGTGCGACGCCGCTCGATTTTGCCTATGCGGTGCACACCGATGTCGGAAACGCGGCGGTTGGCGCTTACGTCAACGGACGGCATGTGCCGATCGACACACGTTTGCGCAATGGCGACGAGGTGGAAATCCGCACGTCGAAAGGTCATGTACCGCCGGCGGCTTGGGAAAGCCTGTGCGTCACCGGCCGGGCGCAAAGCGCTATCCGGCGCGCGGCGCGGGAGGCCGTGCGGCGGCAGTATGTCGAATTGGGCCGGAGGCTTGCTTCGGCAGCATTCGAGGCCGCGCGTGTCACCTATTCCGATGACGCAGTGAAGCGCGTTTTGTCGAAGTTTCCACACAAATCCCTGGACGAGTTGCTGGCAGCGGTGGCGCGCGGCGAAGTGCCCGCAGGCGACGTGCTGAAGGCTGTTTCGCCAGAGGCGGTGCAGGCGGCGGCGACGCAGAGCGTGCTAGAAAATCCGTTGAAGGGCTGGCTCGACCTGACGAAAATTTCGGGGCTTCGCGTGCGTGCGCCGGCCCACGGCGCAGCGGCCGCCCATTTCCCATCGGGGATCGCGCTCAAAGGTTTGAAAGACGACGTGCCCGTCATCTTCGAAGAAGGGGGTGCGGTTCCCGGCGACCGGATCGTCGGGGTGCTGGAGCCGGGGGCTGGAATTCGCATATTCCAGATTCACTCACCGCGTCTTCAAGCCTATGAGCAGCAGCGCTGGATCGATATGTCGTGGGATATCGATCCGGAGAAGCACGAGCGGTTTCCGGCCAAGCTCAGCGTGACCGCCCCTAACCGGCCCGGCTCCCTGGCGGCCATTGCCGAGGTGATCGGCGAAGCGGGCGGCAATATCGACAACCTTAAAATGATCCGGCGCGCGTCGGATTTCACGGAATTGCGTATTGAGCTGGAAGTGTTCGATCTGGCGCATCTCAACCGCATCATCGCCGGATTGAGAGAGAACGACATCGTCAGCCAAGTCGAACGGGTCTTCGAATAACCGCATCCGGAGCTGAACTGCCGGACGGAGAGAGATGCAGACGGAAGTGGACATGGGCAGCGTACACGCGGGTTCAAAGTTTCTGCGCCTCGGCGTCAACATCGATCACGTGGCCACCATCCGGAACGCCCGTGGCGGGCGGCATCCCGATCCGTTGCGCGCTGCGCATCTGGCGGTTGAAGCCGGTGCGGACGGCATCACGGCGCATTTGCGGGAGGACCGCCGGCACATTTCGGACACCGATATCGCACGGCTCAAGTCGGAACTCACTCGGCCATTGAATTTGGAAATGGCGGCGACCGACGAAATGCTGGCCATTGCCTTGCGGCATGTGCCGAATGCGTGCTGCCTCGTTCCAGAGCGGCGGGAGGAGCGCACGACCGAAGGCGGCCTTGATGTAGTTCGTGGTGGAGAGCCGCTCAAGCGGATCGTGCATAGCCTGCGCGACGCCGGCATTCGCGTTTCGCTGTTCATCGAAGCCGATCAGCGGGCGATTGAGGCTTCGGCCAACATTGGCGCGGATATCGTCGAATTGCATACGGGGCAATATTGCGAGCGCGCGCTCGAAGACGATGCCAAAGGCATCGCAAGTGAAACCGAGCGGTTGCGGCGTGCGGCGGTCCACGCCGATGACTGCGGGCTGGAGGTCCATGCCGGACACGGATTGACCTACAATACGGTGGCAGCGGTGGCGCGCATGCCGCAGATCGTCGAACTCAATATCGGCCATTTCCTCGTCGGGGAAGCGATCTTTGGTGGTCTGCATTCGGCCATCCGGCACATGCGGACGCTGATGGATCAAGCGCGCGCGGAGCCAAAGCGGCCCGTGGCGGCGCAATGATCATCGGGATCGGAAACGACATCATCGATATCAGGCGGATCGAGAAGACACTCGCCCGATACGGAGATCGATTTCTTCAGCGCGTCTTCACGGACATCGAACGGGCGAAGTCCGACCGGCGTGCGCAGCGTGCGGCGTCGTATGCCAAGCGGTTTGCTGCAAAGGAAGCCTGCGCGAAGGCATTGGGGACGGGTTTGCGCCGCGGCGTTTATTGGCGCGATATGGGTGTCGTTAACCTGCCGAGCGGCCGCCCGACCCTGAAACTGACGGGTGGCGCTGCGGCACGCCTCGCCCAATTGACGCCGGATGGCTACGAAGCGCGGATCGACTTGACCATCACGGACGACCATCCGATCGCGGAAGCCGTTGTAATCATTTCGTGTATTCCAACCAAGGTGGAAACGCGGGGCTAGAGTGGGCACGGCCGGGCAGCGACGGCGTCGTTTGCGCGGAGAACAGCGAAAAGGTATAGCGGGCCCTGATTTATGCGCACGGTCGCCCGGGGGGCTGTAGGGCCGGCGGCATTGGAGACAACATGGCGTCCAATTCGAATGCGCGGCCGTCGCGCTACTACGGGATGCGGGATACCTTCGTGGTGGTTCTGCAGGCCCTCGCGATCGCGCTGTTCGTGCGCGTGTTCTTCTATCAGCCTTTCAATATCCCCTCAGGCTCGATGAAAGAGACGCTGCTGGTCGGCGACTACCTGTTCGTGTCCAAGCTGTCGTACGGGTACAGCAAGTTCTCGTTTCCATTCTCGCCCGATCTTTTCTCAGGGCGGATCTTCGCATCCGAACCCGAGCGGGGTGACGTGGCGGTGTTCAAGCTGCCTAGGGACAATGCGACCGACTACATCAAGCGCGTCGTCGGTCTGCCAGGAGACGAGATCGAAGTTCGGGGCGGACAACTGATCATCAACGGGACAGCGGTGCCGAAGGTGCGGAAAGGGTCATTCACGACGGTGGATGATGAGGGGCTGCCGGTGGAGATTGCTTCATTCGTGGAAACGCTGCCGAACGGCGTCAGCTACACTGTGCTTGATGCGCAGGAGAACGGACCGTTCGACAACGTGGGCCCCTACAAGGTTCCGGAGGGCCACTATTTCATGATGGGCGACAACCGGGATAATTCCACCGATAGCCGCGCGCAGCGGGCCGTCGGATACGTCCCGTTTGAAAATTTCGTGGGACGGGCCGAAATCATCTTTTTCTCGGCGGCGGTAGACGAGCCGGACGCGCTTCGCTGGACGAGCCCGTGGACGTGGCCGTTCGACATCCGGTGGAGCCGGTTTTTCAACCTGGTGCGTTGACGGGGCCCCGGTGTTCAAGGCCCGCAAATATAAGGAACTCGAGCAGAAGCTCGGCTACAAGTTCAAAAACGAGCTTTTCCTGGAGTGCGCGCTGACGCATGCGAGCGTGCGCGGCGGCAAGCCATCGCGGGCAGACAACGAGCGGCTGGAATTCGTCGGCGACCGGGTGCTGGGGCTGGCCATTGCCGGATTTCTCAACGCGACGTTTCCGGCGGCCAAGGAAGGCGAACTGGCGCGGCGCTACAACGCGCTCGTGCGCGGCGAAACCTGTGCGCGGATCGGGCGGGATCTGCAAATCGGCCCGCGCCTCGTTCTGTCGGACGCGGAATCCTCCAGCGGCGGCCGCGAGAAAGAGACGATCTTAGCCGACGCAGTGGAGGCTATTCTTGGCGCGATCTTCATTGAGGCCGGGTTCGATACGGCGCGGGATGTGGTGTTGCGGCTCTGGGCACCGCTGCTCACCGAGCAAAAGCCTCAGATGGCGGCGGCCGATCCGAAGACGGCGCTGCAGGAATGGGCGCAGGGGCGTGGATTGACCCTGCCGCAATATTCGGTCGTTTCGCGCGAGGGGCCGGATCATGCGCCGTTATTCACGGCAGAGGTCAGGATCAGATCGCTCGACCCGGCGCGCGGCGAAGGCGCATCGAAGCGCCTGGCAGAACAGGCGGCGGCGGCGCGGCTCCTCGAGCGCGAGGGCGTCTTAGTGTGGAGCGGACATGGCTGAGGACGCTGACGAGGCACGTGGCGAGGGCGGATCCGGCGAGACTCGCTGCGGATTTATTGCCGTCATCGGCGCGCCGAACGCCGGCAAGTCGACGCTCGTCAATCAGATGGTCGGCGCGAAAGTATCGATCGTCTCGCACAAAGTTCAGACGACGCGGGTGCCGTTGCGCGGCATCGCCGTCGAAGGGCAGAGCCAGCTCGTCTTTATCGATACACCGGGGATCTTCCGGCCAAAGCGGCGGCTGGATCGCGCGATGGTCCAGGCGGCGTGGGGTGGGGCGCACGATGCCGATATCGTCGTGCTGCTCGTCGATGCGGCGAAAGGGATTGAGGAGGATGTGGAGCGCATCCTCGAACGGCTGGCGGATGCGCCACATCCGAAAATCCTCGTTCTGAATAAAGTCGATCGCGTGAGCGATAAGGACCGGCTGCTGCCGCTGATCGCGAAGCTGTCGGAAAAGCAGGTGTTCGACCGCGTGTTTCTCATCTCGGCACTGGACGGGAACGGCGTTCTCGATCTGAAGCGCTATCTGGCGGCGCGGATGCCGCTGGGTGCGTGGCATTATCCGGAGGATGAAATCTCGGATGCCCCACTGCGAATGCTCGCGGCGGAACTGACGCGGGAGAAGATCTATCAGTATCTGCACGAAGAGCTGCCGTACTCGACGACGGTCGAGACGACCGATTGGAAGACTTTCAAGAATGGATCGGTGAGGATCGAGCAGACGATCTACGTTGAGCGGGATAGTCAAAAGGCCATCGTACTTGGCAAGGGCGGCCAGACCATCAAGCGGATTTCCAGCGAATCGCGCAACGAACTGGCCAAGATCATCGAACACGACGTGCACCTTTTTCTGTTCGTGAAGGTGCGCGAGAATTGGGGCAGCGATCCTGAGCGTTACCGCGAGATGGGTCTCGATTTCCCGAAGGACTGAAGACCCAAGAGCTTGCGCCGAAGGGCTGCCCCCCGCTAAGGCTCGTCCATGGAATGGTCGGACGAAGCAATTATCCTCAGCGTAAAGGCACACGGCGAGACGGCGGCCGTGGTCGAACTTTTTACGCGGTCGCACGGGCGGCATTCCGGTCTCGTTCATGGCGGAAGGTCGCGCAAGGCGCGGCCGATGCTGCAGATGGGCAATCATGTCGATGCGACATGGAAGGCGCGGCTGGCGGAGCATCTGGGACATGCCACGCTGGAGTTGCGGCGGGCTTACGCAGCGTCGGCCATGGAGGATGCGGCGGCGCTGGCGGGCCTCACCTCCATGTGCGCTCTGGCGCGGCTTCTGCCGGAGCGCGATCCGCACCCGGCGCTCTACGAGGTGACGCTGTTCGTCTTGAGTTTTCTCGATGATCCAACCGTTTGGCCGGCGCTGATGGTGCGCTGGGAACTGGCGCTGTTGCAGGAGTTGGGATTCGGTCTCGATCTGTCGGCCTGCGCCGCGACGGGGGCCAACGATCAGTTGATCTATGTGTCGCCGAAGTCAGGCCGGGCGGTCTCGGCGTCAGCGGGAGAACCCTATAAGGATCGCCTTCTGCGGCTGCCGCAGTTCCTGACTTCGGTGCGCGACCGGCACGCGACGCGAGAAGACGTCATGGCGGGCTTTGCGCTGACGGGATATTTTCTTCAACAGCGCGTGCTGGCCCCGAAGGGCGATGTGCTGCCGGAGCCGCGATCGCGAATCTTAACGCATATCGACCGATCGTAGCTTTCAATCCAGCGTGGCGCGCTTGGAAAGTTCCACCTTCAAACCGGATTTCGCATCGCTCTTCAGCGTGTAGACGGTCTGGTCGCTGGCTTGGTAGCGCGCCGAGATTTTTTTAGGCCCGGCCTTGACGAAATCGAGCGCACCCGGCGTGCAGGCGGTGTGGGTGACACTCATGCTGGGGCTTAAGTCATGTGCTTCGCCGCTGAACGTGTATGATACGGGCTGGCCCGACGCATTCGCGATCTGGAAAGTGAACTTTTCCGAATGCGGCCGGCCGAAGACTTGCACGGTAATATATTTGGGATTCTTGTCTGGAGCGCGCACCACGCCGACGCCGACCTCCGTGTAGTGGCCGCCAAGTAGATTTTCCTTGTGTGCGGGTGAATTGATCCAACCCTCGACGGTCTGGCGGGCCAGCGCACGGGTTTCGAAGCCGCGGCTATCGAGGTTCATGGCGAGGTTCTCGCCGATCGAGCACCACTGGTAGCCGGAGGACGTGGCGCGGTCGCCGACGTCGCGCTGGTCGGCGGTATGGGAAAAGGCATTGTTCTTCGCAAGATATGCAGCATAGGCGCGCGCCGTCTTCGTCAACGCGGGGCTGGCCTTGACCTGACCGAGTTTGTTCTCGCGGCGATAGGCGTTGGTCATTTCAATGACAGCCATTTCGACGGCCGGAACATCGGGCAGCAGCATTGCAGGCAGGCTCTTTCGGGTTTTGCCGGAATGCTATCGAAACGCGAACAAGTTGGCAAAATTCGGCTGTGGACGGGGTGCGGGCAGGGGATGTGGCGGCCCGGCACTTGAGGGAGCCGGGTTGGTCCGCTAACCACGAGCTATGACAAAACAATCGATTCCACCGACCGGCGAAGGCCCCATCGAGCCCGTCAACCTGAGGGACGCGCTCGAGGAACGCTATCTGGCCTATGCGCTCTCGACCATCATGCACCGCGCTCTGCCGGACGTGCGCGACGGCCTGAAGCCCGTGCACCGGCGCATTCTCTACGCCATGCGGCAGCTCGGCCTCGATCCGGAAGGCGGGTATCGCAAGTGCGCGAAAATCGTCGGCGAGACGATGGGCAACTATCACCCGCACGGCAATCAGGCGATCTACGACGCGCTGGCGCGTCTCGCGCAGGATTTCGCGGTGCGCTATCCGCTCGTGGACGGGCAGGGGAACTTCGGCAACATCGACGGCGACAACCCGGCAGCCGATCGCTACACGGAAGCGCGGCTGACTTCGGTTGCCGCCGATCTCCTGGATGGGATCGACGACGACACGGTCGAGTTCCGGCCGAACTACGATGGACGCGAGCAAGAGCCGTCCGTTCTACCGGCTGCGTTCCCGAACCTGCTTGCGAATGGTTCCGCGGGGATCGCGGTCGGCATGGCGACCAACATCCCGCCGCACAACGCCGACGAACTGTGCGCGGCCCTGCTGCATCTCATCAAGCATCCAAACGCCACGGTGGAAAAGCTCGTCGAATTCGTGCCGGGACCGGATTTTCCGACCGGCGGCGTGATCGTCGAACCGCGAGCCGATATTCTGGAGGCCTATCGCACGGGGCGTGGCGGATTCCGCTTGCGCGCGAAGTGGGAGAAGGAAGAGACCGGTCGCGGCGGTTACCAGATTGTCGTGACCGAGATCCCCTATCAGGTGCAGAAGGCGAAGCTCGTCGAGAAGATCGCCGAGCTGATGACGGAAAAGAAATTGCCGCTGCTCGGCGACGTGCGCGACGAGAGCGCGGAAACGGTGCGGCTGGTTCTGGAGCCGAAGTCGAGGACGATCGATCCGTTGTTGCTGATGGAAAGCATGTTCCGGGCAACCGAGCTCGAAATCCGCTTCGGTCTCAATATGAATGTGTTGTCGGCCGGGCAAATCCCCAACGTTCTGGGTCTCAAGGATGTTCTGAAGCAGTGGCTTGAGCATCGCGTCGATGTGCTGGTTCGCCGCTCGCAATATCGATTAAAGAAGATCGAGCACCGGCTGGAAGTGCTCGACGGATACCTGATCGCTTACCTCAACATTGATGAGGTCATCCGTATCGTTCGGTTCGAGGACGATCCCAAGCAAAAGTTGATCATCCGGTTCAAACTCACGGACGTTCAGGCCGAGGCAATTCTCAATTTGCGCTTGAAGAGCCTGTCGAGACTTGAAGAGGTCGAGATCAAGGCGGAACACGACAAGCTATCGAAGGAGAAGCGGCAACTGCAGCAGCTTCTCAAGTCCGATGAACTGCAATGGGAGCGGATCGCGGATGAAGTCAAATCGACCCGCGACCGCTACTCGAAGAAGACTGACCTCGGCCGCCGCAGGTCGTCGTTCGCCGACGCGCCGGAAATTGCGGTCGATCTCGATGACGTACTGACCGAAAAAGAGCCGATCACGGTGATCCTTTCGGACAAAGGGTGGGTCCGAGCGCTGAAAGGCCATCAGGATGATCTGTCCAAGCTCGACTTCAAGCAGGGCGACGGACTGAAGCGTGCCGTGAAGGCCATGACCACCGATAAGCTCATATTATTTGCGACGAACGGTCGTTTCTTTACGCTTGATGCGAGCCAGCTTCCGGGCGGGCGCGGGCATGGCGAGCCGGTGCGGTTGATGGTGGACCTGGAGGAAAACCACGATTTTGTGGAGCTGTTCGTGCATGACCCCGCGCGCAAGCTGATCGTTGCGTCGAGCGGCGGATATGGCTTCGTCGTGCCGGAAGAGGAAGTCGTTGCTGCGACGCGCAAGGGTAAGCAAATCCTCAATGTTGCCGATGACGAGGAGGCTGCCGTCGTCGCTCCGGCGGACGGCGACATGGTCGCGGTCATCGGCGAGAACCGTAAGCTGCTCGTGTTCAAGCTGGAGGACGTGAATGAGATGGCGCGCGGCAAGGGCACGATCCTGCAGCGCTTCAAGGACGGCGGGTTGTCGGACCTGAGGGTGTTCAGCAAAAGGGATGGCTTGACGTGGCTCGACAGTGCGGGCCGCATGTTCACCCTGCCGTGGAGCGACTTGAAGGATTGGGCGGGCGAACGCGCGCAGGCGGGCCACATGGCGCCCAAGGGCTTTCCGCGGTCGAACAAGTTCGGGCCGGCCTTTTAAGGCCCGGCGCACGCGAAAACCAGCCTGCGCCGCATGATCCGTGCCCGCAAAAGCATGAGAGTTTCCCGCGTCCTGCCCTTGTCAGGCTGACGTGGCCTCGCTACGAAACTGTCATGGGTGCGTGGACGGGTCGTTATCGCTTTACGAGACTGTTCAAGCTTGCGGTCATTGCTGTCGCGAGTGCCGCTCCGATTGGCATTGGCGCACTCGCACAGGACGCTGCGCCGTCGCCGGGCGGATGCACAAAAGCGGACTTCGAGACTGTCGTCGATCAGTCCGCCGGCGCCTTGCGCGATCTCAACAGTCAGAACCGGCCGCGCTTTCAGGAAAAGCTGCGTGCGTTACGCACGAAGAAGAACTGGACCGAAGACCAGTTTCTGAAAGAGGCCGTGCCCTACGTGAAGGACAATGCGATCGACGACTTCGACCGCAAGACCAGCGAACTGCTCAATAAGATCGTGTCGATGGGCGGCGAGGGGAGTGCTTCTGCGACGCCTGACTGCGGGCTCTATCAGCTTTTGCGCGGGCACATGAGCGAACTCGTCAATACGCAGAACGCCAAGTGGCTCTACATGTTTCAGAAGATCGACGCTGAATTGGGTGAATAGTCCGGATCAGACCCGTTCCCAGCCATTGGGACCCAGACGTTCCTGGGGGAGGAAGCGGGTTTTGTAGTTCATTTTGCGCGAGCCTTCGATCCAATAGCCGAGATAGACATAAGGCAGGCCAAGGCTGCGTGCATGCTCGATCGTTTCCAGGATCATGTAGGTGCCAAGTCCGCGGCGGCTTTCGGTCGGCTCGTAATAGGAATAGACCATCGAAATTCCGTCGGAGAGACGGTCGCACAGCGCGGCGGCGGCGAGCGGCCAGCGATGTGGATCGGATGACAATGCGTCAGCGGCGGGCTTCAGCCTGTACTCGGTGATCGACGTTTCGATGACGCTCTCTTCCACCATCAGCGCATAATCGAGGGCGCTCATGTCGGCCATGCCGCCGTCGCCGTGACGGGCATCGATGTAGCGGCGGAAGAGACTGAACTGTTCGGAGGTGGGCATGGCCGGGACACGGCGTGCCGAAAGATCGATGTTTTCCGCCGTAACGCGGCGCATCGAGCCGGACGGCTGGAATTCGTCAACGACCACGCGTACCGAAACGCATGCATGGCAACCCTCGCAGTAGGGCATGTAGGCGATGTTCTGGCTGCGGCGGAAGCCGCCGCGCAGGAGATTATCGACGAGTGCAGGCTGCTTGTCGGCCGTCAGGTGGGTGAAAAGCTTGCGTTCAAGCCGGCCCTGAAGATATGGGCAGGGCTGAGCCGCGGTGACGTAAAACTCAGGGAAATGCTTTCGCTGCTCGCTCATCGCCCGTCCTTGGGTCACGCCTGCGGCCGGGTGCCTGCCGGGTTCGTTTCGAGCCTTCGGGTGGCAATGCGGCGGAAGGATGATACGTGAGCCGCCACGGCATTCAAGCCGCACGTAGCATCGGCGTTGAAAGCTGGATGCACAATGTTCACCCGCGGCCGAGATCGTCCGGGTTCGTAAGTGCCTTTTAATCTTCGCGCTTCATCAATCCGGCGGCTGCGGGAGGCGGTGCGGAAGACCGCCGCGGCGGTGCTCGGTCGCCTGTGTGGTTGCCAGGGCCGGCGCCGGCCGGAGGCGCCGTGGATGCGCGCCGGGTTGGTGCCTCGGGCGCATCGTCGCCGGGCTCGGAGGCGTGCGTGGTTGTAGAGGTCTTCGGACCTGTCACGTTGGCGCTGGCGCGACCCAACAGGTAGCCGACATAACCTGCGATCGCGGCAACGACGATCAATTGCAAGAATTCGGTAGTCGGCATGGTCCCTCGCCGGTCGATCCTATGCTGGGCATAGCCTAATGGCATCAACCGTCAGCGAAAAGGGGCGAGAGCCACTTATTTCTGCGGCGTGCGCGAGACGGACGAAGTTTCGAGCGCCGGATCGATTGAAGCATGCGTCAGCCAGGCCACCGAGCCAACGCCGAAGGCCAGAATCACGAGACCGAGGAGCGCGCGGCGGAGCGCCCATCTGACATCGAGCAAACGGGGTGCGGCTGCAACGGCGTCGCCGCCGGAGCCCTGAAGCTGACCAGACATGCTTTTTTTATTCCCTGACAACCCGCGCCCCGCCAACCGTCGAGACAGGTTGGGCAGCAGCACGGGCCAATGTTGTTCGATCTTGTTGCCGGTCGATGGTCGTTGGATTTCCTGCCGTAACCGCCGCGGCTGGCCTTGTCCCGGCAAGGCCAGTGCCGCAGGGCCGGAAGCCCCCGGCGATGATCATTGAGAGACCTGGGCACGGGGGTCAAGAGACCGAAGGCGGCATAACTGTTTCTGACGGCGAGCGTGGTTCGGGAGCCACGTTTTTGAGCGATTGGTCTCCTCAGTATTGTCGCTTCAGGCGGCCACCGAAGGCCAAGATCGCCGCCAGAGGGATCACGACGCTGAGGATAACGGCGGTGACAACGAGCGCGGGGAGTTCAGCGTAGTTGCCCCGTTCAATGAGAAAGATCTGGTTCAAATACTTGGTGGCCAGTTGGCCGGCGATAAGCGCGAGGTTCAAGAACGAGGCCATCAATGCGAACCAGACGGCGCGCTTGGAGGGCGGCGCGTAGATCGCGATGAGGGTTAGAAGCGGCACCATACTGAGTTGTGCGAGCGGGGAGGCCGCGGCGGCGTCGATGATGGCGATGGTGCGGGCGCCGAATCCGAACGTTGCCTCAGTCCATAGATCGACCCGGTAGACGAGAAACAGGCTTGGTAAGGACAGGATACCGCCGAGGATCGTCAGCCAGAGCAGCACGCGGGCGACCGGAACGCGGGTAATGGCGTCGGAGAGCAGCCAAGCCGCGATCAGCGCAATGGCCGCGCCAATCTGGCCGAGGATGCCGTAGAAGGCCTCGTCGAATCCGAGCACATCGATGGTAAACCAGCGGTAGCCTTCACCCACGCCCGGTGTGGCGCGAAAGAAGAAGATGATCAGGGCGGCATAAAAGATTTTGAGTCGCGTGTTTGGATCGATGTCGCCCGTGACGTGATTGAGCATCGTGACGATCACCGCCAGCGACATCAGGAACGTGATTTCCTGGGCGTACGGCACTTGCAGCAGCGCTATGAGGACCGTCAGCGCGCCGAAAGCCAGGCCACCACCTAGAATGCGCCAATCCGTGGGCCGGCTTTCGCTGCTTTCAAGCCGGACGAGCAGGGCGCCGCTGGCGGAGATCGCGGGTACGGCAAGGCCGATGAGAAAGACCGTTTCGTAGGCAAGCCGGTTGGCGAGGAAGCCGGCGAGACCCGCCACCGAGAGTGCGCCGAACGACAGCGCGAGGCGGCCCAATATCTGGACCATCCCAAGGTCTTGATCGATCTCGGCCTGCGGGCGAGGGGTACCGTCCGCAGACACGCGCGGCACGACTTCGGTGCTCATGGCGTCGGCGACGACGTCCTGCAAGACGACGCCGATCACCGTGACGATCTGGGCGATGATGTAGAGCTGCTCGGGCGGTGCGAAGGTTATCCATTTGCCGGCCGCGCCCGCGAGAAGGATGAGACCGGTGGCAATGAGGGACGCGCCGAGAAAGACGTAGCCGCGGCGCCGCGAACCCATCAGTGGAACGGTGTCGACCAATTCGCCGAAGACCATTTTCACGGCCCACGGCAGGGTCAACCACACGCCGAGTTGCGCCAAGGCTGCGGGTGAGAGCGTCAGCTCCTTCTTGACCCAGAAACTGTCGGCAACGGCGATGATGCCAAGCGCGCCATAGGCGAAATAGACCATCAGCAACGGCAGGTATTGCAGGCGGAACGCGCGGACAGGGGCCAGGACGGCGCGGGTCAGGAGGTCGAGTATGCGGTCGCCGAAGGATCGGGGCAGGCTCACGTCAGTCATGTTTGTCCGGGGTTTTAGGCCAGCTAGAGCAGCGGCCGGGCTTCGCGGGCCATTTCCAGCGTTGCAGCGTAGTCGACCTTGCCGGATCCCAGAATGGGGATCTGCTGTGTCACGAGAAGGGCTTTGGGCACCCAGAGTTCAGCGACGCCCTGGTCACGCGCATGGCCGGCAAGGGCGGCTTTGTCGGCGTCCGGCTTATCAGTGACGAGGACGAGACTTTCACCGCGCCGGGGATCGGGGAGAGACACACAGACGTGTGTGTTGTCCGGCCATAGACTTGAGGCCAGGGCTTCGATTGCGGCGAGCGAGACCATCTCGCCGCCGATTTTGGCAAAGCGTTTGGCGCGGCCGCGAATGTGGATGTAGCCGTCCTCGATCGTCACGATGTCGCCGGTGTCGTGCCAGCCCCCGGCGGGTGGGACGACAATGCCCGGTGTTTCCGGGAAGATATAACCCGCCATGACATTGGGTCCGCGGACGAGCAGCCGCCCGCCTTCCGCGATGCCTTCGACGGGCATCAGGCGGGTCTCGATTCCAGGAAGCGGGCGGCCGACGCTGCCGTGTTGATGTTGTGCGGGCAGATTGCAGGAAATAACGGGCGAACATTCCGTTGCGCCGTAACCTTCGAGAATTTCCGTGCCGCTTCGGCTCCATAGCGCGCGCGTTGAATCCTTTACGCGTTCCGCTCCGGCCACGACGTAGCGCAGCGAATCCGTATCCCCCTCGTCGGCGGCGCGGGCATAGCCCTGCAGGAAGGTGTCGGTGGAGAGGAGGAGCGTCGCCTTGGTTTCCTTGATCAGTTTGGGGACCTGTTTGTAGTGCAGGGGACTCGGATAAAGCACGACCTTCATACCGTTGAGGAGCGGCATGAGCGTGCCAGCGGTCAAACCGAACGAGTGGAACATCGGCAGCGGGTTCATGGCCGTGTCGGCGGCCGAGAGCACACCGGTTGCGTGGGCGAAAATCTGGCGGGCGTTGGCGACGAGATTGGCGTTCGTCAAGGCAACGCCCTTGGGCACGCCTTCGGTACCGGACGTGAAGAGGATGACGCCGGTATCTCCAGGTTTCATCCTGCTGCCCGTCGCGAGCTTGGGCATGAGCGACGAGACAAGGCCGAGGGCTTTCTCCTTTCCGCCGATGTCCTTGCGAACGTCTTCGAGGTAGAGCACGCGAACCTTGCGTCCGGGTGACCATTCGGTGCCGGCAATGGCCTCGACGAGTTCGTCGAGCTTGGCAGTTTCAATGAAACGGCGGGACGTGACAACGACGGGCAAAGGACCGGTCTTGACGGCTGATTGGATGTTGCGCGCGCCCGCCGTGAAATTCAAAAGCCCGGCCGCGCGCCCAAAGGCGTTGAGGCCGAACAACGCAACCACAAGCGCATTCACGTTCGGAAGCAACAGTCCGGTGACTTCACCGGCCGCCGTTTCCGACTTGAGACGCCTGCCGAGCACGAGGCTCGCAAGGATCAGACGCTTGTAGGTGAGAGGCTGGCGCTCGGCGTCTTCCAGGATGACTTTGCCCGAACCGTGCCGCCGTGCCGCGGATTGCAATGCGTCGAACAGGGTTGCGTTGAAGCTTGAGGGATTGAGCAGCGGCGGCGGCATTGGGAGAATACTCGGGAAACGCAGGTCTGCAGGTTGGACACCAAATGGCGGTCGGGCGCAATAAGGCGGCAAAGTCTTCGTCTGCCGGCCGGGGCCTTCGCACTTGCGGAAAGGGCAAAGAGTGGCCTTGCGACGGCGCGGGCCGGCTCTCTCTCGTGGTGATTGCGCCGTCAGCCCTGATCGCATAAGAGCGGCCGAATGGCCATGCAAAGGCATAGAGAGAAGCCGGATCACCGCTGCGAATGAATGAGAGCCCGCACGATAGTGCGCCGCGCACGCTTAGGCGCACAGTCGCGATCGTCGCGGCGCTGAACCTCGGCTATTTCTTCGTCGAGTTCGCGATTGCGGTGAGCATTGCGTCGGTCGCGCTCTTTGCCGACAGCATAGATTTCCTTGAAGACGCGACGATCAATGCGCTTGTTCTTGTCGCGCTTGGATGGACAGCGGTACGCCGGCGATTGGTGGGGCTGGTGCTGGCATTGTGTCTTCTCGTACCGGGTCTGGCTGCGCTCTACACGGCATGGGAGAAGGTTGCCGATCCGTCGATACCCGATCCGGTCGTTCTCACACTCGCGGGCGTGGGGGCGCTCGCCGTCAATGCGTTTTGTGCATTCCTTCTGTCGCGCGTGCGCAATCAAGGGGGTAGTCTATCGCTGGCCGCCTTCCTCTCGGCACGTAACGATGTTGCCGCCAACTTGGCGATTATTGTTGCCGGCCTCATGACGGTCGCGTCCGGTTCCATGTGGCCGGACGTTGTGGCCGGCCTCGGCATCGCGCTCCTCAATTCGGGGTCGGCCTATGAAGTCTATGAAGCCGCGATGGACGAACGCGACGGAAACGATTTGGAAGATGCGCGTGCTTAGGGTGCTTGCGGCGTCGAGCAGAGCGCAACGAAGAGCCATGCGTCGTTTCGATCTCAGCCAATGCAACCGGCCAATCGCATGACGGTGCGCACCCCGCCAATCATCCGCGCCATTTTGCCGATCGCGATGGCTATCGGTGTCTGGTGCGCGACATTGGGAGCGGATGGCGCAGAGGCCGGCGCGGATGAGGTCTGGCGATCGATCTTTGCGCGGCCTGCCGCCACGCCGGTCGACAAATTGGAATTTAAGCGTCAGGCGCTCGGTGCTGCCCTCTTTGCCGACCGGCGGCTCTCGCGTGACGGAGACAGATCGTGTGCGACCTGCCATCGGCCCGAGCACGGCTTTACGGACGGCTTGCCAAAGGCTCGCGGTCGGGACGGGACCCCGCTCAAGCGCAACACCCCGCATCTGTTCAATCTGGCCGTGGCGCGCAGCTTCTACTGGGACGGGCGCGAGCCGACGCTCGAAGCGCAGGCGCGCGTTCCGCTTTATGCGGACAACGAGCTTGGGGCTGTTTCCACATCTCTGCTGCCAACTCTACAGTCCGACGCGGACACGCAGCGGCGTTTCGCGGATGCGTTTCCCGAATCCGGACTGACCGAAGCGGCGATTATTGCTGCGCTCGCAGCCTATGAGCGGAGCATCGTCTCTCCGGTCACGAGATTCGACGATTGGATCGCCGGCAACGCGGTCGCTCTGAATGACGAGGAGCGGCGCGGGTTTCGCATATTTGCGGGCAAGGGTGGGTGCGTATCGTGTCACGGCGGCTGGCGCATGACCGACGACGCCTTCCACGACATCGGGCTCAAGAGCGACGATCCCGGCCGGGCCGCAGTGGCGGGGGGCACACCAGGTATTCCTGCGTTCAAGACACCTGGCCTGCGGCAGGTCGCGAAAACAGCGCCCTATATGCACGACGGGTCGCTTGCCACCTTGGACGACGTTGTGGCGCATTACGCGGGTGGACTTCTCGAACGGCCGTCGCTGGCACCAAATCTCGTTCGCGATCTAGACCTCGATCCGAGCGAACGCGCGGCACTCGTGGCATTCCTCAAAACACTCTAGTCGGGCGACTCAATCGCCAAGCGATTCGCGTTGGGAACGAGGTGCAATCGCCTGAAACACTGGCATGCGCTGCGGTCGGAGCTGCCATGCCTGTGCACAATTTGGCGAAAATTGCGGATATTCCCGGCATTTGGCCTTAATTGCGTCGCTTGAGCGCAACAGGTCGAGCAGGATTATTTCCCAGGCAATTCCTGCCGCTTTTATGATCTTGCAAGGAATAGTTCCTAGACTTAGCCTTTCGAATAACAACAAAACAGCACGGGAAGGACGCCCATTCTGCAACCGGCCTCGGCAACGAGGTCAAAACTTTCGCAGAGGTGTCCAATGCTGGAACTTTTGGTTTCCGTTTGCCTCGTATCTGATCCCGGCCGATGCAAAGACGTCGCTCTGACGTACTCGGCCGAGAACCTCACGCCCATGCAGTGCATGATGGGCGCTCAGCCCGAAATCGCGAAATGGATCGAGGCACACCCCAAGTGGGCCTTGAAGCGGTGGACCTGCCATCGCGCCGGCCAGTATGCCAAGATCTGATCGAACACAGTCATCGACCGGGCTGGCGCCCCCGAGCCACCCGGTGATCGGCATTTGGGCGATACACAGCTCGCCGTCCTCGCCAACGATTTGGCGATTTTAGCGGCCAGCCAAGCTCAACCTTCATTCCCCCGTTGACAGCGGCTCCGCCGAGCGGCTCCCCTCTCGCTTCCTTAGTCGAAGCAGGAGGCCGTCATGACCGAATCCACGCGCCAAAATTTCGCGACGCTCGCGGTTCATGCCGGGGCGACTCCCGATCCGGCAACGGGCGCGCGCGTAACACCCATCTACCAGACCACGTCCTATGTGTTCCGGGATGCGGACCACGCGGCCAACCTGTTCGGGCTCCAGGAATTCGGCAACATCTACACGCGCATCATGAACCCCACGCAAGCGGTGCTCGAAGCGCGGGTCGCGGCGCTGGAAGGCGGTTCGGCGGCGCTTGCGGTTGCCTCCGGTCATGCGGCGCAGTTTCTTGCCTTCCACACCCTGCTGGAGCCGGGCGACGCGTTCGTCGCCGCGAGGCAACTTTATGGCGGGTCGATCAACCAGTTCAATCACGGGTTTGCAAAATTCGATTGGCGCGTTGCGTGGGCTGACGCAACGGACCCCGAAACGTTTCGAGCGGCGCTGACGCCGAAGACGCGGGCGATCTTCATCGAGAGCATCGCAAATCCGGGCGGGATCGTGATCGATATTCCTTCGATTGCGACCATTGCGAAGGAGGCGGGCGTTCCGCTGATCGTCGACAACACGCTGGCGACGCCCTACCTGTGCCGGCCAAAGGAGTTCGGCGCGGATATCGTGGTCCATTCGCTGACCAAGTTTTTGGGCGGGCAAGGCAACTCGATCGGCGGCATCATTGTCGATTGCGGGACGTTCGACTGGAAGGGAGCCCGGAACCGCTACAAGACGCTGGTGGAGCCCAATCCATCCTATAACGGCATCGTGTTGGCGGATGCGTTCGGGCCGATGGCGTTCGCCATCGCTTGCCGGGTTATGGGTCTGCGCGATCTGGGCCCGGCGATTGCGCCGTTCAACGCATTCCTCATACTCAATGGCATCGAAACTCTGCCGCTGCGCATGGAAAAGCAATGCGAAAACGCTGTGCGTGTGGCGGCGTTTCTGGAGCGGCACAAGGCGGTCGCGTGGGTCAATTACGCGGGACTGCCGTCGTCATCCAACCATGCGCTGGCAACGCGCCTGACGCCACGCGGAGCGGGCGCGGTTTTCACGTTCGGACTGAAAGGTGGCTACGAGGCAGGCAAATCCCTCGTGTCCGGCCTGAAACTTTTCTCGCACCTGGCCAATATCGGGGACGTGCGCTCGCTCGTCATTCATCCGGCGTCCACCACGCACCGGCAACTGACCGACGCGCAGCGGAGCGCTGCCGGTGCGGGGCCGGAAGTCGTGCGGCTGTCGATCGGTATCGAGGACAGCGACGATCTCATTGCGGATCTGGAAGAGGCGTTGTCGTCACTGAACTAGAAAAAGGGCAAGTGCCTGAACTCCGGCAACCCCATCGTCCGATAAGGGCCGCCAACGGCCACGGCGGCATAGCTCCACGCATACATGAGCCCGAAGACGATGAGGGACGCGATGAGGCAGACTGCGACCAAACCACTGAGGACGTACCGCCAGTCGGCGCGGAATTCGTCGGGCGCCGCATGATTGCCGCCCGGCACGCGGCGATCGCGGCCCATAAAGAGCGCCAGGTAGTAGCGCTTGCCGAAAATGCCGAAGGTTTTGCGGATGGCAACCTTATGCGGCGAGGGCGGGTCGTACGTTGCCACGCCCAGGGCAGCAATCTGTTCCGGCGTGAACGACATCTGCACGTCGACGGGCATGCGCGCGCATATCCGCGCGAGCAGCGTGTTTTCTTCGACGAAAACCGTCATGTCGTTCATGGCACCGCTCCGCCTGCGTTGTGCGGCCTATGGAGCGCACGCATGGAGGCAACAGCGCATGATTTCAAATTGGCGCTAAGGTTCGGTTGACCGGTATCGTTACCGGAATGCGCACGTGGTCCAGAATTGACACAGGGCCTAGTTCGTTGCCTGCACGTAGCTACCGGGTGCGGGTTCGATGACGCCTAGGGTTTCGCCGGGTTCGCGCGGCAGGGTCCAGTTGCCGGATTTGCCGTGCAGCCATTCGATCCAATAGGGCCACCAGGAACCGGGATGTTCTTCGGCCTTGCCGATCCAATCCTTGAGCGACTTTGGCTTCAGAGTGGCGTGGGTCCAGTACTGATATTTGACTTTGTCGGGCGGGTTGATGACGCCGGCGATGTGGCCTGATCCCGCAAGCACGAACTCGACGGGACCGCCGAACATGCGCGCGCCGATGTAAACGGATTCAGCGGGCGCGATGTGGTCTTCGCGCGTGGCGACCGTGAACACCGGCAGCTTGATTTTGGACAGGTCGAGTTTGACGCCGCCGACTTCGAGAAGCCCCTTGGCCAGTTTGTTCTCGTTGTAGAACTCGCGCAGGTAGAATGCGTGGCAAGCGGCGGCGATCCGCGTCGAATCCTGGTTCCAGTAGAGCAGGTCGAAGGGGAACGGCTTGCGGCCTAAGAGGTAGTTGTTGACGACATAAGGCCAGATAAGATCGCGCGGACGCATCATGTTGAAGACGTTCGCCATGCGGGATCCGTCAAGGAAGCCGCGCTCCTTCATCACCTGCTCGAGATTTTCGAGTTGCTCGTCCTCGGTGAAAAGGAGGAGGTCGCCGGCCTTGGAAAAATCGACCTGGGTGGTGAGAAACGTCACGGAATGGAAGGGCGCCTCGCCGCGCGCGGCGAGCCAGGACAGTGTCGTTCCAAGCATTGTGCCGCCGACGCAGTAGCCGAGCACGTTGCACTGCTCCAGGCCGGTTTCGCGGTGAACGGCATCGGCAGCCGTCAGCAGACCTTCGGTCATGTAGTCTTCGAATGTGATGGCGGCGAGGTCCGCGCTCGGGTTCACCCAAGAGATGACAAAGACGGTGAAACCCTGGTCGACCACATACTTGATGAAGCTTTTCTGCGGCGTGAGATCGAGCACGTAATACTTGTTGATCCAGGGCGGAACCATGAGGATCGGAGTTTCGCGGACCTTGTCGGTCGTGGGTGTGTACTGGATGAGCTGGAGGAGTTCGTTCTGAAAGACGATCTTGCCCGGCGTGGTGGCGAGGTTGCGGCCAACTTCGAAGGCGGAGGCGTCGGTCTGGCTGATGCGCATCAAATCGCCGGAGCCTTCCAGGTCGCGCAGGAGAAGATTGACGCCTTCGACGAGGTTGCGTCCGTTGGACGTCATGGTCTCGCGCATGACTTCCGGATTGGTCATCGGGAAGTTGGAGGGTGAAAAGGCGCTCGTCAGTTGCCGGAAATAGAACTCGGCCTTCTGGCGGCTTGCCGGATCGAGGCCTTCCGTACCGGCGAGGTTGTCTTCGGCCCATTTGGTGGTGAGCAGATAGGCCTGCTTGACGAAGTCGAAGTAGGGGTTTTTGGACCACTCCGGATCGCGGAACCGGTTATCGGTCGGTGCCGGCTCGATGACGGGTCCGGGCTCGACGCCGAACATGCGTTGCACCGTCCGGTTCCAAAGCTCGGCGTAAGCGCCGACCAATTCGGCCTGGGATTGAGCGAACTTCGCTGGGTCGGCCATCCAGCGCGTGTAGATGGCGGAAATGGTTTCGGTGGCGCGGGCCATTTCGCTCGCAGCCGAAAAGGGCGTGATCTGGGTATCGGAGCGATCGAGAAATTGGGTAACCGCGCGACCGCCGTCCTCGTAGGCCTTGAGGACGTTGCGGGTGAATTCCTCGGGGTCGGGGATTTTGTAGGGTGTGATGGGGTCGTGTTGCGTTTTTTCTGTCATGGCGCCCAGACTTTAACGACGGGGCCGGACTCTAGCACATCCGGCAATTGAGGTCCGCATGGCTGTTTGGGCGAGATGAATGACGCAGATATGACCGCGGCCCGCGACGATAGTAGCTAGGCCATTCAAATGATTGAAAGATGTGGCCAGATGTCGGGGCGGAGGGACGAGGCTCTGGACTGAGGGGGCAACGCAAGCGTAAAGACGATGGCTTCAAGGCATCGCTGACCGTTCCTGGAGGGCGGACAGGCAGGCCTGTTTCCCTTTCCACAAAGCGAAAGAGCCCCGGGACGTGATCGAGGATTATCATCGCATCAAGCGCTTGCCGCCGTATGTCTTCGCCGAAGTGAACCGGTTGAAGGCTGCCGCGCGGGCGCGGGGCGCCGATATCATCGATCTGGGCATGGGCAACCCGGACCTGCCGACGCCGCCACACATTGTAGCCAAGCTCGTGGAGACGGTCGCCAAGCCGAGGACACACCGTTATTCGGCGTCTAAGGGCATTCCGGGTCTCAGGAAGGCGCAGGCTGCGTATTACGAGCGGCGGTTCGGCGTGAAGCTCGATCCCGACACGCAGGTGGTGGCGACTCTCGGATCGAAGGAAGGTTTCGCGAACCTGGCGCAGGCGATCACGGCGCCGGGCGACGTGATGATCGTGCCTAACCCCACGTATCCCATCCATGAGTTTGGATTCATCATCGCTGGAGCCGCAGTGCGGCATGTGCCGGCGGGCACGGGCGAGGAGTTTCTGCGGGCCGTCGAACATGCGGTGCGCCATTCGATCCCAAAGCCGCTTGGGTTCATTCTCTCCTATCCGTCCAACCCGACGGCGATGGTGGCGAGCCTCGACTTTTATAGAGACGCGGTGGCGCTGGCGAAGAAGCTGGATCTGATCATCCTGTCCGATATCGCCTACTCGGAACTCTACTTTGACGCGCAACCACCGCCGTCGGTGCTGCAGGTGCCGGGCGCTATGGACATGACGGTCGAGTTCACGTCGCTTTCGAAGACCTACAACATGCCCGGCTGGCGCATGGGATTTGCGGTCGGCAACGATCGGCTCATCGGCGCGCTGGCTCGGGTGAAATCGTATCTGGATTATGGCGCGTTCACGCCGATACAGGTCGCTGCAGCCGCCGCGCTCAATGGGCCGCAGGACTGCGTTGAAGAGATACGGGATACCTACAAGGCGCGGCGCGATTGTCTGGTCGACAGTTTCGAACGTGCGGGTTGGTCCATTCCGCCGCCGCCCGCCACCATGTTCGCTTGGTGCCCAATCCCTGAGCAGTTCCGCCATTTGGGATCCGTCGAGTTTGCCAAGCTGCTCATCGAAAAGGCCGACCTCGCGGTGTCGCCGGGCCTCGGCTTTGGCGAATACGGCGAAGGCTACGTCCGCATCGCGCTCGTGGAAAACGAACATCGCATCCGGCAGGCGGCGCGCAATGTTAAGAAGTTCTTCTCGCAGGGTGTGGACTCTGCGGAAGATGTCGTCACCCTGCCGCAGAAAGCCAGCCGTTAATCCCGTAACCAACATTCCTTGCGCCCGCCCGAGATACCCACACCCATGAAAGAGCCACTGAAACTCGGCATCGCCGGGCTCGGCACGGTCGGAGCCGGCCTGTTGGAGTTGATCGCCAAGCACGGCGCCGGCCTCAATGACACGCTGGATCGGCCCATCGTGGTCAAAGGTGTGTGTGCGCGCTCGCGGGATAAAGTTCGTGGCGCCGACACCTGCGGCGCGAGGTGGTTCGATGATGCGGTGTCACTTGCAATCGATCCTTCGATTGATTGCTTCGTCGAGCTGATCGGCGGCGACGAGGGGCCGGCGCGTGCGGCCGTCGAAGCGGCGCTGAAGGCAAAAAAGCATGTCGTGACCGCCAACAAGGCGCTGCTCGCAAAGCACGGCATGGATCTCGCCGCGCTGGCGGAAAAGAGCGGCGTATCGCTGAACTTCGAAGCGGCGGTCGCCGGCGGCATTCCGGTCATCAAGATGCTGCGCGAGGCGTTGGCTGCCAACGAAGTCAAGCGCGTTTACGGCATCCTGAATGGGACCTGCAATTACATCCTGACGAAGATGCAGGATGAGCACCTGGCATTCGACGACGTGCTTCGGGATGCGCAGGCGAAGGGATATGCCGAGGCCGATCCGACTTTCGACATCGGCGGGTTTGACGCGGCGCATAAACTGGCGCTTTTGACGAGCCTGGCATTCGGGACCAAGCTTCCTGCGGATCAAATCCACATCGAGGGGATCCAGAGCATCAACGCGGCCGATATCGAGGCGGCGGCGACTCTCGGCTACCGGATCAAACTGCTTGGAGTCGCCGAACGTACGCCGACGGGCATTGAGGCACGCGTGCATCCGGCCTTCGTGCCGGAAGATGCAACGATCGCGCAGGTTTCGGGTGTGACTAACTGCGTGGCGATCGAAGGGGATTTCTCCGGTTCTGTGCTGCTGGTCGGTCCGGGGGCGGGGTCGAAGCCGACAGCGTCCGCGGTCGCCAGCGATATCGTGGATGTGGCTCGCGGACTTGTGCTGCCGCCCTTCCTGCGGCCGGTGGCGCAATTGAAGCCCTTCAATCGCGCCAGTCTTTCAGGTCACTACGGTTCCTATTACCTCCGGCTTTCGGTGCTCGACCGGCCAGGTGCGATGGCCTCAATCGCCAAGCGCATGGGCGATCGCGGTGTTTCTCTGGAAAGCATCGTGCAAAAGAAGCCGGGCAGCGCCGATGCGGCGGCGTCCGTCGTACTGATTACACATGAGACGACGGAAGAGAGCATCCGGAAGGCGTTGGATGCGATCGAAGCGGACGGCGAAGTGGCGGCGCGGCCGCAAATGATCCGGATTGAAGAGCTTTAACGAGCATTGGCGCGGCCGCTTGATCAGAGCGCCGCGCCGCATGGAGGACGGCACGGATGAGCAAGGATCGATTGCAGGGACTGGAACGTGTCCTCGTGCTCGAAGTGGCGCGCGTTACGGAGGCGGCGGCGATTGCCGCGGCGCGCCTGCGCGGACGGGGCAACGAAAAGGCGGCGGACAAGGCGGCCGTGGATGCGATGCGGCGGGAACTCGCGCTGCTCAGCATCGACGGCACAGTTGTTATCGGTGAAGGGGAAATGGACGAAGCGCCGATGCTCTATATTGGCGAGAAGGTCGGTTCGGGCGATGGGCCGGAGGTCGATATCGCCGTCGATCCGCTGGAAGGCACGACGATCTGCGCCAAGTCGATGCCGAATGCGCTGGCCGTTTTGGCCATCTCGGAGAAGGGCGGCTTACTTAATGCTCCCGATATGTACATGGACAAGATTGCCATAGGCCCCGGCTATCCCGCCGGTCTGGTCGATCTGGACAAGTCGCCGGGCGACAACATTCGCGATCTCGCAGAAGCCAAGCGCGTGCCGGTGGCCGAGATCACGGCGTGCATTCTCGACCGGCCGCGCCATGCCGATCTGATCAAGGCGGTGCGCGAAGCCGGAGCGGCCGTGCGTCTGATTCCTGATGGCGATATTGCCGGTGTGATCTGGACGACGGACGCTCAGGAGACGGGCATCGACATCTACATGGGGTCGGGCGGCGCCCCGGAAGGGGTTCTGGCAGCCGCCGCCATGCGCTGTGTCGGCGGACAAATCCAGGGTCGCCTGAAGCCGTCAAACGACGACGAACGGATCCGCGCGGCCAAGATGGGCATCACGGACATCAACCGGAAATTCAATCTGGAAGACATGGCGTCCGCAGACGTCATATTTTCGGCGACCGGCATAACGGACGGGTCGCTGCTCGACGGGGTGCATTTCCGCGGCGATTTCGCCGAGACGGAAACTGTCGTGATGCGATCCAAGAGCGGGACGGTGCGGCGAATTAAGACGCGCTTTCGCGATATCGGGGCCCGGTTCCCGGCGTAGCGGTTAGCCTGACGCCGAAATCCCACCAACCTCCACCGGAGTTTTGCCGGTGTATTCGGCGAAGCGCATGAAAGCCCGCATGCGCTCCACATCATTGTATTCGCGCTCCCGGACGATCTGTCCGTCGCGGACTTCGAGGATCAGGCGCGCGATGCCGTCGAGCCGCTCGCCGCTGGCGATGTGGCGAAGTTCGTAGTCGATCTGACACGTCACGTGTCCGTCGAGGTTTCTGATGTTACGCAGTTCGAAGCGGATCACGTCGAACGCCGCACCGATTTTGTGCCAGCACTCCACGATGGCCGCGCGTCCTTGCCATTCTCCCGCGAAGGGAGAGATCTCGTTGTCCGCGTACAGTGCAAACGTCGCGTCTGGCGCGTAATAGGCGGCCGCGGTTTCGTAATCGCCGAGTGTGTATGCCGTCACCGCCGCCTCGACGATGCCCTCTGGATCGCAACGCATTCGCCCGCACCTTAAATTCAACCGCTCTTGAGCATCCACATGTCAGGGTACTTCCCGACGTACCTGGTACCTAATTTTTTAGGGTAGGAGATACTACGTGTCGATAGGATTTAAGCAGTAAGCGAGTCACTTAAACGAAGTTCACTCCACTGCATTTGGTTCTAGGGGTGAGGCAACCAGCCGGATGAACGCGCGCAGCCGTTCCTGGTCGTGGTATTCGCGCAGGCGCACGATCTGGCCCTTCTCGATTTGCACCACGAGCCGCAGTATGCCGTCTATGGTTTCGCCGCTTTGTCTGTGCCGGAACTGAAACGCGACTTGGCAGCGTGCGATGTCGTTCTCGCCGGTGATATTGCGTGGCGTGTGGGCCACCAGATCGAACTGCTGACGCAATTTCTGCCAGACTGAGAGAATAGACGCGCGACCCACCACCTCGCCACCAAACGGAAAAATTTCTTCGTCAACGTAGATTGCATAAACTGCGTCCTCGGCAAAAAAGGCGGCCGCTGCCGGAAGGTCATCCAACGCGTACGCATGCAATGCAGCCTCAAGGACACCTTCCGTATCGGAACGCATCGAAAATCCTCATAATGTAAGATAAATGCGATGCTGGTCGGGTCGTGCTGAAACGTTGGGCAGCGTGAATTCGTCGAGTATTGCGTAATTTAAATTGTGCGCAAGTAATATTCAAAATCAAGCGGCTGCGGTTCGGAAAAGAAGCGATCTGCCTCTACTTCTTTTATCGTGGCAAATGTGCGCACGAATTCATCACCGAAATACTCTTGAACAAAAACTGAGCGGCGAAACGCTTCGAGCGCCGCGAACCAATTCGTCGGCATCGGATCGCAAGGCTGTTCGTAGCCGTTGCCCTCGATCATCGGTCCTGGATCGATCTTGTTTTTCAGACCGTGGTGCACGCCGGCGAGGGCGGCGGCCATGGCGAGATAGGGGTTGGCGTCGGCGCCGGCGGCGCGATGCTCGACGTGGCGGGCGGCGCCCTTACCCGCAGGAATACGTAGTGATACGGATCTGTTGTTGAACCCCCAATTCGGGGCGATGGGTGCGTAACTCGACTTGCGAAAGCGGCGATAGGAGTTTGCGTTGGGCGCGAAGATCGCCATCCCGTCGGCCATGGTTGATTTCATGCCGCCGATGGCGAAGCGCAGCGGTTCGTTGGCGACGACGGCGTCGTCGGTGAAAATGTTGCGGCCATCCACGCCGGCCAGGCTGATGTGGAGATGCATGCCGCAACCCGTCCAGTTGGCGTAAGGCTTGGCCATGAAGCTCGCGATGAGCCCGTGCTTTTCCGCGATCGCCTTGACGAGACGTTTGAACTGAATGGCTTCGTCGCAGGCGAGGAGCGCATCGGTGCGGTACTTCAGGCCGATCTCCATCTGGCCGGGCGAATACTCCGACAACAGAGCTTCGAGCGGGAGATGCTGCGCGTTGGCGGCGGCATACAGATCGTCGAAGAATGGTGCGAAGTCTTCCAGGTCCTGGAGGTAGTAACCTTGAAAGTGTCGCTGGCGCTCGGGGCAGGCGAGGCCTTTGGGCGGCTGGGGCTTGCCGGCCAGAGCGCTGTCGCGATCGAGCAGGTAGAACTCAAGTTCGACGGCGGCGACGGGCTTCAGATCGAATTCGGCGAAGCGATCGACGATCCGCTGGAGTGCGTGGCGTGGTTCGGCAATCGCGCCGTCGCCGTTCAGATCATGGAAGCTGCCAAGATATTGCGCGCGCGGCACTTGGCTCCAAGGGATGCGCTTCAACGTGCCCGGCACAGGCCAGAGTGTGTGATCGGCGTCGCCCGTTTCCCAGATCATGCCGGTTTCCTCGACGTCGCGACCGGTCACATCCATCGACATGGCGGAGCAGGCCATGAAACGGCCGTTCTCCCACGCAGGCAGCAGTTCGGCGCGGGTCAGAAGCTTGCCGCGCTGGACGCCGACGACATCGGTGTAGATCAGGTAGACCTGCTGGATATCGGGATTTTCGGTGAGGAAGCGATTGGCTTCGTCGCGAAGGATGGCGCGGTCGGGCGGCTTGATCATGGATGAGCCTGTGAGCGTGTGGTTAGAGGGTGGCTCCGTCGCGCATGGGCGGGCAGCCGGAGATTTCGGCCATGGCCCCGTCGAGCGCGTCGAGCAGCCGGTTGACGTCCTGGCCGCTGGTTTCAGGGCAGACGAGCATCATGTTGTGGAAGGGCGTGATGACCACGCCGCGATTGAGACAATACAGGTGGAGCGCGTGTTCGGCTTCGCTGTGGGCGAACAGGAGCGCTTCAGTGCCGTTCCTGGGATGCTCGGCGGCGGAAACAATCTCGGCGCGCAGGCCGACGCGGACGACGTGCCACGGCAGCGCATGATGGCGGATGATCTCGCCGATCCCACTTTCGAGACGTTCGGCTACAGGCAGGGCGCGGGCATAGACTTCATCGGTAAGGATCGTTTCGAGCACGGCGCGCATACACGCGAGTTGAAGTGCGCTGCCGGACAGCGTTGTACCGATGCCGCTGTAGCCGCTTTCGCGGTTTGCCATGTACGCCTTGATTTTTTCATCGACGGCATGGGTCCAGCCGTAGATGGCGGCCGGGACACCGCCGGAAACCGGCTTGCCCATGACGAAGAAGTCGGGGTCGAGGCCGTGGGTGGCGGTGTAGCCGCCGGCACCGGAAGAGATGGTGTGGGTTTCGTCGATGCACAGCAATGTGCCGTGCTTGCGGGTGAGGCGTCGCAGCGCGTCGTGATAGCCTGGTTCGGGCAGCACAATGCCGCAGTTGGTCATCACGGGTTCGGCAAGGACGAGCGCCACGCTTTCGTCTTCGAGGGCAGATCGAAGCGCTTCGATGTCGTTGAATTCGATGACGCGCGTGTCGGCGGTGACGTCGCGCACTTCGCCGACGAGGCCGGGACGGTTGCGCGGCTTGCCGTTCTCCAGGGTCACGAACGTATCGTCCACTGCACCGTGGTAGCAGCCGTTGAAAACGAGCAGCTTGCGGCGGCCGGTGGCGGCGCGCGCCCAGCGGATGACGGAGCGGTTGGCGTCGGAGGCGGTTGCCGTCACCTGCCAGAACGGCAGCTTGAAGCGTGCGGACAGGAGTTCACCGACAACTGCCGCGTCGGGGCTTGGCAGCATGGTGGTCAGCCCGCGATCGGCCTGCCGGCGGATGGCCTCGGCAACGGCGGGCGGCGAGTGGCCGAACATGGCGCCCGTGTCGCCAAGGCAGAAATCGACATAAGCGTGACCGTCGGCGTCGGTGAGAGCGACGCCGCGCGCTTCGGCCACGAACAGCGGATAGGGGGTGCCCCAATCGACCATCCAGTGCATCGGGACGCCATTGAGCCAGTGCGCGGCGGTCCGCTCAGCAAGCGCTTTCGACTTCGGCGTGCGTTCGGCAAAGTGCGTGCGTTCGCGGGCAAGGAGCGCTGACACGCGCGCGGGGTCCGGTCGTGAACTCATCGCTGACATGGAATGGCGCTTTGCTATGAGGCTTCCCGCAGGAGCGGCTTATGATGCGTGTCACTACCTATTCAGGCGCCGATTGGCCGGTCAAGGCGGACGCGGAGGACGGCGGCGCCGCACGGATGTGGCAACAACTCTGTTGGCAATTCCAGGGGATGTCTCGCTTGGGGCGGGTTCGGGTGGTCAACTCAATCGAGCGAATCGAATGAGGCATCCGGGATGACGGCAGTCAGAAAGCGGCGGACTGTAGAGACGGCGGGCGGGGACGCTTTGCCGGCGTTCCTGGGCGTTTCGCGATCGGCGCGCGGGTATGCGTGGCGCGAGCGGCTGGCACCCGGCGGGCAAAATCTTGCGCTCGCCATCAGTCAGCAGCACGGCCTGCCGGAACTGCTCGGCCGCGTATTGGCGGCGCGGGGGGTGGCGCTCGGCGACGTGCCGGTGTTTCTCGATCCGAGCGTCAAGGCACTGATGCCTGATCCCGCGTCGCTCGCCGGCATGGCGCGGGTGGCGGAGCGGATCGCGGAAGCGATCGTGCGTCGGGAACCCGTGGCCATCTTCGGCGACTACGATGTCGATGGGGCCTGCTCGTCGGCGCTGCTGGCGCGGTTTTTGACGTCGCACGGCACGCGATCACGCATTTATATTCCCGATCGCATTTTCGAAGGTTACGGCCCCAACATCGCCGCGCTTGATGCGCTCGTTGCCGAGGGCGCGAAGCTGATCGTTACGGTCGATTGCGGCACGACGAGCTTTGAGACCATGGCAGCGGCGAAGAAACTCGCCGCCGACATTCTCGTCATCGACCACCATCAGGCCGACGAGATGCTTCCCGACGTCATGGGCCTCGTCAATCCGAACCGGCAGGATGATGTCTCGGGGCAGGGGCATCTTTGTGCGGCCGGTGTCGTGTTTCTCGTCCTCGTCGCGGTCATGCGCAGTCTGCGGCAGCGCGGATATTATGGTGACGGCATTGCGCCGCCCGATCTTCTTTCCGATCTCGATCTCGTCGCGCTCGCCACGGTGGCGGATGTGGTGCCGCTTACCGGGCTCAACCGGGCGTACGTGCGCAAGGGCCTCGCCGTGATGAAATCACGCGAGAACATTGGATTACGGGCGCTCTTTGACGTGGCCGGACTCAATCAGGCGCCGACGACGTACCACCTTGGCTATATTCTGGGTCCGCGCATCAATGCGGGCGGGCGCATCGGTGACGCCGCCCTCGGCGCCCGGCTGTTGACCACCGATGACGAGCTTGACGCGCAGAAAATTGCCGCGCTGCTCGACCGGCTGAACAAAGAACGCAAAGTCATCGAGACGCAGATGCTGGAAGAGGCCTTCGCGGACGCCGACCGGCGTGTTGCCGAGAACCCGGACTTGCCGATCATCGTCGCGGGTTCCGAGACGTGGCACAAGGGTGTCGTGGGCCTCGTGGCAAGCCGTCTGGTGGACCGGTTCGGGCGGCCGAGCTGCGTCATCGCGTGGGAGAAACAGGCGGGGTCCAAAATCGCAATCGGAACCGGCTCGCTACGCTCGGTCGCTGGCGTCGATATCGGCGCGGCGGTGCGCGGCGCGGTGGCCGAGGGCCTGTTGCAAAAGGGCGGCGGGCACGCGATGGCGGCGGGTCTGACGATGGCGCGCGACCGGCTGCCGGCGCTCGAAGCTTACTTTGCCGCCGAGCTTTCCGGCGCGGCTTCGGCGGCGCGGGCGCAGGTGGGGTTCGACATCGACGGCGCGCTGGTGCCATCCGGTGTGACCGATGGATTGATGGATCTCGTCGAGCGGGCGGGCCCCTATGGGCAAGGCAATCCGCAGCCACGGTTCGCGTTTCCGGCCGTGCGCGTGAAGTTCGCCAAGCAGGTGGGTGAAGCGCATCTGCGCTGCGTGCTGGAGGCGGCCGACGGGTCACGGCTGGAAGGCGTCGCGTTCCGCGCCATCGGGCAACCGCTGGGCGAGCTCCTGCAGAATTCGGGGGGTATGCCGGTGCACGTCGCCGGTTCGCTGAAGCGGGATACGTGGGGCGGCCGGGAGAAGATCGAGTTGACCATCGAGGACGCCGCCGACCCCCGCCGGCAGGCGTAAGGCGGCGTTCTGCCGCCCGCGGACCAGGCGGCTTGCACCCTGCCGCAAACCCCCCTATACCGAGCCCGCGCTGCTCCCTTCGTCTATCGGTTAGGACGCGAGATTTTCAATCTTGAAAGACGGGTTCGACTCCCGTAGGGAGCGCCATTTTCAGGCGCATAGTGTTTAAGTGATTAAGGCCGGGCGGAACCAGCTGTTCGCCCCATTCGTAACGCCATGGCGGGTTTGTATCCTGGCGGCTGTTTATGGTAGTCTATCAATAATGAGGTTCGTCGCGCGCATCGTCCTGGTGTTCTTTGCCGTCATGTCCGTTGTGGGACAGGGCGCGGGGCAGCGCGTTGCCAACCACGTAGGTAATCACTCCGATCATCATGCGGATTATGCTCACGGCGCTCATGACGGTGGTGCTCATCACGCCCATGCGGCTGTGTTCTACAATGGCGCGGACGATCAATCGGACGCCGCGGCCAAAGTTTGCAATGAGGGCGTATGCGACGTGCCCGGCGACGACCCTGCCGGAGCACACATCCACGGGCCGTGCTGCCATGCGGTGATGGCTCTCGTTGAATCGAGCGTCGCCGATAAGTCGTTCGACAGTTACGCAGTCAATCTTTCGATCGATCGTTCAAGCCTGGCGCTGGGCGAACTTCGCTATCCTCTTCTTCGACCACCCGCGCTGCCGGTCTGACGCGCTGCAAGCCCGCCTGCCATGCCAGGCCGGCCGTTCAGCGCTCTTGACCCGGCGTGTGGTTCAGCCCGCGATCCTGCTTGCGCTCTAGACTCTCTGTTGGCCAGGGAGACTTAGAGCCATGCTCTGCGGGACATCGCCGCCGGTTGCAACTCGCTCAATTGCAACGGATCGGTTTCAACGATGCTTCTCAAATCGGCACTCACCGCGATTTTTGTTCTGGCGGCCTCGGCCGCGTGGGCCGGGCCCGGGCATGACCACGGCGGCCACGACGATGGACCCCCGCCGCCTTCCACGCAGGCGCCCCGGCTCGAAAGTGTGGGCTCTGGAATAGAACTGGTCGCGACGGCCGAAGGCCATCGCCTCGTCATGTTTCTGGATCGTCCCGACACAAACGAGCCCATAGGCGGGGCGACCATCGAAGTTTCGGGCGAGGGCATTACCTCGCTGCTCGCGCGCGAAACCGAGCCGGGAATGTACGAACTGGAAGCCGATTGGGTGGATCAACCGGGCAGCAAGGCTCTCGTATTTTCGGTCACGGCTGGAACCGAAGCCGATCTCTTGAACGGGATTTGGAAAATTGATGCGGCCGGTGAAAGCGCGGCAACGGTCCGCACGGCGCCTCTGACCGATGCCTTGTCGCATCCTTTCATCATGGCTCTGCTGGCGGGCGCGGTGGCGCTTGGATTTGTGTTGGCCTTGGCATTCCGGACCACGAAACGGCGTGCCATCGACGACAACGTGCTACCGACTGGATCGGCCCTCGAACAGCCCGCAAGGCCGATAGCGCTGCGCAGTGCGACGAAAATTCTCGTACTGGCGGTCGCCGCCGGGGCGTTTCTGGCAACCGAGACGCGGGCCGGTCCGGGACACGATCACGGCGAGGGCGGACATGATTCAGGGATTGCGACGGCGGGATCGAACGCGCCACGCAAGTTGCCGGACGGCAGCGTTTTCGTTCCAAAGCTTACACAGAGGCTGCTTGGCGTGCGCACGCGACCCGCCGCAAGTTCGACTGCGGCGCGGGTACGCGAGTTGATCGGCACGGTTATTCCCGATCCGTCGTCCTTCGGGTTGGTGCAAGCGCCGATGGACGGCCAGATCGAGGTGGGCGCGCGGGGCATTTCGTATGCGGGTCAGGAGGTCACGGCGGGTGAAGTGCTCGCACTGCTCGCGCCCTCAATTCCCGTCGCGGATCTCGGCACCATGCAGCAACTGCGTGCGGAAGTGGCAGGCAAGCTCGTCATCGCCGAACAGAAGCTCGATCGGCTGACGCGGATTGCCAGCGTCGTCGCCAAGAGCCAGATCGACGATACGCGGGCGGAGATCGTGGCTCTGCGTGAGCAACAGCGCGTCCTGCAGCCGAAAGACACCGAACTCATTCCGCTGAAGGCCCCAGTGAGCGGCACGATCTCGGTCGCCACCGTGCGGGCCGGGCAGGTCGTCTCTGCACGCGACACGCTGTTTGAGATTGTCGATCCCAAGAAGCTGTGGGTTGAGGGCATCGGGGATGCCGGACATGCCGGCGGCGAGATTGCGTCGGCGCAGGCGGTGGACGGCGAAGGACATGCCTTGAAACTATCCTACGCGGGACGCTCGCCGACGCTGCGTCAGCAGTCACGTCCATCGCTGTTCCGGATCGACGAGGAGCATTCGGGGCTCGCCATCGGTGCGCCGTTGAAGATCGTTGTGCAAGCGGAGGGGACGGTGGAAGGCATCGAGCTGCCGGCGGCGGCGGTGGTGCGCGCGGACAATGGATTGGCACGCGTTTGGATCAAGGAGGGCCCCGAACGGTTTCGCGCGGCGACGGTCAAGACCGAGCCCATCGACGGGGAGCGCGTGCTCGCCGTTGCGGGCATCAAGCCCGGCGAGCGCGTGGTGACTGTTGGAGCCGAAATCATCAATCAGATCCGGTAAGGGAGGCTCATTGTGTTTAACGCAATTGTCCGCGCCAGCCTCGCCAACCGGCTGTTCGTGCTGATCGGCGGTGTGGCCCTCATGGTCTATGGGCTTGCCACGCTGAGGACGCTGCCTGTCGACGTGTTTCCCGATCTCAACCGGCCGACCGTGACGCTGATGGCGGAGACCGAGGGTCTCGCGCCGGAGGAAGTCGAGCTTCTCGTTACGTTCCCGATCGAAACGGCGATGAACGGGATGCCGGGCGTCACGCGCGTCCGTTCCGTGTCGAGTGCGGGACTGTCGATCGTTTACATCGAGTTCGACTGGTCGACAGAGATCTATTTGGCGCGACAGCAGGTCGCCGAGCGCTTGCAACTCGTCCGCGAGCAGTTGCCGGCAAGCGTGCAGGCGCAGATGGGTCCGATCTCGTCGATCATGGGCGAGATCATGCTGATTGCCATGTCGGGCGAAGCGCAGGACCCGATGATGCTGCGCGAGGTTGCGGATTTCACCGTTCGGCCGCAGCTCCTGACCGTTCCGGGGGTGTCACAAGTGATCCCAATCGGCGGCGAAGTCCGCCAATACCGGGTGGTTCCCGATCCGCGGCGCATGGCCGGTCTCGATGTCAGCGTCGAGGCGATCGAAAGAGCCATCCAACAGTTCGGTACGAACACCGGCGGCGGGTTCGTTGATCTGAAGGCGCGCGAGTATCTGATCCGCAACATTGCGCGCACCGCGAAAATAGAAGACTTGAAGAACCTTGTGGTCGCCTATCGCGACGGACAGTCGATTGCGCTGAGCCAGGTTGCGGACGTGGATTTCGCGGCGCGGACCAAGCGGGGCGATGCTGGCTATCAAGGCAAGCCCGCCGTGATCCTGGCCGTGCAGAAGCAGCCTAGCGCCGACACGGTGACGATAACGCGCCAGATCGAGGCCATGCTGCCCGATCTTCAGCGCGTGATGCCGGCGGGTGTGCGGGTGACCGACATTCAATTCCGTCAGGCAACCTTTATCGAAACGTCAATCGAGAACGTCCTGAAGGTCCTTGTCGAAGCGCTCATCGTTGTCGCCATCGTGCTGTTTGCCTTTCTGCTCAATTGGCAGACCACATTCATCTCTCTGGTCGCCATTCCGTTGTCTGTGCTGACGACGGTGATTGTCTTCCAGTTGATGGGATTGACGATCAACACCATGACGCTCGGAGGCCTGGCGATCGCCATCGGGGCGCTGGTGGATGACGCGGTGGTGGATGTGGAGAACATCTACCGGCGGCTCGGGTTACACCGGGCGGCGGCAGGGAGGGATCGCCGCAGCATCGAGACTGTCGTGGGAGACGCCTCGATCGAGGTTCGCTCGGGCATTCTCTATGCCACGGTGATCATCGTACTGGTGTTTCTGCCGCTGTTCGCGCTTTCCGGCATCGAGGGGCGGCTTTTTACGCCGCTCGGCATCGCATTCATCGTCTCCATCCTGGCGAGCCTGGTGGTTTCAATGACGGTGACGCCTGTGCTCGCCTACTGGCTGTTGCCGCGCATGAAGAATCTGGCGGAGCACGAAACCTGGCTCGTGCGGACCCTCAAAGCCTTGCAGAGACGTGGCCTGGAATGGGCGTTTGACCGGCCAGGGTTCGTGATCGGGCTGCCGGCGCTTGCGGTCCTTGGAGCGATTGGGGCCGGGCTGATGCTGCCGCGGGCGTTCCTGCCGGCATTCAACGAAGGCACCGTACTCGTCAGCGTGATCCTGCAGCCAGGCATCAGCCTCGCGGAGTCGAACCGTATCGGCCAACTCGCGGAAAAAATCGTGATGGAGGTTCCGGAGGTTCAAACCGTCGGCCGCCGGACGGGGCGCGCCGAACTCGATGAACATGCCGAAGGCGTACACAACAGCGAACTCGATATCGACCTTAAGAAATCCGAGCGGAGCCGGGAAGATGTGCTGGCGGACATCCGCCAGCGGCTGTCGGTGCTGCCCGCAAGCATTGCGGTCGGCCAACCCATCGCGCATCGCCTTGATCACATGCTGTCGGGCGTCCGGGCGCAGATTGCCCTCAAGATTTATGGCGACGACTACGACACGCTGCGCAGCTTGGCGGGCGACCTGGAAAGCCGCATCAAACGCATTCCGGGCGTCACCGACCTGCAGACGGAAAAGCAGGTTCGCATTCCGCAACTGCAGGTTCAGATCGATTACGATAAGGCCAAGCGCTACGGGCTAAACCCGAACGACATCACGAAGGCTCTCGAGACGCTGTCGAACGGACGTGTCGTCTCGCAGGTCGTCGACCAGTCCAAGCGGTTCGATGTGGTGCTCCGGTTGAGTGATGCGGATCGCAACACGCATGCGCTGGGCGAGGTGCTGATCGAGAGCCCGGCAGGGCGCATTCCGCTGAAGTCGGTGGCTGATGTTGTGGAGACGGACGGGCCTAACCAGATCCTGCGCGAGAATGGGCGGCGGCGCATTGCGGTCCTCGCCAATACGGACGGGTCGGATCTGGCGCGCATTGTGGAAGACATCCGGCGGGAGGTTCAGGCTGCCCAGTTTCCGCAAGGCTACTTCACGAGCCTCGAAGGGCAATTCCAGGCGCAGGAGGAGGCCTCGCAGCTCATCGCCTTGCTGTCGCTGGTCTCGCTCGGGCTGATCTTTGTGGTGCTCTATTCGCGCTATCAGTCGGCGAGCCTCGCGCTCATCATCATGGCCAATGTGCCGCTGGCGCTCATCGGCAGTGTGGCAGCGCTGTGGATCGCCGGGCATAGTTTTTCGGTGGCCAGCGCCATCGGGTTCATAACGCTGGTGGGCATCGCAACGCGAAACGGCATCCTCAAGATCAGCCACTACATCAATCTGGTGCTGTTCGAAGGCGAAACCTTCGGCCGCAAAATGATCATCCGCGGCACACTCGAACGCCTCACGCCCGTCCTGATGACGGCGTTGTCGGCGAGTATCGCTCTCGTTCCGCTCATGATCGGGGCCGGCGAACCGGGCAAGGAAATTCTGAGCCCCGTGGCCGTGACCATTTTCGGAGGGCTCATTTCAGCGACGCTGCTGGATGCGTTTCTGACACCGGTGCTGTTCCTGCTGCTGGGACGCAAGCCACTCGAAAATCTCGCATCGGCAAAAGGCGACAACGCCCATGCCGAAGCGTTTTGAACCATCAACCAAACTGGAGAAATCCCAAATGATTAAGCGCTCTGCATTGCTTCTCGGCACACTCTTCGTCTTCACCGCACCAGCGTTCGCCGAGGAAGGTCACAGCCATGCCGGCAAGCACGGCGGCAAGGTCGTGGAAAGCGGCCATCATCACCTGGAGGTCGTGGCGAGGGACGGTACGATTGAAATTTATGTCGAGGGGGAAGACGGCAAACCGGAAGATGTGAGCGCGGCGACGGCCAAGGCCACAGTCCTGTCAGAAGGCAAGAAGGAGGACATCACACTCGCATCCGATGCGGCAAACTTTCTCAAGGGAACAGGTGCGTTCAAGGCCGGCAAGGGCACGGTGATCGTCGTCACATTGACGATGCCCGACCACGAACCCGAGCAGGTCCGGGTCAAGCTGGACTGATCGAGGGCAAGGCTTAAATCCGCTAGTGTGCCGCCGCAGCGTTTCCCGCCGAAGCGCTGCGGCGCGGCTTTGCGATCCCGCATTTTTCCATCGGCGGCGCGGTGGTGGTCCATCCATTCTTGACGACGGTGACGATGTAGCGGCGGCAATTTTCGGAGGCGCTGGTCACGAAGTGCACCTGGAAAACGGCGAGCGATTTATCGCGTGCCCGGGGCCAGATGTACTTATCGGAATCGGCGGTTTCGGCGAGGGCGTTGCGAATGGCCGTCGCGGCGTTGCGGTAATCCGCATTCGACATGCTCGACAGCAGAACCTTCGAGACGTGCGGGTGCAGGCCGGCCGCCGAGGCGCGCTTCTGGTTGGGATCGTTTGCGTCGACGGTGGGCTCGAGCAGTCGTGCGTCCGGTTCAGCTTCGATCGAAGAGGTTTGGATGCTGGACGGCGGCGTTGCCTTGGACGGTGGCGCAGGCGATGCGGGATCGGGCTGCGGTTGGGGCAAGACGGGAACAGTGACGGGCGGCGGTTGTGGAGCCGTGCCGGCAATTGTCGCGACTTCGGTTGGGGCAGCGAGCGGTTCTACGGCTGCGGGCGGGGATGGTGTTGGCGCCGCAGGCGGTGGCGCGGGCAGCGCGACGTGCGTGCGGGCGATCTCAGAACGCGCGCGGTCCAGCGCAATGTCAAACCACGGCTGCCATAAAGATCGCGTTTCGAAGCCGGCCCAAATGCACGTGCCGATTGTCACGACGGCGGCGAGTTTTCGCATCGTGCGGCGCGTCCGGCTCGGCGGCGCCGCGCCGATGCGTTCACCGGGGTAGAATTCGGAAATCTCGTAACCTTGCCGGTTCGGGACATCGCGCACATCGATGGCCTCGTCGTCCCACGCCGTGTCGTAATCGAAATTTGCCATGGCTCACGCCCTTCCGCCGGGATGAGTGAGCCCTCCTGAAAGAGAAGCGGCCATCGAGTTCCGGCGAAAGAATGGCGGCTCAATAGTTAGTTGTTGAGCCTAAGCGGGCGATCACGTCCTCGCGCGCGCGCTTTTCGCCGTACCCGCTTGACGTTTCGCGGCCGGTTTGCCTGCCACTTTCGGAAGCTCATTACGCGGGGTCGAAGCCATGTCGCGGAGTTCCTTTTCGGTCATGGTTTCCACCATGTCCCGCGAAGCGCCCTTGAGTTTCGATTTGGGGATTTCGCCGCGTTTGGCGGACAGGGCTGCACCGGCGGCCATCTGCTGCTTCTTGGATCTTGCGGGCATGGATTTTCTCCAGATCAAAGGCGGGGAACGTCGAACCTTAGAGTGGGTTCCGAGGTCCGAGGGTCAAGGACTGCTCTCGATCGCCGTGGCCGGAATGCAGCTGGCGCGTCCATTTAGCTCGGCCAGTGCACAGCCGGGCGCTTGCGCTTTCTTCCGCTTTGAGCCTAGTTTCGGAGCATGGGGTGTGTGGGGACAATTGCAGCGTTGCGCCGCGTGCGCGTGTGGCTCGGCCATGCGCTGCTTGTCGCGTTTGTGCTCAAGGCACTCATCCCGGCCGGCTTCATGCCGGACTTCTCGGGCCGCGACGGGCAATCCTTCAAGATCGTCATCTGCACGGCCAGCGGACCAAAGCTGGTCGATGCCAACGGCAGCGGTGACGATCATCCCGAACCGTTGGCCAAGCACGCGGGTGAGCCGTGTGCCGTGGGCGCGCTTGCGTCCTTGATCGCGCCCGAGCTTGCCGCCGCCGCCGTGGTACCTGCCGGTGTCGATGCCGTGGCGATCATCCCGCTCATGGCGTTTGCCGTGCCGCCGGCCCGTGCCGGACCTGCGCACGGCCCGCGCGCCCCACCGTACCTCGCTTGAACCTGACCTAAACCCAGGGTGTGCCCTTGCACGCCCTCGCGTTCGCGTTCAATCGGGGGAATTTCCGTCCTATGTCGTCGTATCCACATGCGCGTTATCGCGCCGCCGCACCCTTTGCGGTTCTGACGTTCAGCGTCCTGTCCATCACTGCGCCTGAGGCCTTTGCACAGAATGCGAGCCAGAGTGAGCTGCCGCCCGTCGAGGTGCAGCAGCCGGAACAGGCTGTGAAGCCGAAGCCAGTTGCGGTGAAGGCCAAGCCGAAGCCACAGCCGAAACCGGCCGCCAATCAAAGTGAGCCGGTGCCTGTTGCGGCCAGTGAAGCCCAGAGCAGCGACGCGCCGCCGGCAGATACCGATCCAAAAAATCCGTATGCCGTGGTGCAGCCGGGTACGCGCTCGGGAAGTCTCGGGGTGCCGACCGCGGCGGAAGCGCGGGCCGAGATCAACCGGACTCCAGGCGGTGTCGATATCGTGCCGGCTGAGGAGTACAAGGACAATACGCCTGCAATCACATTGAAAGACGCGCTGGATTATGTTCCGGGCGTTTTCATCCAGCCAAAGTGGGGTGAGGACAGCCGTCTTTCGATCCGCGGCTCGGGATTGTCGCGGAATTTCCACGGACGCGGCGTCACGCTGCTGATGGATGGCGTCATCCCGATCACGACGGCCGACGGATCAAGCGACTTCCAGGAGATCGACCCGACCGCGTATCGCTATATCGAGGTCTACAAGGGCGCCAATGCGCTTCAATTCGGGGCCAATTCGCTCGGCGGCGCGATCAACTTCGTGACGCCCACCGGTTATGACAGCGATCTGTTCGGCGCGCGTATCGACATCGGAAGTTTTGGGCTCATCAAGACGTCCTTTTCTTCGGGCGCCGTTTCGGGCAATACCGATTACTTTATCACCGGGACATGGCAGGAGGCCGATGGCTTCCGTGACCACAGCAGCGGCGAGAGTGTCCGTGGCAGTGCGAACATTGGCTTCAAATTGACGCCTGATCTGGAGACACGGTTTTACCTGAACGCCAACGACATTGAGCAGAAGATTCCTGGCGCGGTGACGCGGAGTACTGCCCTGAACTCTCCGAAGACACCAAATCCTACGAACATCGCGCTCGACTATGAACGCAATCTCGAAACGGTGCGCGTGGCCAACACGACGACCTATCGGGTTCAAGACGGGACGTTCGTGGAATTCGGCGGCTTTTATATGGACCGTCACCTCGATCACCCGATTTTCCGGGTGCTCGACAACCAGCATGACGAATACGGCGGATTCGGCAGGATCGTGGACGACCACGTTTACAGCGGTTATCGAAACCGCCTTGTGGCGGGTGTCGCCATTCACAACGGGGAAATACGCGCCAAGCAATTCACCAGTATCGGCGGCAATCGTGGACCGCTGGTCTCCGACGCAAAGCAGATGTCGGACAACACGACCTTCTACGCGGAAAATTCGTTCTTCATCGTGCCGTCGTTCGCGCTTGTCGGCGGCGTGCAGTACAACGATGTGGAACGCGAGCAGCGGCAGATTTCTGGTGTTGCCACGTCAGGGCAGGCCGATTGGGATTTCTGGAGTCCGAAGGGCGGGTTCATCTGGGAGCCAACCAGGGAGTGGCAGATTTTCGGCAACATTTCGCGGAGCGGAGAGGCGCCGACGTTTGTCGAAGTCACGTTGAACGGCACGGCTACAACGTCGCTCGATGTGCAACGGGCAACGACTTACGAGATCGGGACGCGTGGGATATATCCCGGATTTCGCTGGGACGTGGCGCTCTACCGGTCGAATATCGAGAACGAGTTTCAGTGCTTGGCGGTTGGTGCGACAGGGACCTGTACTCAGGTCAATCTCGATAAGAGTATCCATCAGGGCGTCGAAATTGGCGGTGCCGCACGGCTTTTCTCAAGCGTGTTCGAGACTGGTCCGGCGGCCGAAGAATTCTGGCTGCACGGTGCTTATACGTTCAACGACTTCCGGTTCGACGACGATCCCGTGTTCGGCGACAACGAATTGCCGGGGGCGCCGCGTCACTTCTTGCGGGCTGAACTTCTCTACAAGCACCCGAGCGGCGTCTATGCCGGCCCGAATGTGGAGTGGTCGCCCGAGGCGTTCTTCGTCGATAGCGCGAACACCGTGAAGACGACGTCGTATGCGCTGTTGGGCGCGAAGCTCGGGTTCGACAACGGCGGGAACTGGTCGGCCTATCTTGAGGGCCGCAATCTTACCGACGAAGCCTACATCGCCAGCGCCAGCATTGCGACGCTTGCCAATCCGGCGACGAGCGCATTGTTCGAGCCGGGGACGGGCCGGGCGGTTTACGGCGGCGTCCAGTTCCGCTGGTGATTGTGCGGCGAAGGCATGGTTCAAACACGAAGGAAGACCAGCATGTTGAAATTTATTCGCGGCGCCGCCCTTGCCGTGCCCTTCATGGCTATGAACGGCGCCGAGGTGTCGGCGCACGCGACGCTCGACGTGAAGACGGCATCGCAAGGGGGGCTTCGAGCGGCGGTGCGCGTTCCGCACGGATGCGAGGGGTCGGCTACGATCGCCGTCAAGCTGACGATCCCGGAAGGCATCATCGGCGTGAAGCCGGCACCGAAGGCGGGGTGGACGGTCACGACCGTCAAGGGCGCTTATGCAAAAGCCTACGACCACTACCACGGCAAGGTTGCGGAAGGCGTCAAGGAGATCGTCTGGCGCGGCGGTCCGCTGCTCGATGAGCACTTCGACGAGTTCATTTTCTCCGGCTTCATTTCGGATGCTTTCGCGGCGGGGGATGCGGTCGCGTTTCCGGTAACGCAGGAGTGCGAGACGGGGCAGCTTGCGTGGTCGGAAGTGGCTTCTCCCGGCGTCGAAGCGCGCCGCCTCAAGTTTCCGGCACCGATTTTGAAGATCGTGGCCAAGGGCGGTGCGGAGAAGCCGGCGGCTGCGGCGGCGGCTTTGACCATTGGCAAGGCGTGGGCGCGGGCGACGCCGGGCGGCGCGAAGGTCGGTGCGGGGTATCTCGACATCATCAACGGCACGGGCGCGGACGATGTGTTGCTTACTGCTTCGGCTCCCGTGGCGGGACGAACCGAAATCCACGAGATGACGCACGAGGGCGGCGTGATGAAGATGCGTGCGCTCGCCGACGGGCTGCCGGTTGGCGCCGGCAAAACGGTATCGCTGGCGCCGGGGGGACTGCATCTCATGTTTCTTGATCTCAAAGCACCGTTGACGACAGGGCAGGTGTTTCATCTCGACCTGACGTTCAAGACGGCCGGCAAAATCACGGTGCCCGTGACCGTGGGGGACATTGCAGGCAGCAAGCCGGAGGATCCGCACGCCCATCATCATTAGGTCTCGCTGCACAGCGTGCGCCAATAGGTATCGTGATATTGCCGGTTTGGCCTTCCTCCCGCCGTACTTCGTACCGACTTTGTCCGTCAATTCGTGGTTCCAAGAGGATGTGGCTGGATGGTAGCGAGACGCCTTTTCTATGCGCTGATGTGCGCGTTTGCCGTGGCCGGCAGCGTGGCCGTGCCTCGTGCCGAGGCGGCTTCGGCGGCGGCGATCGACGCCGATGTGCGCGTGACCATCGACCGGTTCTTCGCGCAGATCGGTGGCGCACGCGAGCTTGCCGACAAATCGCACGGTATCCTTGTCTTTCCCTCCGTCGTGAAGGCAGGCATCGGGATCGGCGGTGAATACGGCGAAGGCGCGTTGATGGTTCGGGGTCAACCCACCACCTACTATAATACTGTCGGTGCTTCGTTCGGCTTCCAACTCGGCGTGCAGGCGCGCTCGGTCATCATCATGTTCATGACGCCGGAGGCGCTGGATCAATTCCGGCGGTCGAAGGGGTGGAAGGTGGGCGTGGATGGTTCGGTCGCGATCATTACCGTGGGCGTGGGAGGGTCGATCGACACGAACAAGATCGTCAGCCCGGTTGTCGGGTTCATCCTGGATCCGAAGGGCCTCATGTATAATCTGACGCTGGAAGGGTCGAAGATCACCCGGATCCGGAAGTAGCGCACGGTCGCGGTCTTGCTGGAACCCCTCGCCGGGCCGGGACTTACATTTCTGAAATTCATGGCGGGGACGCCGACTTATCTCTCACGCCACGCGACGGAAACAGCGCCCCGGCGCGTTATGCGTGGGTGGCATGTGCCGCCCATTCGTCATTTCCATCTTTTCCGGCCGCCGTGGGGGGACAGGATGGGGCACGTGTAATAGACTGAGAGCCCCGGCGAGGATGATTTTATGACGCTTTTGCGTGCGACCCTCATTCTGCTGATGTTCGGCGTCGCGGCGACCGCGTGGTGGCTGCAAGGCATGCCCGGCCGCGACCTTTTGATGGCAGCGTCGACCGAGAATTCGCAGGCGACGGGATCAACGGGTGGGACGGCGGGTGAACGCGGCGGACGGCAAGGCACTGCCGGAAGCCGGACGATCGCCGTCGAAGTCGCCCAAGCACGGGCCAGCCGGACGTCGACCGACGTGCGCGCGATCGGGTCCTTGCAATCGGACGAGACGGTGCAACTTGCTCCGGAAATCGCCGGCCGCGTCTCGGGCATCGACTTCGTGGAAGGCACCCGTGTCAAGGCGGGCGACATTCTCGTCCGGCTCGACGATGCGCTCGTTCGCGCCGAAGTGACGGACGCGGAGGCGCGTCTCAAATTTGCCGAAGCGAACAACGAACGGGCGCGCCAGCTCTCGCGCACCGGCAATGTGACGGAGCGCAGCCGCGACGAAGCCGTGACCAATTTCGATACGGCGCGTGCGGCGCTTGAACTTGCCAAGACGCGGCTCGACAAGCATCTGTTGCGGGCGCCGTTCGACGGCATCGTGGGCGTACGCAACGTTTCCGTCGGTGCGTACGTCGCGGTCGGCACACCGGTCGTGAATATCGAGAAGATCGACGCGCTGAAGGTCGATTTCAAAGTTCCGGAAATTTATCTGACGTCGATCTCTGTTGGGCAGGTTGTCGATGTGACGCTCGATGCCATTCCTGGCCGCGAGTTCAAGGGCAAGATTTACGCGATCAACCCGCAGGTCGATGTGAACGGCCGGGCGTTGGAGGTTCGTGCGCTCATCGAGAACAACGATCTGGTGCTCCGTCCGGGCCTCTTTGCCCGCATCGTGATCAAGGGTGCGGTTGAGCGTGACGTCGTCATCGTACCGGAAAGTTCGATCATCCCGCGCGCGGGCGATAATTTCGTGTTCCGCGTCGCGGATGGCACCGCGCGTGAGGTCCGCGTCAAAATCGGCGGCCGTTCGAATGCGCAGGTCGAGATCACAGATGGAGTCGCCGCCGGCGATACGGTCGTGACGGCAGGCCAGCACAAGCTACGCGATGGCGCCACGGTTGAGGCTGTCGCCAGCTATCCGCAGAACGACAAATCCGTTCAGCGCCAAGAGGCGAGGAGCGGCGGATGACATTCTTCGAAATCTGCATTCGCCGTCCTGTGCTCGCGACGGTGATGTCTCTCGTGCTCGTCCTTGTCGGCGTTGTCGCCTTCCAGCGGCTGACGGTGCGTGAATTTCCCAATATCGACGAACCGATCGTCTCCGTGACGACGAATTATCCGGGCGCATCGGCATCGATCATGGAGAGCCAGGTTACGCAGGTGCTGGAGGATTCCATCGCCGGCATCGAGGGCATTGACGTTCTCTCCTCGTCGAGCCGGTCGGAGACGAGCCGAATTACCGTGCGCTTCCGTCCCGAGATCAACCCGGATGTGGCGGCGAGCGATGTGCGCGACCGGGTAAGCCGCGTGCGGGGGCGTTTGCCCGATGAAATCGACGAGCCGATCATCGCCAAGGTCGAAGCCGACGCGCAAGCCATCATGTTTCTGGTGTTCACGAGCCCGCAGCTGACGGCGCTCGAAATCAGCGATTATATCGACCGCTTCATCGTCAATCGCCTGAAGAACCTGACTGGTGTCGCGGACGTGCAGATCTACGGCGAGCGGCGCTATGCCATGCGCATCTGGATCGATCGGGAACGGCTCGCGGCCTACAATCTGACGGTCCAGGATGTCGAGGCCGCACTCAGGGCGCAGAACGCCGAAATTCCGTCCGGACGAATCGAGAGCCAGGATCGGGAGTTCTCCGTTCTTTCGAAGACGGGGCTTACGACTCCGGAGGAATTCCAGAACATCGTCGTGAAACTTGCCGGCGACTATCAGGTCAAGCTCGGGGAGGTCGCGCGCGTCGAACTCGGCGCCGTGGATGAACGGCGGACGAGCACGTACAACGGTATTCCGGCGATCGCCGTCGGTATCATCCGGCAGGCGACGGCAAACCCTCTCGACGTGTCCAATGCCGTCAATGAAGTTCTGCCGGAAATCAACTCGTCGATGCCGAAGGGACTCCAGGCGTCGATCGGTAACGACGACAGCGTGTTCATAGAACGATCGATCGAGGCGGTCTTCATCGCGATCGTCGAGGCCATCGTGCTTGTGGTGGTGGTGATACTTTTCTTCCTGCGCTCGTTCCGGGCGGCGATCATACCAATCGTCACCATTCCAATTTCACTGATCGCGACGTTCGCACTGATGTACGCGTTCGGATTTAGCGTGAATACGCTGACTTTGCTGGCCATGGTGCTGGCCATCGGTCTCGTCGTGGACGACGCCATCGTCGTTCTGGAAAACATCTACCGGTATATCGAAGAGGGCATGGAGCCCATACCGGCGGCGATCAAAGGCGTGCGGGAGATCGGGTTTGCGGTCATCGCGATGACGCTGACGCTGGCCGCCGTTTACGCGCCGATCGCCTTCGCGCCGGGGAAAACCGGCAAACTCTTTCTGGAGTTTGCACTCACGCTTGCCGGCGCCGTCATCGTGTCCGGTTGGGTAGCGCTGACTCTGACGCCCATGATGTGCGCCAAGCTGCTGCGCCATCAGGCGGAGCCGGGCCGGGTTTATCTGGCGTTGGAACGCGCATTCGTAGCGTTCGAGAACGGCTACCGGTCGTCGCTGAATGCGGCACTCAAAGTCAGACCGTTGATCATCGTGCTCGCGGCCGTAGTGGCTGGGCTTAGCGGCGTTCTACTGACGACGCTGAAATCGGAGCTGGCGCCTTTGGAAGACCGTGGTGTTCTGCGCGTTCGGGGAGCGGGGCCGGAAGGGGCGACGATCAGTTATACCAGCCGGTATGCCTCAGAGATCGACAACGTTTTAACGGGCGTTCCTGAAGTGCGTGGACGACTGGCTATTTCCGGCAACCCAGACGTTTCCGGCTCGCTCGTCGTCGCGCCGTTGAAAGATTGGAACGACCGGACACGCTCGCTGCAGGAGATCAGTGCCGAGATCCTTCCGCAGCTCAGGCGCATCGCGGGCGTGCAAGCGGTCGTGCAGACACCTGGGGCATTCGGCCAGAGAGGTTCGGGCCGCCCGATCGAATTCGTTCTGCAGTCGGCCGGGACTTACGAGGATCTGCAGGGCTATGCCGACGCGATCCTTGCCAAGGCGCGCGAGTTTCCAGGTTTGGAAAACCTCGATACGGACCTCAAACTGAATTCGCCGGAGTTCAAGATCGATATCGATCGCGCCAAGGTCGCGGACCTCGGACTGGAAGTCACGGCGGTGGGGCGCACACTGGAGACGCTTCTTGGCGGTCGGCAGGTAACGCGGTTCGAGCAGAACGGCGAGCAATACGATGTCTTTGTGCAACTCGCGGCAGAGGATCGCGCCACGCCGCAGGCGTTGTCGACGATCTTTCTGCGCAATTCGCGCGGAGAAATGATCCAGTTGTCGAACGTCGCCAATGTATCGGAATCGGTGGCGCCGAAGGAGTTGAAGCGGTTCAATCAGCTCAGGTCGGTGACGATTCAAGGGTCACTGGCGCCGGGGTATGCGGTTGGCGAAGCGCTCAATTTTCTCGAGCAGGCGGCGCGTGACGTCTTGCCGGCAACGGTGCAGACCGATCTGGACGGTTCAAGCCGCGACTTTAGAACGTCCGCCGACAGTCTTCTCGTCGTTTTCGTTCTCGCGCTGGCTTTTATCTACCTGGTGCTTTCCGCGCAGTTCGAGAGTTTCCGGGATCCGGTGATCATCATGATCACGGTGCCGCTGTCGATCACCGGCGCTTTGGCCGCGCTGTGGCTGGCGGGTGGCACACTCAACGTTTATTCGCAGATCGGCCTCGTGACCCTTGTCGGCCTCATCACCAAGCACGGCATTCTGATCGTCGAGTTCGCCAATCAGAAGCAGGCGAACGGCGAAGACCGGGCGCTGGCGATTGTCGATGCGTCCGTGCAGCGGCTGCGGCCGATCCTGATGACGACGGGGGCGATGGTTCTGGGTGCGTTGCCGCTGGCGCTCGCGGAAGGCGCGGGCGCCGAAAATCGCCAACAGATCGGCTGGGTGATCGTCGGTGGGTTGTCGGTCGGCACGTTGCTGACGCTGTTCGTCGTGCCGGCGGTCTACAGCTATCTTGGGCGGCGGGAAGTAGAAGCATTGGATGCGCCCGCCGCGCCTCAGCCCCAAGCGGCCGAATAGGCTCAACAGCCGCGGCGGGCGACGCCTTCAGCGTCGAAGACGTGGCCTGTGAGCGTGCGGCCTTTCCGGCTTGCGAGATAAAGTGCGAGCGCGGCGATGTCAGGCTCCGACGTGAGGCATGCGCCGCTCATGGCATCGAGCATGGTTGCCTTCGGGCCGACTGCGTTGATGCGGACGACGTCGCCGGCCCATTGGCGGGCGAGATCGGCCGTCATCGCAGCGAGTGCCTGGCGCACCATGCCGAGGATGGCGGCATCGCGGCCGGAGCGGGGTGCGGGCGCCATGATCACGTTCAGAATTGATCCCTCCGACCAGGTCAGCGCCATGCGGTTGGCAGCGACGGCCGTGATTTCGCGAAGCGGCGAAAGCTTGGCGACGATCAATTCTTCGATGTCGTGTTCGCTCGCTACGGCGTCGAGTTCGGGCTGGGATAGGGCGGCGAGATTGACGACCGTGTCGATGCCGCCGAACGTTTCGGCCGCGCGCTGGGCGAAGCGCGTGGCGGACTGAGATGCGCCAAACGGCACATCGATCAAGGTCAGGTCGCTGGCGGACGACGCCAGAAGTGCCGCGAGTTCGACCATCTCGGGCGAACGTTCAGGAGCTTGGACGAAGAGGCGCGCCTTGCGGTCTGCGAAGCTACGGGCGAGATCGACCCCGAGGGTGGTGGAAAGCCCGGACACGACGACGCGTGCACCGGCCAACTCGGGATATGCTTCCGACGCCAACTCACGCGCGACGACGCTCATGTACATGGACTTTATGCTCCTGATTACGCCGGAGAGGGTGAGCGGACCGGCATCTTGGATACCACGCCGATTCGCCTAACGACATCTAAACAGCGGGTCGATTCGGGTCCGGGCCGGGGCGATCGCATGACGAAAAGGCGGCGCGGCGCGCCTGTCGCGCGGGGGCATTCGCACCCGGCCAGGGCAAGGCTTTGGCGCCGTTCGCAGATCGGGGCCGGCGTGTGTTTCGAAAGCCGCTTGGAAAAATTTGGTGCATGAGGGACACGGGCGCGGCTGCAACGGCGCGGGCGTCTGTGGAAATCTGGTGAAAAGGCGTGGCTGCGAATTGCCCCGCCGCCTGCGATGCCCCGATCCTTACGGGATACGATTCGCATTTGCTGGCAGGTCGCAACCTTATGCCGAAACTAAGAAAACGTCCGGATTTCCAGCCCGAGCCGCCGCAGGCCGCCGGCGAGACGGGCACGCTTGTTTCCATGGCGCTGGTGGTCGCGGCAATTGTTGTCGGCCTCAATGTCCAGATGGGATTGTCGATGGGACTCGCTGCTCTGGCGGGGATGTCGCTGTTCATCGGGCTGGTGGGATTTTATGCGTGGCGGCGCGGCGAAGCGGATCGGGCGGCGCTCGCCGATCAACTGTTCCGCCTCGAATCTGAGTTGCATTCGCGTGGTCCTGCACAAGGGCCGGGCCATCGACATGGACATTTGCCTGAAGAGGGGCACGTGCCAGTTGCGGGGGTGACGGCGACCCGGTCCATCGTCTCGGGGCCTTCTTTGGCAGCGGCTGGAATTGTGCCGTCCCCGCCGCGCCTGCAACCGGATAGTGGAATCGGATCGGATCTCGAAACAGCGGATCGCTGGGATGCGGTGGCCGAGACTCGCGCCGCCGTTCCGCACTTCGAAGCCTACCGCGGCGCGCCCGATGTGGCGCCGGGCGAATCGCTGGCCGACTACTGGCAGTCGCAGGAGGCGGCAGCGGCTTTTTCTCGCTCGGCAAACATCGCGGTTTCTGCGCCGATGGAGCCCGCGCCGTTGCCCGCTCCATCTGCCGTGCGCGAAGACGATGTCGAAATGCTCCAGCGGCGTATCAAGGACATGCTCCACCAGGTGACGGTCGCCGAGCAGGCGCGCGACTTCGCCGCCGCGCGCCAGGAGGAGCCGGTGGTGCACGCCACCCCGGTGGATATTGCGGTGAGTTCGTCAATCGACGCCCTACAAGCGGCGGCACAGTCGATGCGGCGGGGCCCGGCCACACCACCGGTGTTCGATGAGCCGGCTGAAACCCGTCAGCCACCGGCCGACCCGCAACTCGTGGCTGTACGCGAAGCGATCGCCGCTGGACGGGTCGAGGTTTTCCTGGAGCCGATACTCGGGCTCGGAAATCAGGCCACGCAGCACTATGAAGTCAGCATCGGTTTGCGCGGCGCAGATGGTCGAGATCTGGGCTCGGGGGCCGGCGATGTGATCTCTGGACGCGGTCTGCTGCCGCTGTTCGATGCCGCACGGATCGAGCGGAGCGCGATCGTAGCCGAGCGGCTACAGAGCCGGGGAAAGAACGGCGCAGTTTTTTCGCGCGCGTCCGGTGAGGCTCTGATCGAGCAAGAATTCACGCGCAACATGCAACTCGATTTTGTAACCAGGCCGGCAACCGCCCGGCAGCTCATCCTGAGTTTCAGCCAGGCCGACATCCGCGCATTCCGAGCGGCCGAACAGCGGGCGGTGAGCGCGCTCGCGGCGCTGGGCTTCCGGTTTGCAATTTCCAGTCTGACCGATCTGGACATGAATTTCGCGGCGATGGCCCAGGCGGGGTTCGCGTTCGTGAAGATTGATGCGGTGGTGATGCTCGACGGTCTGCCGCATCCGGGCGGGCATATTCCGGCGAACGACGTGTGCCGGTTCCTGGCGGACCAGGGCTTCGGCCTGATCGTCGAGGGGATCGACAGCGAAGAGACACTCGCCAAGGTGTTCGGATTTGGGGTGCTGATGGGACAAGGGACCCTGTTCGGGGGCCGGCGTCCAGTGAAGGCGGATGTCGCGGCGCGTCGCGGGCAGGCAGCGGCGTAGGCTGCGCGGCGATTGTTCGACGAATTCAGTCAGGGTCCCGATGCTCAGTTCTGTACAAGCTCCCTACATATCGCCGCCGGCTTGCACCTGAATTTTGGCGAGCTAGAGTGCTTCGCCTCATAGCCGAGTTTGCTGCAACTCATGCCCAATTTAGCACAATACGTACTTGACCGGCTCATTCTGCGTCTGCGAACGCCGGATGAGGCCAAGCAGGTAGCCGCACTGCCGTATACGATCGTGGATGGGCGGGTGGTCTTTCTCCTCGTCACGTCGCGGCGCAGCGGCCGGTGGATCGTGCCGAAAGGCTCGGTGATCGAGGGGGAAAGTCCCGAGCGTTCGGCAGCAATCGAGGCTCTCGAGGAAGCAGGCGTTGAAGGCGTCATCGACGGTCAGCCAATCGGGTCGTACCGGACGATCAAGAAAGGCAGCATGACGCGGCACGTCGTTGAGGTCGATCTCTATCCTTTGCGCGTCACGAAGCAGCACGACACGTGGCTTGAGCAGGGCAATCGTCACCGGCACTGGGTGCTGCTTCGCGAGGCGAAGCGCTTGCTGTCCGATTCCGATCTCGCCGCACTCGTGACTGACTTGAGCCGCCGCGTGCTGGCCGCCAATCAGCCCGAAATCCAACGCATCGACGCGTAGAGCGCCGCCGCCAGGATCGCGGCCGCTGGCACCGTGACGATCCACGCCGCCGCTATTCCATAAACGTGCTGCCGCCGCACCAGCCGCCGCTTTTCACGCTTGGTATAATTCAGGATGGCCTCTTCCGGCGAGCGGTTCAGCTGCGAGGGTTCGAGAAACACAGACCGCGGCTTGACGGCCGGATTTGGGACGCCCTGGTTCGTCAATATCTCGCGCAGATATCCAACGCCGAACACGGCTCCGATCGCGATGTGCGTTGATGATACCGGCAGGCCCATGGCTGAAGCGACAAGGACCGTGATCGCCGCCGAAAGCGCCACGCAGTAGGCGCGGATCGGGTCCATCTTGGTGATCTTTTCGCCGACGGTGCGGATGAGCCGCGGCCCGAACAGCGAAAGACCCAGCGAGATGCCAAATGCACCGATGGCCAGAACCCAAATGGGGAGTTCGACCTGGTTTGGGACTCCGGCCTCAGTCTGGGCCACCGAGACAATGGCTGCCAGCGGGCCAACGGCGTTGGCGACGTCGTTGGCCCCGTGCGCGAAAGACAGCAGACCGACAGCAAAAATGAGTGGAATATTGAAGCAGTCGGCGACATCCTTGCGTGTGTTGGCGATCACAGCGGCCCGGCGCGCCACAAGCGGTTTAGCAATGGTATAGCCGAGAACAAAAAACGCCGCGCCAAAAGTCCAGATTGTCTGCGTGTCGGGTTTCCAAACCCGGCTCAGTCCTTTGCTGACCATGTACATGGCGAAAATGCCCGCCATCAATGCAACGAGCACGGGAACCCACCGCTTCGCGGCCGTGATCTTGTCCTCGCGAAAGACGATCAGCCATTTCACCACTCCGAGGAGCAGAGCCGCAATCAGACCGCCGCAGACCGGAGAGATGACCCAGCTCGCGGCGATCTTGCCCATGACGGCCCAGTTCACCGCGTTGACGCCGGCAGCGGCCGCGGCGCTGCCCATTACGGCACCGACGATGGAGTGGGTGGTGGAAACGGGCGCGCCAAGGTACGTCGCCAGATGCAACCAAAGGCCCGCCGCCAGGAGTGCTGCCATCATCATCATGATGAAGGGGTCGGTCTCCAGGCCGTGATCCTTGACGATCAGGTCGTTGGCGACGGTGTTGACGACATCGCCGCCGGCGAGGATCGCACCTGCAGTTTCGGCGATCGCCGCAATGGCGATGGCGCCTGCCATCGTGAGGACGCGGCTGCCGACGGCGGGGCCCATGTTGTTGGCAACGTCGTTGGCGCCGATGTTTAGCGCCATATAGGCGGCGATGACAGCCGCGAAAACGACCAGCGTTGTGTGGGGTGTGTCGCCGAGCGCCAGGCTCGCGGCGGCAATCGAGCCGGCCATGAAAATTGCGAGCAGGCCGGGAGCGGCGAGCGACTGGGCGAGACCCTCAGTTGCCCGCTCCAATTGTCCGACCTTTTTCAGGTCTTTATCAAGTGATGGCTTCCCCATGTCGTGCCCGGCCCTCCCTCAGTGCCGGAAGCGACGTAGCATCTTAGGTAAGGGTTGTCATAGAACTGTCATGCAACACAATGGACGCAGCTAAACCGTTACGCGGGGGCCGCAGTTCCCGGCATCTTGCAACGGTCTCAGCACGGCGGCTAATGGCCTTGGGTGAGTTCGACTGCGGCGCGTTCAAGCAAGTCCATTTTGGAGTCATAGGCGGAGGATTTGATCTCGAAGAATCCCAGCAGGGTCGAGAAAATGTTGTCGTGCGACCAGCGGCGACGGCTGCGGTCCTGCACAGACGTGCCGACGATGTCGTGCTTGATATTTTCGCCCAGCCAAATCACGGCGGGAACGTGGCGCTGAGCCTCTGGTGCCAGCGCATACGGCGCTCCATGAAGATATAGGCCGTATTCGCCGAGCGACTCGCCGTGGTCGCTGACGTAGATCATTGCCGTTTCGAACTTTGCGTCGTTGGCTTTGAGTAGCGCAATGACCTTGGATAGGAAATGGTCGGTATACAGGATGGCGTTGTCGTAGGTGTTGCTGATTTCCTGCTTCGTGCATGAACCAAGATCGCTCGTGCGGCAGACTGGCGTGAAGCGCTCGAATTCTTTCGGGTAACGCTTGAAATAAGCAGGTCCGTGGTTGCCCATCTGGTGCAATACGACAAGTACGTCTCCCTTTTGCGCGTCAATGTAATTCTGCAGGCCGTCCAGCATGCCCTCGTCGCGGCATTCCCCGCCTTCGCAGACCGGGTTGAGCGGCGGTGAGCGGAAGTCCTGATGCGGCAGCCGGTCGGCAACGCCCTTGGAACTCGAATTATTGTCCCGCCAAAGGACGCTCACTCCCGCGCGCGCAAGAATATCGAGTGCGTTGTCCCGGGATGCCGCGGTTGCATTGTCGAAGCGCCGATGCCCGAGATTCGAAAACATGCACGGTACGGAGATTGCCGTCGAGGTTCCGCACGACCAGACGTCCGGGAAGTTCACGACATTCTCCTTTCGAAGCATTGGCGTGGTGTCTGGAAGGTGGCCGTTGAGGCCCCAATGATCCGCTCTTACTGTCTCACCAACGACCATGATGACAAGTTCGTGGTGGCCGTCGGCGGGGCTCCGATTTGCATCGCGGCCGACGGACTCGTGTCCGTGCTTGGCCTTTGGCAAGGCATGGACCGCGTGCCGGACGGCAGACAGCAGAGCATAAGTTGGAACAGCCTTGCTCGTCACTTCACCATGTAAGCGAAGCAGGCCGGCATAATGGCCGCTGAAGGTGGCGCCCGATACGGCGAGTACCGCGAACGCGACGCCGGCGAGCTTGAGGCGGGCTATCGTTTCGACCCTCCAATTTGGGAATACGAGTCTCGCTTTCCAAACTGCAATCGAAGGCAGCACCCCGAGTAGTCCGATCCAAATCAGCATCGCCGGATTGTAGAGATCGGCAGCTTCGGCACGATCGGTCTGCATCGCGTTGGCGATCATTTGCGGGTCGAAGACCGTGCCGTAGGCGTGCGTAAAATAGGACAGGATCGAGCTGAGGATGAGAATCGTGATGAGCACCGGTTTGACGAGCGCGCGATGACACACGGCGGACAGAAGCAGGAAGAAGAGTGCGACCACGGACAAGAAAAGTGAGCCGTGGAAGGCCCACATGGACGGTTTGGCACCGAGAGCGGTCACGGCCGACGAGAAGAATTTCGTATTCGCTGCTACGGCAATGAACAGCGCCACTGCGAGAATCAGTTCGCCGCTAGTCCAGGCGCGCGAGAACACGCGTCTATGCTTGGCTTCTGAAGTCATGCGATTCAACTCCGCCAGAGGTCTTGGAACACACTCTGAAGTATGGCGGTTGTGAGGCTTGTCGGGTCCAAGTCCGGAGAGCGTGGTACGACTTAGCTGGCGCACATGCAAATCTTACCTCGATTAGAGTCAAAGGCCCGGTGAGCGGGTGCTCACCGGGCCTTGTTTGCATGGGGCCGGGTCGGCCGACTTATGGCCAGGCGGCCGGCGCGAGGCCGTGCTTGAGGCCCCAGTCGTACCAGTTGTCGACGGCCGTTCCGGTCAAGAGGATGCCGATACCGCCGGTCAGCGGGCAGAGGACCGCGAACCACCACGCCCAGCGATGGATCGATTCCATCGAAGCGTTGAAGCCCATCGTCCACCGCCAGAAGAGGGCAGCGCGTTCCGACGCCGTGCCGCGATCGGTGATCTGCTCGATCTCGCGTTCGCCGCCGTACCGCGTCACAGCCAGGATCGTGGCGCCGTGCATGGCGAACAGCAAGGCCGAGCCATACAGGAACGCGATCGAGAGCATGTGGAACGGGTTGTAGAACAGGTTGCCGTATTTGATGGAGAAGTTATTCGTCCAGTCCAGATGCGGGAAGATGCCGAACGGCACCGCCTCGCTGAAGCTGCCCATCATCACCGGGCGGATAAAACCCAGCACCAGATAGAGCCAGATTGCGGCTGCGAATGCCCAGGCGACATGCGTGCCCATGCCGAGCGCGCGCGCGCGGCGGTACATGCGTGCCCACCAGAGCAGGATGGACGTCGTCAGGAAGAAGCCGGCCATCAGCCACCAGCCGCCTTCCTTCAGCGGCGGAATGGTGATGCCGTATTCCGGCTTCGGTGGTTCGAGCGCGAGATAGGGCAGGCGGCGCACGAACTCAATCGGATCCCAATTCACCGACGCCAGCATGTTGAGGCCGATGATCTCGATCGCGATGATGCCGCAAACGAGCGAGAGGAAGCCCAAAGTGCCGAGATAGATCGGGCCGATTTGGGCGTCGCCGATCTTACCCGCCCAGTAGGAGAACCAGGGCGTACCGCGCCGCTCCGAGTTGTTCTCGGTGAGCGGAATGCCCGGTTCGGGATGGGGCGCAACCTGAAGCTGGGTGAAGATGTTCTGGTAGTAAGCCATTTTTCAATCCCTCCCTTACGACCAGATCGGCAATTCGAGCCACCAGTTCCACCAGTCGACCCAAGGATCGCCTTCGGCCCACAAGGGTCCGGAGATGATCATGCACACCGCACTCCAGAACGCCGCCGACAGCGCCAGGAACAGGCCGAGGCGATGAATGCCCAGCGTGCCGATGGAGTAGCCGATGGTGTCGCGGAAGTAGGTGTTCTCGTGCTCTGGTGTCTTGACGGTCTCACCCTTCTTCGGGTTGACCGCGGACAGGACGAGGGAGCCGTGCAGCGCGAGGGCGAGACACGTCGTGAAGAAGAACGTGATCGCTATCATGTGCGCGGGATTGTAGTGAAAGTTGCCGTAGGTATAACCGGTGCCCGACACCCAATCGAGGTGGCTCATGAAGCCGTACGGGAACCCGTAGGACCAGGACCCCATTGCGATCGGACGGAAGACGACCAGTGTCACATAGGCAAGGATGGCAAAGCCGAAGGCGACCGGCACATGGTAGCCGATGCCGAGTTTTCTGCAGATCTCCACTTCTCTCAATGCCCAGGAGACGAACGCTCCAATGGCGCAGACTGTTACGGCCTGCCAGATGCCGCCCTGCTTCATCGGGGCGAGACTGAGACCGAACTCAGCCGGCGGCGGGTTGATCGAGAGGCGGAACAGGTTCCACGTCGGGCCGAGTGAGGCGCCCCAGCAGATGAGGCCGACGCCGACGATGATGAAGAAGATGCTCGTGACGCCGAAGAAGCCGACGTAGAAGGGCCCGACCCAGAAGTCGAACAGATCCCCGCCGATCAGCGTTCCGCCACGAACACGGTATTTTCGCTCGAAGTTAAGCATAGCCATGGCTGGATTCTCCGCTCAGTCGGCACGCAGCCGGCTGCGAAACGTATTTTTTTGTCAGGCGAATTCGATTGCATTGATTTGGAACCGGACGGGCGATGCCGTCCGTCCGGCTCCATCGTGTCGGACGGTCAGACGACCGCCTTGATCAAGGGCATCTCGACCGAGGCAGCGGCTTTCGCACGCGGACCTTCGATCCAGTTGAAGCGATCGGTGCTCAACAGGATGAAGTGGATCAGAACCGCGAGGCTGAACAGGAATGTCGCCAGCGCGATCAGAGTCCGCCGAGGATCGAAGAGAAGCCAAATCTTCCACATGTTCTCATCTCCCTCTGGGTTATGCCTTGAGCGACGGCAGGTAGCTCATGGCGTAGTTCACGCCGTCCATCAACGACGCGTAGCCGGTCGGCCCCGGAAGCCAGGGACGCCACTGCCATACGAGGAAGTGCGCGATGATCGCGATGACCGTAAAGATGATGAAGGAAGTCATGAAGATCCCGTGGAACTCCTTGGCTTCCGACTCGGTCAATCCCGACATCGAGCCGCTTCTGTTATCAGCAGCCATGTTGGTACTCTCCGTGAAGTGGCCTTGCGGCCGTTACCGCGCATCGACCCGCGCGGCAGGGGCAGTCCGTGGTTTTGGACACCACGTTGGATGCTCGTCCGGTCATCGGTGGGCCGGGCGAATTCGATAGTGCGCTCAGCCCATGAATGCGTAGGCAGCGCTGATGTGCGCGGCCTCTCTGGCCTGCTCGACGACGGATTTTCTGACTTCGTTGTCGCCCGCGCGCTGGGACCATTTGTGGGGCAGCGCGCGTTCGATGACGGAGGTGAGTAGAAAAACCGCGAATGCGATCGTGTAGATGAGCCGGAACTCGATGGCGTCATGCTTCTTGGGTTTTGCGGCCATGCGAGCGGCCGCTGCGTGATTGGCGAATGCGCGCGAGACGGCGGCGGACCCGGCGTTCGCTGTCGAAGCCGCCGAACGCGTGACCGGTGCTTGTGTTTCCTTGCGCCGTGGCGCAACGGCCGGCACGGCCCGAACGCGGACAAAGCTTGAACGGGCGAGGGGGCCGGACATGGATAGGGCTGTCATGCGGCGTGTCCTTCCTTGATGAACGGTTGGGCCAGGGCGAGGCGGCGTGCGCTGACGCGGGACTCGCCGGCCTGGCGTGCCGTGCGTTCGGCGGCGTCGCGGAGGCGCTTGGCGGCCGAAATGCGAATAAGAATGGGTTGTTCGTCGATGATGCGATCGAAGGCATCCTTGGCTTCGTCGTCCCAGGGCAGCTCCGCGTGAATGCGAGCCGGAGTGGGGTCGACCTTGTCCATGTCGGTGGCGAGCGGAAGAATGTGGAACAGCGCATCGAACAGGGCGTTGCAGACTTCCTGCACGAGATAGGTCGCGCCCGCGTAGCCCATGAAGGGCGTGCCGGTGTGCCGGCGAATGATGGCACCGGGGAACGAAGCGGGGATATAGACGCCGCGCCCGCCGGCCTCGGCCAGATACATGCGCTCGTTGTAGCTTCCGAAAATCACGAGCGGCGGCGTGTCCTTGATTGCGGCGCGCACAGCATCGTTGTCGGGCTTGACGCCGGGTTTACGGGCGAACGCGAAGTTGCAGGGCAGGCCGAGTTCGGTTTCGAGGAACTGGCGAACGCCGCGGGTGTAGGTTTCGTTGGCGGCAATTCCGAACGAAGCGGTGCCGAAGAAGTCCTGCGTCACCGACCGCCACAGGTCCCAGATTGGCTTGATGGTCGTGTGCTTATCTTTCGAGATGAAGGGTTCTGGATCAAGGTCCAGCATTTCGCCGAGCTTGCGCAGGAATAGCGTCGTGGAATGCAGGCCGATGGGTGCTTGAAGGTAGGGCCGCTCCAGCATCTCGCAAAGCAGGCGGCCGTATTCGCGGTACATGCAGACGTTGGCTTCCGCATCGGCGAGCTTGGGCACGTCGGCGACGTGCGAGCCGAGCGGGAAGACCATATTCACTTCCGCGCCAATGCCTTCGATGAGGCGGCGGATTTCAGCCAGATCGGACGGTGTGTTGAAGGTGCCGTAGATGGGCCCGATGATATTGACCTTGGGCTTCTGGCCATCGGCGCGTGGCTTTTGCGCTGGGATCTTCTTGCGCCCGAACTGGGTCCACAGCCATGTCATGGCGCGGTCGGCGCTTTGCCACTGGTCTTCGTCGATGGTGCGCGGCAGGAAGCGCTGAATATTGGTGCCCTCGGGCGTGACGCCACCGCCAATCATTTCGGCGATCGAGCCCGTGACGACGACGGCCGGCATGTGCGGGTCGAGCGTCTTGTGGGCGCGGCGCATGGCGCCTTCGGTGCCGGTCTTGCCGAGTTCTTCCTCGGAGAGACCCGTGACGACGATGGGCAACTCGTGTGGGGGAAGCGCGTCGGTGTAGTGAAGCACCGAGGTTACCGGCAGGTTCTCGCAACCGACGGGACCGTCGATGATGACCTGAAGGCCTTTGATCGCCGTGAAGACATAGACCGAGCCCCAGTATCCGCCGGCTCTGTCGTGATCAAGGACGAGGGTCATAGCATCTCCTCCGCCTTGCGCTTCTTGGCTTCCTTTTCGATGCGGCGCTTGTATTCGGCGCGGAATTCCGGCCGGTCGACGGGCGTGTCTTCCCAGACGCCGGTGGCGAAGCCTTCGCCGACGCCTTCGAAGAATTCCGACATGGTGTCGAAGCGGTCCTTGCCGGCGATGGCGGCATTGATGACTTGGGCGAGCGAACCTGCGCCGGCCGGTCCCATCAAAGGACGGGCGGAGATGAGGTTCGTGAAATAGAGCGCGGGCGTGGACGTTTCCTTCGCCTTCTGCACGACGGGCGTGGTGCCGATGACCAGATCCGGCTTGAACTCGTGGAAGGCGGCGAGGTCCTGTTCCAGGGACGCGCGGAACTGGACGTGGACGCCCTTCGCTTCGAGCCACTCGCGATCACCGTCCGACCAGCGCGTCTTCGGGCAGGCGGTGCCGACGTAGCGGACATCCGCGCCGCTTTCGACGAGGAGGCGGGCGACGATCAGTTCAGAGCCTTCATAGCCCGACATGGTGATGCGGCCCTTGATGGGCTTCGATGCCAGCGCGCCGCGAATTGCGGGGAGGAACTTCGCCTTCGCCGCGTCGATCTTTTCGGCTCCGACATTGCAGACCGCGCCGATCGCTTCGAGCCAGGCAGCGGTGCCGTCGAGACCGACGGGGGCGGAGCCGACGATCTTGCGGCCGGCGGCTTCAAATTCGCGGATGCTGGCGGTGTAGAAAGGATGGATCGCTGCGACCGCGGCGCAATCGAGTGCGCCGTAGAGTTCGCGCCATTCGCGCGTCGGGACGACCGGTCCGGCGGCGAGGCCGAGCGGTTCGAGCAGCGACCCGATGATCATCGGGTCGGCGGGGAACATTTCGCCAAGCAGTGTGACGGTGGGTTTCAGGCTGACGCCGGTGCGGGGGGCCAAAACGGGACCGTGTTCGGCTTCACCGCGCGCGTACTTCAGCATCGCGCCGGCCAGGACATCCTTGGCTTCCGCGTGAGTCGGAACGCCGAAGCCGGGCACGTCGATGCCGACGATGCGGACGCCGTTGATTTCCTTCGGGAGGAGCTGGAGCGGTACGCCGGACGCCGTGGGCACGCAGAGATTGGTGACAACGATGGTGTCATAGAGCGCGGGATCGGCGAGCTTATAGACGGCGTCGCGGATGTCTTCGAACAATTTGCCGGTAACGAGCGTCTCGGAATTGAAGGGGACGTAGCCGACCGTGCGCCGGGCACCATAAAAGTGCGACGTGAAGGTCAGCCCATAAACGCAGCAGGCCGAACCGGACAGCACGGTTGCGGTGCGGCGCATACGCAGGCCAACGCGCAGGGAGCCGAAGGCGGGGCACATGCTCTGGGGCTGATCGTGCGGGCCCATCGGATAGTCGGCGGCGTAGCGATCGAGCGTTTCGCTCTTGCCGGCGGCTACGGCGGCCTTCTTCAATTCGTCCTTGCCGGCGTGGCAGCCGAGACCGTCGGCTCCCTTGGATGCCGACGGCGCGCACGCATCGGCGGGCGCCGGCGCTTCCACCGGTCTAGCATCCGCGATTTTTTCGTCCAACGCCGTCATGCTGAGAGGCTCCCCGCCCCGGACAACTCTTTATTCACACCGTGTCGTAGATCACCTCGAGCGAGGGCTTCACGATTGCCGATCCGCCGCACATATCCTCGTAACTTGCCGGTTGGAGCACCACGTTGCGCCCGACGACATCGCTCTTGAACAGACCAAGCAGGCCGTCCTGCGAAAGCGGCGAGGGGCGGACGGGCGGTGCGGTGGCGACATTGTTGGCGAGTTCCTCAAAGAGAGGCGCCCAGTCGCCGCCCGGCAAACCGATGATCTCGTAGTTGGCGCTCTTGCGGCGAATGTCTTCGTGCGCCGGGATTGCCGCGAGCACGGGAATGCCAGCCGCTTCGGCGAAGGCGCGGGCTTCACCCGTGCCGTCATCCTTGTTGATGACCATGCCGGCGACGCCGACGTTGCCGCCGAGCTTGCGGAAGTATTCAACCGCCGAGCAGACGTTGTTGGCGACGTAGAGTGATTGGAGATCGTTCGAGCCGACGACGATCACCTTCTGGCACATGTCGCGAGCGATCGGCAGGCCAAAGCCGCCGCAGACCACGTCGCCTAAGAAGTCGAGCAGGACGTAGTCGAAGCCCCACTCGTGGAAGCCGAGCTTTTCGAGCGTTTCGAAGCCGTGGATGATGCCGCGTCCGCCGCAGCCACGGCCGACTTCAGGCCCGCCAAGCTCCATGGCGAAGACGCCGTCGCGCTTGAAGCAGACGTCGGAAATCTTGATTTCCTCGCCGGCAAGTTTCTTCTTGGCGCTGGTTTCGATGATGGTCGGTGTGGCGCGGCCGCCGAACAGGAGCGATGTCGTATCGCTTTTGGGATCGCAGCCGATCAGGAGGACGCGCTTGCCAAGCTGCGCCATCATGTAGGAGAGGTTGGCGAGGGCGAAGCTCTTGCCGCTGCCGCCCTTGCCATAAATGGCGATGATCTGCGTCTCTTTCGTTTCCGAGCCGGCCTTGGGCACAGGATCGGGTTCATGCGAGGCTTCATCGCGAAGGAAATCCTTCATCGATGGCTTCAAAGCGTTCAGTGTCGCCGTCGATCCGCACGCGCTCATGAACAGCTTCTCCAATCGAGGATCATTTTCAGACAGTCAGGGTCCGTGAAGGCCGTACGATAGGCCTCGCCGGCAGCCGTCGCGGGTTCGCGATGCGTGATGAGGCCTGCGAGAGAGAGTGCGCCCCGCTCGATGAGGTCGCGGACGGCGACGAGGTCGTGCTCTTTCCATTCGGCGGCGATGCGAAGTCGCGCTTCGCGCATGAAGGCCGGTGGGAAAGCGAAGGAGAGCGGCTCGGAGTAGAAGCCGGCCAGGACAATTTCGCCGCCGGGCGAGAGTTTGGCGATCAACGTGTCGAGCAACTTTGAATCGCCACTGACATCGCAAATGGCGGCGTAGCCGCGGCGGATGTCGGTTGTGGGATCGATGACGGCGTATCCCTCCGCGCCGGCGGCCCGGCGGGCGTTCGTTTCCCAGACGACGGGCGCTTCGCCTCCGACGGCGATGACAAGCCGCGCGATGAGGCGGCCCAAGACGCCGTGGCCGATGACGAGTTGCGGCAGGACAGAGCGGCCGACATCAAGCGCGTGATAGGCGGTGGCGGCGAGCGCGAGGAGGACACCTTGTTCGCCGAGCCCTTCGTCGAAGCGGATTGCCTTGCTGCCCGGAACCACGACGCGGGACGACGCGCCGCCGAAAAGGCCCTTGATGTCGCCATAGCAGCGCGCGCCGGGGACGAAAACGCGATCCCCGATGCGTGCGCCGGAACGGGAACCTGCCTCGCGCACGCGGCCGACCGATTCGTAGCCGGGAACGAGCGGATAGCCGAGGCCGGGGAAGGGCGGCATGCGGCCCGACCAGAGCAGGCGTTCGGTGCCCGTCGAGATGCCGCTCCATTCGATGTCGACCACAACGTCTTCCTCGCCCGGCTCCGGCAATGCAAGGCGGCTGAGCACTAGGCGCTCCGGCTCTTCGAGCACGACAGCGAGGGTGTTCATCCGAGGAAAACTCGCGATTTACGGGAGGCCAGGGCGAGCGGCGAATGCCGAAGCCTGCCTCCTTCTTCAACTGTCAATCTATGCGGACAGCAAATAGTGTCAAGCAAGATGAACAGTTTTAAGTCACCTTTGTGCGACAATCAGGCTGGTCTGGAGCGGCACGCGGGTTGAAATCTGCCGGATGCCATGAAAGCCGCTGCGGTGCAGCATCCGCTCGATGGTCTCGACGGAGCGCGGCCGGCCTGAGCGCATCGCCATGAGATAAAAGCCGAAATACGCGTCACCCATGCGTTCCGCACCGCGCGTTCCGGCGAGTGGTTCGGCGATCAGGAGGACGCCGCCCGGCGCCAGCGCGTGATGGATGTTGGTCAAAAGCTGCGTGGCAGGAAGATCGTCGTGATCGTGCAGAATTCTGACCAAAGTGACGATGTCGGCTCCTTGCGGGAGTGCATCGGTGAGAAAATTTCCGCCATAAGCCTTGGCGCGGTTGTCAAAGCCGCTTTCCGTGATCCTGCTTTGAGCGCGCGCTGCCACCGCCGGCAAATCGAACATCATCAGTTCGAGGTGGGGATAACGCTCCGCAACGCTGCAGAGAAATCGGCCTTCGCCACCGCCGACATCGAGCAGGCGCTTGTGGTTGTGCAACGGATAGGCGCTAAGAATTTCATTGGCGACCAGGGGCTGAGATGCCGACATCAGGACGCTGTAGTCGCGAATGGCCGCGTCGGGGAGGCCCGACGGGTTGGCCGATTGCGCGTAGGCCCAGTATCGCGACAAAGCCGTTTCGCGTTCCGGATTGCGGAGAAAATCGACCGGGTCGGCGAGGTCGGAGTACAGCAGCGCATTGTGCTCGACCATCGCTGCGATGCCTGGGTTGGACAGCACAGCGGCGCCGTTCGCGCCGAGGCCGTAGCGGCCATCACTGAGGCAACAAACAAGATCGAGGGACACGGCGGCGTCGAGCAGGCGGCGGGCGGAATCATTTGGGAGGCCGGTGCGCGCGGCGATGGCGTCGAGAGATAGGGGCCGCGGTTCAAGCAGCCGGAATAGGTCGAGACGGACGCACGCCAGTAGCACTTGTGAATAGATGAAGCCGGACACGAGATCGAAAACGCCGCGTGCTTTCCGGCGCGCGATTGCGCGGATGCCCGGTGTTCTTGTGGCGATATCGTGGAACCGCGGGTTGGCGAGCAGTTTGTTGCGGATCGTCAGCCAGCGTTCGGCGAGAGACGGCACGCGCGAAGCTCCATTTGCGGGTGGTGCCGCGGATTCGCCGTAGGCGGGGATGCCGCCTGGCCGTGTCATGCCGCCTGACGCACCAGTTCCTTGGGCACGAAGCGGGTCGATTCCGCGAGGATGATGGCGCGCAAGTCGTCAGCGCCTGGGCAATCGGGGATCGATTCCATCGCTTCCTGCATCAGGCCCTTCAAGCGCTGCGTTGCGCCTTTGATGCCGAGGCTGCAAGCCGTCGGCCGGTGGTGGGCCGCATCCTGGCCAGACGGCTTGCCGATGTCGGCTGCCTTGCCCAGGAGGTCGTGCAGATCGTCGGCGACTTGATAGGCTTCGCCGATGCATTCGCCGAGGCGGCGCCACGCGGCGGGGGATTGTCCGGCGGCCAGCGCACCGGCTTCGGTCGCAGCGGCAAAGAGCGAGCCCGTCTTTTCGCGATGATATTTGGCGAGATCGACTTCGGGTTCGCATTCCCATGCCTGGCCCGCCACGATCCCGTATGGCATGCCCACCGAACCGGCAATTTTGGACAACACGCCGGGAAGGCGCAGCGGTGCGGCGGCGGCGGCTGTTGCGAGACACTCAAAGGCCATGACAATCAGCGCATCACCGGCGAGAACCGCCAAAGGTTCGCCGAAGGCCAAGTGAACAGACGGCTTGCCCCGACGCAGCGCGGCGTCGTCGAAACACGGCAGGTCGTCGTGAACGAGCGAGGAGCAATGCAAAAGTTCGATTGAGGCAGCAGCGGCGTCGGCCAGCGCCGGTTGATCGTCACCACAGGCATGAGCCACGGCCAAGCAAAGCCGCGGACGTACGCGAGCGCCGCCCGGGAAGACAGCGTAGCGCAGTGCCGCGGCGAGTCTTGGAGGAGAGCCTGGGGATTCTGCCCGCGTCAGGATTTCTTCCAGGGTCTGTTCAATACGTGCCGTGGCGTCCATGGAAGACCCCTCTCGCGACAGAGGTGTAATCCTAGTTGGTCTTTTTCGAATGTCTAGTAAAATAGACACTGCGGTCCACCGTGTCGGCACGGTGCGCGCGTCAGAAAAAGCGGCGGTCATGGTGAAAGCGAAAGTGATCGTCGTGGGAGCGGGCATCGCGGGACTGGTGTCGGCGCTTGAGCTGGCCCGGGCGGGTTACGACGTGCACGTCTTCGAGCGGCAAGCGGCCCCGGGCGGCAAGATGCGGCAGGTTTCCGCCGGTGGCCGGCCCGTCGATGCGGGTCCGACGGTGTTCACCATGCGGTGGGTGTTCGAGCGCGTGTTCGGCGATGCGGGAAAGAGCTTCGCCGACGAGGTGCGCCTGAAGCCTCTGTCGGTTCTCGCCCGGCATGCGTGGAGCGGGGGCAAGCGGCTCGATCTATTTGCGAGCGTGGAGCAATCGGCGGATGCCATCGGCGCGTTCGCAGGACCGCGCGAGGCGGAGGGCTTTCGCACATTCTGCGAGCGGGCGCGGGACGTTTATCAGACGCTCGAAGAGCCCTTCATTCGCTCGCCGCAGCCGACGCCGATTTCGCTCGCCTTCAGCGCGGGCTTGAAGGGTCTCGGCGACATGTGGCGGATCTCGCCGTTTTCGACGCTGTGGTCGGCACTGGGCGATCACTTCAAGGACCCGCGGCTCCGGCAATTGTTCGGGCGCTACGCGACCTATTGCGGGTCGTCGCCGTTCGACGCGCCGGCGACTTTGATGCTCGTTGCGCATGTCGAGCAGGATGGTGTGTGGGTCATCGAAGACGGTATGCATGCGCTGGCCGAGGCTTTGGAGCGGATCGCGCGCGAGAACGGCGCGCGATTTTCCTATGGCACGGAGGTTGAGGAGGTCCTGACGCGCTCCGGTGAAATTTCCGGCGTGCGCCTTCGCAGCGGAGAGGAGATCGAGGCCGGCAACGTTATCGTCAACGCTGATAGTGCCGCCGTGGCGGCGGGGTTGTTTGGACGGTCGATCGCTCCAACGGTTTCGCAACTCAGGCGCGACCAGCGTTCGCTTTCGGCCATGACTTGGGCGATGAGCGCTGAGACGCGCGGCTTCCCGCTCGTCAGGCACAACGTCTTCTTTTCGGACGATTACAAGGCCGAGTTCGATGATATTTTCGGCCGCTCGCGCTTGCCGCGCGAACCCACGGTCTATGTGTGCGCGCAGGATCGCAGTGACGAGACACAGGAATTCCATGGCGGACGCGAGCGGCTGCTCGTGCTCGTCAATGCACCGGCGACGGGCGATACGGATCGGTACACGGGCGCGGAGGCGGCAGAATGCGAGACACGGACATTTGCGCTGCTGGAGCGCCTTGGACTTCATGTGGACCGGGCGACGGCGGACACGGTGCTGACGACGCCGGCGGGGTTCAACGATCTTTTTCCCGGAACGGGCGGCGCGCTTTACGGCGCGGCCACGCATGGCTGGATGGCGTCGTTCTCGAGACCGGGGGGCAAGACGCGCATACCGGGACTGTATCTGGCGGGCGGCAGCGTGCATCCGGGGCCGGGCGTGCCGATGGCGGCGCTTTCGGGATGGCTGGCGGCGGCACAACTGGCGGTGGACCACAATTCGACGCACCTGTAGCTCCCGGCGGTTACGCGTGGTGGTACGTCGATGCGCTGAGCGACGACGGGCAACACGGGCTCTCGATCATCTCGTTCGTGGGCAGCGTCTTCTCGCCCTACTATAAGTTTGCGCGACGGAAGGGTCTGGCGGACCCTGAAAATCACGTCGCCATCAACGTTGCGCTTTATGGCGCGGGCGGCCATCGCTGGACGATGACGGAGCGGGGCCGGCGCGAACTTCGGCGGACGGCTGACACCTTTCAAGTGGGCCCGAGTTCGCTGACATGGGATGGCAATGGCCTGACGTTCGATCTCGACGAGGTGACGGTGCCGATCCCGTCGCGTCTGAAAGGTCGCGTGCGGGTTCATCCCGCCGGGATCAACCGGCACACGTTCGCAATTGATGCGAAGGGCGAGCATCTGTGGCGGCCAATCGCGCCGGTGTCGCGCATCGAGGTGGAGTTCGAGAACGGGGTGCGGTGGGCCGGCAACGGCTACTTCGACTGGAACAGCGGTGTGGTGCCGTTGGAAACGAGTTTCCGTCGCTGGGACTGGTCGCGGGCGAGCGACAGGCAATGCGCGACGATTTTCTACGACGTGACACTGAAGGATGGGCGTGACGAGGGGTTGTCGCTGTTCATTCGGCCGGATGGAACGATCGACGACCTCTCCGCGCCACAGCCGTGCGCGCTGCCGGCTTCGCCAATCTGGCGTGTTGCGCGCGGCACGCGGTCAGATGGCGGCCATGGCGGGACGGTCATCAAAACGCTTGAGGACACGCCATTCTATGCGCGGTCTATCGTGGCATCACGGGTTTGCGGATGCGACGTGACCGCGATGCACGAGAGCTTGTCGCTCGACCGGTTTGCGTCGCCCGCCGTGCAACTCATGTTGCCATTCCGGATGCCACGGCGGGCTTCACGTTAGAACGCTCCAAACAGCGCCAGAATGATGATCAAGGACAGTGGAACGCCAAGCAGCCAAAGAATGATGGGCATTTTCATCTCCAATCGGTTGTGATGCATTTTGTGATTGGAGAACGCCGATGGACGGGGAGCGTTCCAAAATTTATTCAGCGTTCATGCATTCGCCGTGCGGATGATGGGGTATCGGCACGGCGTTCAGCCGCGGTGAAGTGACACCCAATACGGGCGGGCTCAAACACTCCGGGGCGTGGTGGCCGGCGGCGGGACGGCGCGGGATTAGGCGATTTTACTGCGAATGAAGATGCAAATTGCGCAGGACAGCAGCCAGAAACCGCCGCCAATTCCCAGAACGCCGTATTCGGCCGGGGTGCCGCCGCCGAATAGCTTTTGGAGGGCCATCAAGAACCCAACCATGCCTCCCAGAAAGAGAACCCAGATCAGCGCGTCGATCAGCAACTTGTGCATTCCGGCCTCCATGCATCAACGGATTGCCACGGGACGCAGCGGGCGCCCCTCCTGTCTCGAGCAGGCTAAAAGGTAGCACGCCGGTGGCACGGCGGAAGCCAGGGGCAATGCGGAGCAACGCCCGATTAGGCTGGCGGAAGTGCTGACGGTGCGATCGGCTTGTCATGCCGCAAGCGACTTGGGTGGAGAACCCGAAATTTGCGTTTGCGATCAGCCGGATTGGCCGTCACCGGGCGGTTCGGCGGGTTCACCCGGCTTGGGTTTGTCGCGGTCGTAGCTGTTGGCGACTTTTTCCAGAATGACCCAGCCGACGGCGAACGCGAGGACGATGATAAGTTCCATGTAGGCTACGATGCTGGTCTCGAGGGGCAGGGCGAGGATTGGCAGCATGGCGGGGTCTCCGCATTTTGGTGGATCGGCGCCTTTCGAACACGCAGCGGATCCTCACCCCGACGCTCTGCTCGTCGAAGACGATGGGGAGAGGGCGACAGGTTCGCGCTCCCCGGCTCTTTGCGACACGCAAGCGCTCAGGCGCGCAGTGCGCCGGTCGGGGCTGCGGTGTGACTGAGGGCGGAGGTGACTTTTTCGACGATGCCGGCGGCGTCGAGACCGGCGTTGGCGTACATGACCTCGGGCTTGTCGTGGTCGATGAAGATGTCGGGCAGAGTCATGGTGCGGACTTTCAGTCCGTTATCGAGGAGGCCTTCGCCCGAGAGGAATTCGAGGACGTGGCTGCCGAAGCCGCCGACGCTGCCCTCCTCGATGGTGATGAGGACCGCGTGCCTGCCGGCGAGATCGCGGATCAGATCTTCGTCGAGGGGCTTCATGAAGCGCGCGTCGGCGACGGTGGTCGAGAGACCCTGGGCGGCGAGTAGGTCTGCCGCCTTTAGCGCTTCGGCCAGACGGGTGCCGAGGGACAGGATCGCAACCGTGTTGCCATCGCGGATGATGCGGCCCTTGCCGATCGTGAGCGGGATGCCTTCGGCGGGAAGATCGACTCCGACGCCGTCGCCGCGCGGATAGCGGACTGCGGAGGGGCGGTCATCGATCGATGCGGCGGTCGCGACCATATGAACGAGTTCGGCCTCGTCGGCGGCGGCCATGATGACGAAGCCCGGCAGGCAGCCGAGGTAGGCGAGATCGAATGACCCGGCGTGCGTCGGGCCGTCGGCGCCGACAAGACCGGCGCGGTCGATCATGAACCGGACCGGCAGCGATTGGATCGCGACGTCGTGGACGACCTGATCGTAGCCGCGCTGCAGGAAGGTGGAATAGATCGCGGCGAACGGCTTCAAGCCTTCGGTCGCGAGGCCGGCGGCGAAGGTGACGGCATGCTGCTCGGCGATGCCGACATCGAACATGCGTTCGGGAAACGCGCGGCCGAAGATGTCGAGACCGGTCCCGTCGGGCATCGCTGCCGTGACGGCGACGATGCGCTCGTCCTTTTTGGCCTCCGCGACGAGCGCGTTGGCGAAAACCTTCGTGTAGCTCGGCGCGGCGGGCTTGGGCTTCACCTGCGCGCCGGTGACGACATCGAATTTTGCAACGCCGTGGTATTTGTCGTTGGAGGCTTCGGCGGGGCCGTAGCCCTTGCCCTTCTTGGTGATGACGTGCAGCAGGATCGGCGCCTGTTCGGCGTCGCGGCAGTTCTTCAGAACCGGCAGGAGCTGGTCAAGGTCGTGACCGTCGATGGGACCGACGTAATAGAAGCCCAACTCCTCGAACCAGATGCCGCCAGACAGGATGGTGCGCGACATCTCCTCGACCCGGGCGGCGCGGCGCTCCCACTTCTTCGGCAGGCGCTTGGCGAGCTGTTTGGCGAAATCGCGGAGCTGGAGATAGGCGCCGCTGGAGGTGGCGCGCGTCAGATATTTCGAGAGCGCTCCGGTGGGTGGGGCAATCGACATCTCGTTATCGTTGAGGATCACGATCAGGCGTTCGTCGCGGGCGCCGGCATTGTTCATCGCTTCGTAGGCCATGCCGGCTGACATGGCGCCGTCGCCGATGACGCAAATGACGTTGTTGTCGCCGCCTTTGAGGTCGCGGGCGACCGCCATGCCGAGACCGGCCGAGATGGACGTGGAGGAGTGGGCGGCGCCGAAGGGGTCGTATTCGCTCTCCGAGCGTTTGGTGAAGCCGGACAGGCCGCCGCCGGTGCGCAGCGTGCGGATACGGTCGCGGCGGCCGGTGAGGATCTTGTGGGGATAGCACTGGTGGCCGACATCGAAGATGAGGCGGTCGCGCGGCGTGTCGAAGACGCGGTGGATGGCCAGCGTCAGTTCGACAACGCCGAGCCCGGCGCCAAGGTGTCCGCCGGTGACGGAAACGGCTTCGATGGTTTCGCGGCGCAGTTCCTCGGCGAGCTGCTTCATGTCGCTTTCGGGAAGCGCACGCAGATCGGCGGGCACACGGACCTTGTCCAGGAGCGGTTTGGGGGACGGAACGGGCTGACCGATATGGGCGTTCATGGCCGTTACTCCAGGTCTAGGCTTCGGCGTTGGACGAAGCGTGTGATTGTGTGCGGGCGAGGCGCGCGATTTGAGCGTTGCGCTCGCGTTGTTCGAGGCGTTCAAACAAGTCGATGACGCGGGCGGTCCGGGCCGGCAAGTTCCACCACGCCGGCAGCGACGGTTCTCCCGCGTGGGGATGCACCGCGTCGAAGAGATAGGCGGCTTCGCGCACGTGATCGGCAATGGCGGCCGGCGACTGCGTGAGCGAGAGTGAGGCTGAAACTGCCGCCTTGGCAGCCAGTTCGATTTTGCGCTTGGCTGGGACGACGGCACGGCGCGTCACGCTGTCGTGACCGTTGCGGCGGACTTCGTTGCCGATCTCGCCGTAAAGGTAGGCGGCGGCGAAGATGCCTGCGCGGCAGTCGACCGGCAGGGCGGCGATGCCGCGTGTGGCGCGCCGGTAGAGGCTGTCGGCGGTGAGCAGGAGCCGTTCAACGATGTTTGCCAGCTCTGGGGAGTGTTGCGGATGGGCGAGCCAGGTCTCGGGGTCGAGGCGCGCGTCGCGCATCCAGGACAGAGGCAGATAGATGCGCCCGTCGCGCGCGTCTTCGCCAACGTCGCGGGCAATGTTTGAAAGCTGCATCGCGATGCCAAGATCGCAGGCGCGGGCGAGTTGGCCTTTGTCGCGGGCGCCCATGATGAGCGCCATCATGGCGCCGACGCTGCCGGCGACGCGGGTCGCATAGGCCAGCACATCGGCGATCGTTTCATAGCGGCGGCCGCCGGCGTCCCAGGCGAAGCCTTCGATGAGGGCCGCGGGCAAAGTGCGGGGGATGCCGAAGCGATGGACGACGGCGGAAAATGCGCGGTCGGTGGCTGAGGCATGCGGTGCGTTGCGGTAGACGGCATCCAGCCGGTCGGTGAGGAGCGCGAGATTGCCTTCGGTGGCGCCGCCGATGTCGATGATGTCGTCGGCCTCGCGGCAGAACGCGTAGAGCGCGATTGCCGGATCGCGGACCCGGCGGGGCAGCAGGCGCGATGCGGCGAGGAACGTGCGCGAACCGTTCGCGAGCTTATCGCGGCAGGCATCGAGGTCGGCGGCCGCAAGCCGCCGGTCATCAGGCGAAAGCTGATGCATCGGGCACGATCCTGTCGAGAACGCGGGCGGAGGACAGAACACCTGGAACGCCGGCTCCGGGGTGCGTTCCGGCGCCGACCAGGTAGAGGTGTTCGATATCTTCGCTGCGGTTGTGTGGACGGAACCAGGCGCTCTGGGTGAGGACAGGTTCCAGGCTGAATGCGGCGCCTTTGTAGGACATAAGGCGGTCGCGGAAGTCGAGCGGGGTTATGACGCGCGAGGTGGCGATGTGGTTTTCGAAGCCGGGCAATACGGTTTCCGACAGATACTTGGCGATGCGCCGGCGATAGGGTTCGGCTTCGGCCGTCCAATCGGTGTCGCCTTCGAGATGGGGAACGGGCGAGAGGACATAGAAGGCGTCGTTGCCTTCGGGCGCGAGTGACGGGTCGGTCGCCGTCGGCCGGTGGAGGTAGAGGCTGAAATCCTGGGCGAGGCGCTTCGTTTCAAAGATGTCTTCGAGAAGCTCGCGGTAGCGCGGCCCGAGCAGGATCGTGTGATGGGGGACGTCCTCGTATTTCCGGTTTGTGCCGAAGTACCAGACGAACAGGCTCATGGAGTAGCGCGCTTTGTCGAGGCGCTTGTTGGTCCACGTGCGGCGCGCGCTTTGCGGCAGGAGATACCGATAGGTCCAGGCGGCGTCGGCGTTCGAGACGACGACGTCGGCTTTGAGGACTTCACCGCTGGCGAGACAGACGCCCGTGGCGCGGCGGCCGTCGAGCGTGATTTCCGAGACTTCCGTGCGGTAGCGAACTTCGCCGCCTTGCTGGCGGATGAGTCTCACCAGTCCGTCCACCAAGCTACCGGTGCCGCCCATGGCGAAGTGGACGCCGAAGCGGCGTTCCAGAAACGAGATCAGTCCGTAGATCGACGTGACGTTGAATGGATTGCCGCCGACAAAAAGCGGATGGAAGCTCAGGAACAGGCGCAGGCGCGGGTCTTGAACGTGCTTGGAGGCGAGGCCATAGATCGAACGGTAGCTTTCGAGCTTGAACAACTGCGGCAGGAGTTTCGCCATATCCGTCCAGCTGTCGAAGGGAACGTCGCCCAACTGTTCGAACCCGACCGCGTAGATTTGCTGCGCCTGTGCCATGAAGCGCTCGTAGCCCGCCACGTCGCCGGGGGATATGCGTTCGACTTCGCGGCGCATGGTCTCCGGGTCGGCGCAACAGGTGATCGTTTCGCCATCGTGGAAGCGCAGCGTGTAGAACGGCGACAGCGGTCTGAGGTCGATGTCGTCGGAGAGCTTGCGGCCGCACAGGTTCCAGAGTTCTTCGAGCAGGAACGGGGCCGTGATGATGGTTGGTCCGGCGTCGAAGGTGAAGCCGTCTTGCCGGAACACATAGGCTCTGCCGCCGGGTGCATCGAGCTTTTCAAGCACGGTGACCTTGTAGCCGCGTGCACCGAGGCGAACGGCAGCAGCCAGGCCGCCAAAGCCACTCCCGATAACCACAGCGTGCGGCCGTGTTTCCCGGACGGGACGGGCAGCCTCGATGGGGGCGGAATGTGTCAACATAAGATTACATTTAAGAGTGTAAATCGCGCTTGCGCAAGCGGGAACTTCCGTTTGGCCGGGTTATTCGGCGGCTTACGATTATGCGGGCGCGGGCAAGACGATCAGCTCGGCAATCCGGGCGGGGTTTTCCTCGTGCGCCAGATGTCCCAGTCCCGCCAGACGGATGGTCCGGCTCGACGGTACGAGGCGGGAAATCAGGTGGGCGTCGCCGGGCGGCACGGTGAGATCGTTTTCGCCGATGATGAGGACAAGCGGTGGTTTGAGTTTCGGCAAATCGCGGAGCAGTGCATCGAGATCCCACGAGGCCATCATGGCCAGCGTTCCGGCGACGTGGTCGGGCGACGCGAACAGGCGTTGGTACAAGGCGAGACTTTGCTCAGGGATGACCGAGCCTGTGTTCTTCAGCAGGCGTTCGACGGCTGCGCGGTCTGAAGCGCTCCAAGCAAAGAGTTGGGGGACGAACGGATTGAGCGTGAGCAGTTTTGCCAACGGCGCGAAGAGGCGTGTCACAACTCCGCCGAAGGGGACGAATGCACCGTTGATAGCGACGATCGAATGCGGATCGAGTTGACCGTCCAGGCTCATGCGCGCGAGGAGGGCAGCGCCAGCCGAGTGTCCGACAGCATGGCGAGGTTCGAGCGCGAGCGTGTTCAAAAGTTCGCGCAGGGCGCGGGCCATCCCGGTCATGGATACATCGCGCCGTCCGGTGATGCGCGTAAAGCCCTGGCCAGGAAGATCGGGCGCGACGACGGTGAATTGCCGGGAAAGGTGCGGGATCAGTTCTGCCCAGGAGTGCGTGGAGGCGCCGGTGCCGTGCAACAGCAGAAGGGGCGGGCCGCTGCCGGCGATCTGCACGTGCCAGCGGATGCCAGGCGTTTCGACGATGCGGCTGGCGGCGCGGTTTGGCCAATCCTGTGCGTCGCGGCTGAAATCGAGCGCTTCCGGCATCTTCGCGGCCTTCCCGCCGGCGTTCGCAGATCACGACCGCGATCGCGACCCGCCTCGCTCGTCCTGATCCCGGCGTGCTTGGAACACAGCGTCCGACAGCCGCGCACTGTCGGCGTGCGGCAGCGGCATATAACGGGCAGCCATCGCGGTAGCCAACTCTTCGGCCTCGGCGTTGCGGCGTGGCGAGGTGTCGATCAGCAGGGCATTGATGCCAAGCGCGCGCAGTCCGGCAGCGGCGTCGCGCGCGTCCGCCAGGGCCTGTTTGCGGCCCGGCTTGCCGTCGCGGGCGATATTGGCCTTGCCGTCGGTGAGCAGCACAACGGTCGGGCTGATGCCTTTCTGCTTCTGGGTGGCAGCGAGCTGGACCGCGCTTTCGATCGCGTTTGCCAACGGCGTGCCGCCGCCGCCGGGCAGCGCGGCGAGGCTGCGGTGGGCGCGGGTGAGAGAGCGTGTTGGCGGCAGCAGCGTTTCGGCGGTGGTGCCGCGAAATGCGATCAGCGCGACGTGATCGCGGCGGACGTAGCACTCTGAGAGGATAATCTCGACTGCGCCTTTGGCTTCGGCGAGGCGATGGAGTGCGCTGGAGCCGGACGCGTCGACGACGAAGATCGTGGTCGACGTGGTCTTCTGCTTGAAGCGGCTGATGCGAAAGTCATCGGAACGGATTTCGATGCGGTGACGGCCATCGGGAAGAAGATATGGGCCGCCCCTGAGGCGGCGGCGGATCTGCTGCATGGGAGCGGCTGTGCGAAGCGTTTCGATGAGCGAGAGAACGTTGCCGTTGCGGGGTTCGCCACGGCGCACGCCCGCTGGACGCCCCCGCATCCGGGACGCTTGCGTCGCGCCGGCCTTGCCGGTGGACGGCGGCGCGCGGCCGTTGAGTTTTTGGCTGGCAAGTTTTGCCAGTATCTCTTTGGGGATAGCCGCGGCGGCCGCGGCAAGCACGAGTTCCATCTCTTCCGGTGTGATCACCTGTTCAGGAGTGTCGTTGTCGCGAAGATCCTCGGCGTCGTCGCGTTGTGGCTCGTTCTCTTCAAGGTCTTCCGGCGTGTCTTGTGCGGGCAGGCGCGTCGCGCGCGGCCCCAGAACCAGGCGAGCGGCGATTTCGGCGTCGGTCGTGGTCGCCTCGGTGCGGCCGTCGAGGGCGGCGGCGATGCGCGCGACAGTGAGCGCTAAGATTGGCGCGCGGATCGAGACGATGCCGAGAGCGGCAGCAGCTTCGCAGAAAAGCGTCGCGAGGTTCTCCCCGGCCGTGGTTTGCGGGAAAAGTGTGCGGGCGGCGGCGACGCGGCGCGGCCAGTCGGGTGCGATCCCCGTGTCACGGAGGCTCAACCCGTCGAGCGTCAGCCAGATGGCGAGGCGGTCGCGCAAGGCGCCGGGTGCGCTTTCATCCTCGTCGACGCCTTCGTCGAGCGCGATGACACCGAAGCGGGCGCGGAGTTTGGCGGAGAGGCCGTCGCGCTCCATCTCGATGCGGCCATAGTCAAGGGTACGAACGAGGCGTGCCGTGCGGCCGGCGTCGAGGCGTTCGGCGCTCGGGACGACGAGAATACCGCCGTCGACTTCCGCGAACAAACCACGTTCGGCGACCGGACGACCCTGAGCGAGCGTCGCTGCGAGATCGAGGCCGCCGAAGAGCCGGTCGTCGCCGGCATTGACGGGCATGCGGCGCAGCGGCATGCCTTCGGCCAACAGCGCGTTTAAATGTGAAAGCCACGCATCGCGGACCGGTCCGGCGCGGGCGCGCAACATGACGCCACCGATCGCGTGCGGGGCCACGGCAAGCATCGCTGCGGCGAGGCAGGCGTCGCGCCATTTGAGTTCGGTGCTGTCCGGCGCGGCGCTCATATCACGAGGCGTTCTCCGGAGCCGCCGAAGAGATCGGCGACGGCCCGGTCCACGCGGGCGCCGCTGTCGGGGCTCGACAGGGGCGTGCGGCGGAGGCGGTGGCGCAGGGCCATGGGCGCGACACGGCGCAGGTGGGCATCTTCGATGTCGGACGCGCCTTCCAGGGCGGCCAGCGCGCGGGCGGCGCGGACGAGGGTGAGTTCACCGCGAAGACCGTCGGTGCCGACTTCGGCGCATAGGTGGGCTGCGCGTTCGAGTGCGTGATCGCTCGCGGGAATGCCGGGCACGCGCTCGCGAGCGGCAACGATGTGCGCGCGCAGGCGGGCTTCGTCCTCGGAGAAGCGAGCGATGAACGCAGCGGGGTTGCGCTCGAAGTCGTCGCGGCGGCGGACGACCTCGATGCGGGTTTTGAGATCTTCGGGCGTGCGAACTTCGACCGACATGCCGAAGCGGTCGAGAAGCTGCGGGCGTAATTCGCCTTCCTCGGGATTGCCGGTGCCGACGAGCACGAACTTGGCGGCATGGCGCACGCTGAGGCCTTCGCGTTCGACGACGTTTTCCCCGGAGGCGGCGACGTCGAGCAGGAGATCGACGAGGTGGTCTTCGAGGAGGTTGACCTCGTCGATATAGAGGAATCCGCGATGGGCGCGGGCCAGCAGGCCGGGTTCGAACGCCTTCTCGCCGTGGACGAGGGCGCGTTCGAGATCAAGCGCGCCGACGACACGGTCTTCGGTGGCGCCGAGGGGGAGATCGACGACGGGGACGGGTGCGGTAGATGCTGCGTCATGCGCGGTGTGTGTGCAACCGGTGCCGGGAGCGCAGTTGAAGCGGCAGGCGGCGACGACCGGCATCGGCGGCAGCAAGGCCGCGAGGGCCCGGACCGTCGTCGATTTGCCGGTGCCGCGGTCGCCGAAGACGAGAACGCCGCCGACGGATTGGTCGATCGCGGCGATCAGAAGCGCGAGTTTCATCTCGTCCTGGCCGACGATGGCGGAGAAAGGGAAGTTGACGGGCATGTTCTGCGTTTCCGGCATTCTTGGTTTCGGTTCAGCCGCGGGCGATGACGAAATCCCGCAGGACGTTGGTTTCCAGTTGAAGTTCGTCGAGGCGGTGTTTGAGGACGTCGCCGATACTGACGACGCCGATCAGTTCGCCGTTCTGCTGTACGGGCATGTGGCGGAAGCGGCGCTGGGTCATGACCCTGGCGACGGAGGCGATGGTGTCTTCCTGCGAGCAGGTGACAACGGCGCGGGTCATGAGATCGCCGACCAGCATGCGCGTGAGGCCGTCGCCGTGGGAGGCCAGCCCGTTGGCGATGTCGCGCTCGGAGATGATGCCTTCCAGCTTGCCCGAGGCACCGATGACGACCATGGCGCCGACGGCGTCGGTTTTCATTTTCTGGGCGAGAGCGAGGATGGTGTCGGAGGCCTTTACGGCCTTCACGGCCGAACCTTTGTCTTTCAGGATGTCTGAGACTTTCATGGCGTAACTCCTGTGCAAACCGCCAAATACGTCGAAGTAGCCGGCGTGCGCACGCCGGAGGGCTGCTAGGATTTCGACCCCGTCGCCGGGGGTAACCATGCTTGCTTCACGTTGATCTTCAATGCCGATGAGGTCTGGCAATTCGCTGATGGCGAAAAGGACATCCTCGTTGGCGTCGTGGTGGCCAAGGAGAATGACGGCGGGAATGCCGGCGTTTCGGGCCGTCTTTGCGCCGTGCGGCGTCGCTTCGAGCGCGAGACAGGAGGCGGGGTCAACGCCGAGTTTCTCGACGGCCTGTTCGTAGACGTGGCGCAAGGTCTCTTCGCCGCTGCTCGATTCCGGCGCGGTGATGCAGGCGACGAGACGCTTTGAGCCTTCGCCGAACAAGTGGGTCATCAGGTGCTCGGCCTCGGGCTTGGGCAGCGCGGAGACGATGGCGACCTTGACGCCTTCCTGGCGCGCGGCGGAAGCAAGTTCGCGGGCGCCGGGGCGCGGATCGAGGTAATCCTTGTCGATCAATTCGCGGACGACGGTGCCCGAGTGGCGCGTCATCACGTCGATGAGGCGTTCGAGATCTTCGGAGCTGCGTTCGACGCCAAGGTTCTGGCGGACGAAGTGACGGTAGCGCTCCCGGCGGCGCTGATGCCGGCGGAGCGCGGCGTAGGCATCGCGTGAGCAGGTCCAGGCGTAGCCGGCAGATTGCACGACGTGATTGAGAACGGCGCGTTCGAGAGCATCGGTCTCGGCGATCACGCCGTCGGCGCGCAGGATGATGCCCTGTAGATTCATGACGCGCCACCCGGCACGGACGCGACCGTGCGCGACCAGCGCAGCCAGAGGTCCGCGACGTGGGCCACGAGGGAGCCGGCAAGTGCGGCGGCAATGATCGGCCATGGACCGTCCGTAAGCGCGGTTCTGAGCGCAATCATCAGGAAAAAGCCGGCGGCCAGGGATACCAGAATCTCGAGGCGCGAGGGCCCGCGTCCAAGCCGGCGGCGCAAGGCAAACAGGGCCACGGCTTCGAGCGCCATCAATGCGAGGATGATGTCGATCACTGCGCCGCTGGCAAAGGCCTCTTGCATGCTGCGTCGACCTCATTTCCGCCGGTTCGGCCCGGCTTTCGACAGGTTGGCGTGCGATGACCGGCATGGCGGCAGCACTCCAAAGTTCAAGGTGGCACCACGCCGAGCAGATGCGCCATATCCTTCACAAAGATGCGCATGTGGGCCATGGGCTTCGCCTTGACGAGCTTCTTGTGCATGTAGGCCTGCCAGGTGAGCATTTGCACGTCAGGGTCCTTGCACATGGTGACGAAGCGTTCGCGGCGGGCGTCGCTGGCGTACCAGAACCGCTGCATCATGCCGAGAACCCAGAACACCCGTCCATGCGCCTTCATGAAGCGCTTGCGTGCAGTTGCGAGATAACGCGCATCGCCGGTCCGCAGGGTTTCCGCAACGCTGTCGGCGACGATGCGTCCACAAAGCATGGCGTAGTAGATGCCTTCGCCGGATGCGGGGGCAACCACGCCTGCCGCGTCACCGGCGACGATGACATTGCGGCCATTGTCCCAGCGTTTGCGGGGGCGCAAGGGAATGGGGGCGCCTTCCTTGCGGACGGTTTCGTGAGTATCCATGCCGATGTCCTTGCGCAGGTCGGCCACGGAACCGCGCAGCGAAAAGCCTTTGTGGGCCGTACCGGTGCCGATACTTGTGGTTTCACCGTGCGGGAAAACCCAGGCATAGAAGTCGGGAGAGAAGCGGCCGTTGTAGTAAACGTCGCAGCGGCGGCCTTCGAACGTGGCGCCGTCGGCGGGTTTCGGGCTTTTCACGATTTCGTGGTAGGCGAACACGAAGGGGGGCGCCTCCTCCTTTGGGAGCGCCTGGCGTGCAACGCCGGAGGAGGCACCGTCGGCCCCGATGACGACGCGGGCACGGACGGTCTCGGTCGTCTCAAAGCCATCGTCGAGGCGCTTCTTGAACGTGACCGCGACCATACCGTCTTCGTCGATTTGGAGAGTATCGAACGTGCCCGTGCGGCGAAGGGCGCCGGCGCGGACTGCGCGTTCGCGCAACCACTCGTCGAAGTGTTCGCGATCGACCATGCCCACATAGCCGCCGTCAATCGGCATGTCGGCTTTCCGATCCATCGGTGACACGATGCGCGCCGACCGGATGCGGGCGACGATGAGTTCGCCGGGTATGTCGAACTCTTTGATGAGGATGGGTGGAATTGCACCGCCGCATGGCTTGATGCGACCAGCGCGGTCGAGCAACAAAACCGCGTGGCCCTGGTCAGCCAAATCGGTGGCTGCCGTGGCCCCCGCGGGGCCGCCACCTATCACTACGGCATCGAAAATTTCCATAGGTGCACCTTCATGCAGTCTTATTCAAATCGCCGGCCCAGCCTTGGCGGCCTCGGGTATGGGTCGAACAAAATCGGGAGTAGAACGGGTCTTCGTTTCAACGATGGCGCCGGCTCCGAGGACGGCGGCGACAAGGAAGAGCAGTGACTCGGCTGCGAACACGACGGTGAAGGCATCGGCTGGCTCTGAGACGACGACGCGGATGAGATCGGCCGCGCTGGCGCCGGCGAGGCCACCCACGCCGAAGGCAATGGCCTGAGCGGCCCCCCACAGCCCCATGCGGATGCCTTCACTCCGCTCGCGGCCGGCACCGGCAAGGCTCATCATGGAGGCTATGGCCGCGACGGCGAAAGCGCCGTTGGCGAAGCCGAGTGCGACGACGGTCGCCGTCAATGGCCAGTGCGGCGCGAATAGGCCTGCGAGCACAAGAGCCAGCAGCGCGATGGCCGAAGCTATGCAGCCGCCGACCGCCCAGGCGCGCAACGATCCGAAGCCCACGCGCGGATGAGCGGCAACCGCGACAAGAGCCATGCCGAGGAAGACACCTGCATGTTGATGGCCGGCGAGTTTGGTGGATTCCGCCGGGCTCATGCCAAAGGCAAACCCAGCGAAAGGTTCGAGGATCAGATCCTGCATGCTGTAGGCCAGCATCGAAACGAAAACGAAGATCGTGAAGCGGCGTGCCTGCGGCTCGTTCCAGACCTCGGCCAACGCCGTCCGGAAGGCGGACTTTGCTTCGCCGTCCGGCGACTCCGATTCCATGGAGGCGCGCGCTGCCGCGGTCCGGGGTGGCTCGATGCCCCACAAAGCTAAACAGGAAACCGCAAGCGCGATAATCGATACGGCGGCGGTGACGCCGACGAGGCGTGTCATGGAAAAGGGCGCGAGGAAACTGCTGGCCACGATGGTGGTGACGACAAAGCCGGCGATCATCATCATCCAGACGATGGTGGCGGCGGGAGCACGGCGGTCGGGGTGAACGCGGGTTGCGAGCAACGCGAGAAGCGATGTGCCCGCCGCGCCGACACCAATGCCGACCAGCGTGAATGCGAAGATCGCCAGTGCGAGGCCCGGCCAGAAGCTCGTCGCGAGAAGTGCGACGGACAAAGCGGCCCCCGTGCAGCCCAAGCCAAGGGTTGCAATGCCGAAGATGATCCACGGCGTGCGGCGGCCGCCGGTGTCGGAGCCATAGCCCCAGCGTGGGCGCAAGAATTGCAGTGCGTAGTGCCACGCGACGAGTGCTCCTGGCAAAGCTGCCGCCAGCGCCAACTCGACGACCATCACGCGGTTGATGGTGGAGGTCGTCAGGACGATGATCGAGCCGAGTGCGGTTTGCACGAGCCCCATGCGGAAGATGCCGAGCCAGCCGAGGTGATTTTGATCCGTGGCAGAAGCTGTCATGGGAGCAGTCCAACATCCGGGCGAATGGCAATCGCCGAAATCATCATGCCGGTGACGTAGAGAGAAATGCCGGTCGCGTTATACCAGGGCGCGCGCCCGCGAGGGTCGGACACGAGAACCGTCATCAATCCGAGCTGCAACAGGAGGACCATGCCGACGAGCGCGGCGGAGACGTTGTGTCCCCAGTGCGCGAGCAAGAGGACGACGACGAACTGGGGTAGCGCCATGACGATGCATGCGAGCCGGGCTGCGCGATCCGGGCCGAGCTGCACGGGGAGCGAGCGCACGCCAAGCTTGATGTCGCCTTCGATTGATTTGAAATCGTTCAGCGTCATGATGCCGTGCGCGCCGATCGAGTAGAGCGCGGCAAGCGCCAGAACTTCCATGCCGGGCAACGCTGACGACATGACGAGCGCGCCGGTGAACCACGGCAGGCCCTCGTAACAGGCGCCGACCGCGGCGTTGCCGAACCAGCCGTTCTTCTTCAGGCGAATGGGCGGCATGCTGTATGCCCAGGCGAGCACCAGGCCGACGACGGTGGCGAGGACGCCCCATATGCCGAGAAACGTCGATACGGCGAGCGAGAGCAACGTCCAGACGATGGCGATGACGAGCCCCAGCCGGCCCGGAATGCGACCGGAGGGGATCGGGCGGTTCGGTTCGTTGATGGCGTCGACGTGACGGTCGAACCAGTCGTTGACGGCCTGCGAGGTGCCGCACACGAGCGGGCCAGCCAAAAGTATGCCGACCACGACGAGCGGCCAGCGATCGAGCGAACCGTCAAAGCCAGAAGAGACAACGCCGCAGGCAAGGGCCCACATCGGCGGAAACCACGTGATCGGCTTCAAAAGCTCGAGCACCGCTAAGGGGTCGAGACGCGACACTGTGAGTGCGGGCGTTGCCATGCACGAACGCTACCGCCGCCGCCCAAGAGTGTCAATTCAGCATTACACTTTAGAGTGTCAGTTTTTCAGCAATTTATCGGGGCGTTTGGCTGAGGATGACGCGCGCGGCGTGTGGTGTCACTTCCGGCTGACGGGCGTTCGCAACTGCACCCAAATGCCTAGCCGTCGCGATCCCCGTCGAGGTCGCCCATGCCGTGGCGGCGAAGTTTCGAGTAGAGACCCTGGCGGCTGAGCCCCAACATTTCGGCGGCCGACGCGCGGTTGTCATCGGTCAGTTCGAGGGCGGCTTCGATGCAAAGCCGCTCTATCATGTCGGTCGATTCACGAACGAGTTCCTTCAGCGGCACACGGCCGACGAGTTCCGTCAACTGTTCGACGGAACGCGGCAAGGCGCGGCGGCCGTTGACGGCGGTGTCGGGCCGGCGCGCGACGCGGCGCAGCGTCAGGCCGAGGCAAGGCTGCTCGCCGCCGGGAACGGCAACAGCCGAGATCTCGACGTCTTCGGCGGAGCCGTATTCGCCGCGCACAACGGTCGAAAAATTGCGGATCTCGCCGCGTTCTTTGAGGTTTTTGCCAAGCACGGCCATGTCGATGGGGTGACGGCCGATCCAGCGATCCACAAGCTCGCCGCGGACTTGTTCCTCGGTGGCGAGTTGGGTCAGTTCGATGAAAGCGGTGTTGGCGGTCAGAATGCGGCGTTCGGGGTCGGTCACGACAAAGCCGTCGGGCAGCCGCTGGACGACATCGAACAGGCTGGAGCGCGATTTCATCCAGGACGTCGCGTTGGCGGCGGTCGGGGTGAGCCGAACGAGGATATTGGCAGCGCTGTCCTGCCGGAAGAGCGAGGCGGCCACGATGAGGTCGACTTTGGACTCGTCCAACCGGACCACGATGTCTTCCGCTTGTCCGCTGCTCTTCAAAGTGGCCATGAAAGCTTGGACTTTGCGCTGGCCTTCGGTGTCAAAAAGCTCGGAAAACGTGCGGCCAGCGAGCCTGCGCGACGCGCGGCCAAGCAGTTTGGAGGCAGCGGGGTTCGATTCCACAACGCGGCTGGTGGCGGCATCGATGATCAGCACCGCTTCGGACGAAATCTGAAAGAGAAGCCGGTAACGCGTTTCTGCGTGGCGGAGCCGGGCGTACTCGCGCTCCATGGTCTGCTGGGTTTCGACCAGCCGTTGCTGGAGCGTTGCCAGGCCGCGCAGATCGCGGCCGATGGCAACGACCTTGCCGGAGGCGCCAAGTTGGACGGTCGAATAGCGGATAGGAATGTCGTTGTTGCGGCCCGAGGGATGGTTGACCTGGCGCCAAGGCTGCGCCGGCGTGCCGGGCGCGTCGCGCAACATATCTTCGACCTTGTTGCGGCTCTCGGGCGTGACGGTGTCGATCCAGCGCTGGCCGACCCAGGCGGTGCAACCGTCGCGCAGCAACTCTTCGCTGCCGACTGCCACGTCGCGGATGACACCCTTATTGTCGATGACGAGCGCGATATCGGCGGCAGCCGTGAGCAATTTTGCGGCCGAATCCGCATCGATTTCCCCCAGGTGCCGCTTGGGAGCCCTGAACGGTTCGGTGCGCTTGGATGGCACTCGAATTTCCATAAACTACCGCAACCTCTGCTGTGACGCGGTCCGTTACACGGTCTTCAGCGAAACGTTCACGAGTGAGCGCAGCTGTAACACGGCTTGGCGGCCATCCTCCGCCGTACCGTCTGCACCTACGCGCGACACAAGCTCAGGATTCTCAAGGAAGATGTTGCCGCCGACCAGAACAATGGCAGCCTTGTTTCGTGAACTCTTCCTGATGCCTTGAATAGCTGACGCAATGTCGTCAAGCAAGGCCCCCCAACCAACTGAAATACCAATAACATCGAAGTGCTGGCGGCGCGCAAGGCGCGCCATGTCGCGGAGGTCCTTCGGGGCGCTGCTGCAGCAGTCCCAGCCATATCGGCGGAAGTATTCCTCGACGATCATTAAGCCAAGGGTATGCTGCTCGCCCGGCATGGTCATCAGAAGGATGCAGCGGCCCTCGAACGACTGGGCGTTTTCCCGCTCGAATTCGGGGCTCAGTTCGTGAACGATCTGCTGCAGGCGTGCCATGCCAACGGTCACGTCGGTAAAATAGCACTGGTCGGACTTCCACATTTCGCCGAGCAGCCGGGCTGTGGGCGCCAGCAATTCCAAGAAGATAGCCTCGATCGGCACACCTTGATTGCGCAGGGCGTCGACGTACGACGAGGCAACCGACGTGTCATGCTCGATAACGATGCGGCCGAGTTCGGCGACATCTTCGAAGGTCACATGGGTGGCGTCTTGCTGCGCTTCGCTGACGGCAAAACCACGGTGGGCCATCATCAGCCGCGGAATGACCTCGGCCTCGATCGTGCGGCCGAGCATGGCGCGATTGAATTCTTGGACGGCGGGAGTTGACCTGCCTCGTACGGTCTTAGGTTCGGCTGGCACATCCTCGCAGGATTGCCATTCGCCGAACGCTTCAATGAGTTGCCGCGACCCGGGCATTGGGCGTGCTCCTCCGTACTGGCCCCGTGACACGTTCCAGGAATTGCTGATCCCGTGAAGGCCGTTCGAGGATGGACCCGATCTCAGCTCGTGCCGTTTCTTTTATCGTTCCGCCGATCGAGGCCGATCTAAACACCTTTCGGATGTCAGCACCATCACGAAGTTCGCCATTGAAAGCGCGTGGCGCAGAAAATGTAAAGCTAAAATTACGTCAACTTAGGTTGACATCGCTTCGGGCACAGACGTACTGTCGGCACGATTGGTCGCAGGCCAACTGCACCAGCGCGGGGCGAGACGAACGTGACGGGCACTTCCGAAACCCACCGGACGGCCAGCCGACCGCTCTACACGGCGGAAGAGAAGCGCCGCCGCGATGCTTCGCCCTGGACAATGGTTCAGGGCGTGTTGGCGCCGCTGCAGTTCCTCGTTTTTCTGGTCAGCCTCTGGCTCGTGGTCCGGTTTCTCTTGACCGGTGAGGGCGAGACGGCGGCGACTCTTTCAGTCGTCGTCAAAACGCTCGTTCTCTACACAATCATGATCACCGGCTCGATCTGGGAGAAGGACGTCTTCGGACGCTATCTCTTCGCGCCGGCATTCTTCTGGGAAGACGTGGTCAGCATGCTCGTGCTGGCGCTACACACGGCTTATCTAGCAGCGCTGCTGACCGGTTGGCTCGGTGTTGAAGAGCAGATGTGGCTCGCACTCGCCGCCTATGCCGCCTACGTGATCAACGCCGCGCAATTCGTATGGAAGCTACGCATGGCGCGGCTGCAAGGCACGGCTTCGTCCGGTGCGCCCGCCGGCATCGAGGTGGCGCCATGACCAGCGTCCTCGCCAAGGCGAAAACGTTATCCACAGAAGCTTGCGTCACGACGGATCGCCCCGTTCTGCGCGAGCGCGGTCAGCGCGAAGTATTCTGCGGTTTGACGGGCATCATCTGGCTGCACCGGAAAATACAAGACGCCTTCTTCCTGGTCGTTGGCTCGCGCACGTGCGCGCATCTCATCCAGTCGGCGGCCGGCGTGATGATTTTTGCCGAGCCACGGTTTGCGACCGCAATTCTCGACGAGCGCGACCTCGCGGGGCTGGCGGACGCCAACGAAGAACTCGACCGTGTGGTTGGGCGGCTCTTGGAGCGGCGGCCAGACATCCGGATGCTGTTTCTGGTGGGCTCGTGTCCGTCGGAGGTGATCAAGCTTGATCTGTCGCGGGCCGCCGAGCGGCTGTCGGTGCAGCATGCGCCGGATGTCCGCATCTTGAATTACTCGGGCAGCGGCATCGAGACGACATTTACGCAAGGCGAAGATGCCTGCCTGGCGGCGCTCGTACCGCAGTTGCCGGAACGCGATAACCAAGACGCGCCGCAATTGCTGATCGCGGGAGCGCTCGCCGACATCGTCGAAGATCAGTTCCGGCGGCTGTTGGCGGAATTGGGCATCACGGATGTTGCGTTCCTGCCGCCGCGCAAGTCGCGGGAGCTGCCGGGGGTGGGTCCCGGAACGCGGGTTCTCCTGGCGCAGCCGTTTCTGACCGACACGGCGGCGCGGCTGCAAGAGCGCGGCTGTGAAATTCTCACCGCGCCGTTCCCTTATGGCGTCGAAGGTACGACGGCGTGGCTGGCGACGGTGGCCGACCTGTGGGGCGTGCCGCGGGCGCGCTTCGATGAGGTCATCGCTCCGGCCGCGGCGCGCGCACGCAAGGCACTGGAGGCGCACAAGTTCCGGCTTGCCGGCAAGCGCGTGTTCTTCTTCCCCGACAGCCAGCTCGAAATTCCGCTGGCGCGCTTCCTTCATGAGGAATTGGGGATGTTCCCCGTCGAGGTCGGCACCCCGTATCTCAACCGGCACCAGATGGCGCTCGATCTCGTAAAGCTGCCGGCGGAGACGCTGGTGAGCGAAGGGCAAGACGTGGAGCGTCAGCTCGACCGTTGCCGCGAGGCAAAGCCCGATCTCATCGTCTGCGGACTTGGGCTCGCCAATCCCCTCGAAGCGGAGGGCTTCACGACAAAGTGGTCGATCGAGCTGCTGTTCACGCCCGTGCAGGGTTTCGAGCAGGCCGGCGATCTGGCGGAACTCTTCACGCGGCCGCTCGTGCGGCGCACGCGGCTGGAGGTTTAACGCCATGCAGCTGACGGTTTGGACCTACGAAGGACCTCCCCACATCGGCGCGATGCGGATCGCGAACTCGATGGACGGGCTGCACTATGTGCTGCATGCCCCGCAAGGCGATACCTACGCCGATCTGCTATTCACGATGATCGAGCGAAACGAAAAGCGGCCGCCCGTCACCTACACGACGTTCCAGGCGCGTGATCTGGGCGGCGACACGGCCGAACTTTTCAAATCGTCGGCGCAGGCTGCTTATGAGCGTTTCCGGCCCGAAGCGATGATCGTGGGCGCGTCGTGCACGGCGGAGCTCATTCAGGACGATCCGGGCGGGCTTGCCAAGGCGTTGGGTCTTGATTGCCCGGTCGTGCCGCTCGACCTGCCGGCCTATCAGAAAAAGGAAAACTGGGGCGCTGCGGAAACCTTCTACCAGCTCGTGCGGGCGTTTGCAGGAACACGCGCGCCAGCGCCCGGCACGGAGCGGCCCGCTCGTGCAGCGGGCGAGCGCGCACGGTGCAACATTCTGGGGCCGACGTCGCTTGGGTTCCGCAATCGGGACGACGTGACGGAAATTTTGCGCCTGCTCGCCGATCTCAAGATCGAAGTCAATGTCGTGGCCCCGCAAGGTGCGCGGCCGACCGATCTGGCGCGGTTGCCGGATGCCGATTTCAACATCGTGCTCTATCCGGAAGTGGCGCAGAACGCCGCCAACTGGCTGAAGCGGACGTTTGGCCAGCCGTTCACGAAGACGGTGCCGATCGGCGTGACGGCGACGCGCGGGTTCGTGAAGGAAGTTTGCGAACTGGCTGGGATAGACGCGACGGCCTTCCTGGCGCGGGAGCGGTCGCGATTGCCTTGGTATTCGCGCAGCATCGACTCGACGTATCTGACGGGCAAGCGGGTGTTCATCTTTGGTGATGCGACGCACGCCATGGCCGCGGCGCGCGTTGCCAGCAGCGAGCTTGGCTTCAAGGTCGTCGGTCTCGGCACGTATTCGCGCGAGTTCGCGCGCGATGTTCGCGAGGCAGCCAAAGAATACGGCATCGAAGCGCTCATTTCCGACGATTATCTGGAAGTCGAACAGGCGGTGCGGGAGCTCAATCCCGAACTTGTGCTCGGCACGCAGATGGAGCGGCACATCGCCAAGCGTCTCGGTGTGCCGTGCGCGGTGATCTCCTCGCCGATCCATGTGCAGGATTTTCCGGCCCGCTACGCGCCACAGATGGGGTTCGAGGGTGCGAACGTGCTCTTCGACACATGGGTGCATCCGCTGATGATGGGCCTCGAAGAGCATCTCCTGCAGATGTTCCGCGACGACTTCGAGTTTCACGACGGTGCCGGGCCTTCGCATCTTGGCGGTCACGGCGGTGCGCAACGTGGCGCGGGTGAGGTAGGGGGACCTGCGCAAGCGGCAGCCGCTGCGCCGGCGGGAGACATCGTCGTCGAAGCGGCAGCCGGAGGGCAGCCGGAAGATTCCGGCGGGTGGGCGGCGGAAGCCGAAAAAGAACTCGGAAAGATCCCGTTCTTCGTGCGGGGGAAGGCACGCCGCAATACCGAACGCTACGCGGCGGAGCGGGGCATCAAGACCATAACGATCGAGACCTTATATGACGCAAAGGCTCACTTCAGCCGCTGACCCGGGCTCCGTCCGGGTGGTGATCGTCACGCTCGACAGCCATCTGGCTGGCGCGGTCGATCGCGCGCGGCGAAGCCTTGAGCGGGCGATTCCCGGCTTGAAGTTTTCTCTGCACGCGGCGGCTGACTGGGAACACGATCCGGCGGCGCTGCAACAGTGCAAGGACGACATTGCCAAGGGCGACATTATCTTCGCCAACATGCTTTTCATGGAAGATCACATCCGCGGGATCCTCCCAGACCTGCAGGCCCGGCGTGATAACTGCGACGCGATGATCGGGTGCCTGTCGGCCGGCGAGATCATCAAGCTGACGAGGCTGGGCAGTTTCTCGATGAACGGCGAGCCCGGCGGCGCGATGGCGCTGTTGAAGCGGCTGCGCGGCAGCGGCAAGGGCAAGACGCAGTCGTCCGGCGAATCGCAGATGGCGATGTTGCGGCGGATACCGAAAATCCTGCGCTTCATTCCCGGCCCCGCACAGGATGTGCGCGCGTATTTTCTAACATTGCAATATTGGCTCGCGGGTTCGGAAGAGAATGTCGTCAATATGGTCCGCTATCTCGTGGACCGTTACGCCGATGGGCCGCGCAAGGCGCTGCGCGGAACGCTGAAGTCGACGCCGCCGATGGTCTATCCCGACGTGGGGCTCTATCATCCGGGGCTGCCGCAGCGGATGACGGAACGGCTTGCGGATCTCCCGGCAAAGGGTACGCGCGGGCGCGTCGGCGTGCTCGTCATGCGGTCATACCTGCTGGCCGGCAACACGGCCCACTACGACGGGGTTTTGGCAGCCTTGGAAGCGCGCGGCCTCGACGTGGTGCCGGCGTTTGCCACCGGGCTCGATGCGCGGCCGGCGGTCGAGAAGTTTTTTCAGAAGGACGGCGTCGCGACCGTTGACGCGGTGGTGTCGCTCACGGGATTTTCGCTGGTCGGCGGCCCTGCCTATAACGATGCCAAGGCGGCCGAGGACATGCTGGCCAGGCTCGACGTGCCGTATCTGGCGGCACATGCGGTCGAGTTCCAGTCGATCGAACAGTGGGGCGCGTCCGACCGTGGCCTGATGCCGATCGAGCAGACGATCATGGTCGCCATTCCCGAACTCGACGGTTCGACAGGGCCGATGGTGTTCGGTGGCCGCTCCGACGGCGCCGGTGAGGCCTGCACGGGTTGCGAGCGGCGCTGCGTATTCCCGAAAGGCGACGTCGAGCGCAACATGCAGGTCTGCATCGACCGGGCAGACATGCTCGCGGCGCGCACCGCAAAACTCGTGGCATTGCGGCGGAGTGAGCGGGCCGAACGAAAGCTCGCGATCATTCTGTTCAACTTTCCGCCCAATAGCGGCGCGACGGGATCAGCGGCGTTCCTCTCCGTCTTTGCGTCGCTCTACAACACGCTGAAGTCGCTGAAGGCGGCGGGCTATAAGGTCAACCTCCCGGCCAGTGTCGATGCGCTGCGAACCGAGATCATCACCGGCAACGCCGCAACGTTCGGGACGGTGGCGAACGTCGTTGCCAAGATCCCGGCCGACACGCACGTGCGCCGCCAGAAGTGGCTGAAAGAAATCGAAGGACAGTGGGGAGCGGCGCCGGGCCGGGCGCAGAGCGACGGACAGTCGATCTTTGTGCTCGGCGCGCAGTATGGGAATGTTCTGGTCGCGATCCAGCCGGCGTTCGGGTACGAGGGCGACCCCATGCGGCTGCTCTTTGAAAAGGGCTTCGCGCCGACACATGCGTTCGCCGCCTTCTACCGCTACCTGCGCGACGAGTTTGCGGCGCATGCGGTGCTGCATTTCGGCACGCATGGTGCGCTCGAGTTCATGCCGGGCAAGCAGGCGGGGCTTTCCGGCTCGTCGTGGCCGGACCGGCTGATCGGCGACATGCCGAACTTCTATCTCTACGCCGCGAACAATCCCTCGGAAGGCACCATCGCCAAACGCCGCTCGGCGGCGACGCTGATCAGCTATCTGACGCCGCCGATTTCAGCCGCGGGTCTCTATCGAGGGCTTCTCGACTTGAAATCCTCCATCGAGCGCTGGCGCGGATTGGAGCCTGAGGCCGATGCCGAGCGCGCGCAGCTGTTGCCGGTGATCCAAGCGCAGGCGGCGCAGGTGGAACTGGCGACCGCCGAGCCGGCGTGGATCCTTGCGGACGCGGAAGCGGCGGTTGGCAAGCTTTGGACGGCCGTGCTCGAACTCGAATACACGCTGATCCCGAACGGGCTGCATGTGATTGGCGAGCCGATGACGGCGTCCGAGCGGCTCGACCTGATGAAGGCGTCTGCCGAAGCGCGGCCCGGCTACAAGCCGGAGGCGGCGACGCTCGAAGCGATCGTTGCTGGTGCGACGCCCGTGGATGCGCTGGCACGCACAACGCGGGAGCGCAGCCCCGACGCGCTCGACGCGGTTCGCGCAATGGGTGACTTGAACCAGCTTCTATCCGAAGAACACGAGCTGGGCGCCCTGGTGCACGCCCTCGACGGGCGGTTCGTGCGGCCGGCTCCATCCGGTGACCTTATTCGCACGCCGGCCATTCTTCCGACGGGCCGCAACCTGCATGGGTTCGATCCGTTCCGCATTCCGAGCGCGTTTGCACTGGCGGACGGCGCGCGGCAGACCGCACGGCTTCTGGAACGCTATCGTCTCGATGGACATGCGTTGCCGGAGACGGTTGCGCTCGTCCTCTGGGGAACGGACAATCTTAAGACCGAGGGCGGGCCGATCGGGCAGGCGCTCGCTCTGATGGGAGCCAAGCCGCGGTTCGACAGCTATGGCCGCCTGTGCGGGGCGGACCTGATACCGCTGGAAGAGCTCGGACGTCCACGCATCGATGTCGTTGTGACGCTGTCGGGGATCTTCCGGGACCTGCTGCCGCTGCAAACCAAACTTCTGGCGGAAGCGGCGTGGCTGGCGGCGACGACGGACGAGCCTTCCAGCATGAACTTCGTGCGCGCCCATGCGCTCGCTTACATGCGGGCGAAGGGTGTCGACATGGAAACGGCATCGCTGCGCGTTTTCTCGAATGCGGATGGAGCCTACGGCGCCAATGTCAACCAGCTCATCGAAGAGGGCACCTGGCAGGACGGCAGCGAGCTGGCGGAAACCTACTCGCGCCGCAAGAGCTTCGCTTATGGCCGCACCGGCAAGCCCGAGCAACAGTCGGCGCTTCTGGAAAGCGTGCTCTCGAATGTGAAGCTCGCCTATCAGAATTTGGAATCGGTCGAAGTGGGGATCACGACGATCGATCATTATTTCGATACGCTCGGCGGCATCAGCCGCGCCGTGCAGCGGGCCAGCGGTCACGAGGTTCCCGTCTACATCGGCGACCAGACGCGCGGCGAAGGTCTCGTCAGATCGTTGTCGGAACAGGTGGCGCTGGAAACGCGGACGCGGACGCTCAATCCGAAGTGGTACGAGGGCATGCTGAAGCACGGCTACGAAGGCGTGCGCCAGATCGAGGCCCAAGTCACCAACACGCTCGGCTGGTCGGCGACGACGGGGCAGGTCGCGCCGTGGGTTTACCACCAGATCACCGAGACCTTTGTTCTCGACCCCGAAATGCGCGAGCGGCTGGCGGCGCTGAACCCGACCGCTTCGGCAAAAGTCGCGAACCGACTGCTCGAAGCGCATGAGCGCAACTACTGGACGCCGGAACCCGGCGTTCTCGAAGCCCTAAGAAATGCAGGCGCCGATCTCGAGGATCGTCTCGAAGGCGTTGGAGTGGAGGTCGCCGCATGACGGCAACGATTTTCAAGAGCGCGGCGCTGAAAGAGCGCGGACGCACCGGCGACGGGGAAGGCAGCGTGCAGGTTCACATGGACCCGCGCGTGGCGATTCCCACGACGGCGAAGGTGTTCGCCGTCTATGGCAAGGGCGGCATCGGCAAGAGCACAACATCCTCGAACCTGTCGGCAGCATTTTCCAAGCTGGGCAAGCGGGTGCTGCAGATCGGGTGCGACCCGAAGCACGATTCGACGTTCACGCTGACGAAGGCCCTGGTTCCGACCGTCATTGACGTGCTGGAGCAGGTGAATTTTCACACCGAAGAACTGCGCGTCGAGGACTTCGTTTACGAGGGCTACAACGGCGTTCTGTGCGTCGAAGCGGGCGGTCCGCC
>CAYWIF010000003.1:149802-167032 GCA_964458265.1 uncultured Hyphomicrobium sp. | reverse complement strand
TTGCGGGCTAAAGCGCCGACTAGCCGACCCGGCGCAAGCGCCCTTAAAATCATAGATATGAGGATACTGAGTAAGCACTCCAGTCCGTAGGGCTGGGGAGCAAGGCGACCCGGCGCAAGCGCCGCCCCAGCGGAGCGCCTAAGGGCGCGTGAGCGATAAAATGGCGGAGACGGAGGGATTCGAACCCTCGATACGCGTTTTAGCACGTATAACGCTTTAGCAAAGCGCCGCCTTCAGCCTCTCGGCCACGTCTCCCTGCGCACGGGCAGCCACCCCGTATAGTTGCGCTCCCCGGCGATGGCAAGCTGTTCACCAGCCGGCACCGCACGACCTTTGCCGGATACCGCCGCACTCCTGACAAGAGACTGCCGTAGGAACTTCCAGGGTATGGCGCAATGCCGATTGCTGGGCCACCCCTCGGCGGCGCTGTCGCGAAACGGCAAGACGAAGGGAACCGGCGGAAAGTGGTATGAAGCATAAAGTTCAGACAGTGCTGCCGCTGACGATGCTGATTGCCGGATTGAGCCCCGCGATCGCTGAAAGCTACTGCGTCGCCTGTTATGGTCCTGATGCCGTCTACAAGTGTGTTGTCAGCGGCGCACCTGCTGGTGGCGCGCCAGATCCGCGCAACCAGGTTCAGTGCGTTAAGCAAATCGCTAAGGCCGATGGCCATGCCCGGTGCAGCGTCGAGCGATTCTCGACGGCGGGCTGTTCCGGTCCGGAACGAATCATTTCTCCCGCCACCGCTGCCGTGACCATTACACCGCCACCAGGAGAAGCAGCGGACACGGCGGCCGGAACCGGACCATCGCCGGCACAAGAAGCACCGGCTGTCGAACCGGCGGCAAAGCTGGAACAGCCACCTAAGACCGTTGAAGAGATGGCAAAGACGACCGTCGAAAATACAAAAAGGGGTATTGGCGATGTCGGCTCTTCAGTGAAGTCGACGACGGAGAAGGCCGGTGAGCAGATCGAAGGCGTTGGCAGTGCGATCGGCGATGCAGCAAAGCAGAGCTGGAATTGCGTAAAGTCGCTGTTCAGCGACTGTTGACCGAGCGGCCGTAAACGCAGCGCGTCATTGACGTCAGTGTGTGGCGATCCACGCGCGGGCCTGCCGCTGGGCTTCGGCGATGTCAAGCTTCGACATCTCGGTTGCAAGCTCCATGCGGTAGCGCTTGGCGTCCTCGTTGCCCCGCTGGGCAGCCAGATTGAACCACTTGTGAGCTTGGATTAGATCGAGCGGGACATCGCGCCCGGTGCAATACATAAGTCCCAGCTCAAACAGCGCATCCGGCGCACCGCCTTGAGCAGCAAATTCAACCATCTCATTCGTGGCGATCTCAAACCGCGCCATGACACTAGAACTCCGTAACGCAACACTGTCTGCTTGCCGTCGGTGCCTGGGGAGTTTTCCCCGCGCCCGGACCATTCAAGGCGCGCCTGCAAGCCTGGAAAGACTGTCAGCACGGAGATGAAATCTGGTTAACGGCGAACGTCCTACGGCGCTGAAACAATGAAAGAATATCGCGATCGCCGTGCCGTCGCGGGGCATGTGTCACACATTCGGGCGCGACGAAATCCACTCTTAAAAAGTGGGGAAACCATGCGCTAACCATGTCATCACAGCGTCGTTCGCGCGACTGTTCAGGTACCGTTCAGACGTGTCTTGGCAAAACGGTTGCGGGATGGATGCAGGCTGCTTTGGCCTGTCGAATGGGGTGATGGACTGAGCGCCATGCGTCGGATGGGATCAAACGGTGCGGGTCAAATGAAAGCAGCAAGGCTTGCACTTTGCGCAACCCTGCTCGCGGGCTGTTCGACGGCGCCTGCCCTCGGTCCCGCCGGTCCAAGCTATGTCGGCGCGGTCGACAAAGCCCCGCCCGCTCAATCCAAAGCCGCGCCGTTTCCTCGCGTTTCGTCGAGCAAGGTTCTGTCCGCTGTGGTCTTCGAACGCGTCACGGGCCTCGAAGTCGACCCCGCACGTCTGATCGAACGCTGAGCGGCCGCTTCACGCCACCAGGATCGAAGACCCCGTCGTCTTGCGCCCCTCCAGGTCGCGGTGAGCCTGTGCTGCCTCGGCCAGCTCATACGTCTGGTTCACGCGCACTGCGATTCGCCCGGCGATAACTTCGGCAAAGAGGTCGGCCGCGTTCGCCCGCAATTGCTGGGCTGTCGCCGTGTAGGCCATCAGCGATGGCCGGGTCGCAAACAGCGATCCCTTCAGATGCGTGAGATCGAACGGTGGCACCGGACCTGACGCATTCCCGAAACTGACCCACAGACCCTTGGGCTTCAGGCAATCAAGCGACGCTGGAAACGTATCTCTACCGATGGAATCATAGACCACGTCGCACCCTTGCCCGTTCGTGATCTCCCGCACGCGTTCGACAAAATTCTCATGCCGGTACTCGATCACATGCGCGCAGCCATGCGCCCGCGCCAGGTCCGCTTTATCCGGCGAGCCCACGGTCCCGATCATCGTCGCGCCGAGCGCTTTTGCCCATTGGCAAGCGATCAGGCCGACGCCACCGGCCGCCGCGTGAAACAGCATCACGGTCTTAGGTCCAACGTCAAAGGTCTCGCGAAACAGATAGCGCACCGTCATCCCCTGCAGCATCATCGCTGCGGCCGTCTCATAGGAGATCGCATCCGGCAACGGCACGATCCGGTCGGCGCGAATGTTGCGCTCTTCCGCGTAGCCCCCGAGTTCCGTGCTGTAGGCCACGCGATCGCCCAGCTTGAAGTCGGTCACACCCGCGCCGGTCGCGACCACATCGCCCGCGCCTTCCATGCCGAGAACCGCCGGCAAACTCGCCAGCTTGTAGAGGCCCGACCGTTGATAGGTATCGATGAAGTTAAGCCCCATCGCCCGCTGCCGTATGCGCACTTCCCCATCGCCCGGCGGCGGCAGCACGACGTCATCGAGCTGCAGAACTTCGGGTCCCCCGGTGGCATGAACGCGAATCGCTTGCACCATGTCGCCTCCTTGCACCCCCCGCTTGCCCGAAGGGCCGTCGCACTGAACGATGCTATGCGCCTTGCATAAAACAACAATTCGACGGCGGCTACGACGCGCCTTGACCCCGCCACGTACGCCCCATAAGCGCAAGTCGAGCGAAACGCCAGGAGCCACCGGAATCCGATGCCGTTCGACTGCCCTCTTCCGGCTCCTCGGGGGACTCTCGCCGCCTGGGCAGTGATGCTCGCGTGCACTGGCCTTGTTGCGGGTTGCGGCGGCAATGGCGTCACCGTCACAACCCCCGGTGCCGGACTGAAGTGCGTGGACGACAGCCCGGCGTGCATCGCCGAACGTCAGGCCACCATGAAGGCCATGCTTTCCGACCCAAGCCGCACCTGGATCTCCCAGCGCCCCGATGCCGCGGCCTACGCGTCCGGCGTGCGCCTTTTCGCCTTCAAGACCAAGAAGAAAGACCTGAGTTGCGCTGAACTTCAGGCGGGCAAGCGCGAAGCCGATGCTGGGCCTGCCGTCTTGCGCACCCCTGGAAATGGGCTCACCCATTCCCAAGTATCCCGCGGGGTCATCCTAGCGCACGAGGTCAGCCGTGAACTGGGACGCGAATTGGGCCGCCGCTGTGGCAGAACGTAATCGAGCGTAGCTCAACTCTTCCCGCCTGCCGGAAGGCACGGTCTCCAAAAGCCAACCATGACCAAACCGAAAGCTACTTCATGAGCGTGCAGGATTTCGTCGAGTTGATCGTTGGTTTTGTAAGGACGCATCAGGAGTGGGCGGTGCCCGTCGCCTTCTTGGTGGCCTTCGCCGAGAGCTTCTGCTTCTTCTCGATCCTATGGCCAGGGACGGCGATCCTCGTCGGCATCACCGGCCTGCTCGCAGCCAGCGGCGCCGATCAGTCGATCTTGCTCCCATCAATTGTTGCAGCCGGCCTCGGTGGGACGCTTGGCTACGCGATTTCCTACTGGATCGGCCTCTATTTCAAGGACAGCATCCCGCACATCTGGCCATTCAAGAACCAGCCTGAACTGATCCGCCACGGCGAACACTTCTTCGACAAATGGGGTGGATGGGGCGTCTTCTTCGGACACTTTTTCGGCCCCGTGCGCGCCGTCATACCGGTCGTGGCGGGCATGTTCCGCATGCGCCAGCTTCCCTTCCAGATTGCCAACGTCGTCAGCGCCTTCATCTGGGCAGCCGGCGTCATCGCGCCGAGTTTCTTCGCGGTGACATTTCGCGATGAAATCGTCGGCTTCGTCCGCGAGCACCACTACATGGTGTCCGGCTTCCTGTTCTTGACGGCCTTCCTCAATAGCATCCCCATGCCGCTGATGGCGATCCCAACGCTATTTCTCTTCCTCGCGGCCGGTGCCGTCTTCCTTTTCGCCGGCGGAGACCCCCTGCTTGCCATCGCAGCCGGAACGGCAGGTGCACTCCTCGGCGACATCCTCGCCTACCGCTACGGACGCGCGCATCAAGGCGAAGACCTCCACAACGTCTGGCGGAATAGCTGGAGCCCAGAGTCGTCCGGCAAAGCGATCTCATTCGTGAACCAGCGCGGCGCCATGGGTATATTGATTTCGAAATTTCACACGACCCTGCGCTCGTTCGCCCCACTAGCGGCCGGCGCGGCCGGCATGCCGATCGGTCCATTCCTCGCAGCCGCCCTCATCTCCTGCGTCATCTGGACCGCAGCACTGCTGGCGCCGGTCCCCCTAATTAGGGCACTCATTGGCGGTTGAGACTTGCCAGCCGGTATCTCCTGGCCTAGACGAGGCGCTTCTTATTCCGGGGCCTGGGCTCTGAGCCTGCCCCTGCAACCTGAATGCCCACAAGGATGATAGAAATGAGCAGCGCCCGCAGCGACCGCAACATCGAAACGCGCAAGAAAAAGGCCCGCCGCGCCATCGCCCGGCCGAAAACAACGCGCAATCAGGGCAACACCGCAGGCGCTCGTAAGCGCCTGAAGAAAGCAGCCGGCATCGCGCGCGGCAAAGCAAAGGCGTAGTGCCGGGCTAGTCGATCCCGAGCTTCTTCTTCAGAATGTCGCTCACCGCCGCCGGGTTCGCCTTCCCGCCGGACGACTTCATGACCTGACCGACGAACCAACCGAGCAGGTTCGGCTTCAGCTTCGCCTGCTCCGCCTTTTCCGCGTTGGCCGCGAGAATTTCGTCGACAGCCTTCTCGATCGCACTGGTGTCCGTCACCTGTCGCATACCGCGGGCTTCGACGATGGCCGCCGGCTCGCCACCTTCGGTCCAAAGGATCTCGAACAGATCCTTGGCGATCTTGCCCGAAATTACATTCGACGAAATGAGGTCCACCAGACCGCCGAGCTGCTTGGCCGAAACCGGCGATTGCCCGATGGCGAGGCCTTCCTTGTTGAGCCGCCCGAACAACTCATTGATGACCCAATTGGCGGCAAGCTTGCCGTCGCGCTTCTCGGCCACCGCTTCGAAATAGTCCGCGTTCTCGCGCTCCGCGACGAGCACACCGGCATCGTACGGCGACAGTCCATACACCTCCATAAACCGCGCGCGCTTCTCGTCGGGCAACTCTGGCAGATGCTGGGCGAGACCATCGACCCAGGCCTGCTCAAGTTCGAGCGGCAGCAAATCCGGATCGGGAAAATACCGGTAATCGTGCGCTTCTTCCTTGGACCGCATGGACCTCGTTTCGCCCTTCCCCGGGTCGAACAGCCGCGTCTCCTGATCGATCGCGCCACCATCCTCGATAATGTCGATCTGCCGCCGCGCTTCAACCTCGATCGCCTGCCCGATGAAACGGATCGAGTTGACATTCTTGATCTCGCACCGCGTACCCAGAGGACCGCCGGGCTTTCGCACCGACACATTCACGTCCGCACGCAGGTTGCCCTTTTCCATGTCGCCGTCCGACGTCCCGAGATACCTCAGGATGGTGCGAAGTTTCGTGACATACGCCTGGGCTTCCTTAGCGGAGCGCATGTCGGGCTTCGACACAATTTCCATCAGCGCGACACCCGAGCGATTGAGATCGACGTAAGAGTAGTCGGGATGCTGGTCGTGGATGGACTTACCGGCATCCTGCTCCAGATGCAGCCGCTCGATGCCGACAGTTTTGGCCTCGCCATCAACTTCGATCTCGATCTGTCCTTCGGCGACGACGGGATGCTTGTACTGCGAGATCTGGTAGCCCTGCGGCAGATCGGGATAGAAATAGTTCTTCCGGTCAAAAATGCTCCGGACATTAATGCCGGCCTTGAGACCCAGCCCCGTACGCACGGCCTGCGCCACGCACTCCTCGTTGATCACCGGCAACATGCCCGGCATCGCCGCATCGACCAGCGATACATGGCTGTTGGGTTCGCCGCCAAATGCCGTCGAAGACCCGGAAAACAATTTCGAACGCGACGCCACCTGCGCATGAACCTCCAAGCCAATGACGACTTCCCAGTCGCCCGTGGCTCCGGCGATAAGCTTCGAAGGTTTCGATTTGGCACCGTTCGTGTCAGCGCGCGACATGGCGTTCGTCCTGCCTCGATCCGAAAGAAAATGGAAAGGACTTGGTTATCCCACCCGGCATGAGCAGGCAACCGAACCCAGCGGCTTGTGCCCAGGCTCAGGGCGCCGTGGGCGCTAAATATTTGAGTGCTGCCGACGAGACCGCGCCGCCGACGACACACGGGATGCCGAGTTGCACCTGCCCCATCGCACTCGCCGCCACGCAGCCCAGCGCAAGAACGGTTTGACCCGCTTGCCCCCACCAGTTGAAGTTGCGCGCGCTCTCCGGCCCCTTGGCCTTCAACTCGTCGATCTTCGCCAGCGCATCGCGCCGGATCTTCGCCGTCTCGAACGTCTCGGCAGCCAGGATCACTTCGCGCAAGTGGACGCGCGTCGCTTCGCGGTCCTGAAGATTCATTTGCGCTTTCAGCGTATCGAGCAAATCCTTGTCGCGGGTCGCATTCGACGCCAGTGTCCACTTGGCCATGGCGGCAATCGTGAGCTTATCGACGCTGTCGCCTTCCTTCATCCAGGCCAGCGCCGAAACGATCCTCCCGACCGCCACCTCCGACCCGCTGCCGAAATAGTAGCCCCAGTGACAGTCGAGCACGAACGACCCCTCGTCGAGCGGAAGTTCGAACAGCGTCTTCCCGTCACCGAATAGATATTTATCGATCAGTACCTGCCGCGCCGGCATCCGCTCCGAAAATGCGGAGAGCAGCGATTTCCAGTTCGGCAACCCGGAGAACGCAATAGCCTTCACCAGGATGACTTGATCCTCTGGGGGCATCGGAAACATCTGGGCGATGAGGCGAGGGGCCGTATCGGGATTGGTCGAGAGCACCCCGGCGATAAAACCGACGTGCAAGCCCGATTGTTCCAGCTCACGTAACAGTCCAAACTCGCCCATGGCCTTCACGGCTTCCGGCAATTTCTCCGGTTCAGGCGCCGATCGGTATCCGTTGATCCATTTGAGAACTGCTTCCGAGCGCGCAAACGGCTTCTCGGCGTCGCGAGCATTCTTAGACGCTGCGACCGCAGTGGCTGGAATCAAAGCTAAGGCCAAAACTGCCACGACTCGCGACCACGTACGCATCGACACCTCCGCCCGCCTCCCGTGGGACAGACGCGCCTGCGCAGTGGCGCTTTTGTGGCAATTTGCTTTCCCGAACCTCAGTTGGGCCGCCAGATGTCGACCCAGCCCATCTCGTCGGACCTGTGCTTGCGCGCACCGCTGAGCCGCTTCGCCTCTGCCAACTGGTCCTGACAGACACGAATGCGCATGGCGAGACTTGCGTGCTCCGATGGCGCGGCGTCATCGTACTGACGGCATAGCGCTGCGATGAGACCTCTCAGAAAATCCACTCTGGAATACTTGTCTGGCCGCGTGTTGGTGGGTACGGAAGCGTTTGGCGGCTGTTGCCGGGTCCCGAATGTTCTATTGGGCATGCTGCTGCTCTCTGATCGGCGCACGGACCCTCCGATCCGCATCGCGCGCAATTTAATTGCCACCAAAGAACTGAAAAGTTGTGCCGGTATGCGGGCGATTTCGCAGCGAATTGACCGCGAACTTCAACGACTATTGCGTTGAATTTTATCCAATCTGCCCCCATTCGCCACGGGCCCGGCTTGACCGCGCCATCCGTGCAGACAAAGGTCCGCTGATGTCCGGCAACTCAACAGAAAATGGCCCAGCAGGAGGGCCGACGGCGTCCGGCACGCCCGTTGGACCTGCAGTCATTGCGGGCCATCTGAAATCGTTGCCGCCACGGCCCGGCGTCTATCGCATGCTCGACGCCGAAGGCACCGTCATTTACGTCGGCAAGGCGCGCAATCTGAAGTCCCGCGTCTCCAACTACGCGCGCGGCACCGGTCACACGAACCGGATCGCCCGCATGATCTCGCAGACAGCTTCGATGGAATTCGTCACAGTCCGGACCGAAGCCGAAGCCCTGCTTCTCGAAGCCAACCTCATTAAGCGCTTCAAGCCACGCTTCAATGTGCTGATGCGCGACGACAAGTCGTTCCCCTACATTCTGATCCGCCGCGACGCGTCCGCCCCCCAGATCCTCAAGCATCGCGGTGCCCGGACCATAAAGGGCGACTATTTCGGACCGTTTGCTTCAGCCGGCGCCGTCTCCCGCGCGATCAGCATGCTTCAGCGCGCATTTCTTCTGCGCTCATGCTCCGACAGCGTGTTTGAAAGCCGGACCCGGCCTTGCCTGCTTTTCCAGATCAAGCGCTGCGCCGGGCCGTGCACGAACGAAATTTCCCGAACCGATTATCTCAATCTGGTCGAGGAGGCGGTCCGCTTTCTGCGCGGTGAAAGTCAGTCCGTTCGCGAAATGTATCAACTCCTCATGCAACAGGCGTCCGACGCGCTCGAATTTGAACGCGCCGCCAAGTATCGGAATCGTCTTTGGGCGCTTGCCCATGTGCAAGCCGATCAGGCGATCAACCCGGACAACATCGAGGAAGCGGATGTATTCGCCGCCCACCAGGAAGGCGGCCAAACGTGCATCCAGGTTTTCTTCTTCCGGGCGGGACAAAACTGGGGCAACCGGGCCTACTACCCGAAGGCCGACAAGGCCGTTCCGGTCGATGAGGTGCTCGCGTCGTTCGTGGCGCAGTTCTACGACGACAAGCCCGTGCCGCGTCTGATCCTTCTCAGCCACGACTTCGAGGATCGCACCCTCATGGCCGAAGCGCTGTCCACCAAAGCCGAGCGCAAAGTCGATCTACGGGTGCCAAGCCGCGGCACGAAGTCCGGTCTCGTCGACCACGCGTTGACCAACGCACGCGAAGCGCTCGGCCGCAAGCTCGCGGAAACATCCTCCCAGACGCGCCTTTTGGAAGCAATTCAGGAACGTTTCAACTTACCTGAAATGCCGCGCCGCATCGAAGTCTACGACAACAGCCACATCTCCGGCACGAATGCCGTCGGCGCGATGATTGTCGCCGGCCCCGAGGGCTTCGTCAAAGCGGCCTATCGAAAATTCAACATCAAGTCGCCTGATACCGCGCCCGGCGACGACTACGCCATGATGCGCGAAATCCTGACCCGCCGCTTCAAACGTCTCGCGGAGGAAACGGCGGCACCCGCGCCGGCCGACCTGGGAAGCGATCCCGAGCCCCAGTTCCCCGACCGTCCCGATCTCGTTCTGATCGACGGCGGAGCGGGCCAACTCGCTGTCGCCCAACAAGTTCTCGCAGATGTTGGACTAGAAGACATTTCGCTGATCGGCGTCGCAAAGGGACCTGACCGCGATGCCGGGCGCGAGCATTTCCATCTGCCAGGCCGGGCGCAGCCGCTCTTGCTCGAAACGCGCGACCCCGTCCTCTATTTCGTCCAGCGCCTGCGCGATGAAGCCCACCGCTTCGCGATCGGCACGCATCGCGCCAAGCGGTCGAAATCCATCAGCGCCAATCCGCTCGATGAGATCGAAGGCATCGGCCCCGCCCGCCGCCGCGCGCTGCTGACGCACTTCGGTTCTGCAAAGTCGGTCTCGAAAGCCGGCATCGAGGATCTAAAGGCGGTCGAAGGCATCTCCGCTGAGATGGCGCAAAAGGTCTACGACTTCTTCCATGAGCGCGGCTGAGCTTCAGCGATCCAGCCGCCGCGCAATCGCGATGAGCGCGGGAAACGCGATCGCCCACACCGCGCCGATGATGGCCAGACTTTGCCAGACGGGCTCTCCCAACGTCAGCGCTCCGAGTTTAGCGCCCGCAAAATACGACGGCCCGCTTGCCAGCGCGCCCAGTACGACCGCCACCCACATCCGGTCCTTGAGCCAAGCGAGGCTGACGTTGATGAGCATGGCGAATGCCGGCCATAGTCCCAGCATGAAGGCTGGCGGCAAACCTTCGATCGACGCCCCCGGCTGGTATTGCGTTGCCCCGCTCGCCATATGAATAGTCTCAACGCCTAGCCCCAGCGCGACCGCGGCAAGGCTTAACTTTAGCTCCGCACTCCGCCTTTCACCCGAAGCAAACCCAAGGTGGACGGCAACGGCCAGCAGAGAAGGAATGACCGCCAGCCAAAAGTGACCGCGCGCCGCCAGAACAGCCACGGCGAACCAGGCTGCATAACTCAGCGCAACGTTCAACAAGACGAGCATATACCCCCCAGAGCGGCCCCGGCGCGAACCTAGCCAATCTTACGCTAAGCCGCGCGGATAGGATGGCCGCCCGCCATCACCCATTGACGGCGCCGCACCACCGATGATCATAAGTAACGAAGCGACCTCATGAATCTTCGAGCGCTGCAGTTGAGGAATTTCAAGTATGTCGGCCGGACCAGAAATCACGCTGCGCTACTTCGCCTGGGTTCGGGAGAAGATTGGCCGCGGCGAAGAGCGTTTGGCGCTGCCAGCCGGCTTGAAGACGGTGGCGGACGTGCTTGTCTGGCAGTCGACCCGCGGCCCCGAGTTTGAAGATGCCTTTGGAAGACCGGGCATCATTCGCACCGCCATCGACAGACGGCACGTCAAATCGACCGCTCCGATTGACGGCGCGCATGAAATAGCCTTCTTCCCGCCCGTGACAGGAGGCTGAAGCCGTGCCGGTTCGCGTCCAGGCCGAGGATTTTGATGTCGCCGCCGAAATCGCGGCGCTAACGAGCGGCCGCACGGACATCGGTGCGCTCGTCACCTTTACGGGCCTCGTCCGCGGCACTCAGGATGGCCGCGACCTGGTGTCCATGATGCTCGAGCACTACCCAGGCATGACGGAAGCCGAACTGGAGGCTGCCGAAGCTGAAGCCGCGAAGCGGTGGCCGCTCGCGGCAAGCTTGATCATCCATCGCGTCGGTGAATTGCATCCGGGCTCCAATATCGTGCTGGTGATAACGGCCTCACAGCACCGCCAGGCTGCGTTCCAAGCCGCTGAATTCCTGATGGATTATTTGAAGACCCGCGCGCCGTTCTGGAAAAAGGAAACATTTTCAGGGTCGGAAGCGGCCTGGGTGGATGCCCGCGAGTGCGACGCGGAGGCAATTGCACGCTGGGCCAGCGAAAAGCGTTAGTCCATCCTGTGGAATACCACTCGGCCGGCCACGTTAGCACTCTGGTAACCCTGACGGGTCCATAACAAAGCCCGACAGCGACCCGGAAACCGCCATCATCTCCGGGAATGCTTCGGACTTGCCCGTCTTGTGAACCGTAAAGCGTCGTCGGGGGTCGAAGGGGATGGTTCTGGACACAACGATCTTGCGCGCCTGCCGCGCGGCACTTCGGCTGTCTGCCGGAGCGTTCGCGTTTGCGCTAGGCAGCACCAACGTGTGGTCCGCTGAAACCGAGCTTGCCGCAGCCAACCCGGCAGCGCCGCTCCCGGCTGCCGCCGAGGCATTGCCTCCGCCAACCCCGAAGGCCGCGCCCCGCACGCGCTTCGTCATCGGTCTTGAGAACAAGGTTTCCTACACGGTTTCCGCACTCACCAATCCCAATCGCGTCGTCATCGACCTGCCGAATGTGGCGCTGCGGCTCCCGCCCGATCCCGGACCCAACCCCGTCGGCCTCGTCAAGTCGGTTCGCAGCGGTCAGTCCGCTCAAAGTCAAAACTCGGTCATCATCGAAGTGACCGAACCCGTCGTGATTGAACGGACCGCAATCGACAAGGCAGCCAGCGGAAATGGCGTCCATCTCTCTGTCGAAATCGTTTCGAGCGGTTCGCTCGTGAAGCCCGCAAAGCAGCCACTCAAATCTCAACCGTTCGCCTTAGGGGCCGCAGGCATTCAACCTCCCTTGCCTGCTCCGGCGAAGCGCCCCTCCGATTCGGCAAAAGCCGCATACAAGCCAATCATCGTCATCGATCCCGGCCACGGCGGCGACGACACAGGCGCGATGAAACACGGCACCGTGGAAAAGGATGTCGTGCTGGCCTTTGCCAAAGTCCTGCGCGACAAAATCGAGAAAACCGGGCGCTACAAGGTCTTGATGACCCGCGATTCCGATGTCTTCGTCCCGCTCGACGACCGGCGTGCTTTCGGCGAGAAACATCAGGCGGCGCTGTTCATCGCGGTCCACGCCGATTACGCGAAAACCGCAGCGCGAGGCGCGACCATCTACTCTCTGCGCGAGAATGTCGCCAACTCGTTGAAGCGCTCCGCTAAGGGCGACGTCTCCGAGCATGTGCTGTCGGATACCGAACTAGCCGCCGTAAAGAGTGCCAGCAGCGACAAGAACGTCGCGGCGGTGCGCAACATACTGGCCGACTTGGCCGGCCGGGAAGTCGAGACCACGCAGGAGCGAACCAGTATCTTCTCTCGGTCGGTCATCGAACACATGGGCGAGACGACCAATCTGCGCGCCAAGCCCGACCAGCAAGCCGCATTCCGCGTCTTAAAGACCGCCCAGTTCCCGTCTGTCTTGATCGAACTCGCCTACGTGACCAACAAGGAAGACGCCCAACTCCTCAAATCCGATGCATGGCGCGGCAAGGTCGCCGACAGCATAACGACCGCTGTGGAAAATTACTTTTCTCATCAGCTCGCCCGCCTGCCGATGTAACAAGCTCCAGGTAGGAAGCCTGCGAAATGGAAAGGCCGGTCGCGAGACCGGCCTTTCGATATTCTACCGAAGCGGATCGCACCCGCTACCGGCCTTCGTCATTCAAGCTCTACTTGGAGGGTGTGCAGGTTTGAGTCGCCAGAGCAGGAGAAAAAGCCATTCGAGATCAAGCCTCCTTGCAAACGAGCGGCGTGGTCGTAACGCCAACACCACAGCTGGACGGGGACGAAAAAGCGTCTTCATCAGGCACTCCCTCGAGGGTCGTGGCACCGCACCTTGGACTCCGGGCAAGGAAGGTCCCTTCGAGGCAGTTGGACAGTGACGCACGCCGCGAGTGCGACGGGTGGCCCCATCGCGGCGAGTGCTGTCCGGTTGTTCTGCAGGAAGCGGCGCGGCGGTCTTGGACGGCTCTGCGGAGAGATTTAGGTGCGGTCCGGTGAGACGTTCCCTCGAGCAGCCCCGTCCAGGACCGCTCCACGTCGAACCGGATGATTTTGCCAGTAGTGTTTGACCGGCACAGAGTTTTCAAGCGCTTCCGCCTTGCAAGCTCCGACGCACGCACCCCTCCAGCACGCTCCAGATGACTGAAACGGCTGGAAGCGAGGCTCCCCCGCGATCTGGATGCTAAGTGATTCGTCCACAGGTTCTATGACTCAACTTTCGCCTCGCCGTGCCCGAACTTGCGGCAGTTGCAAAACGGCAGCGGCCCCTTCTTGGCAAAGGGGCCGCTGCACGATTTCAAAACGAACGATTGGGCTGGAGCGCCTACACCACCGCGTCCGCCGTCCGCGCCGCATTGCGAACGGCCTTCTGTACTTTTTCGAACGCGCGGACTTCGATCTGCCTGATGCGCTCGCGGCTGACCCCGAACTCTGCCGACAAGTCCTCGAGCGTCGAGGGGCTCTCGGCAAGACGCCGGGCCTCGAATATTCGCCGCTCGCGGTCGTTGAGCGTATCCAGCGCAGTGAACAGGAAGGACTTTCTGCGGCTGGCCTCTTCGCTTTCGACAAGCCGCTCTTCCTGATCCGGCGTGTCGTCGACAAGCCAATCCTGCCACTCGCCCGCTTCCATGTCGGCGCGCACCGGCGCATTGAGCGAGGCGTCCCCGCCAAGACGCCGGTTCATCGACACAACGTCGTCTTCGCTCACTCCGAGTTTCTTCGAGATCGCCTTGACATGCTCGGGCTTGAGGTCGCCGTCCTCGAGCGCCTGCAACTGACTTTTGGCCCGCCGCAAGTTGAAGAACAGCTTCTTCTGCGCCGCGGTCGTACCGACCTTCACCAGGCTCCACGACCGGAGAATGTATTCCTGGATCGACGCCCGGATCCACCACATGGCGTAGGTCGCAAGCCGGAACCCGCGATCGGGATCGAACCGCTTCACCGCTTGCATTAAGCCGACATTGCCTTCGGAGATGACTTCGCCGATGGGCAAGCCATAGCCCCGGTAGCCCATGGCGATGCGTGCCACGAGCCGCAGATGCGACGTGATCAGCTTTTCCGCTGCTTCCTGATCGGCATGTTCCTGCCAGGCCTTGGCCAGCATAAATTCTTCATGCGGCTCAAGCATGGGAAACTTGCGGATCTCGTCGAGATACCGCGAAAGCCCCTGCGAGCCGCCGGCCAGAACTGGAACAGACTTCGCGCTCATTGATATTTTTACGGGACGTGTCCGACTGCGGATTGATCCCGGCTCCCTGTCACCCGGCTATATAAATGGGCCAACTCCGTCCCATTTAAATATCCATTACACCGAATTAATCAGCGGTCAGAGGTTGTAGCTTCACGGCAGAATTCGGAGACGTGAACATACTCTACCAATACGTCTGAACCGCCTTCGTTCCGTCGCTGATCGCGCCGCGGAACCCATCGTAGGGGCGTTCCCAGGTCTAGGCCGGCCGCCGCCGCCGGCCGGCCGACGACCGGCGTGCTTTCGTTGGCGTGTCGCGCAGCGCCGTCAATAGCCTATCGAGGTCGCCCGGCAGCTCCGACCGGAACCTCATACCCTTGCCGGTCACTGGATGCTCGAAGCCGAGTTCGGCAGCATGCAAGGCTTGGCGGCCCAAAGCCTTCAGTGCGGTCTGTGCCTCCTCGAGAAGCCTTGCCGCGCGGGTCTGAAATCCACTCCCATAAGTCGTATCTCCGAGCAGCGGATGTCCGATGTGGGCCATGTGGACCCTGATCTGATGCGTTCGCCCTGTCTCCAGGACCAGCCGCACCAGCGACGCCACCGGCTCGCCGTCCTTGTCCACGAATGTCTCGACGACGGCGAATTGGGAAACGGCATGCCGACCGCTCCCTTCCGGCACGACGGCGATCTTAACCCGGTTACGCGCCGACCTGGAAAGGGCGGCATCAATAACACCCTTATTGCGTGGCGGCACGCCCCAGACCACTGCCAGATAGGCGCGCTCCAGTCGCCCGTCCGCACCGTGCGCCGCGAATTGTTCGGAAAGCCCCGTGTGGGCCGTATCCGACTTGGCCACAACCAGCAGCCCCGACGTGTCCTTGTCCAGGCGATGCACAATGCCCGGGCGCCTGACGCCCCCAATACCTGAGAGGCTGTCCCCGCAATGCCCGATCAGCGCATTGACCAGCGTTCCGCGCGCGTGCCCAGCGGCTGGATGCACAACGAGCCCCGCCGGCTTGTCGATAACAATGAGATGCTCATCTTCAAACACCACCGCCAGCGGGATGTTTTCCGCACGCGGCTTAGGAGCGTCCGGCGGCGGCAAGATGATCGAAAGCTCCTCGCCGCCGAGCAGCCTTAAATCTGGGTCAGTCGCAACCTTTCCCGCGACGAGAACCTTTCCATCCTTGATCAGCGCCTGCAGCCGCGACCGGCTGAACGACGCCATCCCTGCCGCCAGTACAATGTCGAGCCGCTTTCCCTTGGCATCGTCACCGGCCATGATCGACGCGCAGCCGCCCGCGTCCACTGCCTCAGGCGATTGATGATCATGTTCATCGTCTGGACGACCGGTTGCCATGTGGAGCCGCGTTAATCCTTGAACGGTGACGTTGGTACCGCTCCTGATGGGGAGCACGAAACGCGCTCGCAATCCACCGCCAGATCCGTCCTTGATCACCGCTGTGCGATCCCGGCAGCCCGCAAACATGGCACTTGCACCCCCATCGCCGTTCCCTTAAACGTCTCGCTCCGGCCCGCCGCCCCGTTCGTCTAGTGGCCTAGGACACCCGCCTCTCACGTGGGCAACAGGGGTTCGAGTCCCCTACGGGGCGCCATATCGGCGCCGGGTTTGAAGAGCAAAAATTTTAACGCCATTTCAACACCTTGCGATCGTCTCCGAAGCACGTGCGCCAGGTTGAATGTTAAGTGGACTCTTTATTTTGCAGTCCCGGTTTCCGCAGCTAACTCGCGATACCTGGCAACATTCCTTTGCACCAATTGTGCATTGAGCCGCTCAGAGAGGGCGGGAAAAAACTCTGCCGACGGCTCGAAGCGTGCGCTTGGCCCGATAAGCGATTCCGGCCAGCGCTCTTCTTGGCACTGTCCGCGCCAGTGTACGTCGTCTGTTCCGGTCGGACCTCACCTTGCCTTCACCTCGCTCAACGCGCTTCGATGTTGCACCGCTGCTTTTTGAAGGCTCAGCTAAGTGCGCGCTCGGCGATTGGGGCACGGCCGGACGATCTTCGATGGGTCGCCGCATGGCCTCGACTGGTAGTAACGTCGCCGTCTCAATAGTGTTTTGGGATGGCTGCGGCGGCGTCGCGCCCTGTCGCGCGGCAGCCGCAATCGCACTTGCCGTTACGATCGAAGGTGGAGCGCTGGCCAAGTCAACGTCCGGATCGGGATCGAAGCGCCAGAACAGTGCGAGCGCCCCGCAAAGGATGGTCACCAGAAATCCGCGCGACAACCAAAGGGCCAATTGCGGGCCTGTTCGATCGTTCGACTGGCGAACATCCTCAAACTCCGCATCCACAATAGTTCGATCGCGTGCCGCCCATTCTCTTTGCTTCATTTGAGTCCTCGCTCGTGCGCTCGGTCGTCGAGGCGGAAGACGGTGCCGCGGGAGAAAGTTCCCCCGCCCCGCGGCACCACTCCCCGAGTAACCGTGTGCGGGAACGGTTACGTCGAAGAGTTGCTGCTCGAGTTTGACGAGCTGTTCGAAGACGAGTTCGAGCTGGAGTTCGAAGAGCTGTTGGATGAGCTGTTCGAGGACGAGTTCGAGCTCGAATTCGAAGAGCTGTTGGACGAGCTGTTCGAGGACGAGTTCGAGCTCGAATTCGAAGAGCTGTTGGACGAGCTGT
>CAYWIF010000003.1:0-149702 GCA_964458265.1 uncultured Hyphomicrobium sp. | reverse complement strand
GAGCTGTTCGAGGACGAGTTCGAGCTCGAATTCGAAGAGCTGTTGGACGAGCTGTTCGAGGACGAGTTCGAGCTTGAATTCGAAGAGCTGTTGGACGAGCTGTTCGAAGAGGAATTGCTGCTGGTGTTGGACGAACCGCGCTTGCCCAACGCAGGGCGTTTGCGTGCTTCAGTCCAACCCTCAACAACCTGCGGCTTCGCGCCGGCAATCTCGGCAACTGCGTCGGCCGGCAGGACAACCGGTGCCGTCGACATCAATTGAGTCCGCAAAACATCTGTCGCAAGGCGCTCATCGGCCTGGGCGCCTGCCGCGCCAGCTACCGCCAACGCCGCCGTCACCGAAGTAATTGTAATCTTGTGTTTCATGGTCTTCTCCATGAGGTTTCTGACGATCCCGCCAAAATCATTCAGCGAGCAGCCAGGGAAACGCTGAAGCTTCGTCCGCATTCCATTCTTTTTTTGATGAGTCTAAACATGACGAAGCGCCACGATTGGGTCGAGCGCTGCGGCCCTAGATGCCGGCATGTAACCGAAGAACACGCCAAGCGCTGTTGTGACCGCCACAGTGCCTGCGATAACGACGGGATCGATAACAAGCGGGATGGAAAGGTAGGGCGCTGCCATTGCTGCGATGCCGAGGCCCGTAGCTATTCCCATGACTCCACCACTGAGCGTGAGCAGAACAGCTTCAATTAAGAACTGCTGTCTTATCTGCGAAGGCAGCGCACCGATCGCCAGCCGAACTCCTATTTCTCGTGTTCGCTCGGAAACAGAGACGAGCATGATGTTCATGATCCCGATCCCGCCCACAACCAAACTCACCGCAGCTATCGCACCCAGAAAGAGGGTGAATGTTCGAGCCGCCGCCGACATCGACTGTGCGACTTGACGCATATCCAGCAGTGCGAAATCATCCTTGTCATTTGCTGCAAGATCGCGCCGCTCGCGCATGAGCCCGGCAATCAGCATCTTCACCCGGTTCATGTTCGCTTCCGGGTAAGCCGCCATCACAACACTTTGGATATCGGAATCGCCCTGTATCCGCCGTTGAAACATATCGAACGGCACGGCGACGATGGACTCCTCATGCGCCGAGCCCGCCTTCCCCGTTTGCTCCAGCACACCGACGACTGTGCACGCTATCCCAGCAATCCGCAGCGTTTCTCCTGGTCCGTCCAAATTGGGGTAAAGCCTTTGGCGCACGGCCTCGCTGATAATGCAGACAGGCTTGCCGTTATAGGTCTCACCCTCGGAGAACAATCGGCCGGCTACGACTCCCCATCCCCGCGCCTGAAAGAAATCGTTCTCGGTACCAAAAATGCGGACATTCCAATTGGCATTGCGCGCAGCGGCGCGGCCATCCGACTGCGAAAGAGGCGCGACATGGCGCAAGCCCCTGACTTGCGATCTAATTGCCTCGACATCAGAATAATCAAACGGCTTCGACGTCGTGGCTATGCCATTTCCGCCGCGCACGTGCTGCCCAACCGTCAGAACCAAAACTTCGGCGCCCAGCTTGGCAATTTCGTCTCTGACATTGATCGACGCCCCTTGACCAATCGCAATCATCGCAATGACTGCGCCGCAGCCGATGAGAACGCCGAGCCCGGTCAAGGCGGAACGCAAAGCGTTTCGGCTCAAGCCTTCCAGCGCCATCCGGACGGCTTCAGCCAGCATATGCAGGCGTCCTTCGTGATACGTCGGAAACCAGAAGGCCGTCGCGGAATGTGCAAACGCGCGGCGAACGATCCGCAACTTTCTGGTCGTGGGTCACCAAGACAACGGTCAGTCCCATCGTGCGGTTGAGATTGATCAGCAGTTCTATGATGCCGGTGCCGGTGACTGAGTCGAGCGAACCTGTCGGCTCATCGGCAATAAGTAGCCGGGGCGATGTCACAACAGCGCGAGCAATAGCTACCCTCTGCTGCTGCCCGCCAGACAGCTCATGCGGCCGATGGGACAATCGCTGGTCGAGACCAACAGCCTGCAGAGCACGGCAGGCCCGTTCGTTGCGATCGTTTCGCCGCGCGCCCCTGTAGATCAGTGGCAGCTCCACGTTGCGCAGAGCAGTCATCCGCCCGATCAAATTCGGGCTCTGGAAGACAAAGCCGATATTGTCCCGGCGCAGCATGGCTCGCCTCTCCGGCGGCATCGTGTTCGTGGAATTGCCGAATAACCGAAATTGACCTGAGGTTGGTGTGTCGAGACACCCAAGAATATTGAGACACGTCGACTTCCCTGATCCGCTGGGACCCACGATGACGACGAACTCTCCTTCGCCAATTTCAAGATCGACGTCGCGCATCGCCTTGACGCAATTCGAACCCTCGCCGAATACCCGAGACACAGCCGAGAGTCGCACGACGTTCCGTCTGACAATTCGGTCGAGCATCGTCAGCCCCCCCCCGGGCCCGGCGCGGCAATATCGACGATCACGCGCTGACCAGCTTTCAATGGCCCCTTCAGAATTTCAGTAAAGGTTCCATCCGTGGCACCGATCTCCACGTCGAGCGGCCGCGGCTTACCGCCCTCGTCTATCCACACCCGCCGGCGATTCGCTCTGTCTGGATCGGAGGGCTGCTCCGAGTTGGTCGCAACGTTCCCGTTCGCATTCGCCGGATCGACACTGAGCCCCATCAGCCTCGTGCCAGCCATCAACATGCTGTCGGAAATGGCTTCGTCGGGCGGAGAAAACCTTAAAGCCGAATTCGGCACCAGAAGACCTCCGCGCACATCCTTCACCACGATGTCAGCGATGGCGGTCATACCGGGACGCAGCCCCAGCGGCCGATTGTCGAAACTTAGAATTGCGCGGTATGTCACCACGCCTTGTACGATCTCGGCACCCATGTAGAGCTTTTCTACAACCGCCTCCAACGGCTGGTCGCGCAGCGCCTGTACAGTGAACGAAGCCAATTGCCCTTCGCGAACACTGAGCGCATCTGCTTCATCGACATCGACCCGGATCTGCATGCGATCAAGGTCTTGAGCCAGCCGGAATAGGACCGGTGATTGGAGTGAAGCCGCCACCGTTTGTCCCGGCTCGACGTTCCGCCGCAAGACGATGCCGTCAATCGGCGACACGATCCGGCCCTTTCCCAAATTGGCTTTGGCAATGTCCAAATTTGCCCTTGCCGCCTTCAGTTCGGCTTGCAAAGCATCGACGGCAGCATGAGCTTGCCGATCGCTGGCAGCGGCGTTTTCAAGCTCGCGAGCTGGCGCGAGATCGCGAGCAGCCAACGTCCTCTTTCGCGACAATTCCTTCTTTGAGGCTGTCGTCAGCGCCTCAGCTTCCTCGACCCGTGCCCGCGCGGCAAGAACTTGAGCTTCCGCGCGTTTCAGCTCGATTACCAGTGTGTCGGAATCGAGTTCGGCAAGCAGCTGGCCAGATTTAACAGGATCATTGTTCTCGACATGAACTGAGCGGATCGTACCTGACAATTCCGTCGATACCTCCACGAGGCGCGTGGGTTCGACGGTTCCCGATGCGGACACGCGGACTGAAAGATCACCCCTGACAACGTTGGCTGTCACGTAATTTGACGAACGCGCCACGCCAGCCGGTTCTGTCGGCGTCCCAGGCTCTGGCGCTGCGTCCGGACGCAACAAATGCAGCAGAACCGCACATGCGACGGCACCAATGAGCAGCAGGTTAAAGGACTGCCCAAAGCCAAACCAGAACTGACGGCGCTGACGGCTCTGCTCGGTACTCCGAGCCGGCAAATAGGAAACAAGTGCGCGCGGAACATCCACTGAGAGAAGCGACGTCGGACTTCGCTGTGACATGGCTGCACCTGCTGAGCCGGGGTCTTGCCGGAACAAGTCTCGCGACCGCGCGGCATCGATGCCCGAGGTCCAAGCGGACGGGTAAACGCCGCCGTCACGTACCTATTCCCCGCAGCAGTGTAAGAAAATTTGCTCTGCAGAAGGCTCATGCGCAATAACTGCAACCGTCGGCGGCAAGGCGATGGAATAACTCCGCATCTGCGGCGTTTCGGCTGAAAAAATCGGTCTGAACGGAGCCCCCGATGTTCACCCTGCTGAAATCAATCGCGACGCCTAAGGTTACATTCCTGTGTGCGCCAGAAGACAAGGGTGTCATCGCCGAACCGGTGCCGGCAAAGTCCGCAATGCCCGATTGGTTTCGCAGGCTGCCGCCGATCGACAAAAAGGAAGTTCACTCGCGCAACAATGGACTGACAGTAAAGCGTTGCATGCCATTTCTCGATGCTCTGACCACGGGGTGGATCCTTCCCCTTGCTGCAACGGTGCGCCTGGAAGTTCGCGATAACGGTCAAACCGTCGATGCCGGCTGGGAAATCGATCGGACAATGGTATCGAACCACTCGAACTTCCAGGTCGCCGGAAATCCGCGCGATCGCCAGCCTCCGTGCAAATTCCACAACTATTGGACCATCGTCACGCCACCGGGCTGGAGCTGCCTGTTCGTTCCGCCTCTCAACAGGCCAATCACGGTATTTGAAGTTGCTGCAGGCATCGTTGATACGGACACCTACACCTCCCATATTCACTTCCCGTTCTTCGCAACAGCACGCGACGGCGTTTATACGATCGAGAAAGGCGAGCCGCTGGTTCAGGTCATACCCTTCCGTCGCAGCGGAACGCTTATCGACGGGGTGGTACGTACGGAATCATTGGAAGAGAGGGCGGAACGCGAGAAAATACTGCGCAACACGCAGGCGTCCGAAGGGTGGTACCGCAGGTTTGCCCGCGCTGCGCGCTGACGAGGTGGCTTGGATTGTAGGCCTGCTGAACCGAAGATGAGTGTCAGTGCACAACGCCGTCGAGTGACCTCTCGTGACTATCAGAAGCGGATGCGGCTGCCGGCCATGAACATATCAAAATCATCGAGCGGTGCCGAGACAATGTCTCCCGTCGTCTCCAAGCCGCGCACATCGGCATCGAGGTGCCGGTAAGAGAAATAAATGTCCATGGCCGCCGGCGAAATCCGTTGGACGAGTCCGAAGCCCCACATATTGAGCGAACTTTTGGTCACGTAGTCGATGTCGCCGCCAATCGCAGACGAAACGGCAACATTGAGACCAGTCACGCCATCCTTCGAGTGCGCATACTCGCCGTAAATGCTGGTCGAACCGATCGCGAACCAATTGCGGCGCAACCCCGCCGTGACCCAGTAGTAATCGAAATCGGGACGGTTGCCGCAGTCCACAAACGCCTGAATCAACAGCGCATCGCCCGAACTGAAGCAAGCAAAAGTCAGCGTTCCTAAATCGTCGCCGTCAAACACCCGGTGCACGTACGCGCCCGACGCAAAAAGCCCGGTAGGTTCGTGCAGAAAGCTCACCGAACCCTTCAGTTCCTTAATCCTAGTGTCGCCCGCATTCGGTTCGGTATCGCCGCCGGAAGGCCACCCCAGCGTACTGGAGTCTTCGTTGCGATTTTCGAAGTAGCCGATTCCAAACGCGAACTTATAGTCGCGCGTGAAGCGGGCATACCGCAGTGCCACATCCCAGTAGTCGTCGCCACCCCACGATGCCGATGCGGCAAAGCCGAATAGTAAGGGACTGTCGTAGCGGATCATTTCCGATTGCGGCGTGTCGAGTTGTTCGAAAAACCGCCGCCACCGCAGAGAAATTGTATTCCCAGAGGACAACGTGTTCAGCGTGTCGGCAGCAGTGTCACGCGTGAAAAAATTGCCGCCCAGCAGTGGCAGGTTTGGCGAACCAGCGACATTCGTGCCGCCTAGATTGAATGAAATAATATCATCGGTCGCAGGAGAGCCCCGCCCCAGCGTCAGCGCTCCGAACGTCTTGCTTTCGACGAACCAAGCCGATTGCCGGGGCCGTAGATCTTCGTCTGCATTGCCGTCGCCGAACTGATCCGCGCGCCCGGTGGAGTCGAGACGCAAACCCATTTCGAGCAGATATCCGGCTTTCAAGTCAGGCGAAATTGTCGCCGTACCAAACAACCGGATCCGGTCGCTGGAATTCGAGTTCATGAGCTGGTAGGCGTCCCTCTCCCCCCCATCGTCCCAAAACAGGATCGCCTGATTGATGTGACCCGAAATCTCCAGCTTGACCTTTCGGTTGCCTTTCTTGGCTGCCGTTTCCTCAAGTTCGAGGAGCCGCTCTTCCAGGTCTGCACAGCAGCCTTCATCAGCGCGCCCCGCAGCGGTCGTGGCGGCGAGTACCGCAATTGAAAAAAGGCCGGCCCGGAAAATCTGTCTCATGGGCAGACCTCGGGTAGCTGGACCAGGCCCCAACCGAATACCGGGTCGCGGCCAGGCCGGCCCAGATCGGTCGCTGCGCCTTGCAGAATATTGACGAGTTCACCCGGCTTCTTATCCGGCATCCGCACTGTCAAAGCCGCCAGCGCCGCTGAAATGAATGGTGCAGCAAACGACGTACCGGTCTCGAAACGTGTCTCAACTTTCGCCGACACCACCTGAACATCTACACCCGGCGCTGCAAAGTCCACGAACCGGCCCCGGTTTGCACCTCTATAGATACGCAAATCATCACCGACTGCGGTCACGGCGACGACACTTGCGTAACCCGCTGGATAGACCACGGGCCCGGTCGGCCCCCGATTGCCGGCCGCTGCGACGAGAGTGACGCCGTCGGTGTTGGCACGCTCGACGATCGCGGCAAGCACCTTGTTATTGGGGCCCGTGAAACTCAGGTTGATCACCGGTAGTCCACGGCGGGCAAGTGTATCGACGGCAGAAACAATGTCGAAAACATCGGCAATGTCTTCGCCGTTGGCCGACACATGAAAAGCTTGCACGGTCACAATCTCAGACTTTGGCAGGAGACCAGGCACCGCAGCATCTGACCGCCCCGCGAGCAGCGCGGCGATGGCCGTTCCATGATTTGGCGATGCATAAGGACGGCCAGAAGAGACGCCGTCCAAAATGGTAATGCGCTGGCCTTTCAGCGCGGGATTGGAAGTGTCGATGGTCGTGTCTATCAACCCAATCGAAGCTTCAATAGTGCATTCGGCGGGAGGCTGCGGCCATTTGATGATGCGCCGCTGACTGCAGAACAGTTCGCTACAAGTGGCCTGCTGCGCCGGCCGGTATACGTGATTGTAGTCGACCGTCGCGCCAGGCGCGAGGCCGCGCGCGGTTGTTCGCGCCTGTTGTGTCGAAAGACCCGGCGGCACGAGAAAGCGCACCAACTCACCCGTGGAAAGCGGATCGGCGAAGCGCGAAAGAACAATAAAGCCTCGCGCTTCCAAAGACGACACCTGGGAAGGCGTCAAGCCAAGCGCGACCAACTCGCGAGGCAACGCATTTTCCGGTTCACTTATAACTGCTGGCGCAATAGGCCCTGGCGAAACGGCGAGTGTCGGCTTCGGCTTTTTGGCCGGACGGTCATCGCAAGGGTTTAGCCAAGACGGGCGAACCGTGGCGGTTTCGAAACAATCGTCGCCCGCATCATCACTATCGCCATCGTCATTGGCACCTTGCACATCGTCATCTGGACCAGGTGGATCACCCGGATCATCGTCGTCATCATCGTCATCGTCATCGCCATCATCATCGTCGTCGTCATCGTCGTCATCATCATCGTCATCGCCGTCGCCATCATCGTCGCCGTCATCGGAACTCTGGGCGTTCGCCACTGTCACCAGCGAAACGGATATCGCCGCTGTGACGCACGCCGTACCGACGACCGGCCACACAGACATGAGGCAGACCAGCCGAGCCAGAACGGCAAAGCTCACCAAAAAACCACGTCTGCTGCGTGGCTGGCCGAGTCGGACCGAAATTGCGACCGGGCTTTCCAATGGACCGTCCAGAAATGCGAGTTCTTGGCTCGTGCGAATCAAAATATTCTCGAAACTACGTTATTGTGCCTATGGACCACGTTTCGCTAGCCCGATTCCATCGAATTGAGGGCTGTCGCACCGCGCGGCTGCGACTCGCAGCTAACCTGTGCCCGTAACATCACAAGCGCGGGACTTATTCCCTGCCGCCTGGCCTTTGCGTTGCTTTCAGTTGTCAACGTGCCCCCCATCGGCTCCGCTTACCCTATTTCCGTCGGTCAGCGTGGCTTGCACCAGCATTGCCCGATTAACCGGCTCGAAACGCCCATAGCCAATTCTTATTCCCCAAAAAAAGATCGCCCATCCTTCGCCAACGCCGCCATTAACCCTGCACGCTTGCGGACCGGGAGCCTGGCGGGTCCGGTGGGAATTTCTGTTATGTTCAGGGAATAGCCATGCGGGACCAGCGTTTCTCCCGCCGTCGCGAGTGAGGATAGTTCCCACAATGGGATACGATGTGCGCAAAGAGCTCGTCGCGTTGCTCCCTCGCATGAGGCGCTTTGCCTATTCTTTGACGGGATCGATGGAAGAGGCTGAAGAAATTGTGCAATCGGCTTGCGAGAAAGCCCTGTCACGGCTTGACCAGTTCGAACCGGGCACCCGGCTCGATTGCTGGATGTTTCAGATCGTACGCACCGTTCGCATCGACCGCGTCCGATACTCCAGCCGGAGGCCGGCGGGCGCCGATGCAAACATCGGAGAAACCGCGGTCTTCGATGCGCGCACCCACGAGCAGCTCGAGGCGCGGATGGACCTCGACATCATCCGCAGAGAAATTGCGAATCTGCCCGATGAACAACGCGTTGTTCTCGCGCTCGTTACGATTGATGGCATGACCTACCAGGATGCTGCCGACACTTTAGGCGTGCCGATAGGTACGGTCATGAGCAGGCTGGCGCGCGCCCGTCGCAAACTGGCCGAAGCCATCGATGCGCCGCGCGACGGAACGAAGACCCGCCGTACTGCCACCGTGAGGGCACCATGATGCAGTGCGCCTATCCCTTATTCCTCAATTCAAAGCTGGTCTCGCGCCAGATCGTGCCGGACAAAAGGGCGACGTTGCCATGAGCCAGCGCTTGACAGAAGAATGGCCGAGCGATGAGACGCTTGTTCAGTTCGCAGATGGCCAGCTCGATGCAGCCGAGACCGACAAGGTCGCGCGCTTTCTCGAGGGAAACGACGAAGCACGTCGGTTTGTTGAACGCTTGGTCGAAAGTGGAGACATCGCCAAGATTGCTTTCGATCGCGCACTTGAGCGTCACGAACCCGATCCAGTCTTGGAACTACTGCTCACCGGCGCGCGCGCATCGGAAACATCCGACCGGGCTAAAGTCCTTCCGTTCTCTCGCCGCTCAACGGCTTCAATCCCCGCTTCTCGATTGGCGCTGCCGATGGCGGCCGCGATAGCCCTCATTGTGGGTGGTGTTGGCGGCTACGAAATGGGCCGGCAGGAACAGCCATCGAACGGTCTGGGTCAATCGGCTCTCGAAATAGCTTTGGGGCCGGTGTCCGCCGACACGGCACTCGCTTCACTGTTGAACACGAAGCCAAGCGGAGACCCGCTCACCGTCAATCATAGCGCGAGCGGCCAGGAGCGCGAAATCATGGTCCTTGCTTCGTTCCGCGACGGTCAGAGCCGCTACTGCCGAGAGTTCGAAGTGTTGCCGGTCAGCGAAGGTGCTGCTCCGCTCATCTTTGCCGTGGCGTGCCGCGCGGCAGACAGCCGGTGGCACATTCAAGCGGCGACCTCAACCGCACCACCTCAAAGTGGGCAGACGGAAGACATCCGGCCAGCGGCCGGCGAACAGCCCGCAGCCATGGATGCAATCTTGAAGTCTCTCGGAGTCTCCACGGCGCTCACCGCAGATGAAGAAGCCGGCCTCATAGAACAAGGTTGGATGAAGTAGCACGTCGCGATTTGCGACTTGCGCAACCGGTCTGCGCATCGGGCATCAGGCTGAGCGCGCCATTTTCATCGTTAGCAGACAAATTTTCGTCGTTCGAATTGGCGCGACCAGCGACATTCGGCGCAACGAAGGCCGGCGCGATGCGCGGAGGATTGCACGCGTTCTCGCCCAGAAAATAGGTCGTTCGGGAAAGCTGATGAGATCGAATCCAATTTCACATCCAATTAGGAAAAGTTCCTGAACTGAATGACTAAAGTTTACTGCGGAATAACATCCGGGACTTGGCGTTTCCCCCGCGCTGACCGGTGGATAGATGTGTACGACGGCCCAGTTCGCACGTTGCTGCATCCTCCAACAGTCGCATCTGAGCAAGTCATACAAGCCATAGATGGCCGCAGCTGTCGGAAGAGTGGAGCCAATGGACGTCAGGAACCTTAACGCCGAAGAAATCGCCGATGTGAAGCGGGCCTATACGACGCGCCGTGTACCCGAGGAAGTGATGCAGACCCTTTTAATGGGCGATGTAACACCCAGGATCGGCGATCTCGTCATGGCGCGAGTAGACCAGATCGGCTCGCACCGCCGTATCGAGTTGCCGAGCGGCCGCAAGGCGACCTTGGCAGTTGGCGACACCATCATGGTTGCATTCGGCAATCGCTACGCCCCCGATCAATTCGAGGCGGTCATTGGTACCGATCTCAGTCCCTGTGAACTCGTAGCTGGTGGCGGAGTGGCAGCCCACAAGATTTGCCGCCACGATCGGATGCGCGAGCCGACGCGCATTTCGCCGTTAGGGCTGGTCGGCGATGGCAACGCCAAGCCGATCAACCTCGATCAATATGCCGTGAATTTTTTGGCCAACTCACCCCCGATTACGACCGTCTTCGTGGCAGGCACGGCTATGAATGCTGGCAAGACCATGACGTCGGCCTGTCTTGTGCGCGGCTTCCGGCAAGCCGGTTTTAGGGTAGCTGGCATCAAGTCGACAGGCACCGGATCAGGCGGCGACCTGTGGTTCATGCGTGACATGGGCGCCAACACAGTGCTCGATTTCACGGACGGTGGGCTGCCCAGCACATATCTCGCGCCTCAGGAGGTGATAGAAAAGACAGTTCTTGGTCTCATCGGACACGCCGCACAACTCGGCAATGAAGTGGCAGTCGTCGAAATTGCCGACGGTCTCCACCACGAAGAGACCGCCGCACTGCTCCGCTCGCCGCGGCTGAGGCAAGTTTCAAAGGGCCTCGTTTTCGCAGCCAACGATGCGCTTGGCGCCGAGGCCGGCCTGCAAATGCTGCGCAACTGGGGCTGGCATGTCATCGCCTTCAGCGGCCAGTTAACCCGTTCGCCGCTCGCGATGCGAGAGGCCCATCGCGCCACCAGCATGCCCGTGGTGACAGCCAAGGAAATCCAGTCCGGAATCCTGTGCCAAACCATCACAGGAAATGTCGAGCCACGCGCGCGCAGTCTTGCCAAACCGAGCGAATTGATCGTCGCGCCTCCACAGCCAGCGGTCGCACGAGAAAATCTGGCCTTCCGGCTCAAAGCACTTGCCAGCCATGCCACGAACGGATCGCAACAAGCGCCGCCAAGCCGTCTCGGTGCAGGCTAGCGGCATGGCGGCGTGTGGGCTGGATCCAATGAGCCGACAAAGCGGACAAACCGCGAAAGAAAGAATCTGGGTTGAAAGCATCGGATCGCGATGATCCGTACGCCGCCAGTCTCGCACTTCAACTGGCTGCTGGTGGGCTGGCAGCGAACATTTTGATATGAGCAAGTAAGGGTGCTGGGATGTTCTTCACGAATTCACAGCGGGCTTCAAAGGCGGCGTTGGCGGCGCAGGGCGCAAAGAAGCCGGGCAGCGGAGGCGGATCGCTGTCCGTCGAAATTGGCACGTCACCTGAAACCGCTGCCGTAAATCCAGCGGACGGATCGGTCACCGCCGAGGTCTCCGTAAAGCAGCCTGCGCAACAGCCGGGTCATGCGAAACGGGAAACGAACACACGACAGAGCGAGCCTCCAATCAAAACGCAGTCATCACGGCGCAACAAGGCCCTGGCTGAAATTTGGCAGAGGTCCCGTAGCGGGTTCATCGTCCTTGCCGTTCTGACGGTATTCAGCAACGTCCTGAAACTATCGGTCCCGATCTACATCCTGCAGGTACTCGACCGCGTGATCTCCAGCCGCAGCGTGGATACGCTGATCATGCTGTCGCTGATCGCGGCATTTGCCATTCTGGTCGCAATCGTGATCGACTTCACAAGGCGCTGGATGCTTGTTCGTTGGTCCGTCCACCTCGAGGACCGGTTGAGTGCCGACTTATTTAAGTACGGATTCCAACGCAAGCGGCCGCGTGCCCCGGCACGCGCACTGTGGGATGTCGGCGAAGTCAGTAGCTTTACATCCAGCGGCGGCGCCATCGCTTGGCTCGATGTCGGGTTCGTTCCCGTGTTTTTGCTCGTGGTCTTCGTGATCGAGCCAACTCTGGCAGCACTTGTGGCCGCAGGTATGGTGCTCATGGTTGCCATCGGCTACATCGGCGAGATCAGCACGCGCTCCAGCCGTGAAGGTGCGAAGGTTGCCAAGGCAATTACTTCCGACTGGGCGCTGGCGGCGTCAGGTAATCCGCAGTCTGTGGCAGCGCTGAACGTCTCATCCCGGATTGCGCGGCGATGGCACAAAAGCGCACGGCTGAGAAACGAAGAAAACACAACCACCCGCTTGTTCGTCATTGGTGTCGCCGACAGTCTTCGGTTGATCGAGAACTTGGTGCGCGTCGGGTGCTATCTGTTGGGCATCTGGCTGGTGATTGCAGGCTCTCTGACGGTAGGCAGCGTGATCGCAGCCGCCATCATAGGGCGTATAGCGAATTCTACTTTGCGCAAGGCAATGGCGAATTGGCGCGATTTGGCCCTGGCGACCTCGGCGCTCAAGCGCACGACGCGGCGCCTTAGTCAAATCGAGACCCGTCAGCCCGTTATCCGCGACCGAAAAGCGAAGCTGTCCCTCACCTTCGAAGGCGTCACTGTAAGAAATCGGGGCCAGGCCAGGGCAGTAGTGCGCGACCTCAGCTTCACGCTCGAACCAGGTACAATTCTAAACGTCATTGGACCGTCCGGCTCGGGCAAAACGACCTTAGCTAAGTTGGCGGTCGGGGCTGCAATCCCTTCGTCTGGCAGCGTGCGGCTCGGTGAGGTTGACGTAAACCGCTACTTGGAGAATGAGCGCGAGAACCTGATCGGCTTTCTTGATCAAGGTCATGTATTGTTCCGGACCAGCATTCTGGAAAACATTACCGGCCTGCGGCGTGCCAAAGAAGCCGACGCCGTAGCAGCGGCGAAGCAGGCAAATCTACATGAGATCGTCATGAGATTGCCGGAGGGCTATCAGACCAGGATCGATCCGTCCGACACATCAATGTCCATGGGTGAACTCAAGCGGATCACTATGGCCCGGGCCTTCTTCGGCACGCCGCGTCTCATCGTTCTCGACGAGCCCGAAGCAAACCTGGACGAATTGACGGTCCGGCGCATCTCTAAGTCCATCCTTGCTCACCGGGAGCTCGGCGCCACCATCATAGTGACCTCGCAAACAGACACGTTCGTCAACCTTGCTGATCGCGTCCTGCTGCTCGGTCCGACATCGCGCACGTATCTGTTCGACAGCCGCGAGGCCTATCGGGCACATGCGATCAACAAACGGCGGCAGCTACCACAGGACAATGGACCAGCCAATGACGGTTTGAAGCCTGCGACCGGAGGCGAAACAACAACGAGCGAGAGTGCTGCATAAAATCGACGCCCTCAGGCTCGACACCAGATGCAACTCGCCTGCCGGCGCCAGACCAGCGGCGCGAACAAGAAGTCACAAGGATTGAAGCCATGAAGGTACGCAAAAAGGCTGAACCAGCAACACTACCGGTAGCGGAAAGGCCGGCGAAACCCTCCAGTCGCAGTCAGTCGCCATTTCCACCCGCGGCGATGGCCATCGGCCTTGCGGCGTGCGGTTTGTTCGTCAGCGGTTTCGTCGTCTGGAGCGCGCTCGCGCCGCTGAGCAGTGCCGTGCTGGCCAATGGCGTCGTCAGCGTCGAGAGCTACCGCAAGTCGGTCCAGCACCTCGAAGGCGGCATCGTCGCCGAGATCAAGGCGAGCGATGGTGACAAAGTTGAAGCCGGCGCGGTTCTGGTTGAAATCCGCGACGTCGCCACGCGGGCGAATGTCGATCAATTGAGCACCGAACACTTCCAATTGGCGGCCGCCGCAGCTCGTCTCGCCGCCGAGCAGGACAACGCCGGATCAATCGCCTTCCCAGAGACGTTGACCGGCAGTTCCGACCCACGCGCGCGCGCTGCCATCGATGCCGAAACAAAAGTGTTTTCCAGCGCTCAGACGGCCAAACGGGAAGCGTTCGCGGTGATCGATGGAAAAATCCGCCAGCTCAGCGAAGAGATCAAGGGTTTCGAAGGGCAGATTACGTCAAACGCGAAGCAAGCCGGTCTCGTCGGCGAGCAGCTGACCGACATCCGCAAGCTGCTTGAGCAGAAACTGACGCGCAAGAGCCAAGCATTGGAACTGGAAGCACGCCAAGCCGGCCTGGAGGGCGAAATCAGCAGACTTGAAGCACGCATCGCCGAGGCACGTCAGGAGATCCTGGAGCTCGAGCAGCAGAAGCAGGCGCGGGATGCCGAGCGGGTCGCCAAGGCCGCGGCTGAACTTAATACTGTGCAAGCCAAGGCTTTCATGATCTCGCGTGAGCTTGCCGCGGCGAGCGACGTGCAGTATCGCCGGCGGGTCGTCGCTCCAATTGCAGGTATCGTTGTCAATTCCAAGGTCCATTCGGTTGGAGGTGTCGTTACGCCCGGCCAGATCTTGATGGAGATCGTACCGGCCGGCGATGCACTCGTCATTGAGGCGCGAGTGCGGCCAGAAGACGTTGAGGTCGTCCACGCAGGACTGCCCGCCGACATCGTGCCGACAACCCTGAACCGCCGCTACACGCGGCCGCTCGCCGGCACGCTGGAGAGCGTTTCGGCCGACCGACTGGTCGATCCACGGACGGGGGAGGCGTACTACCTTGCCCGCGTGCGAGTCGAGTCACCAACCCCAGCGGGTGAAGGCGAACGTGTCTTGCTTGCGGGAATGGCGGCCGAGGTCTTCATTAAAACCGGCGACCGTACGTTCCTCGAATATGTGGCAGCCCCCCTCGTCAAAAGCTTCACGCGAAGCATGCGAGAGAGTTGAGAGATGATACGGGCGCGTGCGATATCACATGGAAATCCGCAATCGAAGTCAGACCGAAGCCCGAAATTCCTCCAAGATCACTTGCGGAGGAGTTTCGTGGCGATGGTATTCCGCAGCTTCTTTTCACTGTTGGGGGCCGTGATCGTCATGGGCTTCGCTTCGCCGAATTCCGATGCGGCCACTGCAGGGCGCAACGGAATCAAGACCCATGTCGTCGAATTGGCTGGTATGCCGATCCGGCTGCACACCTATATGCCCCCACGCTGCACGTCGCCCCAGGGCATTCTCGTCGCATTCGCGGGCTACGATCGCAATGCCCGCGACTACGCACGCGCCGCCCGCGGCCTCGCTAAAGCCAGTTGTTACATGGTTCTGGCTCCACATCTCGACGAACAGCGGTTTCCACGCCCCCTCTATCAGCGTGCCGGGGTGGTCGCCGGCGATGATGACGTGGCGCTGGCAGGCTGCGTTCGTCCACTGGTTGCCGAACTCATCGCATGGGGTCACGCCTTCGCCAGAACGTCTGCGTCAAGCCATGCAACCGTCTTGTTCGGACACTCGGCAGGCGCGCAGCTGCTGTCCCGGCTCATGGCATATTGCCCGGTGCCGGCCTCGAGCGTAGTTATCGCCAATCCGTCATCGTACACCGCCGCAAATCTCGGAGCGAAAGTCCCTTTCGGCTTCGGGATGCTGACCGGAGACCTTGGGTCGCCTGCGGCCGTCGCTGCATACCTATCCCAGCCATTGACCATCTATCTTGGTGGAATGGACACGGGCGTTGAGCGGCTAGATATGTCGAGACGGGCGATGCGCCAGGGATTTAACAGGCTTGAACGGGGTCGCCGGGTATTTCGCGAAGCCGAAGCACTTTCCAAAAGCCTCGGAGTGCCGTTCCGCTGGCGCATGATCGAGACCCCGAACGTCGGCCATTCGTACCTGGGGATGCTTACCGCACCCGAAGCACTCGAGGCCGTCCTTGCCAATTCGCACTCTCAGATCGAACCGAAATTCTGATCGTCGCTTCTGCCACCGGAAATTTTTGAGCGCTGCAGAGACGGGAATGCCGCTCTCGAGATCACAGTGCGTGGCATAAAAATTCCACTCGCGAAGTGCCGTGCGCAGATTTCGCAGCGCGCGCTTACCGGAAATGGAACGGTATTGAGAAGGCCAGTTGCCCCCCGGAGGCGCCGGGCGGCGGCGTGGGGAAAGGTGCCGACCGCCGCACGGCTGCGACCGCGGCCTGATCGAGCGCCGGCACACCGGATGATCGCGAAAGCCGCGCGTACGCCAACCCTCCACCGCTCGTGACCTTGAACGAGACGACGGCGGTGCCACGGCCTGTGGCTGCCGGTCTGTTCGCCGCGACCCGCGCCCTTACGCGCGCGGCATAGCCGGCCATGCTCCCCGCGCTCGCTGAAACGCGCGCGCCCGGCGACGCACGATCGCTGGAACCCCGTGCTGCAACGCCGCCTTTGACCTTGTTGTCCGTATCCTTGCCCTTGTCGGCTTTGGCGGTCGAAGATTTGGCCGCCACCGGCCTGTTGCGGTCTCTTTCAACCCGCTTGCTCGGCTCAGACTGGATTTCCTTCTGTGGCGGCTCCTCGGCAGGCTTCGCGGTCAGGATCTCCGCCTCAGCTCCGTCACCGGAAATAACGCGATCAATGTCTTCCCCATCATTCGCTTCGTTTGCCTCAGTGGGGTCAGCCGGCACGGCAACGGCCTGGACGGTGTCCGTCTGGTCGGCAGCGATCAGTGTTTCGGCAGACTCACCCTCGTTGACGGCCGTAACCGCTGGCGAAGCAGCAGCCTCTGAAACGGCCTCGACGGCGGCCTGCTCGATGACGTTGGACGCTTCCAGTTCGATGCTTATCGCTTCCGTCGGCAGGTCGAGCACACCCGTTTCGGTCAGCGGCGCACTGACAATGGCCGCCGCAACGGCGGCGTGTAGAATGAACGACGCAATGATGGGCCAGCGCGCCGGTGTGCGGGCGCGCATTTGATCCGCACGCCGGGCGGGAACAGGCGGCACCGATTCCGCAGGCGCCGCCGTGTCCAGAGACGCAGCCTCGAGACCGGGCCCAACGGCCGCCGCCGCATGAACCATGCGTCCAACTCACGCGAACGAGGCGCGAAGGGCCTCGAATGCTGTCACCTGTTCCGCGATCAAACTGCGCGCCTCGTCGCGGCGAACAAAAATCTTGAACATGGCTTCACCCTGAGCGTTGAAGAACTGGATTGAGCACGAGGTGCGCCCCATGAACGGCCGCGATACGAATGCGATGGCCGCGCAATTCTCCGCGCGAATATGACCGCCGATCGGACTGTCGCCATGCAAATTGAAATACCCTCTGCCGAACGTTCCAGGCGGCAAGACACCCTCGCATTCAAGCACGATATCGGGCGTGTGCACGATGAACAGGATCGGCCCCCAGCCCCCAACGGCTTCAAGAATCCGCGCGAAGTGATCCGCACCCACGAGTGTGCGGTGCTCATCTGGAAGGGCTTTGACAACATCGAGCGTCGACACGGCGTAGTCGCGCGCAATCTGCTCCAGAACGCCGTCGGCATTGACGGCCAGTCGTTCCGCGAGCGGCGGACGTGAGGCCGCGGAAGAAACGGTCGCAGCACTTTGCGTGCTCATGGATTGTACTCCGGAATCTTCGGGTTGGACCTACTCGGCGGCAACGCGGCGCGCGCCGTCGGACGAGACGGTCTGGATCACGTGGAAGCCTTCAAACTCCGGATGCCCAAGGTAGAGCGGCTTACGTGAACCCGCCCCGGCATGCGCCTTGCGGAATTGCTCCGACTTCGTCCAGGCGTCGAAGTGTTCGAACGACTGCCAGACGGTGTGGGAGGAATAGAGCACGTGATCCTCGCGCTCCGGGCCCTTCAACATGTGAAACTCGATGAAACCTTCAAGTTCGTCGAGATGGACTTCCCGGGTGAGCCAAACCTCCTCGAACTCCTTCTCCGAACCCTTGACGACCTTGAACCGGTTCATCGCTATAAACATTGGCACTCTCCATTCCATTTTCTATCGACGGCGGAATCGCCGCGCGTTGCCTAAATTTCTGACCGGCTGCCCGGGAGGGGACAGCCGGTCAACGAGACCTGACGTTCGTGCGGGTCGGTCAGGCCGTCGTCCGGCAAGCCCTGTCTGCGCCGCAGATAAGCGCTAGGGACATGCCGATGTTCCGCAGATCGGGATCGTGTAAGACAGTCCCACCTTATAGTTGCGTCCTTCCTCGCTGACGCCGGCGGCCACCACCTCGTAGTCTTCATCAGTGATATTATCGACGCCGAGATCGAGCCTCACACCCTTCCACAATCCATCGTCCGGCTGCCAGACGGCGTAGAGATCGAAAACCTGATAGCTGTCACGGAAGAAGTCCGAAGCGGGCGACCCGGAACTCGCATCTGGATTGGTCTTCGTGAAGTCGGCGGCGAACGTGGCTCGCGCTCCGATCCGGCTGTCGATGACCGGCAGCTTGAACCCGGCATCGAGGAAGTACCGGTCCGGGAAAAGATTGCCGGCATATTCGCCTGTGTCTGCATCGATGCCGTTGATCTGCGCGTACGTTGCGCGCGCATAAAAGAACGTGCTGTCGTAAGTGGCTTCGATTTCGACACCATCGAGTTCGGCATTCTGCACGTTGACGTTCTGCGACGTCCAACCCACCGCGGCGCCACCTATGCAGGGTGGACCAACCGGAGCGCCAAAGCAGCGCGGAGACAATGCACCGAATGGCGTGAGAACCTGCAATTCGATGAGATTGTCGACGTCCATTTCATAGTACGAGCCCTTGACGCGGAACTGATCTCCGGCAGCAAAAACGCCGCCGAACTTGAACGAGGCACCAGCTTCCCAGCCGATTGCCTCCTCGGGCTGCAAATCGGGATTGATAATGAAATCGTTAGCGACCAGCCCGCCCGGCAACGGAATGACGAAGTGATTTCCGACGGAATAGGCTTCGTTGTAGGACGGCGCGCGAAACGCTTTGCCGTAGTTGCCAAACAGGTTGAACCAGTCGACCGGGCTCCACGTTGCCGCGATTTTCGGCGACACCGCCGTCTCGTCGATGCTGTTGCCCAGGTCGCTTTGCGATTCGAAACTGTCCCAGCGGATACCCGGAATGACGGTCAGTTGCCCAAGCCCGCTGCCGGTCTGTCCGAACGTGAATTCGGCTTCCGAGAAAAAGCCGATGAAGGTGGATTCGGCATCCGGAACGCCGCCGCGCGAACCATCGGCCGAAGTGCTGTCGCTGCCCGTTTGCGTGTCGCGATAGATGTCCGTGCCGTAGGTCAGTTTCACGCCGGCCATCGAGCCGAGACTGAAACGCGACGTGTTGTCGGCTTTAAAGCCGATGGTTTCCACCTCGCGCGACGTGACCCTGTCAAGTTCGACTTCGGGCTCCTCGACCTCGTTAAGCGCGCGATAGGCCACGACACGGGCGTCGATGAAGTCGTTGTTACCGGGCTTCCATTCGAGCTTCGTCTGCACCGTGCTGCTCAGAACGCGGCGGTCGACGAGCGGATTGTCTGTCCCACCAACATTGTCGCCCTGCGGATTTTGCGGGTCGAGTGCGTTCAGGTTCGAGTAGATCCAGGACGTCGTAGACTTGAACCCGTCTCCAAACGTGAAAGCTCCCTTGACAAGCGCGTTGGTCATCTGGTCGTCGGCGGGAAGTACCGCGCCGCTGCCCAACTCGATATCGGCGGAATTCCGGTATCCGAAGTGCGCCACAAGATCGACGTCGCCGCTCTCCGAGCGCTGCACGCCCGTGATCGCATAGCTTTGCTCGTCGTCGACGCTCTGATAGCCGGTCTTGATCCGCACAGCGGCGGTCTCACCGTCGCGAAGAATATCGGCCGCTTCCAGTGTTCTGAACGCGATGACGCCACCGATGGCGCCGGAACCGTAGATCGACGACGTCGGACCCTTCACGACTTCGACCGCTTTCAACAGATCGGGATCGACAAAGAAGCGACCGTCATGCCCTGAGGAGAAGCTCTGGCGCGCGTCGTCGAAGAGGATGACGATCGCCTCGCCCTCGAACCCGCGAATTGTCGGCACCTGCCCCGACCGCCGCGGGCCGCCTTCGAAGGTGACGCCGGGAACGCCCTCGAAAATATCTGCCGGCCGGGTCGCGGCGAGATCGTCGATGGCATCGCGTTCAACAACGCTCACCTGGCCTGGAAAAAGAAACGCCGAGATTGCACCGCCAGCGGTTGCAAAAACGGAGATAGCTTCCAGTTCGGTTTCCTGCGCGAAGGCCGCCCCCGGCTGCAGCGCAATGACGCAAGCCGCTCCCAGCAGCATCCGCCTCATAGTTTTTGTCATCGGCTTTCCCAGCTCCCCAAAGCTCATACTGAACGTGGCTGGCTGGCTAACGCGGAGCGCGATGCGCTTGCTGGGCTGACTTGCCACACGCGTCGCGAACGATCGCAGACGCATCCGGATTTGCTCCGGACTTGCGCACCATATTATTGCCGACTAATCTCGTCAAGATTAAGCAGTGCGATGATTTGTTCGCACCTGGAGATGAAAGCATGACGATGAGAAATCACCGCTTGTTTGGAACCGTTCGAGTTTTGGCATGCGCAATGCTTGTGCTCGTCACACCTGCACACGCTGAGGAGAAATCGTCGGTTGATGTGTCGCGGATCGTATCGTTCGGCGGCGATGTCACCGAAATTCTTTATGCACTGGGCTACGAACCCAACATCGTCGCCGTGGATACCACCAGCGTCTATCCGGCCGATGCCCTGGCAAAGAAAAAGAACGTCGGCTACATGCGTGCGCTGTCAACCGAGGGCGTGCTGTCGTTGACACCGACAGTCATCATGGCCGCTGACGATGCTGGACCTCCGGAAGTCGTCGCGGCCCTGAAGTCAAGCACCGTTGCCTACGTCACCATTTCCGGCGCCGACAACCCAGCCGGGACAGCAGAAAGAATTCGCGCGGTGGCCGCCTCAGTGGGAGCAGCCGGCCAAGGCGAACAGCTCGTCGCCGGCGTGCAAAAGAAGTATGCGTCTCTCGCGGAAAAGCGCGCAACCATCGGCAAGCCGGCGCGCGTTCTGTTCCTGCTCTCCGTTCAAAGCGGCCGCGCAACGGCCGGCGGCACGGGAACGGCGGCCCACGAGGTGATTGAGCTTGCCGGCGGCACGAACGTCGCCGCCGCATTCAGCGGTTACAAGCCCCTCTCCGACGAAGCCTCCATCGGTCTGGCGCCGGACGTCATTCTGGTGATGAAGCGTTCGCAACGGCCGGGCCAACCCTCCACGGAACCCATTGAGAAAATCATCGGCGCCATGCCGGGCCTGAACGCCACACCCGCCGCGCGTAACGGCCGGATCATCGAGGTCGATGGCGCCGCGTTGCTGCAATTCGGCCCGCGAACCGCGGATGCAGCCCTCGACTTGATGCGAATTCTCCATCCCAACAAGCAGGCGGCAAAGGGCGGCCAATGACCGTCACGAATGTCGAGCCGGCCCCGAGCCTGCAACCTGCCGGATGGATCAGCGCTTCGCGCCACCGACCGACGGCAATGCTGTTCGCAGCGCTGATTGCGGCATTGGCAGCAGCGGCGCTGCTGTCGCTGTCGGCCGGTGCTACGGGAGTATCGCTGCACATCTTGCCCGCCGCACTGTTCCCGCAGACGAACGAGACCGGAACCGCAGCCGCCAACGCTGCCCTGGTGCTCTTCGACATCCGCCTTCCGCGTACACTGCTTGCCGTCTTCGTCGGCGGCGCACTCGCCGTCGCCGGCGCGATGATGCAGGGCATGTTTCGCAACCCGCTCGCCGACCCGGGGCTGATCGGTGTGTCGTCGGGAGCCGCGCTAGCTGCGGTCGCGGTCATCGCCTTTGGCAGCGGCATCGCCGCTCCGGTAACGGCATTTCTCGGCATTCACGCGCTGCCAGTTGCCGCGTTCTGCGGCGGGCTTGCCGTAACCGCGCTGCTCGTCGGTCTATCCAGCGACACGCGGCAGCTATCGACGGCCGGGCTGCTGCTCGCGGGCCTCGCCGTAGGCGCACTCGCTCAGGCCGTGATGGGTCTGATCGCGTACCTCAGCGACGACCGCGCACTGCGCGACCTCACCCTCTGGACGCTGGGAAGCTTCGCCGGCGCCAGTTGGCAAAAAGTTCTTGGCGTGCTGCCCTTTGCACTTGTGTCCGTGCTGCTGCTTCCTCGTCTCGTGCGCGGGCTGAACGGCTTGCTGCTCGGAGAAGCCGAAGCCTTTTATCTCGGCATCGATACGCGCAAGACAAAGTATGCGATCGTGTTCGTCACGGCGGCACTGGTCGGATCGGCTGTCGCGGTCGCCGGCATCATCGGTTTCGTCGGCATCGTCGTGCCCCACATCGTCCGCCTCATCAGCGGTCCGGACCACGCGACGCTTCTTCCGGCCAGTGCCCTGCTCGGCGCCACGATCACGCTCCTCGCCGACATCGCCGCCCGCACAGTGGTGGCGCCTGCTGAACTGCCCGTCGGCATCGTTATGGCGCTGATTGGAGCGCCGTTCTTCCTTCACCTGATCTTGAAACGCCAGGTTCATGTCTGATTACAACCCAATCCTTGACGTCTCCGGCATCACGATCGACGCCGGATCGGCGCGTCTCGTGGACTCCGCCAGCTTGTCCCTCGAAGCCGGAGAGATCGTCGGCCTGTTGGGCGCAAACGGCGCCGGAAAGTCGACCTTGCTCAAAGCCTGCGCCGGCGATCTGCGGACGGCGGCAGGCGCCATCCGCATCGACGGACGCGACATTCGTGAGTTCACCCCTTCGCAGATGGCTGCCCGTCGCGCCATCGTCTCGCAGGCGAGCGAATTGAGTTTTCCGTTTACCGCGCGGGAAGTGGTGCTCCTTGGCGCCACCGTGCCTGGCTTCCGGCATCAACGAGCTCATCTGAACGCCGCCGCCGAAGCCGCACTGGGTGACGTCGGCCTCCTGCATCTGTCAGAACGCCTCTATCCGCATTTATCGGGTGGCGAACGTCAGCGCGTGCAGATCGCCCGAGCATTGTGCCAGCTTGCAACGGCCCCGCGCGCGGATGGGGACCGGGCATCCGAAACGCCATATAGAACACGCCGCGCGCCGCTGCTGCTTCTCGACGAACCGACATCCAGCCTCGATCTGGCGCATCAGCGGCTGATCCTCGCGCGGATGCGCCGACTGGCGGACGGCGGCGGCGCCGTGCTGGCCGTGCTCCACGACGTCAACCTCGCAGCAGCCTACTGTGACCGGATCGTGGTGATGAAAAGCGGGCGCATTCTCGCCCAGGGCGTTCCGCGCGACGTAATCGTCAGTAAGGTTTTGTCGGAAGCCTACGGCTGTCCGATTGAGGCGAACGCCGTACCTGCCGGGGCCATACCTTTTGCCTTGCCCGTTACCGGAACCGGCGGCCGCCAAGCCATGAAGACCTGATTGTAAGGACGTACCGGAGGCCCAGCCGGAATCTCTGGAACAAGCTGCGCACCGCCGCATCAACCCCGCGGCGGCGTCTCCATGCGAGCCAGTTCCTTTATGGCGCGCTTGGCCAGCGGGCTGAGTTCGGCGGCATTGGCGTCGAGATGCGCATAGATCTGGTTGCGCATACGCGGCTCCCAGAACTTCCGCATGTGCTCCGCCGCCATCGCGACCGCCTCGTCTTCCCCCTGAACCGCCAGATTGCGAACGATCTGGTTGGCCATCATTACGAGCTTGTCAGCAGATCGCATGTGTCGTCGCCTTGGTGCGAAAGTGGAGCGGACGCGCAGCGCGGACAGCTTCCGTCACGATGCGCGCGGGATGCGTGAAAACTTCAAACGAATCGTCGCGCGCGATGCCGACGAGCGTGATGCCCGCCGCCTCGGCCGTGCGGACAGCAAGCGCGGTCGGGGCCGATACTGCGACCAGAACCGGCGCTCCCATGATGGCGGCTTTCTGCACGAGTTCGATCGAGATACGGCTTGTCAGAGCAACGATACCTGCGGCGGACGTCTGCGATCGCGCCATGGCTCCGGCCAGTTTGTCGAGTGCGTTGTGCCGCCCGACATCCTCCCGCAGCATCACGAGGCCCTGGTCGAGCGTCCAGAAACCGGCCGCATGCAACGCGCGCGTTTCAGCGTTGAGACGTTGTGCGGGAGCAAGAGACGCGACCGCCGCCTCTATCTCCACCGCTGTAACCTTGAGGTCTGAATGCACGGGCTGCAATGCCGGCAACGCCTGTTCCAGGCTCTCCACGCCACAGATGCCGCAACCGGTGGGACCCAGCATGGCGCGCCGCCGGACCGCGAGACGATGGCCCGCGCCCGGCGACATCCACATCCTCAACTCGATCCCTGTCTCCTGCTCGACGACGTCCAGGCCGGCAATTTCGGCGACGCTCTCGATCTGGCCTTCCGCTAGGCTGAATCCGAAGGCAAAGTCCTCCAGATCCTGCGGCGTTGCCATCATCACGGCGTGCGTTGAGCCGTCGTACACCAGCGCAACCGGCGTCTCTTCCGGCAGCACCCGCGATGAGGCGGACGCGCTGCCGGATCGCATCTTCGTGCACCCCACCGTCTGAAGCGGCTCGGCCATGGCGCTTACTCTGCCGCCTCCGCTGGGGCGATCCGGCGGCTCTGGTCGGCAAAGTCCATGTACTTCTTCTGATAGTCAGTCGGCCCGTTGGACGGCGTGACCTGCACTGCCGTGACTTTGTATTCAGGACAGTTTGTGGCCCAATCCGAGAAATCCGTGGTGATGACGTTCGCCTGTGTCAGCGGATGATGGAACGTCGTGTAAACGACGCCCGGCGCCACCCGGTCCGTAATCTGCGCGCGCAACGCCGTCTCACCGGCCCGGCTGCGGATCGTCACCCAGTCGCCATCCGTGATTCCGCGGTTCTCCGCATCGTGCGGATGAATTTCCAGCCGGTCCTCGGGATGCCAAGCCACGTTGTCGGTCCGCCGCGTCTGCGCACCGACGTTGTATTGCGAAAGAATTCGGCCCGTCGTGAGTATCAGCGGGAAGCGCGAACCCGTCCGCTCGTCCGTCGGCACGTATTCGGTCATGACGAACTTGCCGCGACCGCGCGTGAACTCTTCGATGTGCATGACCGGATAGCCCTCCGGATGCGTTTCGTTGCACGGCCACTGGATCGAACCCAGTTCGTCGAGCTTTTCGAACGAGACACCGGCGAACGTCGGCGTCAGGCGCGCGATTTCATCCATGATCTCGGAGGGATGCGCGTAGTTCCAGCGCAGACCGAGCTCATTGGCGATAAGTTGCGTTACTTCCCAGTCGCCGTAGCCGTTCTTCGGCTCCATCACTTTTGTCACGCGCTGGATGCGGCGCTCAGCGTTGGTGAACGTTCCGTCCTTCTCCAGGAAGCTGCAGCCCGGCAGGAAGACGTGCGCGTAGTTCGCCGTCTCATTCAGGAAGAGATCCTGAATGATCACGCATTCCATCGCCGCAAGGCCGGCGGAGACGTGATGCGTATCGGGATCGGACTGCAGAATGTCTTCGCCCTGAATGTATAGCGCCTTGAACGTACCTTCCACTGCTGCATCGAGCATGTTGGGAATGCGCAGGCCAGGCTCCGAGTCGAGCTTGCACTCCCAAGCGTTCTCGAAAATCTTGCGCGTTGCCGCATCGGACACATGACGGTAACCCGGCAATTCGTGCGGGAACGAACCCATGTCGCACGAGCCCTGCACGTTGTTCTGCCCGCGCAGCGGATTCACGCCCACGCCGGCACGGCCGATATTTCCCGTCGCCATGGCGAGATTGGCGATCGCCATAACGGTCGAAGACCCCTGGCTATGCTCGGTCACGCCCAGGCCGTAGTAGATGGCCGCATTGCCGCCGGTGGCGAACAGCCGGGCCGCCTTGCGAACGTCTTCGGCCGGAACGCCGGTGTAGGCCTCCATGGCCTCGGGCGAATTGCGCGCTTCGGCGACAAATTCGGCCCACTCCGTGAATTCGTCCCAATCGCAGCGATGACGCACGAAGCTCTCATTCACGAGCTTCTCCATCACAATGACATGCGCCATCGAGGTCAAAAGAGCTACGTTCGTACCCGGCTGAAGCGCCAAGTGATGATCGGCCTCGATGTGCGGTGACCGCACGAGGTCGGTACGGCGGGGGTCGGCGACGATGAGCTTCGCGCCTTCGCGCAGACGCTTCTTCATCCGGCTTGCGAACACCGGGTGCCCGTCGGTCGGATTAGCGCCGATCACCATGATGACGTCGCACTGCTCCACGCTGTCGAAATCCTGCGTGCCAGCCGATTCACCGAACGTCGTCTTCAGTCCATAACCCGTCGGCGAATGGCAGACGCGCGCGCAGGTATCGACGTTGTTCACGCCGAAGCCCTGCCGGATGAGCTTCTGAACCAGATAGACGTCCTCGTTCGTGCAGCGTGACGACGTGATGCCGCCGACCGCACCGCGCCCATATTTCTTTTGAATGCGTTGGAATTCGGAGGCGACGTGCTTGATGGCTTCTTCCCAGGTCGTCTCGCGCCAGGGATCGGTGATCTTGTCGCGAACCATTGGCTTCATGATGCGGTCGCGGTGCGTGGCGTAACCGTAGGCAAAGCGGCCCTTGACGCACGAATGGCCACGATTGGCCTTGCCGTCCTTCCAGGGCACCATGCGCACGACTTCCTCGCCGCGCATCTCTGCCTTGAAGGTGCAGCCGACGCCGCAATAGGCGCAGGTCGTGATATGCGAATGCTCCGGCTGGCCGATGTCGATCAGGCTCTTTTCGGACAGCGTGGCTGTCGGACACGCCTGCACGCACGCGCCGCACGATACGCATTCCGAATTGAGGAACGTCTCGTCCATGCCGGCCGCGACGCGGCTGTCGAACCCGCGCCCAGAGATCGTCAGCGCGAACGTACCCTGCACTTCCTCGCACGCCCGCACGCAGCGATTGCACACGATGCACTTCGAGGCGTCGTAGGTGAAATAGGGGTTGGACGTATCCTTCTTCAGGAACAGCGGGTTTTCGCGTGCGCCAACCGAGTCGAAAACGTGGTTCTCGCCCTGGTAACCGTAGCGCACATCGCGCAGACCGACCGCGCCGGCCATGTCCTGCAACTCGCAATCGCCGTTCGCCGCGCAGGTCAGGCAGTCGAGCGGATGGTCGGAGATGTAAAGCTCCATCACGCCCTTGCGGATTTGCTTCAGGCGCGGGGTTTGCGTCTTGACCTTGATGCCGGGCGCAACCGGGGTCGTGCACGAAGCCGGCGTGCCGTTGCGGCCCTCGATTTCAATGAGGCAGAGCCGGCAGGAGCCGAAGCTGTCCAGCATATCCGTCGCGCACAACTTCGGGATCGTAGTTCCGATCTCCATCGCCGCGCGCATGATCGACGTGCCGGCCGGCACCGTCACTTCGACGCCGTCGATCGTCAGCGTCACCATCTCCTCGGATTTCGAGGCCTTCGTGCCGTAGTCGATTTCTTTGATCAGCGTCATGGGTTTCACTCCGCAGCGGCGGGCAGCGTGCGCGCCCGTCCGAAATCTTCAGGGAAATGGGTCAATGCGCTCATGACCGGGTACGGCGTGAACCCGCCCAGCGCGCACAGCGAACCGAACTTCATCGTATTGCAGAGATCCTCGACCACGGTGAGGTTCTCACCGGTATCCCGGCCTGCAATTATCTTATCCATCGTCTCGCGCCCACGCACGGCGCCGATCCGGCACGGCGTGCACTTGCCGCAACTCTCGGCCGCGCAAAAATGAAAAGCGAAGCGGGCCTGCTTGGCCATATCAGCGGTATCGTCGAACACGACGACACCGGCATGGCCGATCAGACCGTCGCGCGCCGCGAACGCCTCGTAATCGAAGGCCGTATCGAAGTAGCCGCGCGGGAAATATGCGCCGAGCGGCCCGCCAACTTGTACCGCCTTCACTGGCCGGCCGGTCAGCGTCCCGCCGCCGATGTCGTCGACCAGTTCGCCAAGCGATATACCGAATGCGGTTTCAAACAGACCGCCGTGCTTGATGTTGCCGGCCAACTGGATCGGCATGGTCCCGCGCGAACGCCCCATTCCGTAGTCGAAGTACTTTTGCGCGCCTTCCGCGAGGATGTAGGGCACGGCGGCAAGCGACAGTACGTTGTTGATGACAGTCGGCTTGCCGAACAGTCCCTTGTGGGCCGGCAGCGGCGGCTTGGCGCGAACCAGTCCGCGCTTGCCCTCCAGGCTTTCCAGGAGCGACGTTTCCTCACCGCACACGTATGCGCCGGCTCCCATGCGCACCTCGATGTCGAAGGCATGGTTCGAACCGGCGACTTTCGGACCGAGCAGCCCCGCGCCACGCGCGTGCCGGATGGCTTCGTTCAGCGCAATCTCGGCATGCGGGTACTCCGACCGCAAATAGATGTAGCCCTTCGTCGCTCCAACCGCGATGCCGGCGATCGTCATGCCTTCCACCAGCACGAACGGATCGCCTTCCATGATCATACGGTCAGCGAAAGTTCCGCTGTCGCCCTCGTCCGCGTTGCAGACGATGTACTTTCGCGCATCCTTCGTATCGAGGACCGTCTTCCACTTGATGCCCGTTGGGAAGCCCGCGCCGCCGCGACCGCGCAAGCCCGACTTCGTCACTTCCTCGACGATTTCAAGCGGCTTCAGTTTAAGCGCGCGCTCCAATCCCTTGTAACCGCCGTGCGCCTTGTAATCGGAAAGCGAGACCGGATCGGTCAGCCCGCAGCGCGCAAACGTCAGCCGCGTCTGCTTCTTGAGGAACGGGATGTCTTCGGTCGGTCCAAGCGCCAACGCATGCTTGATTTTGGCTGCGCCGCTCTTGGCCAGCAGCGGGACGATCTTTTTCGCCTCGGCCTCGTTCATCGGACCAAAGGCATAACGCACGCCGTTGTCCTCGATCTCCATCAGCGGTTCGAGCCACAGCATGCCGCGCGAACCGTTGCGGATGACCTCCGCCTTGACTTTCGCCTTCGCCGCGGCCGCAACGACGGCCTTTGCCACGTCATCGGCCCCGCACGCTACGGCGGCCGCATCGCGCGGAATGTAGATCCGGATTGTCATGCGCCGGCCTCCGCGAGGATTTTGTCGAGTTTTGCTTCGTTGAGCCGGCCAATAATCTTGCCGTCGACCATCGCGGACGGCCCGGTCGCGCACAGCCCAAGGCAATAGATGGTTTCGAAGGTTACGCGGCCATCGGCGGTGGTCCCGCCGCATTCGATTCCCAGGCGATCCTCGGCGCGTTTCACCAGCGCCTCACACCCCATCGCCTGACAGGCTTCAGCGCGGCAGACCTTGACCACGTGCTGCCCGGCAGGCTCCCGCCGGAAGTCGTGGTAAAACGTCACGACACCATGCACTTCGGCCCGGCTCAGGTTAAGTTCGTGAGCAATAGCGGGAACCGCCTCCTCGGGCACGCAGCCGAACGTTTCCTGAACAGCGTGCAGAATGGGCATCAGGGGCCCTTCGAGATGGGTAAAGGCCCGGACGATGGCGCGGGTGCGCTCTTCGCTCCATGGCTCGTGCGCCGGCATTCCAATGCCTCCCCAGAGTCGTTCTATGTTGTATTGGTTTAGGATATGAGCCCACTGCCCCTCGGCTTCAATGTCGCTGATCCGTGGCTTGATAGAGATTTTCTATCAAAGTTTGATGATCGTCGCTCAAAGCGGCCGCGCAACCCGCATTCCCCGACGCCGAGCTAAGTTGCAGATACGTAACGCCGGCGCACAGTTCGTGGTGAATTTTCCGCAATGCGTCGCGCTTCAGAGCCTGATTCCGAGGTTGGTTCCGATAGGACGTGTGCACCGGCACGCGTGCTGTATGGATTTTGCGAGACGGCAGCCCCACTTCAAGTCGCACGGCAGTCTCGTCGATTGGTATGTGGCGCACGAAATCTTTTGCCCGGATGGCAGGACACAGCCGAATTCCGCTACAGTCCCGCGACAGGCAACGCCCGGTTTTTGCCAGAGATACAAAGTGAGCCATCGACCGCAAGCCGGAGAACCTTTGCATCGTTCCGATACTAACGAATCGCTGCTGGCCGGCGATGATGTGATCGGCGATCTCATTGCGTGGCGCGACGCAGGCCGGCGCGGCGCACTTGTCTCCTTGGTGTCGATTGACGGCGCCACGCCGCGGCCGCTGGGCGCGCAGATGGCCGTCGCCGAAGGCGGCCACTTCACGGGCTACTTGTCCGGAGGCTGTATAGAACAGTCGGTCGCGGAAGAAGCCGGACGCGCCATAGCCGAAGGCCGCAACCGGCTCGTCCGCTACGGCAAAGGCTCAGCCTATTTCGATATCAAGCTCCCCTGCGGCAGCGGTCTTGATCTCTATATCGACCAGGGTTTGCCGGCCACCGTCATCGCGAGTGCGGCAGCGCACCGCCGAGCCCGCCGGGCTTACGTTCATGTCACCGACCTCGACTCCGGCGTCAGCACGATCGCGCCGTTGCACGCTGGCGAAGCCACCCGCCTTGTGGATGGCCGCTTCCACCGCGCTCATCTCCCGTTGCCGCGCGTCGTGCTCGTCGGCGGCGGCCCGGCGCTTGGCGCCATTGCAAGTCTCGTGGCCGCCATAGGCTTCGCAATCGACGTTGTGACCCCCGACGACGCTGCCCGCGCTACGCTGACCGGGATGGGACTACCGGTCCGCGCCTTGACCGACCCGAATTCCGCAGGCTTGTCGAATCTCGATTGCTGGACCGCCGCCATCGTGGCGTTCCACGAACACGACTGGGAAGCGCCGGTGCTGGCCGAGATTCTCCGCACGCCCAGTTTTTACGTTGGCGTCATGGGCAGTAAAAATGCCCATGCGAACCGCCTGGCACGGCTCGCGCAACTCGGCGTCCCGGCAGAGTTGCAAAAGCGGTTACGCAGCCCCATCGGCCTCATTCCCGGCGCCCGAAGCCGGTCCACGCTTGCCGTCGGCATCGTTGCCGAACTCGTAGCCGAGGCGAAGGCCTCCGGCATGCTCGCCTGATCGGATGAACGCAAAAGGGGCGGCACTGGCGCGCCACCCCTCTTTATCGCGATCAAGTTTGACCGTCAGACGCGATCGAAGCGGTCCGCGTTCATCACTTTCGTCCATGCGGCGGCGAAATCCCGGACAAACTTCTCTTTCGCGTCGTCCTGCGCATAGACTTCAACCAACGCGCGCAGCTGCGAGTTCGACCCGAAGATAAGGTCCACACGTGTACCGGTCCACTTCACCGCGCCGGACTTGCGGCAGCGGCCTTCGAACAGATCCTTCGCGTCGGACACCGGCTTCCACTCCGTACCGGTATCCAGCACGTTGATGAAAAAGTCATTGGTAAGCGACCCCGGCGATTTCGTGAAAACGCCATGTGCCGTCCCGCCATGATTGGCGCCGAGAACACGCAAACCACCCACCAGCACCGTCATTTCCGGCGCTGTCAGCGTCAACAGCTGCGCCTTGTCCACGAGCATCGCTTCCGCCGGAACGGTATACGCGCCCTTCGCATAATTGCGAAACCCATCGGCCTCCGGTTCGAGCACATCGAACGAGTCGCCATCGGTTTGATCGACGGATGCATCCATGCGGCCCGGCGAAAATGGAATGTCGATTGCGTGCCCCCCGGCCTTGGCAGCCTGCTCGACGGCTGCATTGCCACCCAGCACGATCAAGTCGGCCAGCGAAACCTTTTTGCCGCCGGTGGCGCTGGCATTGAACGACGCCTGGATGCCTTCCAGAACGGCCAGAACCCTGGCGAGCTTATCAGGTTCATTGGCAGCCCAATCCTTCTGCGGCGCGAGCCGGATACGAGCGCCATTCGCGCCGCCGCGCTTGTCGGAACCGCGGAAGGTCGAAGCCGAGGCCCAAGCCGTCGTCACAAGGTCCGCCGCCGTCAGGCCCGACGCCATGATCTTGGCCTTCAGATCACTCGCGTCAGTGTTGTCGATCAGCGCGTGATCCACCGCCGGAATGGGATCCTGCCAGATCAGGTCTTCGGCCGGCACCTCCGGTCCGAGATAACGCACCTTCGGCCCCATGTCGCGATGCGTGAGCTTGAACCAGGCGCGCGCAAACGCATCGGCAAATTCATCCGGATTGGCATGGAAGTGCCGCGAAATCTTCTCGTAGGCCGGATCGAGCTTCATCGCCATGTCGGCGGTCGACATGATGATTGGCACCTTCTTGGACGGATCTTCCGGATCCGGCGCCATATCCTTTTCTTGCAGGTTCTTCGGCGTCCATTGCCACGCACCCGCTGGGCTCTTCACCAGTTCCCAGTCGTAGCCGAACAACACGTCAAAGTAGCCCATGTCCCATTGGATCGGGTTGGGCGTCCACGCTCCTTCAAGTCCCGACGTGATCGCGTCGCGACCTTTGCCGCTCTTGTAATTGGACAGCCAGCCGAAACCCATCGCTTCGATCGGCGCTGCCTCTGGATCGGGACCGCAGTGCGACGCGCTGGCCGCTCCGTGCGTCTTGCCGAATGTGTGACCGCCCGCCGTCAGCGCCACCGTCTCGTAGTCGTTCATGGCCATGCGCGCGAAAGTCTCGCGAATGTCGCGCGCGGACGCGAGCGGGTCGGGCTGCCCGTCCGGACCTTCCGGGTTGACGTAGATGAGACCCATCTGCACAGCAGCAAGCGGATTCTCCAGCACGCGGTCGCCGGTGTAGCGGCCGCCGGGCTTGTCGCTCGTAGCCAGCCACTCGGTTTCAGCGCCCCAGTAGATATCCTCTTCCGGCTCCCAGACGTCCTCGCGACCGCCACCGAAGCCGAACGTCTTGCCGCCCATGGACTCAATGGCGACGTTGCCGGCGAGCACGAACAAATCGGCCCACGAGATTTTGTTTCCATACTTCTGCTTGATCGGCCAAAGCAGGCGCCGGGCTTTGTCGAGATTGCCGTTGTCGGGCCAGCTATTGAGCGGCGCAAAGCGCTGCGTGCCGGAGCCGGCTCCGCCTCTGCCGTCGGCTGTGCGGTACGTACCCGCGCTGTGCCATGCCAATCGAATGAAGAGCCCGCCGTAATGACCATAGTCTGCCGGCCACCAGTCCTGGCTGTCGGTCATCAGGGCGGTGAGATCTCGCTTCACGGCCGCAAGATCGAGCTTCCCGAACGCGTCCGCGTAATTGAACGAATGCCCCAGCGGATTTCCGGCGGGTGAGTTCTGATGCAGAATTCTCAAATTGAGCTGGTTCGGCCACCAATCCCGGTTCGACCGCGACCCGAATGTGACATTCGCGGGAACGCCGTGGATGGGGCACTTACTGATCTCGTTCATATCGTCTCCTGGCGCGTTGCACCGCGCAAATACCGTTCAAGCTCGATGTAGCCAACTTCTGCGATAAGGTAAAGTATGAAGGACTGATTAAATCGATCAGTCATACTGATCAGCACCCGATTATCCAGTGACCTAAATCGCGTCCGCGCGCGGCGATAAAATAGCCCGAAATCGCGGGCTGAGAATTGATCCTGACCTGAAATGCAAGGCCGGATCATGAGGCACGTTGTCAGGACGCGCGCCACCTAAAATCAGCACAGTGGCACAGCGGACACGAAGCCGTACGGATCGGTACGACCGCTTCACCCCGATGCGATGGGCGATAGCACTGCCCCCCGCTCAACGCCTAAAGTCTCCTTGAGCATTGCAAACTCCCGCGCTGGATCGATCCAAATAGACGGGAGATGGGCGGTGACCGCGTCAGGGGGGGGGCGTTATGCAGTTCCAGCTTTTTGGCCGCGACGGCGACAGTTCGCCCGAAGCGGGCCGCGGGAAAGCGATCATTGAGCGCCTGCGGCGAGGTGAACTCCCGCAAATGGTCGATTGGTTCGATCCTCAGCTGCTCGCCAAGGTCGGCGTGCGCTCCATCCTCTCCGCAACAATCGGCTCCTACACCGACCAGCGCCTTATCGAGGCGGCCACCGACAATGCGACCGAGGACGAGCTTAAGTCCCGTTACGATTACAGCCAACCCGGAACATCGGCAGGCGCAATACAGCCTGATGCAACGGGCGCGGTCTGGATTGACTACATCGCCGATCTCGGTGACGGCTTCGAGCCAACGTTCGCGATGGCCTACTTGCTGGCGCAGGACAAACTAAAGGTCGCCGGTGCGAGTGATGATCTGCCAGCCGGTGGGCTTCTCATCATGGGCGGCGACCAAGTCTATCCCGACGCCACCAAGCAGGAATATCAGGACCGGCTGCGCGACCCCTACGATTGGGCCTTCAACACCGATGCACCCAAGCGCAAACTCTTCGCCATTCCCGGCAACCACGACTGGTATGATGGGCTATCGTCCTTCAACGCACTTTTCTGTTCCGCGCGCGATCGCATCTCCGGCGGCGTAGGTGCACAGATCGGCGGCTGGCGCTGCCATCAGCATCGTAGCTATTTCGCAATCAAGCTTCCGCATGACTGGTGGATCTGGGGCCCCGACATCCAGCTTGCCGATAACCTCGACGACAGCCAGCGCGACTACTTCGACCTCATGGCAGACCAGACCAAACCCGGAGACAAGATAATACTCTGTCTCGCCGAACCGAGCTGGCTGCACCACAACTACGACAACATGCACGAAATCAGCATGCTGGCGCGCAAGAACGGCGCCAAGGTCTTGGCTGTCCTCGCTGGCGACTGGCATCACTACAGCCGTTACGCCTGCGACAAGCTCGGCATGCAGTTCATCACCTGCGGTGGAGGCGGCGCGTTCGCCCACGCCACGCATGGCCTGAGAAAACATATATCCCTCAACTGGGCCACCATCACCGGCGCCACCCGGCGCATTTCCGATCCCTCCGACCCGGAAGATTTCAACCGGATGGAGAGGTCCGTCATCGGCCCGGAAGGACCGGATTTCTCGCTGCAACCCGACCAGGAAAGCGAAGCACCGCCGTCACCGCAACCACCGCCCATTCCGGGCCCTGTGGCAACTGCTGGGCTCGCAACCAATGCCTTCGAGAATGTCGCCGCCAAGATGGCCTCGTCGGTGTCCGAACCCAAACCGATCAGTGATGTCGATGCCGGTCCCGGCCGTCGCGCCAAGGCCGTGCGCAAGGAAACCATCGCCAGCAACAGCTACAAGATGCACGCGACCGCAATCTATCCCGCGCGCTGGAAGAGCCGGCTTTTGTGCCTCAACAATCTCGTGCTGCCGTTCCGCAATAAGAAATTCGCGGTCCTCGTCGGCGTCATCTACTTCGTATTCGCCTGGGTCTGGTCGTCGTCCGATCCGCGCCACTCCCCCATCATGACCAAACTCGCCGAGGACATTGCCGTCCAGGCGCAGCATTCACGCACCGAATACGAAAGCATTCGCAGCGAAATCGCTGACCTCGATGCGCGCCTCAAGGAGCAGCAAGCCGCTCTTCCGCCCGGCGAGGCACCCACCACGGAAATGGTCGTACTTGAGGAGCAACTCGCCGCCGCGCGGAGCAAGGAAGAGCCGGCGCGCGAGGAATGGGCCGATCTCGACAACCGGAGCAAAGCTGTCGACGGCGGACGCAAGGTCCAACTCAACGACCAGATCCGCGAACTGGAATCGATGACCAATCTCAGCATCAACGAACGCTTGAGTTACTTGGTCGTGTTCTTCCAGCAATACAGTCCGCTGGACGAGGTGCTCAATCCCACCGCACTGCTTGCCGCCTGCCAGCAAGGCCCCCTCTTTGCATTCCTGCTGCTCGGATTATGGGCCTTGCTGGTCAATTACGTGGAGGCAACCCCGACCCTGCACGGCCGTATCGCGAAGCTGATCATCGGCACGGCGCATTTTTCCGCCCATCTCATCGCGCTTCTGGTCATCAGTTGGATTGCAAGCGGCGTCGGAACGCCACTCGCCACCGTTCTCAAGTATCACATTGCCGATCCTTGGCCCGACATTATCCGCTTCACCTGGAACTTCTTGGTTACGCTGCTTCTCGGCGGACTGATCGGCGGTTTGGTCATGGGCCTCTATTGGACGCTGACCTCGACACTCTTCAACATGCACACGGGCGACGCATTCGGCGCGCTCGGCCTGAAGAACTACAAACATTTTCTGCGCATCCGCTTGGAGCCCGATCGCGCCGTAATTTATCCCGTGGCCCTCGACACCGTGCCCGGTCCAACGGGTTGGCGCTGGCGCCTGCACAATGGCGAAGCCCGCCCGCCGAACAATCCCCTCATCCTACCCAAGAAGCCGCTGGAACCGCGCCTGATTGAAGAACCCATCGTCATAGAAGCCGCAAAAGTGCTGGCCTGAGCACCGGCACGGCATCCTAGAAATGGTAGCCGCGCTCCCCGTGGTCGCTGAGGTCCAAGCCGGTCCGCTCCTTCTCGCGCAACGGCCGCAACCCAATGGTGAGATCGATCAGCCGGAAGAAGACCGCTGACAGCACGCCCGACCACACAAGCGTGAACACGACCGTCTTTATCTGTGCCGCCATCTGGCTCGGCAGATCATAGACGATCGTGATCTGTCCGGGGTTCGCAGTGAAGTCCGCGACCCCAGTACCGCCGAGTGCCGGCGCAACCAGCAGACCGGTGGCCAGCGCTCCCAGAATACCGCCGATGCAGTGCACACCGAACACGTCGAGACTGTCGTCATAGCCCAGCAAGCGCTTCAACCATGTGCAGGCGAGAAACCCTGCAAGCCCCGCCACCAGCCCAAGGAGTACCGCGCCCATTGGACCGGCAAAGCCCGCTGCCGGCGTCACCGCCACTAGGCCGATGACCATACCCGTAATGAAGCCCAGCGACGTTGGCTTTCCCTTCACCAGCCATTCCACACCCGTCCAGGCCACGGCCGCCGCCGCGGCGGCCCCGAACGTGTTGCCCATCGCCAGCGCGGCCGTGCCGTTCGCCTCCAGGGCCGAGCCGGCATTGAAACCGAACCAGCCGACCCACAGCAACGCGGCCCCCACCATGCTGAGCGTCAGCGAATGCGGCGGCATCGGCTCGCGGCCGTAACCCGAACGCGGACCCGCGAGCACGGCGCCCACTAGTCCGGCGATGCCGGCATTCACGTGTACGACCGTCCCGCCTGCAAAATCGAGAACGCCCCACTGAAAGGCCAGACCGGAGGTCTCGATCAACCGCTTGAGTTCCACCTCCGCCGCAGCGCGCGCTTCCGGCGCGGCAAGTTCCACTTTGCGCGCGGCCTCGATCAGCGCGTCAGGTCCCGGCCAGTACCAGACCATGTGCGCGATCGGGCAGTAGACGAACGTCACCCACAAAACCATGAAGAGCAGCACGGCTCGGAACTGCAGCCGCTCCGCGAATGCGCCCACGATCAGCGCTGGCGTGATCGCCGCAAACATCATCTGAAACCAGATGTAAGCGTACTCGGGAATATAGACCCCCGGCGAAAAGGTCGGTGTAAGGCTGTCCGGCGTCACCCCTGCCAGAAAGGCCCGGGACAGATCGCCCACGAAGGGCGCGGTGCCTCCGCCCGGCGTGAACGCAAGGCTGTACCCGTAGATCATCCAGATCAGGCATACGATGGCGACCGTCATGAACACCTGCATCATGGTCGCCAGAACGTTCTTGGTTCGCACCAGCCCGCAGTAGAACAGGGCGAGCCCCGGTATGGTCATCAAGAGGACGAGCACCGTCGCCATCATCACGAACGCGGTGTCACCCTTGTCGGCGGCCGCCCATGCCGGATCAGGGCGCGCCAGGAGAACTAAAGCCGCAGCCGTCAGACACCCCGCCCTGCGGCCCCGCCCTAAATCCAACAAACGAATTTTCATGCTTGCGATGGCCCCTTAGGAATAAAGCATGTTACCGCCCGTTACGCTCATAAGCGAGCTAATGGGTCCAGGCAGGTTCGATCATGGCGTGCTTCTTTATTGATCGGCTCGCCTAATTTGAGCGCGGAACGCACTGTTGTCGGTGACGCGCGCCTGAGTTACGACACATGATCTGCGGATAACGGCCGGATGTGCTGAATATTCGCAAAACGGTGCGGGACATCGAAGCTCCGACGAAACAGGCACCGAGGGGGTGCTTGTGAAACGGGATGTTACGATCATGGCATCGAGCGACGAGCCCAAGATGAACGAGTTGAAGCGGCTACTTCACCGGCTCGACGGGCTGGATTCCCGCCGGTCGCTCGCCGGCAATTCATCGACCAATGATGCCGAGCAGAGCGATTACGTCGGCACTCTGCGGGGCGCTCCCGACCAGGATGATGGCGCAACCACTGACGCACCCAAACCTAGGGACGTCTCGGTCCGATCCGCAGCACTTCTCGCCGCCGTGATCGTCGGGCTCCTATCGACCGCCACCGTTTACGTTTTCATGTCGTCAGGCAGCCGCGTGACCGCCCCAACCGCCATCCGGCCTGTCGGAGCACCCCCGGCTGGAACCGCGTCCCCCGCAACGGATCGCGGCGACGCGGCGATGGAAATCGTCCGAACGGCAGCGGCGCTCGTGGAAAAGGGAGACATAGACGCCGCCCGCGAACTGCTCCGCCGCGCCGCCGAGTTGGGATCGGGCCCCGCAGCCCTCGAACTTGCACGCACCTACGATCCCGCCCAGGCGGCAAACGCCGCCCCTCAACCCCGGGAGACGAATGCCGCGCTTGCCCGCGTCTGGTATGAACGCGCACGCGAATTGGGCATGGCCGGCGCGTCCGGGCCCACGCGGCCTTCGGGCCAGTGACTTGCGAGATTAGAGCAGCGTGAACGCAGACCTCATGCAGCGAACCAACGGCGCACCGCGACAACGGCTCGGAGCGCAATTGGAGAACATGCGCCAGCAGCTGCTGTCTTGCGGCAGCGTGATGTCGGGCCTTGTCGAACCCCAATCACAGCCGCTCGTAACCGAAGCCCTGTCGAAGATCACGCGTGTTAGTCTGCGCATTGCGGTAGTCGGCCAGATCAAATCCGGCAAAAGCACGTTCATTAACGCGTTCGTACGCCATCCACGTCTATTGCCGACCGCAGTGACGCCATGGACCACCGCCGTTACCAACCTGCACTTCGCGCAAAGCCCTCCGCCCGACGGCGCGGTCCGCTTCTCGTTCATGGATGCCAACGAGTGGAGCGATATCGCGAACGGCGCCGGGCGCTTCCGCGAATTGACCGAGCGGCTGATACCCGGCTTCGAACCCCGCATCCTGCAATCGGAAACTTTCGCGCTGGCCGAACGCGCCAAGCAGAAACTCGGCGCCGACTTCGAGCAATTGATCGGCCGCGCGCACCTCTACAAGACGCTGCACCCCGGCATGCTCGAACAGTATATTTGTTCCGGCGAGTACAGCGGCTCGGAACGGATCGGCCGCTTCTCCGAACTGACCCGCAGCGCCGACCTTTACCTTCCCGGCGGCCCATTCGAATTCCCCACGACCGTCATCGACACCCCCGGCATCAACGATCCATCACTCGTTCGCGACGAAATCACACGCCGGTCCCTCGGCGCCGCCGATGCCTACATTATCGTTCTGACCGCTCGACAACCCCTCTCTGAGCAGGATGTGGCGCTGCTCCGCTTCATGCGGGGCCTCAACAAGGACCGCGTGGTCGTGCTGCTCAATCGCATCGACGAACTCTCCGACGTCGAGACAGAGCTTCCGCAGGTTCTAAGATTTGTTCGCGCACGATTGGCCGAAGAATTTCCCGGTACCCAGATCCCGGTCGTTCACGGCAGCGCATGGTGGGCCATCCAGGCCCTCGCCTTTGAACCTGAAGCAATCGCCAAAACACTGAAGCGCCCCTCAGCAGCGCACCTGTTCCGTAGCGGTCTCCTGCAGCCCGGCGACGCGGATAAACGCGCACTCGCCGACCCCGAGACGCAAGCACGCGTCAGTCACGCGCTACATGCCATGTCGGGCATGCCCGCACTGTATGACGCCTTCGAATTCATCGCCGGGATGACGAGCCCGACATTTTCGATGAGCCTCGTCGCACGCGGTCTGGCCGACATGTCGCGAGCCTGCGAGCGCGCCGCCGAAGCCGAGCTGAAACTGCTTCTCGCCGACCGTGCGCGCCGCCAGAAGGCCGCGGCGAACAACGGCGCCACCAGCGACAGTCGCGCCATCCACGCGCGCGAACGTGAACTACTGCTGTCGGTTTCCGCCAACATCGACGCATCCGCTCTGGCCATCGGCGAGATTTTCGCCCGCGTCATCGCGGACGAACAGGCCCGCCTGCGCATGAACCTCGTCAAGTTGGTCGACGCACACGCAGCGCGCGAACGCAAGATCCTCACCGACAGCCTCACCCGTGGCGCATTGACGGTCACCTGGACCCATGAAGGCTTCGAGCTGCGGCGCGCCCTGGCCGACAGCTTTCGAGGCGGCTTCGATGAGGCCGCCGAACGGCTCCTCGCCTTCCATGCGCGCCTCATTCCGGAACTTTTCAAGCTGCTGCAAACCGTCGTTCCGGCCCCCGAGATTCCGATCCCGCAAAGCAACAACCTCTCGATCCCCGTTCCCGCCGGCATGCCGCTCAGCCGGATGCTCGTGCTCGATCTCGACCGCTCGCGTTGGCGGGCATTCTGGAATCGCGCCGCAAGCGCCGATCAGGCGGGCGGCAAGATCGAAGCGCTCATCAAGGCGGAATTTACCCAAGTTGCGGATGAATTGGCCGCAACCGCCGGCCGCACGTTCCACGAGTTCGCCGCCACCACCATCGGCTGGGCGCTAGGCGCGTGCCGCAACATTCAACAGGCCCTCCAACGCCGCCTCGACAGACTGCTTCAGGAGGATGGAGCAAACGACGTGTCGCCTTCGCGCAGCGACGAACGCATCGCCGCGCAGGCCCAACGCCTCAAGGACACCGAAGCGCTGACGCAACATCTCGAATTTCTCGCCCGCGATCTTGAACAGATCTTCAAACCGGGAGGTGCATCGCAATGAGTTCCCTCAACCCGGCTGATGCCGGACCCGAATGGCTTCGCTTTGCCGCAATACTTCGGGCCGCCCGTGAACGCCTTCACAATCTTCGCATTGACGAACCGGCAATTCCCGCGTGCGTCGCCGGGCTCGCACGTATCGAAGCCATGCTCCGCCGCCCGCTGCGCACCGCCGTCCTTGGCGAATACAATTCCGGCAAGACCTCCGTGACAGGTCTCGTAATAGGCAAGGGGCTTCTCCCCGTCAGCGTCCTATCGAATACCGGCGTTCCCGTGCTCGTCGGCTATGGCAGCGAACCGGCGCTCTTCGGCATTGACGAGAACGGAATTTCCATCCGCATCGATGGCGCCGGAGACGATGCCCTCACGGATCTCGATTATCGCGCCGTCGACATTCGCCTGCCGTTGCCCTGGCTTCAGCACCATCAAGTGCTCGATACTCCAGCGACCATGACGCCTGCCCTTTTCACATCCGACTGCGACATCGCAATCTGGTGCACGGTTGCCACCCGTGCGTGGACGGAAAGCGAGCGCACGCTATGGTCGACGATACCGGCGCGGTGTTTCAGGAGCGCACTTCTCGTTGCGACCCACAAGGACAGTTTTTTTTCCGATGACGAGTGCAGTCAGGTTTTGCGGCGCCTGCAAGCCATGACCAACGGCCTTTTTCGCGATGCGCTCCTCGTATCGGCCGCCCCTGAGGAAAGCGATGAAGACGGCGCCCGCGTTTCGGGCGAGACCGCCATACTTCGCGCGGCTATCGAAGGCTCCGCGCAAATCATTCGCAACCGCCGCCTGAAGAGAGCGCGACGCATCGTCCAGCGGCTCGCGCGCCTGGCACTCCACGAGTTCGGCCGCAACGCTATCAGCCCAGCATCCGCATCCGCGCTGGCCAACTGGCAAACCGTCAGCGATCGCGCACTCCAGGAGCATCGCGCCGGCCGCATGACGCTCGATCGCACGGCACGCTCACTTGTTCACACGTTCGCCTATACAGCGGAAGAACTGAAACCCGGCGTGATCCGTGCTCCGGATCGGAACGACACCCGTCCTCCCGTTACTCCCGCCGCGATCGGGTCGCCGTCGCCCGCACGCCACGCCGCCATGATGCGCGCCGATCTAACCGCCGTCCTGCGCATACTCGCGAGTGAAACCCGCTTTGAGCCTCCTGAAGCCCGCGAGCAGCGCAACGCCGCGCGCGCCACTCTCATGTCACTGGCCGATCTGGACGGGATCTTTGCCGGCCTCGGTCAATGGCTCGCAACGGCCGCCACGACGAGTGAGCTCCGGCGACCTCAACTCAACGCCTAGCGATAGACGTTCGGGTCTCCGGCGCATCCGGCCGACCCACGTGCCGAGAGCGACGCCTGCCAACATGGACGGCACGAACACCAGTGTTCCCGTCGCGGCAAGCGGCAATCCCGTCAGCGCCGGACCAGGGCACAATCCGCCAAGCCCCCAGCCAATCCCAAACAACGCGGCACCGCCAACGAGGTCGACGTCAATGCCTTGCCGCTGCGGAAATTGAAACACGCTATCAAGCATCGGTGCCGTTCGCATGCGCGCCACGCCGAAGCCAACCGACGTCACGGCGACAGCTCCGGCCATGACAAACGCCAGGGACGGATCCCAGCTCCCCGTGACGTCTAGAAAGTTCTGTACTTTAGCTGGATCGGCCATGCCCGATAGTACGAGGCCGAGCCCAAACAGCAGCCCGAGGAGGAGATTAACGCCGACAAGCATTTCAAATCACTCCCAAGCCGTGACGGAATACATAAACGGTCACCGCCGCGGTCGACATGAATGTCGCTGTCGCAACCAGCGAACGAAGCGACATCCGAGACAGACCGCAAATCCCATGACCGCTTGTGCAGCCACTGCCGATGGTCGATCCGAAGCCGACCAGCAGCCCCGCGACGACCATCAAAAGACCATTGCTAGAGACAGTCTGCTCGACTGTGAGCCCCGTCACCCACGAATAGATTACAGGTGCCACGACCAATCCGGCCAGAAAGGCCGCCGCCTCGCGTGGTCGGGAATTGGCATCGGGCATCAAGAACCGGCGCACGATACCCGTAATTCCGGCAATCCGCCCAGACACGAGCATCAACCCGGCCGCGGATAGTCCGATCAGCACGCCTCCGGCCAAGGACGCTAGTGGTGTAAATTCCGTCACCATTTGGATCTCTCACTCCATCGCCCTGGCAGCGTCCGGGTTCCCAACCTTCACTGGAATGCGCAAGTATCGAATGCCGTCGGCGTCCGGCGGCGGCAATCTTCCAGCGCGGATATTTGTCTGGATCGAAGGGAGGAGAAGCACCGGAGCCGCAAGCGTCGCGTCGCGCTTCTCTCGCATTTCTACGAATTCGTCTTCGGTAACGCCGTCACGAATGTGTATGTTTGCCGCGCGTTGATCACCGACTGTCGTCTCCCAAGCGTAATGGTCGCGGCCCACAGCCTTGTAGTCGTGGCACATGAACAACCGGGTCTCGGGAGGCAGTGACAATATCCGCTTCATCGACCGGTAGAGATCGCGCGCGCTGCCGCCAGGAAAGTCGGCCCTCGCCGTCCCATAGTCGGGCATGAAGATCGTGTCGCCGGCGAACACCGCATCGCTGATTTTGTATGCCACGTCAGCAGGGGTATGACCGGGAACGTACATGACTTCAGCCTGAAGATCGCCAATCGCGAAGCGTTCGCCGTCGCTGAACAGACGATCAAACTCCGCGCCGTCTCCGGACACATCGGTTGCATTGAAGACGGGTCTGAAGATCTTCTGCACCTTCCTAATGTGTTCACCGATGCCGACCTTTGCGCCGGTCTTCAGCTTGATGTACGGCGCGCCGGTGAGGTGGTCGGCATGGGCGTGCGTTTCCAGAACCCAGACGATCCTGAGACCCGCGGTCGCGGCTGCCGCAAGCACGCGGTCGGCTGAAGCAGTCGAAGCCTTGCCGCTCTTAAAATCGAAATCCAGCACCGGATCGATGACGGCCGCGAACCGCGTCGCCGGGTCTGAGACAAGGTACGTGACCGTATTGGTCGCCTCATCAAAAAACGCTTGTATGGTTGGCTTGTCGGTCATGCTCAGGAACTCCCAACGTTGAATGACCTGTGTTGGCTTGACATATATATGAGTGATTGCTAATTTAGCAATAGCTAATTTTTAGGAGCGCAGCCATGGCCCGTGCCGCCGTCGACCCAGATGTGCTTGTGAAGAATGCCTCTGAAGTCGCTGGCATCTTGAAGGCTCTGGCCAACCAACGACGGCTGATGATCTTGTGCGCACTCGCCAGCCACGGTGAGGCATCCGTCTCCACACTGGCATCCGGTGTGGGCCTGTCTCAATCGGCGCTGTCTCAGCACCTGGCGAAAATGCGCGAAGAAGGAATCGTATCGTTCCGCCGCGATGCGCAAACACTATGGTATCGCATTGCCGATCCCCGCATCGGCAAACTCATGCGCGAACTTGAACGCTTGTTCTGCCGTGCCGCGTAGCGTGCCGTTCAATGGGCTGCGCCGCATCGAAACGAAAGCGGGCGCCGGATAGCTCCGGCGCCCGCTTTTTCATCCCTTGCCGTCGGTATCGGTCAGGCCGCAGCGGCAGCCGAGAGCGGTACTTCCGCAACCGTCTTCAGAACCTGCGAAGCAATCTGGTAGGGGTCGCCCTGCGAGTTCGGACGGCGGTCTTCCAGATATCCCTTATAGCCGTTGTTCACGAACGAATGCGGCACCCGGATCGACGCGCCACGGTCGGCGACGCCATAGCTGAATTTGTTCCACGGCGCCGTCTCGTGCTTGCCCGTCAGACGCATGTGGTTGTCCGGCCCATAGACGTCGATGTGCTCTTTCCAGTTCTTGGCAAATGCGGCCATCAGCTTCTCGAAGTAGTCCTTGCCGCCGACTTCGCGCATGAACTTGGTCGAGAAGTTACAGTGCATGCCCGAACCATTCCAGTCGGTATCGCCAAGTGGCTTGCAGTGATACTCGACATCGACGCCATGCTTCTCGCAAAGTCGCTCGAGCAGGTAACGCGCAATCCAGATCTCGTCGGCGGCGCGCTTCGAGCCCTTTCCGAAAACCTGGAACTCCCACTGGCCCTTTGCGACTTCCGCGTTGATGCCTTCGTGATTGATGCCGGCTGCAAGACAGATATCGAGGTGCTCCTCGACGATTGCGCGCGCGATATCGCCAACGTTTTTGTAGCCGACGCCCGTGTAATAGGGACCCTGAGGGGCGGGGTAACCGTTGGTGGGAAAGCCGAGCGGACGGCCGTCCTTATAGAGAAAGTATTCCTGCTCGAAGCCGAACCATGCATCCGCATCGTCAAGAATGGTGGCGCGCTTGTTCGAGGGGTGCGGCGTCTTTCCGTCCGGCATCATGACTTCGCACATCACGAGAACGCCGTTCGTGCGCGCCGGATCAACAAAATGGCGAACCGGCTTTAGCACGCAGTCGGAGTTGTGACCCTCGGCCTGCATCGTCGAAGAGCCGTCGAAACCCCAGAGCGGCAACTGCTCGAAGTCGGGAAACGCGCTGAACTCACGGATCATGGTCTTGCCGCGCAAATTCGGCACCGGCGTATAGCCGTCGAGCCAGATGTACTCGAGCTTGTACTTCGTCATAGACGCTCTCTCCTGATTTGGTGATTTCGATCCCGCGAGAGGGCAGCGGCAACGCTACCGGCGCGGAAAAAGCTTCGATCGGCATTCACGACGCGAAAAAAGTTCCGATCAAAACGTCGCAACATCCCACTGACTGGGCGTAACGGCGTGAGCCGTGTCTCCAGCCTGATCAGTTCCATTCCACGCGCTCCAAACGCTCGTTTCTTCATCAGACCCGGCTCGAACGCCTTGCGTGCGGAGCCGGAGGCACATTTTCGAACAGGAGCGCCTGGACACGATGTGAGACGCGCCGAACTTTCCAACTCGGCGCACCAGTCCAGGCACACTCATCTGCAGGCTGGATGCTACTCACCTAGGCATACCCGTGCATGCCCATAATTCAGGCAACCCCCGATAATTGTTGGGCAAATGGGTGAAATCACATGCAGAACATGGTAGAATCCAGCGTCGGAACAATGCGTCGCACCGCTGCGTTCTGTGACGGCATACGTGAAAGGAGCGAAGGATGACCGAGCGTCTCTATCGCCAGTCTGCGGAGATTATCCCGTTCCCCGGTCGCCATCGCGCGCCGGTCTTCGGGATCGACACGCGCGCCCTTGAGACCGAGGCGGCCAAGTACCGTTCCGCGGTCGATACGACGGGCTGGTATCACGACGAAGCCATCGAGGAAGAAGGCGATCAGGCCTGCCACAAGACGTGGCGCATCTGACCCGCGCACATCGCACGCTAGCCGCCGAAACTCGCGCCTTCGGTGCTTGTTGAAATGGTCTCCGCGATGGCGCCTTATCCTGCCTTGAGTGCCGGAGCTGCCTCGCGCCGCAAGGCCAGCCAAATCTCGACCATGGCCTGTGAGTCAAGCCCGCAATAGGCCAGCAAGTCGGCCCTGATCCTGGCAGCCTCCTCGGCACTGACCTGCCCCGTGACCATCTCGTTCCACCGGATCGACGCTGTTCCGCCCTCCTGGATGGCTAGGTTCGCATAGGTGAACCCAGGCACCAGCACCGGCAGCACATACTTGATTGATGTCTTTCCGAGAAATCCCGGATGAACATACGATTGCTGTGAGAAGACCTCCATGAGATCGACGACGCGCACGTCCACGTCCGCCAGCCAGGCCGCGTAACTCGGATTGCGCTCCGCCAGCTTGTCGTTGATCCCCCGCTCGAAACTCTGGTTCCAAACGACAATCGACCCACGCTCTGGCAGGCCTGCCTTTAGCGCCTCAAGAAAAGCCTCATCCGGCTTGTCGGCCGCCGGATGCAGGAACTCGTGGTGCCGGTAAGCGCTATCTGCCCCATCCACGACGTCCAAGGAAAACTGGAACGGAATGTGGTGAAACGGCCCGTAACCCTCGAACCGCGGCACGCCTGCCGCAAACGTCTCATAATCCAGAAACGAGATCGGATAGCGGAGCGCATCGAGAAACGCCGCGACTTCGTCATGCACGACGGTTGAGCGGCCCGTTTTTGCCGCCCGCACCTGATTGGCCTGTACCGGCGATAAACTCACGTCGTCGGGGACGTCCTCGATCCGCAAAACGCCCCGATCAAGTATCTCCGCCAACTTCCTCTTCGACGCACCGATTCGCGTGATGTCGTGCACGCTGTAGGCCGGCACATCCGGATTGTGTTCCTTGAACGTCCGGCAGTGCTGCCCGCGAGCCTTGTAGAAACAGGTGCAGGGTCCGGCCGGCTGTTCTGCCAGCGAAAGATCGTCGTGGGCCGTGTCCATTTCGGACGCGATGTCATCCCGGATTGCATCGACTGCGTCTGTAAAGTCCTCGCGCGTGAAAAGGGCATTGATGTCCAACTTACCGTTCCGCACATACGCCCCATTGAGCCGTATGAGATTGAGCCGCCCGAGGGGCACGCCCGACCGGCGCAAAACCTCGGCCTGAAAGCCGATGTCCCACGTATAAAGCTCGTCCTTGGCTCTTGTATTGCCGCTGCTCGTCGACCCCTTCACTTCATACAGTTCGTAAGTCTCACTCTCTGCGTTCCACACGAGGATGTCGCAGGCCGTCGTGAATTGCTCCGTTTCAAACACCGGCTGATAGAGCACTGGGGTTCGTGACGCGACGTGGTCAGCCGTCTCGGCGGCGGCCTGCCGGGGCAGCGTGACGCCGCCGGGAAAGACCTCCCGCGCCAGCATGTCCACCTCGTTGCCGCCCTCGATGATCGAGAGGTCGAAGTCCGAAAGCGGAATGGCGTTGTAGATCGCCGGGCGGTGCACCTTGATCCATGCATCGTGCCGGCACTCCCGCCAGACGAGAAAATTGGTCTTGCTGAGCTGCATTGCCGCCCTCCGCCTGGTTCCGGGATAATGCGACACTATAGCGAAGGATCGCGACACGTCCGCGTCTCTCGCGGTCCTTTACACAGGCGAGACAGCCGCTCGACCTCCCTTCAGATCATTGACATCTGCCCCGCGCCGCCTGGAAACTCGCTTGAAGTTGTCACTCCAGTCACTGGATCGCACGCACATGGTCGTATTCGCGTACCTCCTCGCCATGCTAGCCGGCGCGATCCTCATGTACCTCTGGCTGGATTTGGCGAAGCCGAGCGCACCGTCCAACGACAACCAAGCTGCCCCCACACCCGGCGACACGGCGCAAATCGGACCGGGTGCCCAAACGCCCTTCGCTGCCGAGCGCATCCTCGCCCTGAATCCCAAACTCGACGAAGAAATGCGTATCTCAGCCACGCCAGCCGACTTTGCCGCGCGTCCGGGATTTGCTGAAGCGCGCACCATCCTTGCCAATCCGGACGTTCCACTAAAGACCGTGCTCGATCAGGTCGCGTCCGGCAATGCGCTGTATTCCTGCCCCGCGCTCGCAGCCTTGATCGATCGCCCAGACCGGGACGACGCGGCGGAGTTGGTTCTTGCCGACACCGAAATGCTCGGCGGCTGGCCCCTGGCCTTCACGCTGAAATATCTCGAAAACCTCGATCAGCGCCGCCCGGCCGGCGCCATTCTGCCCGCAATCCGCGAATGGTGGCGCGACGATCCGTTTCACTTGAACTGCTTGCGCCACCACTTCGATGAACTGGAACGCTTAGGCGACACACCCAGCATCGGCGACAGCCTGTCCGGGCGGCCGCAGGAACAAATTGCCGTCATCTCGGATTTCCTACGCCGCATGCGCCAACCCTTCGCATCGGCGCTGCTCGAAGACCTCGCCCGTACCAAAGCCGAAACCATCGACCGGGACTACCTGCAAACCTTCGGCCGCTTCTGGAATGACGTCGAGGTGGCGGGTCTGGTCGAACCTATCGGCTGGTCGGACGCGATAGAAGCGCTGCTCGCCAAGCGCAGCGCGGGCGGCACGCCGCGCCCGGTCCTCGTCAACGGCGACACGCGCGTCGGCAAGACATCGCTTCTGAAACTCCTGGCAAGGCGCTTTGCAACCGACGGCTGGACCGTCTTCGAAGCCGGTGGCGCCGACCTCATGGCCGGCCAGCAGTATTTCGGCCAGCTCGAAGCCCGCATCCAACGCTGCCTGGAAGAATTGACGGCCACCAAGAAATTGATTTGGGTCGTCCCGGATCTGATGCAACTTGCCAACAGCGGCACGCATCAGGGCCAGGCCGCCAGTATCCTCGACCAGATCCTGCCCGCCATCAGTTCGGGCCGTGTCGTGGTCTGGACCGAGGCGAGTTCCGCCGCCGCCACCCGGCTCCTCCGCCTCAGACCCGCGCTGAAATCGACGTTCGAAGTCTTGCGCCTTGACGCAATGGAACCCGAAGACGCGCTGGAACTCGCCCACCAGTTCGCCGAAGACCTGCAGCAAAAAACCGGCGTAAGCTTCGCGCCCGGCACGATCGACACAGCGGCTGCCGCCGCCCGGCAATATCTGGGCACGTCGAACCTTCCAGGTTCGCTCATCGATCTTCTGCGCATGAGCGTCGTGGCGGTCGCCAAGGACCCGAAAGCCGTCATCGCCGATCGCGACATCGTCGCCACCATCGCGCAACTCACCGGCCTTCCCAGCTCTATCATCGACGGCCACGAGCGCGTCGATCTTGCCTCCGTCCGCGATTACTTCTCCGGGCGGGTCATTGGACAAGACGAAGCTGTTGACGCGATCGTCTCGCGAATCGCCATGCTCAAGGCTGGGTTGACCGACCCCGGCAAGCCGATCGGCGTCTTCCTCTTCGCCGGCCCCACCGGCACCGGCAAGACCGAACTCGCCAAGACACTCGCCGATTTTCTCTTCGGCACCCCGGACCGCATGATCCGTCTCGACATGAGCGAGTTCCAGACACCTGAGTCGACCTCCAAGATCCTGGGCAGCGGAGACGGCGCCGGCAGCGATAGCCTCATCACCCTGATCCGCAAGCAGCCCTTCTCCGTCATCCTCCTTGACGAATTTGAGAAGGCCCACCCCAACGTGTGGGATCTCTTTTTGCAGGTCTTCGACGACGGCCGCCTGACCGATCAAGTGGGGCAGGTGGCCGACTTCCGCTACGCGATCATCATCCTGACGTCTAACCTCGGCGCCACGGTCCATCGCGGCGCTCGGCTTGGCTTTTCCCCCAGCGAAAGCGCTTTTACGCCGGATCAGGTCATGCAGACCATCGGCCAGACCTTCCGGCCGGAATTCCAGAACCGGCTCGATAAGGTCATCGTCTTCCGCCCGCTCTCGCGCGACCTCATGCGCGGGATCCTAAAAAAGGAACTTGCCCGCGTCCTCGAACGCCGCGGTTTCAAGGATCGCGAATGGGCCGTCGAATGGGAAGCCTCCGCCCTCGAATTCCTGCTCGAGAAGGGCTTCTCGCCCGAGATGGGCGCGCGGCCTTTGAAGCGCGCCATCGATCACTATCTCATCGCGCCATTGGCGGCGGCCATCGTCGAAAAGCGCTTCCCCGAAGGCGACCAATTCGTTTTCGTGCGCAGCGACGGCAGCAGCATTCAAGCCGAATTCGTCGATCCGGATGCCGACGACACTGCGAGCGCCTCCCCCGCCGCGCTCAGCACCAACGGCGAAATTCCAAGCTTGACCGGCATGATCCTCGCGGCGGACGGGATCGACCTCGAAATCGCAACACTGGAAGCCGAAGCCGGAAAGCTTGCCGAGCGGCTCAACTCCAGCGCGTGGGCAGACCTTCGCGCCGAACTCGCGGAGCGCATGGCCGCGCCCGAATTCTGGTCGCATCCATCCCGCTTCGAGACGCTGGCCCGGATTGCGCTCATGGATCGCGTCCGCGCCGCCCACGAGACTGTCGAGGCCCTGAAGACGCGTCTCGATAAGGGTGCCGCCCGCAGCGGGCGCGCGTCGCGCGAGTTGATCTCAAGGCTGGCGCTGCAAATCCATTTGGTCGGCGAGGGCATCCGTGACGCGGAAGAGGGCGCACCCGTCGAACTCTTGCTCGCCGTCGAACCGGCCTTTGAACGGCCCGGCGAGAAGCCGGCCTCCATCGCTTGGTGCCGAACGGTCCTCGACATGTACAGCGCGTGGGGTCGCAACCGGAACATGAGCGTTTCCGAGACAGCACCCGACCCCGCAACAACCCTGCCGCGGCTGATCGTCAGTGGCTTCGGCGCCGCCCGCACACTGGCCAATGAAAAAGGACTTCACGTTTTCGAACGCGACGACAGCGACGGTGGACCCGAACGCGCGGCAGCGCGCGTCAGCATGGTGCCGGCCCCGCTGGCCGAGGTGCCGCCACATCGGGTCCGCGCCGCGATGGAAGCGGCTCTCGCCACCGCCGAACGGTCGGCCACCGTCGTCCGGCGGTATCGCGGTGGCCCATCGCCTCTCGTCCGCGATCTTGTTACGGGTTGGCGCAGTGGCCGCCTGGACACCATCCTCGCCGGCAATTTCGACATTATAGACGCACAGTAATCAGCGGTTGGCGCGGATTGCATCGTGCACAAAGCGCAGCTTCTCGCGCGCCGCATCCGGAATGACGAACGGATAGTAGTCCGCATGACCCATGCTGCGGTTCATGCTGTTCAGTGCCAGCGTCAACGGCACCCAGCGCTCCAGCAAACTGTCGAGCGTTTCTTCCGTGTAGGCATCATAAATCTTGAACGGCCAGACCGAGCCGAAGATGAGACCGGCCGCGCGCGGCTCCATCCCTTCAGACTCCGCCGTGTCAACGCTGTCCACCATGTGTATGTAATGCGCCCATGTCTCAGCCCAGTCTTCCCAGGGATGCATGCTGGCGTAAGCGGACACGTGACGGAATTGCCAATCGGCTCTTGGGCCATTGGCATAGTGGTGGCTGAGCGAGGCGTAATAATCTGCGCTCTCATCGCCGAACAGCGCGCGGAATTCCTGTTGCAAGCCGGCGTTCTCCACCAGCACATGCCAATAGTAGTGTCCGCTCTCGTGCCGCAAATGACCGAGCAGCGAACGGTACGGCTCATCGAACTGCTGCCGCTGGCGTTCGCGCTCGACGGCATCGGCCTCCAGAACATTGATATTGATCACCCCGTCGAGATGCCCGGTCATGGTGTTGCGGGTAAAATCGAAAATCAGGCGTCCCGGCGGCGCGGGGCTGGTATCGACGGGAAGCCTGAACCGGAGCAGCGAGTAGACCAGACGCTTCTTGGCGCGCTCAAGCTCTTGCCACGCAGCAAGATTACCCGGCTCCGACAAATTCGGGATGGTCCGGTTTAAGTTGCAAGCGACACAGAACAGGCTGCCATCGCCCGCTCGCGTCAGCCAGTTGCACGCGCCGTGAAAAGCATTGGTACAGTAGGTGAGGACCTCGGACGTATCACCGGTTGCCCGGCGATACAATCCCGGATCGGGTTGAGGTTCTAGCGCGACGACGGCAAGCGCGTCCGGGTCGAACCCAAGCGCATGGCCGCATTTCAAGCACTGCACGTTCTTGAAGTAGACCTTGCCGCCGCATTTCGTGCAGGAGAAGTTTCGCATCGATCCCTGGAATTTCATGCCTCACGCAGAGCGATCCCCGATCGTCCGCAACTATTGTTCGTGGTCAATGTTCAAGCATGGCAACCTGTTCCTGTCGCGCGGCGTTTGCACCAGACGAGCCGGTTGCACCAAACGCAGCCAGATGTTTGCCCCGTGATACGGCGACTGCCCAGGAGTTAAGCACATTCGCAGGTCCGGCCGCCAATGCGTCAGCACCGCCCTTGTTCACGCGCGATAGAGCCGATAACGCAGAGAGACGCATCGCAGCATACCGGGGTTCCCGCGCTAAGGATTGAACGAGGCCCATGACGTTACACGTCGCCCTGACGCACGAGACGTCGTACCGCTACGACCGGCCCATCAACATGGGTCCGCAAATCATCCGGCTGAGACCGGCTCCACACTGCCGCACGCCGATACTCAGCTACGCGCTGACACTTGAGCCGAAAGTCCACTTTCTCAACTGGCAACAGGACCCCTTCGGCAACTTCCTGGCCCGCGTGGTCATCCCTGAACCTACTGAGGTGTTTTCGGTCAAGATCGGTCTCGTGGCCGACATGGCGGTCATCAACCCGTTCGACTTCTTCGTCGCGGACGAAGCGGCCGAGTGGCCCTTCCGATACGACGAGGTCCTTCGGCAGGAATTGCTGCCATACCTCGTCCCCGATCCTGCCGGCCCGGAACTTCAGAAATACCTGTCGCGCATCAGCCGCGCCTCCCGAACCACCATCGACTTCCTCTGCGATGTGAACCGGCAGCTCAGCAAGGATATCCAATACTACATCCGCATGGAGCCCGGCGTGCAGACGCCGGAAGAAACGCTGGGGCAAACCGGCGGCTCCTGCCGCGACAGCGCTTGGCTGCTCGTCCAGATCCTGCGCAATCTCGGCCTCGCCGCCCGTTTCGTATCCGGCTATCTGATCCAGTTGACACCGGATGTGAAATCACTCGATGGCCCAGCCGGCGCCTCGGCGGATTTCACCGACCTGCACGCCTGGGCCGAGGCGTATGTACCCGGTGCTGGCTGGATCGGCCTCGACGCCACATCCGGCCTGCTCGCCGGCGAAGGCCACATCCCGCTCGCCGCCACGCCGCACCCGGTCAGCGCCGCGCCCATTTCCGGAGCCCACGAACAAGCCGAAGTCTCGTTCTCCTTCGACATGGGCGTCACGCGCATTCGCGAAACGCCTCGCGTCACGAAGCCATACAGCGAAGAAACCTGGGATGCGATCCTCGCAGCGGGCGACGCCGTCGATCAACGCCTGATGAGCGGCGACGTCCGCCTCAGCATGGGCGGCGAACCGACCTTCGTGGCCGCCGATGACATCGAGGGCGCAGAATGGAACACCGCCGCTGTCGGCCCCACGAAGCGCGGTTATGCCGAAACTCTCGTGCGGCGGCTTGAGAAGCGATTTGCGCCAGGGGGGCTGCTCCACTATGGCCAGGGCAAATGGTATCCCGGCGAACAACTGCCTCGCTGGGCTTTCGCGCTCTACTGGCGCACCGACGGCCAACCATTGTGGACCGATCCAACGCTCATCGCGAGCGAAACGAGCATCACCAGCGCAACCATCACCGACGCTTCGCGGTTCGCCGAAACACTCTGCGAGACGCTCGGCCTTGCCCGTGACAGCGCCATTCCCGCCTATGAAGACACGGCTCATTTCGCACTCGTCGAACAGAAACTTCCCGTAGGTGTTACACCGGCGGAAAACACGTTGGATGATCCCGCCGAGCGCGAACGGCTCGTGCGCATCTTCGATCGCGGCATCACCGCCCCAGCAAGTTACGTCCTGCCGCTCCAGGCCTGGTCGTCACGCGACCGCGGCCGCCGCTGGGTCACCGAACGATGGGCGCTGCGCCGCGACAAGCTCTTCCTCGTTCCCGGCGACTCGCCCGCCGGATTTCGCCTGCCGCTGGCGTCGCTTCCTGTCATCAAGCCGGAGAGCCAATATCCCCATGTCGTACCGCGCGATCCACTAGCGCCGGCGCCGGCGTTGCCCGCGCGCGATGTCATGGTTCAAAACTACCGCAGGGTGAACGCGGAAGATGATCAGCCGCCCGCCTCCGGCGTTAGCGAGCTCGTTGGAGCTGTCCGCACCGCGCTGGCCGTGGAGCCGCGCGACGGACGAATTTGCGTCTTCATGCCGCCGCTTCAGGACGCCGAAGATTATGCCGCTCTCGTCGCCGCGATCGAAGACACTGCGCGCGCGACACAAACCGCTATCCACATCGAAGGCTACCCGCCGCCGGACGACCCGCGCCTCAAGGTCATCAAAGTCACGCCGGACCCCGGCGTTATCGAAGTCAACGTACATCCGGCCACTAGTTGGGACGAAACCGTTGCAAACACGGTGGCATTCTACGAAGAGGCCCACCATTCGCGCCTCTCGGCGGAAAAATTCATGCTCGACGGCCGCCATACCGGTACAGGCGGCGGCAACCACATCGTCCTCGGCGGCCTCACCCCGGCCGATAGTCCCTTCCTGCGGCGGCCCGACCTGCTCGCTTCCATCATCGCCTTTTGGCAGAACCACCCATCGCTTTCTTTTCTGTTCTCCGGACTTTTCGTTGGCCCCACGTCGCAAGCCCCGCGCGTCGATGAGGCCCGCCACGAAAGCCTCTACGAACTGGAAATCGCCCTTGGCGAGATTCCCGATCCCGGTGCAGCCACCGTTCCGCCCTGGCTCGTCGACCGCATTTTTCGCAACCTCCTCATCGACGTGACGGGCAATACACACCGCGCCGAGATCTGCATCGACAAGCTCTATTCGCCCGACGGCGCCACCGGCAGGCTCGGCCTCGTCGAGTTCCGCTCGTTCGAAATGCCGCCGCACGCACGCATGAGCCTCGCGCAGCAACTGCTCTTGCGTGCCCTCGTCGTTCGCTTCTGGGAACGTCCCTATCGGCAAAGGCTCGTCCGCTGGGGCACGGCGCTGCACGACCGCTTTATGTTGCCGCACTACATCTGGTCGGATTTCGCTGCGGTGATAGACGATCTTCAAACCCACGGCCTGACCATCGAGCTGGACTGGTTCCGTCCTCACCTCGATTTCCGCTTCCCCAAGCTCGGTTCGATCACGGCCTTCGATGTCGGGCTCGAACTGCGCCAGGCCCTCGAGCCCTGGCACGTCCTTGGCGAAGAAGGCTCGCCGGGCGGCACGGCACGATACGTGGACAGCTCCCTTGAGCGCATCGAGGCGAAGGTTCACGGACTGGTCGGCGAGCGCTTCACAGTCACCTGCAACGGCCGCGCTTTGCCGTTGAACCCGACAGGCACGCCTGGCGAAGCGGTCTGCGGCATCCGGTTTCGTGCATGGGGACCGCCATCGGCTTTGCACCCCACCATCGCCCCGCATGTTCCGCTCGTCCTGGATATTGTCGACACCTGGTCCGGCCGCTCGATCGCCGGCTGCCGCTATCACGTGGCCCACCCCGGCGGCCGCAACTTCGAGAGTTTCCCCGTCAACGCCTACGAAGCCGAGGGCCGCCGCCTCGCCCGCTTCGAGAACACGGGCCACACCGCCGGCCTCCTGCAACCCGCCTCGCCGCTGCGCAATCCCGATTACCCCTGCACCCTCGATTTGCGCCGCAGGTTCTAATGCCTAGCCGTTTACCTCGCCCGGTCCTGAAAGGTTGCAGCCCTGCCGATTCGGTCAGATAGTCGGTTCGCGCGCAGTCGGGGGCGAAGGCGTGTGGGGGGAACACGTGACGATGGGCAGGGCCCAACACCAATGAAACAAGCGGCCCTTACCGGCGCGGGCCTCCAAACGGACCTCGTCGCCAGCTACCGTGCCGCCGCCGGCTCGGGCTACGACGAACTGTTGGACGCCGCCGGACAGCCGCGCGCTCATTGGCGCGCATTCCTAAATGGTCTCGGCGAACTCTCCGAGTCCGACCGGGCCGCACGCGCTGCCCGGCTCTACCGGCGCGTGCGCGACACCGGCATCGCCTACGACATTTTCTCCGACCCCCACAAACCCAATCAGCGCTGGCAGCTCGATTTAGCCCCGCTGATGATTTCGGCCGCCGAGTGGCACTGGCTCGAACAAGCCCTGACGCAGCGTGCCCGGCTGTCCGACGCGATCCTCTCCGACCTCTACGGGCCGCAACTTTTGATGCGCGAAGGCCTGCTGCCTCCCGAACTTGTCTTTTCCGACACCGCCTTTATCCGCCCGGCACAGGGCGTTATCAACGAAGCCGGTGGCCTGCAATTCTATGCTGCCGACCTCGCGCGAGGTCACGACGGGCAGTGGCGCATCATCGACAACCACACGGAGACCTTGGCAGGCATCGGTTTCGCGCTGGCCAACCGCGTGGTCCACACGCACATCGCGGGCGACGTGTTCAAACTCTGCAACGGCGTCCGGCTGGCACCATTTTTCCACAAGGTACAGGCGACACTCACCGCCCACAGCGGCCGTGAGAACGCGCGCATCGCGCTCCTGACACCCGGACCTTTGCATGAAGACTATTTCTCCCATGCCTACATCGCACGCTACCTCGGCTACCTCCTCGTCGAGGGTTCCGACCTGCGCACCAAGGGCAATCAGGTCTATTTGAAAACGCTCGAAGGCCTGAAGGAAATCGACCTCGTCGTGCGTTGCATCGATGGACGCTCCAGCGACCCGCTCGAACTTGACCCCGGAGGCTTCGACGGACCCGCGGGCCTCATGCGCGTCTGGCGCCGCCAACCGCGCCTCATCGTCAATCCGATCGGATCGGCCCTCGTCCAGAACCGCGCCATCGGTTGCTACCTTCCGCAAATCTGCGAACGCCTCCTGGGCGAAGAACTCCGCCTGCCCGATGCCCGCCGGTTTTGGCTTGGCGACGCCGCCTCCCGCGCGCATGTTCTGGCCAATCTTGACGGTCTTGTCGTCCGCAAGGCCCAGGAAGGCACCGGCAGACCAGGCCAGGCCGCTCTCGGCCAGGACACCCGCGCGTTGTCCGAAGCCGACCTCGAAATCCTCAAACGCGAAATCAAGCTCCACGGCGCCCGCCTCGTTGCCGAGGAAAAGATTGGCTTCAGCCGCGCGCCGATCGTCGTCCGCGACGGCCTCGAATCCAGGCCATTCGCCGCCCGATTCTTCGTCGCTCGCACGCCTGCCGGTTATCAGGCGATGCCGGGCGGCCTCGCCATGACCGTCGATCCGGAACGCGCCGTCGCCCTCTCGGCGCCAGACGGCCACACGCGCGATGTCTGGGTGATCTCCGATGCCGAACAAGCCCCGCACGTGAGCCTCTGGCGCCCGACGCTCGAAACGGCTCGCGTCGAACGCTCCCAGCGGGTTATTCAAAGCCGCGTCGCCGATGACCTCTTCTGGCTCGGCCGTTACAGCGAACGGGCCGACTGGACCATGCGCGTCTTGCGTGGCGCTCTCCGCCGGGTCGAGGAAGACGGCGGGCCGGCCAGCGGGCGCAATGCCGCCCGCAAGTGTCTCACCCTGTTGCTCTCGAAATCCGACAAGGCCGGCACGGCCGCGCGCACCCTCGCCGGCGACCTGGAAATTGAGAGGCTGTGCACCAGCCTGATCAGCAGTTCCACGGGCCACCGCACATTGGAGAATACGTTCGACGGCCTCTATCGCGTCGCCCACCTTGCCCGCGACCGTCTTTCACTTGAGGCTTGGCAGGCCCTCTCGCGTTTCCGCCCCGGCGATACCTGGGTCACGACACTTGCCGCAGCACCGCCCGTCGCCGTTCTCGATCTTCTCGACGAAGGCCTGGCCTCGATCGCCGCCTTCAACGGCCTGATGCACGAGAACATGACCCGCAATCACGGCTGGTCCTTCCTCGACATGGGTCGCCGCCTCGAGCGCGCCTACAATCTCAGCGAAGCAATCCTCACGCTATTCATTCCAATTCCCGGCCCCGAAGAAGAAACCGCAAGCCTCCTCCTGCTCCTGGAACTCGCCGACAGCTTCATCACCTATCGCTCGCGCTATCGGCTCGACCCGATGCTGGCGCTCGTTCTCGACCTCCTGCTGCTCGACGAAACCAACCCGCGCAGCCTCGCTTATCAATTGGCGGCCCTCTCACGCCGTCTCGAACGGCTTCCCGGCGGCAAGCAATCGACGACGCTACCTGAAGATCGCCGGTTGATCTTGGCGCTCCTCACCGCCATTCGGCTGGCCGACGTCGAAGCCATGGCCCGGGAAACGAACGGCGCCACGCTCGAACGCGTCATGCTGGAACAGATTCAATTGCTGCCGGCATTGTCCAATGCCATCTCGCGCCACTATTTCAATCTCACCGAAGATGCGCCGCATCGCGTCCACACCCGCATCGAGCCGCAAAGCCGCGCCGAGCATGGCTCATGATGTTCGATGTCAGCCACCGCACGCATTACGTCTACGAGCAGCCGGTGATCCAGTCGCAGCACTTGATCCACATGTCGCCGCGCCCCTGCCTGCGGCAGGTCGTGCGCCATCACAGTCTCATTGTCGATCCGGCGCCGGCACTCCGCCAGGAAAGCATCGACGCATTCGGCAATCCTGTTGTTCTGCTCGACATCGAAGTTCTCCACCGCGAATTGATCCTGCTGGCGCGCAGCACCATCACCGTCGACCCGCCGCCGGATATCGACCCCTCGCGCACGACGCCGTGGAATTTGCTCGACGTCCACATTCTGGAAACCGGCCGCCGGCTCGACCTCGACGTGCTGCAATACCGCTGCGCTTCGCGTCTCACGACGCCCAATCTTGAAATCGAAGACTATGCCGCCAAATCTTTCCGCTCTGGCCGGCCCCTCCTCGACGCCGCCATCGAACTGAACCAGCGCATTTTCGACGATTTTACATTCGACCCGGCCGCGACCGACATTTCGACGCCGATCACGAAAGTGATGCGGGATCGTCGCGGCGTGTGCCAGGATTTCGCCCACGTGATGCTGGCCGCCCTCCGCGCGATGCGCATACCGGCACGCTATGTCAGCGGGTACATCCTCACCCACCCGCCGCCGGGCCAGCCGCGCTTGCAGGGCGCGGATGCCTCCCACGCCTGGATTTCCGTCTGGTCCCCCGAAGCCGGCTGGACCGATCTCGACCCCACGAACGGCCTCATCGTCTCCGACGAGCATATCACCATCGCGTACGGCCGCGACTACGACGACATCAGCCCGATCGGAGGCGTGCTGCTAGGCGGCGGCGACCACACGGTCTCCGTCGGCGTTGATGTCGTACCGGCATAAACCGTTGGCGCCACGCTGAGGCCTGGCGCCATAGCTGTGTTTGCTACTTGCAGGCCACCTGGCGCGCGGTGCATTTCGTGAACACACCGAGGTACTTGCAGCTCACGTCAACGTGTCCCCTGCCCTTGCGGCCGGCGAACAAATTCGACTGATAAAGCGCTTCCTTCGCGAGAGCCTTCGAGACTTCTTTCGTCACGGCTGTCGCGCTCGCACCCACCCGCTTGCAGTGGTGCTTCGCCGACGCCGGCGCCGACGCCAGCACGAGCGCACATACCGAAATGACGATTCCGCCAACTTTCAAGCTTTTCATTTTCCGACCTCCCAAACGACACGACCCCAGAAGGAGACTATGCGCCCGGCGGGCGACGCGCGGAAGACGCCAGAACGGGATCAGAAGCAAGCAAGCATGATTTTTGGCGTATGATGCGAAACCAACACGACCGCACCGCTGCACGCGCGAACGCCTAATCGCCGTCGCGGCCGGCCGCCTTGGCCGCTATTGCGGCCTTGGCGATCAGGTGCGCCGAAACCGGCGCCGTAATGAACAAAAACAGCGAAATAGCCAGCTCTTTGAGGCTGATGTCCCCGGATTGAGCATACGCTGCCACGGTTGTGGCAATGACGATGGCGCCGACCCCCAGCGTTGTCGCTTTGGTCGGTCCATGCAGCCGCGCGAATATATTCGGCAATCTAATGAGAGCCACGGATCCAAGCAGCACGAAGAAGCCACCGGTCACGATCAAGAACGAAGCAATCTCTTCCGCGTACATGATGGCCCACCTTATTCTATGATGCTGCGGCCGATGAGATATTTGCAGAGCGCCACGGTACCGACGAACCCCATCATCGCAATAAGCAGCGCCGCCTCGAACGAGAACACGCTACCCGTCGCAAGCCCCATGAGAACGACGATCGCAATCACATCGATGGCCAGGGTATCGAGCGCCAGAATGCGGTCCGGCATGGTTGGTCCGCGTGCCAGCCGCCAAAGGGTCAGAGCGGTCGCAAGCCCCACCAGTCCGAGGCTGATCGTGATGGCACTCGTCAGCATCCGAAGATCTCCTTCAGCGGTGTTTCGTACCGGCTTTTAATGTCCGCGATGAGAAGCGACTTGTCCGGTACATCCAACGCATGGATGTGGATGAGCCGGCGCTCCATATCGATATCGATGGTCAGCGTCCCCGGCGTCAGCGTGATGATGCTGCCAAGGATGGTCGCGACGTATGGATCATCCATGTCGAGCGGCACATCGACGAACTTGGATCGGATCGTATCGACGTTGCCGAGGACGATCCTTGCCACGGCGATATTTGCGACGAGAATGTCATAGAGCACGACGACGGCGAGTTTCAGAGCGGCTCCAATGCGGAACGTCCTTGGCCGTCCCGGCCAAAATGCCGCCGTGAACACCGGGATAACCAATCCAAGCGTCAAGCCGAGCAACGCAGTGCCGCCGCTGATGTCGTCTGCCAGCATCGCCCAAAGCACCGCGATCACGACCGTCAGAACAGGTTGCGGCAAAAGCCGTTCGCGCATCGTCATGGCCGCCGCTCCCTTTCCACAGCTGCCGGATCTCCCGTGACGCTCGTCACATAGGCCTCGCGCGCCAGCACCTGCTCGGCGGCGGCGCGGGCGTATGACGCGACAGGGGCCGGCACGACGCTGATCGTGATGATTGCCATCGTCATCAAGACGAGAGCGGCCGTCAAACCCGGTGCCGGCAGGTATGGCACGTCTGGCTTATCCTCGATGCCAGGTGCACCGGGCTCCCAGAAGAACACGCTCGCCGCCCGCGCCAGAACGAGTGCCGCAACGAACCCCGACAAAATCAGCGCCACCCACACCAGCGCCGGATACGCCGATGCTTCCATCGCCTGCATCATCATGATCTTGCCGATAAACCCTGCGAGCGGCGGCGCACCGCATGCGGCAACGCCGAGAACAAGAAAAATCAGTCCCAGGACCGTGTAGCTGTGCAGGCGAGGCCCCGGCCCCAGATCATCTTCGCTAGCGCCCCGCTGCCGCCCGATGGCATCGGCCAATAGAAACAGCGCACCCGTCACCAGCGTCGATTGCACGAGATAGTAGAGCGCAGCGCCGATCGAAACCGCCGTGGGTTCTGCCACCGCCAGCAACAGCGTCCCGCCCGACACCAGCACGAGATTTGCGGCAATACCGGCGAAACTTCTCGCTGCCAGCATTCCCGCTGCCCCAATTGCAATCGTGCCAAGTGCGAGCCACGTCAGCCACGGCTGCAGAAGACCCGCCGACCAGGGCGTTGCGAGCAACCCGATCGTCACCACGCGAAGCAGCGCATAGATTCCGACTTTCGTCATGATCACGAACAGCGCCGCCACTGGCAGCGTCGCCGCCGTGTAGACATGCGGCAGCCAGAACCCGATTGGCAGCACCGCCGCCTTCAGCAGAAAGACCGTGACGAGGAGCGCGCAAGTCACGGCGACAACGCCTTGGTCTTCGGGCGCAACAAGCTGCAACCGGGTTCCGAAATCGGCCATGTTGAGCGTGCCGAGAAACCCGTACAAGAGCCCTAGCGCGATCAGAAACAAGGCCGAGCCGCTCAAATTGAGCACGACGTACGCGATCCCAGCCCGCGCTCGCACTAGGCCTCCGCCATGCACGAGAAGCCCGTAGGACGCCAGCAGCAGGATCTCGAAGAACACGAACAGATTGAACAGGTCGCCCGTCAGAAACGCACCGTTCAATCCCATGAGCTGGAATTGCAAAAAGGCGTGGAAGTGCGGCCCACGCGTATCCGTCCCCGCCGTTGCCGCAATGAAGACCGGCACGGAAAGCAGGCTCGTCAGCGCAACCATGATCGCCGACAGGCGGTCCAGCACCAGGACGATGCCATAAGGCGCGGGCCAGTCGCCGAGCTTGTAAACAGAGATGGTGCCGTCGCCTGCTGCGGCCACCTGTGCTGCTGCCGCCAAGACGAGCAAGACGATCCCTGAACCCGAGATCGCCCGCTTCACGCCAACGTCGGCGCTCGTGCCGATCAACAGCAAAACTGCGGCAAGTAACGGCAGGAGAACCGGCAGGATGGGAAGGTGCGCCATTATCGCGGCTCACCTGCATCGACGTGATCCGTCCCGCTCTCGGCCTTGCCCTTCAGGGCCAGCGCCAGCAGATAGGCGGTCATGCCAAAACCGATGACGATGGCCGTCAACACAAGTGCCTGGGGCAATGGATCGGCTTGCCGCGACAATCCCTCCACAGTCAGCGGCGGCGCCGTCGCCTTCAATCGCCCGCTGAAAAAAATCAGCACATTGACGGCATAGGAAAGCAGCGTCAGCCCGAGCACGACCGAGAACGTCGTGGGCCTTAGAATGAGATAGACGCCACTGGCTGTAAGCACACCAAGCGCCACGGAAACGAGCAATTCCATCGAATTAAGCCTCCCTTTCGGCTGGAGGCACATCCGGACCCGCAACTTCCCCGCGCTTCAATCCCGCCAGTTCCGTCAGCGCCAGCAATACGGTCCCGATCACGACGAGAAACACTCCGAGGTCGAACGCCATCGCGGACGCAAGCTCGAATTTATCGATCACCGGTGGCTGCACATATCCGTGCGTGGATGTCAGGAACGGGTATCCGTAGAGAAAACTCGCCACGCCTGTCAGCGTCGCGACGCCAAGCCCCACACCGAGCAACGCCACGTAATTCAGCCGTAGCCTCGCGGAGGCAAAATCGACTCCACCTGCCATGTACTGCAACATCAGCGCCACCGCCGCGACCAGCCCCGCGATGAACCCGCCGCCCGGCAGATTATGGCCGCGCAAAAAGATGTAGACCGCCACCGCCAGCGACAGCGGCAACATCGGCCGCATCAGCTCCGCCAGCATGATCGGATAGCGCTCCGCCGCGTCCAGCGCTCGAATCGGAACCGCGGGCATTCGTGTCCCCGCCAGCAGAGCGCTGAGCCCCAGTGCCGCCATGGCAAGCACGACGATCTCGCCCAGCGTGTCGTAGCCGCGGAAGTCGACGAGGATGACGTTGACGACGTTCGTTCCGCCGCCCCCCGGCTTCGCATTCGCAAGGTGATAACCGGATATGGTTTCATAGGGCCGGGTGAGCATGGCGTACACCATTGCCGTCACACCCACGCCTGCCGCGGCGGCAATGACGCCGTCACGCAGCCGCCGACGGGGCGAACTCACGGCTTCCGGGCTAACCGGCAGATACCGCAGGCACATGAGCAACAGAACGATCGTCACCACCTCGACCGAGAGCTGTGTGAGTGCCAGATCCGGCGCGTTGAAGCGGAGAAACGCCAAGGACACGACGATCCCGGCCACGCTCAAGAAAATGACCGCCGAAACACGGCTTCGCCGGTATCGAACGGTCGCCACCGAGCCGAACAAAAGCGTCGCGAAGGCCAGCGCCGAAGGCCAATCGACGGGCGTGACGGGAATTGACCCGGTTAGAAAGGCGTCATGCTCGCCAAACCAACCCGTCCTAAGCCACGCGTATGCACCGAGCACCAGCACAAACGTGAAAAACAAAACCAGATTGCGCTGCAGCGACTTCGAGTCCAGACCGTTGAGCACCACCGTCGAGGCGCGCACCGCCCCGCGATAGACCCTCTCGAACGCAACCGGGCTCGTCAGTGGCCACGCGAAGCGCTCCTGTAGGGCATAGAGCTTGTGCCGCCGCGTGAATTGCAGAACGCCGAGCCCGAACGCAATCACGGTCATTGCCAGTGGCAGGTTGAAACCGTGCCATATGGCGAGTTTGAACTCGGGTACCTGACCGGGCAATACGGCGTCCGCGGCGACCGTCAGCAACGGACCGACCGACCACTGCGGCAGGAACCCGACGACAAACACGAGCGCCACCAGGACTTCGACCGGCAGCCGCATCCACCGCGGCGGTTCGTGCGGCGTTTTCGGCATCGCGTGGCTGGGTCCGTCGAAGAACACGTCCCATACGAAGCGAACCGAGTAGGCAACCCCAAGCATGCCGCCAAGGGTCGCAACGGCCGGTAGAATGAGATAGGCGCCGTCAAAGCCCTGATAATCGACGGCTGCGGTAAAGAACATTTCCTTGGACAAGAACCCATTCAGCAAGGGCACCCCGGCCATGGAGCCGGCCGCCAGAATGCCGAGCACCGCGGTGCGTGGCATCGAGTAAAAGAGCCCGCCCATGCGCCGCATATCGCGCGTACCGGTCTCGTGATCGATGATCCCCGCCGCCATGAAGAGGGATGCCTTGAAGATCGCGTGATTGATAATGTGGAACACGGCCGCCACCGCCGCGAGCGGCGTGTTAAGCCCGAATAAAAGCGTGATCAGCCCAAGATGGCTGACTGTCGAGTACGCCAGCAGTCCCTTGAGATCGTGCTTCAGCAGCGCGACATACGCCGCGTAGACGAACGTGATGGCTCCCGTGCTCGACACGAGCACGAACCACAGATCGGTGCCCGCAAGGATCGGATACATACGCGCCAGAAGAAACACGCCCGCCTTCACCATGGTCGCCGAATGAAGGTAGGCCGACACAGGTGTCGGTGCAGCCATGGCGTGCGGCAGCCAGAAATGGAACGGGAACTGAGCCGACTTCGTGAACGCACCGAGAAGAAAGAGAACCAAAATGACCGGATAAAGCGGATCGGCACGAACATCCGCCGCGCGCGCCTCGATCACGCTGAAGTCGAAACTGCCAGCCGTGCTTCCCAAAAGTAGCGCACCGGCCAGAAGAGCAAGCCCCCCGCCTCCCGTCACCGCCAGCGCCATGCGCGCCGAAATTCGCGCATCCACTTCCTGATATTTGTAGGCGATGAGCAGGAACGACGTGAGGCTCGTCACCTCCCAGAACACCACCATCAGCAGAATGTTCTCGGCCAGAACAATACCGAGCATACCGCCGGCGAAGCCAAGCAGTTCCATGTAGAACCGCTTGAGATTGTCGGTCTTCGGCAGGTAGTAGGCCGCGTAGAGGACGATCAGCACACCGATCCCGAGAATGAGGATGGTGAAAAGCAGGCCGAGGCCGTCGAGGCGCAACGCAAAATCCAGCCCCCATTCCGGCAGCCAGGCGACGCGCCAAAGAACGATTGTCCCGCCGAAGACATCCGGAGCCATGGCGAGTGCGCCAGCAAGTCCCGCGGCCATTGCCGCGCCCGCCGTCCATGCGCCGGCCGCCCGCGAAACATGCGCTGCGGCGGCGACGGCCAGAATGCCGGCAAACGGCGCGAAAAGAACCAACAGCAATAGGGTGGACGACATGCGGCGCTTATACCGTTCTTGGGCTACGGGTTGTCTATCGGATTGATACGCACCGCCGGGTCCGCCGAGATATTCGGTTCAGGGCGGGCTGGCTGCCTTCAATAAATTCACCGAGCCATATTTGCAAAGTGCGCAACGTCACGGTCTGGCGCGATGGCTGGCGGGTAACCACACGCGATTTCAAGAGTAAAATGCACCTGGGCACGCGCCGACACCCGCGCCGCCCACAGCGGCGGCAGTCAACATCGCGAACTTGGCCCAGCGTACGGTTCACGCCGCAGCAGCGTCCATGCTATGCGCATGGACCAGACTGTCAGCGGAGCCGAACCTTGAGATGACTGTTTCCAAGAAGCGCATCGCAGTTCTGATCTCCGGCCGTGGTTCCAACATGCAAAGCCTCGTCGAGGCGGCGCGCCACCCCGATTATCCCGCTGAGATCGTGCTGGTGGTTTCGAGCCGGCCGGCCGCTCCAGGTATCGCCTGGGCGAAGGAGCAGGGCATCCCCGCGCTGGCCCTCGATCATAAACTCTATTCGGACCGAGCCCACTTCGAGAGCCAACTTCAAGGCATCCTGACCACCTCGCGCGTCGACCTGGTCTGCCTTGCCGGCTTCATGCGTCTCATGACACCAGAATTCGTCGAGGCATGGCGTGACCGCATGCTCAATATCCATCCGGCACTCCTTCCGGCATTCAAGGGGCTCGATACTCACGCACGCGCACTGGAAGCGGGCGTCAAGTTCGCCGGCTGCACCGTTCACCTCGTGCGGCCCGAAATGGACGAAGGTCCAATCCTGGGGCAGGCTGTCGTCCCCGTTCTACCCGGCGACACTGAGACAACTTTAGCCGCGCGCGTCTTAGCCGCGGAGCACCGCCTGTACCCCAAAATTCTTGAATTGTTCGCGGCTGGTCTGATTTCGATCAAAGGCAATAAAACCACGTCAGTTTCGGACGTTAACGGATTGTGGGCCGAATTTTCACCGCAAGTTTGATTTGGGCGGGAAAAGGCGTGCCACTTTGGTTACCTTGCGCCGGTAAATTGACGCGGCGCTGCCCGGTCTCATGGACACTTCTAGGACCACGGTGTTAGGTCAGGCTTCGGTTCGAAAATCCGCGCGGGCGCGATCTCGAGTTGAGTACGTAACCTCGGCCCGGCCAGTGCTGCCCGCGTGCGGGCAAAGTCTTGCGGTGTGAGCGATCGGCACATTGAGGATCGCCGCGGTGAACCGGAAGTGAAGCCGCCGAACGCGCGGCTCGGAGAAGAAGGCATGACAATTCAACAGAACGTCGGGCACACACAAGGTCTCGGCGAAGCGAACAGTATCTGGTTCAAGTTGACGGCCCTGACCAAGGGCAATCCCCAGAACCCGATGCAGACGCTGCAAATGATGGCGGACCGGTACGGCCCGGTGATCGCGGTCAACATCGCCGACCAGCGCGTCGTGTTCTTGAGCGAGCCGGAACATTTCAAACACGTTCTCGTCTCCAAGGCTGACGACTACATAAAATATTTCGACGGCCTGAAACCGGTATTCGGCAAGTCGATGATCACGCACGACGGCGTGCTCTGGCAGAAGATCCGCATGCCGCAGCAGCCGGCGTTCCATCCGGACATGTTCGCCGAATACATCCCCTACTTCCTGCAGGCGATCCGCACAAAAATGGACCTGTGGTCGAAGCTCGCCGAAACCGGCGAGTCGTTCGAAATGGTCGAGCAGACGTGGACTCTCGCGGCGGACATGATCTGCAAGGCGCTGTTCGATCGCGACATGCCCTTCAATCCTCATTTTGTCTTCAAGTGCGTCAAGACCTACACCGATGTGATGGAACACAAGGCCATCCGCATGCGCGTGCTGCATGGCGATGACGGCATCAATCTCACCGAAGAGAACGCGGCCAAGGCCATGGAAATCTGGGCCAGCGTTCCCCCGGCCGTGTTCTCGCAGACCCCCAACGAGGACCGCCAGCGCACGCTCCTGAAAATGATCGAAGCTGTCGTGGCCGATCCGGCTGTGCCGGAATTCGATCACCAGCAGGCCATCGACGAATTGAAGCAGTATCTGTGGGCCGGCACTGAAACGACCGCGCTGACCCTGGCTTGGGCGATGTACCTGACCTCCAAGCACCCCGAAGCCGCCGACCGCATCCGCAAGGAAGGCGAAGCAGTCTACGGCGATCGTGAGCCAACCGCAGCGGACTATTCGGCTCTCGCCTATACGCGCGCGGTAATCCAGGAAACGATGCGCATTTATCCGCCGATCTGGGGCCTGATCCGCATCGCGACCAAGGCCGACGAGATTGGCGGCAAAGAGATCAAGCCCGGCGACCGCGTGGTGATGTTCGCCTATGGCGCGCATCACAATCCGAAGTTCTGGCCCGAACCCGAAGAATTCCGGCCCGAGCGCTGGATGGGCGGCACCAAAGGTCAGGTCAAGTATTCCTACCTGCCGTTCGGTGCCGGCAAACGCTCGTGCATCGGCGGCGCCATGAGCCAGGTCGAAAATACGCTGGCGTTGTCCATGCTGCTGCGCCGTTTTCGCCCCGAATATCTCGGCGCCGAACCGCCGGGCTTTTCGGGCACCGTGACGCTCACGCCCAAAGGCGGCCTGAAGTTTCGCGTCCGCGAATTGAGCTGAAATCAGTCTCCACGAAGAATGCAAAGCGGCGCCGGTGAGACCACCGGCGCCGCTGGCGTTTTGTGAATCGGCTTTAGCCGCCGGCGATGGCTGCTTCGACGGCCTTTATGTCGGCTTCCGCGCCCGCCAGATTGTCGGCAGCGCATTTCTCCTCAAGCGCCGACAGCAGACCCTCTACTTTCGCCTGCGAGTCGGTTGAGAGTTTTTTCGCCGCGGCCTTCTCCGCCAGGGCGAAGGCTTGGTCGAGGCACGCGTCCTTGGACGCCGGAGGCGCGGCGACCGCCGCCCCTGCTCCGAAGCCAAGAACAAGCGCCAGTGGTGCGATACGTCTCATCATGGCAGTCTCCTTCCAATCTCAAAGTCCAAAGACGCAAACATTGGCGCGGCCGCCGAAGTTGAGTTGCGGCAGATACCGCATCTCGATGAAGTCAATGCCGCGATGACGCCCCGACAGATCGATCGGCCGGGTCTCTGCGCCCGCCGGGATGACGGTGCGGACTGCCAGATCGTCCGCCTGGCCATTGCGGTACACAACGCGCAAGCGCTCGAGCCGAAGCTTGTTGCCGTTCACCGTCAGTTTGATGGCGCGGAAAGTCCCTTCGTTGCGGCCGACGCGAATGACATCGCGGCCATCGAGGAAGCCGACCTTCTGGCAACCCAATTCCTGCCAGCGTCCGGCGCCCGGCCCGGGACCACCGCCCTCGCGTCCGACAATCTCGATGCGCGCCGGTCCGTATGGTCGATACACGACCTCGATCTCACGTAGTTTCCTGGCACGCCCTGGTAGGTCGATCGGCGGCAATCCGGTTCCGGCCCTGACAAGTTTCTCGACCCTCAAACGCTCGACCTCGTTGTTGCCAAAACGAATGTTGAGTTCGAGGATTTCGACATCCCCGTCGAATGCGCGCACGCCCACGCGCGAGAACTTTTCCTCGCGAGGATTGACGCGGATGATCTCCCGCTCAACGCGCGGCTTGATCGTGATCTGACCGATGCGGCTCCAGCCGCCACCGCGCCGGTCATCGTAGAATGATCGTTCGTCGAAGCGGTCGCCATCGCGTTGGGCCATGGCCGCGTTCGATGCGAATGGCATCGCCAAAGCGAGCGCCAAAGCCGTCAGTAAACTTGCTTTCATGAGCGTTTCCTCGTTCATCCGCAAACCAGCATTGGCCCTCGCCTCCGGGCAGCGGACACCCCGGGAAGTCTCGAACAGTTTCTCTGGCAATTTCGCAAATTGTGCGACCGATTTCGCGCTCAGCGAGAAAAGTTCTCACGCGCCGAAGCGGTCAAGCTCGGCAACGGCCCACCGGCCTTGCAAAAGAAATCGGGCCCAAGAGGGCCCGACCGGATCACGAATTCTGGTAAGTCACGCGCCAGCCGGGCATCAGCCGACGATCTCGTCGAGCCCGAAGTTCAACGCGATCTCACGCTCCGCCGAAGCCGCGCTGTCCGACCCATGCGAAGAATTCTCGCCCTTGGACACGGCAAACAGCTTGCGGATCGTCCCTTCGCTGGCTTCCTTCGGATCCGTGGCCCCCATCACTTCACGGTATTTTGCGATGGCATTGTCGCCTTCCAGAACCTGCAGAACGATGGGACCGGATGTCATGAAGTCGCACAATTCCCCGTAAAATGGCCGAGCTTTGTGCTCCTCGTAGAACTTCTCCGCCTGCGCACGGGTCCACCGCACGCGCTTCTGTGCAACGATCCGGAGGCCCGCTTTTTCAATCACGGCGTTGATCGCACCTGTCAGGTTTCGCTTTGTCGCGTCAGGCTTGATGATGGAAAAGGTGCGCTCGATGGCCATCGTCTGGTCTCTCCAGTGGTCTTTGCAACGTATTTTGGGAAGGATTGCCGGGCTTATAGCTGTGGGACTGAGGCCCAGCAAGTAGTGGCCGGCGCGGCGGATAGACTGCGGCGGGGCTGCGCGCAATTGCTCGCGTTCTGGCCCGAACCGCGCCGCCTTCATGCCTGGATTGTATGACAAATCCGCTCATCTCCGGCTTGGAGAATGGTTCGCCGCCGTGGTCCTGCCGCCTAACTGCCTGACGGGAGGAACGAAAATCGGCGTATGTCCCGTGCCGGTGAGAAAGTGTAATTCTGTGTCCCGATTGACGTTGGCGATGCTTAAGTCCACGAATCTCCGCAAGTATGGTGCAACCGCGACGGAAGGGAACTTCTGGCGCGGTGCCAGCGTGGCCCGTCCACGTCAGCTCATAGTATCGAACGAGGTCAGTTCGTGACTGAAACGACGGCTCAAGACAACGCCTGGTATCTCGCTCGTGACGGCAAGCAGCATGGACCGCTGTCGAATGTCGAAATGACGAAGCTTGTCGAACTCGGCCATCTGCGTGCAACCGACTTGATCTGGCGTCCCGGCTTCTCGGACTGGCGGCCCGCCCCCACTGTTTTCGAATTGTCGCCGCCAGTTCCGACACCGCCGAAGCCGGCTCCGCAGACACCGGCCGTCGCTCCAAAACCAGAACCGGCCCCAGCCGCGTCCGTTACCACGCCGTCGCCGGTGCTCACCGCACCGCGCCCGCAACCGTCGTTCGCAAATCTATCCTCCAAGCCCGAAGCGGCAGCACCAGCTCCTCAGCGTTTCGAATTCCCCCGCACCCAACCCGCTGGGGCCAGCGGGCCGACTGCCGGGTCGCCGGCGCCCGCACCGTCGGTCAGCCAGCCAAAGCCGATGGCATTCGACTCCGGCGCTTTCAAACCACTGGGCACGTCATCGCAATTTGGCGCACCCGTACCGGCTCAAGAACTCGCTCCCGAACCATTCCACATGGACCCTATGTTCGAGGATGCCGAGCCTCCAAGGAGAAGCCGAGGCATTGGTACGGCACTCGGTCTCCTTGTCGTGATCGGCGGCCTGTCCGCCGCCGGCTATACTTATCAGGACACGATCAAGGCGGCCCTCCAGGGCCAAGGTGCTGCACCCGTCGCCGAACTTCCCGTGGTCGCAGCGACCGCGCCTGAAACCAGTCAGACATCGGCCACAACAGCCGCATCGCCACCATCGCCATCATCATCGCCAGAGCCCTCGCAAGTCGTAGCGGCAACCGAACCGCAGCCCGCGCCTGCAGCCCCCCTTCCCGGGGTTGCCGTGACCGGCCAACCGGATGTGGTCGACAGCGCATTGCAGTCATCGCCGTTCTGGAGCTACGCCAAGTCGGAATTTCCGCAATGGTACGCCGACCGCTTACGCGACGTCGGAGACATGAAGGCCGCCAATCAGCCTGACACGGCCATCGACCGTAAGCTTGTCGAGGCCATCGTGGTCATGCGCCGCCAGAATGCATCCAACGCACTCTCCGCGAGCCCGGCGCACCTGAAAGATATCGCCGAGACCTTCGTTGCCAATCTGAGCGCCCTGCAAAGTCAAAGCGTCGATGCCTGTTACGAATTCATCGAGAAGGGCGAAATGACACCCGCTGCTGCCGCGCTCGTCCAGAAGCCCGCCGAGGGGGCTCCCCTGCACGCGCAGCTTCGCGCCGTGTTTACGGCCGTGGTCGATGGTCAGAAAAGTCCGGTGACGCGCTCGGCTCCCCAACCCGCCGACTACAATCTGCTTGCCGCTGAACTCGGCACGATCGGCTGGAGCCAGGCCGACATTCAACTTTTTGCCGATCCGAAAGCGTTGGCCGCCGCCCCGCGCGACCGCGTCTGCAAGATGGTCAAGGAGTGGTTCCAGGCGCACCTCGCCGTCAAGGACGAGCCCGCGCGCGAGCGTCTCCTCCACGAAACCCTCCGCTTGGTCATCGCCGGCTAAAAATCGCTGCCGCCGTCAGAACAGGCGAAGCTGCGCTCCTGGCTTTACCGGAGGCACAAAGAGATCCGTTCGTAAGGGCAGCCGCTGCGCGTTCAACCCAAGGCGCTTCGCCGCCAGCCGGAACCGCTGCGCAACTTGATCTGCATAAGCGCCCTGACCCCGCCCACGCAGTCCGAACGTGGCAGTATAGTCCCGCCCTCCATGCATCGATTGCAGAAGTCCTAGCACCCGTTGCGCCCGGTCAGGAACCTCGGTCGCCAGCCACTCCCGGAAAAGCTCCTTCAATTCCAGCGGCAACCGCAGCATCACATATCCGGCCTGCTGAGCCCCCGCGGCCTTGGCGGCTGATAGCACGGCCTCGATCTCGTGATCGTTGAGCGACGGGATGATCGGCGCAACCATCACTGCCGTTGGTATCCCGGCGTCGCTCAATTGCCTGATGGCGTCGAGCCGCCGCGACGGTGTGGCCGCCCTCGGCTCCATGCGCCGCGCCAAATGACGATCCAGTGTTGTCACCGACAGTGCGACTTTTGCCAGGCCCCGCGCTGCCATCCGCTGGAGAATGTCGATGTCGCGAACGACCAGCGCAGACTTGGTCACGATTCCCACGGGATGCCCTGTCCGCTCCAATATTTCCAGGATTGACCGCGTGATGCGCCGCTCCCGCTCAATGGGTTGATAGGGATCTGTGTTCGTACCCAGCGCCATCGTCGCTGGCGAATATCCCGGTGCCGCCAATTCCTTTTCCAGAAGCACCGCCGCATTCGGCTTGGCGTAGAGCTCCGTCTCGAAATCCAGACCGGCGGAATGGCCCAGATAGCAGTGTGAGGGGCGGGCATAACAGTAGATGCAGCCATGCTCGCAGCCCCTGTAAGGATTGATGGAGCGGTCGAAGGAAATGTCCGGGCTGTCATTGCGGGTGATGATGGTACGCGCGGCGTCTTCGTGGACGCGCGTTCGCAGCGGCGGCAGGTCTTCTGACGCATCCCAGCCATCATCGAAGGCAACCCTGGAATCCGCCTCGAACCGCCCGCTCGCGTTCGAAAGTGCGCCGCGCCCGCGCCGCCGTCCATCTGGTGCCTGGACGTCAATACGCTCTGCCAGTACCGCTGCTGCCTCTCGTCTCATCAAGCCCACTCGCCGTCAGTTGATCGTCTTCCCTATCGCAAAATTAGGAACAAAACAAGAACATAATCTCCAGTGCCAGCTCCGCCGCCGCTACCAAACGGGTGCTTGTTGGGTCCATCTGGGTGTGTCATCGATTTGATCCATGATTTCCGTCGTGATCCCCACGCGCAATGCGCAAGAAACTTTGGCTGCCACTCTGGCCGCGCTCATTCCCGCCGCCGTCGATGGATTGGTGCGGGAAGTCATCGTCGCGGACGGCGGGTCCACCGATCGCACGTTGCTGATCGCCGAAAACGCCGGCGTGGAGATTGTCGACGGCGCAGCCGGCCGGGGCATACAGTTGCGCGCCGGCGCGCGAAGAGCGCGCTTTCCGTGGTTACTCTTTCTTCACGCCGATACCGAGTTGGCCCCGGGTTGGGATACGGTCGCCGCCAATTTCATGGAAAAGGTCGATACCGGCCGAATTCCCCAGGCCGCTGGCGCATTCCGCTTTCGGCTTTTGGACGATGGCTGGAAGCCGCGTCTTTTGGAGGCCGCCGTTACGCTGCGCTGTGGTCTCCTCCGTATGCCCTACGGTGACCAGGGTCTGCTCATTCCACGCACACTCTACGACAGCGCCGGCGGATACAGCGAACAACCCTTGATGGAAGACGTCGATCTCATCCGACGCATCGGCCGGCGGCGGCTACGGATGTTGCGTGCCGACGCTTTGACCAGCGCCATCCGCTACCGGGAAGACGGGTATGCCAGGCGCATCTTGCGCAATCAGGCCTGTTTGGCGCTGTACGCGGCCGGCGTATCGCCCCAGCGCATCGCCGCGCTGTACGATCCCGACGGCGCGCCGGCGGCTGGCTTCGAAGTGCGCCAGCGTCCGACGGGTCCGTGAACGGCGTGCCGCCGAGCCCCCGCCGAACCCTCGTGGTCATGGTCAAGGTGCCGGTCGCCGGCCGGGTCAAAACGCGCCTGGCGCGATCGATCGGCACAATTCCGGCGACCTCTTTCTATCGTGATGCGATCGCCGGTCTATCGTCGGGGCTCGCTGCCCCACGGCGTTGGACGTTGCTGTTTGCCGTCGCCCCTGGCGCCGAGCACGCCTCACGCGCAATCCCTGTACCACTGACCGCGCGGATAGCTCAGAGCAGCGGCGACCTTGGACGCCGCATGCAATCGGTTTTCGACCGCTGTCCGCCGGGTCCGGTGATTATTATTGGCTCTGACATCCTTGGCATAACCCGCTCCGATATTGCCCACGCGTTCCATTGTCTGGAAGGCGGGGAGGCCGTGATCGGACCATCTGCCGATGGCGGTTACTGGCTGATCGGTCTCAAGCGGCGCCCGCGGCACCTCAAACCGTTTGCCAATGTTCGCTGGTCGACGGACGAGGCGATGGCCGGAACCTTGCGCAACCTCGCCGGTAACCGCGTCGGCCTCGTCACTGCCAAGGCCGACGTCGATGACGGTGTCGAGTGGTCACGCACCGCCGCGATCCGCGGCCGCCGGATAGTTCGAGCTACACCCGCTTCGTAACCGTCAAGCCGCTGACTGGCCACTTGTCTCGATGGCTGAAATTGGCATGCAGATATCGATCCGCTGCCTTTCCTCGGGCACGTGATCGGGGTTGTCGAGATAGATCTCGATCACGGGGCGGCGAACGTCGACCGCCAATTCCCGATTGGGCACCCAATCGTTGCGCAAATTCGAAATGGCCTGCGCAAGCCCAGGTGTTCCGCCGACATGCCTTTGACGCACATAGGCGCCGCCGGGCAGGCGGCGGATCGTGAACGACTCCGGTACGAGCAGGCGCGCTTCCTCAATGAGTTCGACACAGGCCTCGTACCGGCACTTGTCCGGCGCAACCTGACGCGGATCATCGAGCAGGAGGCCGTATCCCGTTCCGATCTGACGGATCAGGCCCGTACGGCGCAACCAATCGAACACCTTGGACCAAGCCTGGGCGGCTGAATGCTCGTACGGACCGGTTGCCCGGACCGCCACGACGTTCAAGGGTCGCAAATAAACAAACCCGGTGTTCACGCTCATTCTCCGCCCACTGCGATTGCCGGTATTGCCGAAACTTTCTGCGGCAATCGTCGGTAACTTTAGCAGCATCGAATTCAAACGCGTTTAAGTGGCCGGCTAAAACTTATGCTCAATTCAAAACAATTTAATATGCGAATATTCGGCCTCTAACTGTTCGTTTACCACACCCGCTCGATCACGCCGGCGCGGCCAGCATCTCTTTGACGCTCAATAAATCGCGCCATGCCTGTCGTTTGGCGATCGGCGTCCGCAGCAGATAGGCGGGATGCAGGCTGGCGAGCGTAGCGACGTTCACGCCTCCAAACTGTAATGTCTGCCAGCGCCCACGAATTTTTAGAATGCCCTCGTCCGTGCGAAAAATCTGCTTCGCCGCCGCGCCTCCCAGGAGCAGCAGAACCTTCGGCCCGACAAGCTCGATCTGGCGCTCTAGAAATGGCCGGCAAACCTCAGTTTCCTGTGGCGTCGGCGTCCTGTTCCCAGGCGGACGCCAATAGACGATATTGGTGATGTGAACGTCGCTCTCGCTCCACCCGCCGGCCGCAAGCATAAGATCGAGCAGTTGCCCCGCGCGCCCGACGAATGGACGTCCCTCTATATCTTCATCCCGTCCAGGGGCTTCGCCGATGATCATCAGCGGTGCGGTGTCCGCACCCCGGTAGAAGCAAAGCGACTTTGCCGTCGCCTTCAAAGAACACCCTTCGAACGTCTCCAGTGCACTTCTGAGAGCAGCAAGGTCGGTCGCCGTTCGAGCCGACCTTCGCGCCTCGCCCACGGCCACATCCGGCGCAGCCGTCGCAAACTTGCGCGGGGCACTTGCGGGTTGCGCGGCACCGCGCGGCTTGGTCTCCAACCCACCTTGAACGGAACTTTGCGGCCGCGGCGGCGTTGATGGTGATTGTCCCGGCGCTGCATCCTCCGCCGACCAGTTAAAGTCACTCCCAGGTGGACCGCGGCCTTCGGCCAGCCAATCGACCGCGTGCTCTCCCACGGGCGCATCCGCACCCATCGCGCACGACCATTCGAGCAGCGCTGCGAGGATTTTTTGTTGAGTCGGTTCTTTTGTAGCGCTCATTTGACCACCATAGCGGTCGGAATAGTCGTGTCCACACTCTCGCCGACTGACAAGAAGACCGCCCCGCATCCTGTGACGGAAAGCGCGCATTGCTTGACGCTGCCGGAGGCACAACCTAATCCGAACCTTACGCTTCCCTGAACCGCAGGCTTAAATCCCCCCGAACCGATGGACCGATCCGAGATGGACGTAGAAGCATCAGAGCTGCCGCCGCGCGAGGCCATGGAGTTCGACGTCGTCATCGTCGGTGCCGGCCCGGCCGGCCTCTCCGCCGCGATCCGGCTGAAGCAGCTCGCGGCCGAAAGTGGACGCGACGTCTCGGTGGTCGTCCTTGAAAAGGGGTCCGAAGTCGGCGCGCACATTTTGTCCGGCGCGGTGATCGATCCCGCGGGCTTGAATCGGCTCATCCCCGACTGGCAGGCAAAGGGTGCCCCGGTTACAACCAAAGTCACCCAAGACCGCTTTCTTGTCCTTGGTCCTCAAGGCGACATCAGCCTACCCGCGATCCTGATGCCGCCACTGATGAACAATCACGGCAACTACATCGTCTCGCTCGGTGCGCTCACACGGTGGCTGGGCGAGCAGGCCACTGAACTGGGCGTCGAAATCTATCCGGGCTTCGCCGCTGCCGAAGTCCTCTACGATGAGAAGGGCGCAGTCGTCGGTGTCGCCACCGGCGACATGGGGATCGGCCGTGACGGCCAGCCGAAGAGCGATTTTGTGCGCGGCATGGAACTGCGCGGCAAATATACGTTCATTGCCGAAGGCGTGCGCGGATCGCTCGCCAAGCAACTCATCGCCAAGTTCGCGCTCGACGCCCATTCCGAACCGCAAAAATATGGGATCGGCCTGAAAGAGTTGTGGGAAGTTGCGCCCGGCAAGCACCAGCCTGGTGTCGTGCAGCATTCGTTCGGCTGGCCGCTCGGCAACCGCACCGGCGGTGGGTCGTTCCTTTATCACTATGGAGAAAATCTGGTTTCCGTCGGCTTCGTCGTCCACCTCAATTACGAAAACCCTTACCTGTCGCCCTACGACGAATTCCAGCGGTTCAAGACCCATCCGGCCATTCGCGAAACCTTGGAGGGCGGCAAACGGATCGCTTACGGGGCGCGCGCAATCACCGAAGGCGGCTGGCAATCGCTGCCCAAACTCACCTTCCCCGGCGGCGTCTTGCTCGGCTGCTCGGCCGGCATGGTCAACGTGCCGCGCATCAAGGGCAGTCACAATGCGATGCTGTCCGGCATCGAAGCCGCCGATGCTGCCTTCGCGGCACTCGGCGCTGACCGTGCCCATGACGAACTCAAATCTTATGAATCTGCCGTACGCGACGGCGTCATCGGTGCCGACTTGAAGCGCGTGCGCAATTCCAAGCCCATGTGGTCACGCTTCGGCACGGCTGTCGGCATTCCGCTCGGTGGCATCGATATGTGGCTGCGCACGATCTTCGCGGGCTGGTCACCGTTTGGCACGTGGCGTCACGGCAAATCCGACGCGGCGTCCATCAAGCCGGCCGCCGACTGCGAGCCGATTGTCTATCCCAAGCCCGATGGCGTGCTCACCTTCGACAAGCTGACGAGCGTGTCGTTCTCCGCCACCAACCACGAGGAAGACCAGCCCGTCCACCTGCGGCTGACCGACCCCACGATCCCGATCGAGATCAACCTGCCGACCTGGGCGGAACCCGCGCAGCGTTATTGCCCAGCCGGCGTCTACGAGGTGGTGCGCGACGGCAAGGACGCGCCGCGCTTCCAGATCAACGCGCAGAACTGCGTCCACTGCAAGACCTGCGATATCAAGGACCCGAGCCTGAACATTACCTGGGTTTGCCCCGAAGGCGGCGGCGGCCCCAATTACGCCGAGATGTAGTCTCCGCCGGCCGGTCGCGCGGCGTCATTCCGTCGGCTTATCCACATCTTGCCCACCGTCCAACGGCGCGCCGTCACCGGCATCGGCCGGCTCTTCGGGCGGCACGGCCACCGCGTCGCCCGGCCCCGGCTCACCTTCTACGTGAGCATCTTCCGCCGCCGGTTCGCCGACGCTTTCGGCCGCGGACTCGTCTTGCGCCAGCGACCGTTCTTCGGTCACCTGCAGCGGCTCGTCGACCAATTCGAGAGCGCCGGCAGCCGTGACGCCGGCGAGCATTGCGAACCCGAACACAACCGGCCAGACGGACCTTCGAAAGCGGATCATGGCTTGTCCTCCAGTTGAGTGCGGACGAAAGCTGATGCGGCGAGCCGTCCTGAGGGCAACCTAGCCGACAATGCACCGGCCGTTGAACCCCTAAGTCGACCGAAGAATAGACAGGGTAAAAACTTTGCCCACACCGTTAAGCTCTGTCGCCAAGCTGCCGCAGACTTTGCTAGAATTAGGGCTGGCCCCGCGCGCTGACTGCCGCGCATGAGGCGGCTGTCAGAGGGAAAACTCTTCCATGCGAGCACGTTCGGCCCGGTTCCTCGACCACCCTGCGCTCTGCGGTATCATTCTGGCCGCCCTGGTCGCAGGCACTCCCGGCTCCGCGGCAGCGGAAACCGGTCAGGACCCCGATCTGTCCCAGACGCTCTCGGGCAGCTATCTGGCCGGCCGTTTCGCCCGCGCCGAGAACGACACCGGCAAGGCGGCCCAATTCTATTCCAACGCCCTCGTTTTCGACCCCGCCAGCGACATGCTCTACGAGCAAGCCCTGCTGATGGAAGCGTCGCAGGGTGCCTGGGACAAGGCCATGCGGCTCTCCGAAGGCCTCGTGAAAATGGAACCTGGCCACCGCATGGCCCAGATGTTCCTCGGCCTCAGCGCCTTCCGGGAAGGACACTGGAAAGCGGCCGAGAAGAACTTTCGCGCATCCGCCTCGGGCCCGATCGGCGAATTGACGAGCTCTCTCGCCACTGCGTGGATCTTGCTTGCCGAGAAAAAGCCTTCCGAGGCACTCGACCTGCTCGTCGTGCCCCGTCAGGCCGAATGGGCGCAGTTCTATCTGCGCTATCATCGTGCACTCATCGCCGACGCCGCGGGCCGACGCGCTGAAGCCCATCAGGCCTACGACAAAATCTTCAAGCAGGATGCGCGCACGCTCCGCACCGCCCTCGCCTACGCACGCAGCCTTGCCAACACCGGCAACGTCAAGGCTGCAAAATCCATCCTGCGCCAGCACATCGAAAAATCGCAGAGCGAAGGCCACACGCTCGCGCGCGCCCTCCAGAAAGACCTCGATCGCCCCAACGCAAAAATTTCGCTTCTCGTCTCGACGCCCTCCGAGGGCTTGGCGGAAGTCTTTTACGGACTGGGCGAATCTCTCATCGGTGAAGGCGCCATCGGCGTCGGCATAGTCTACCTGCAAATGGCGCTCTACCTTGAGCCCGAGCATCCCTTCGCGCTCGCCGCGCTGGCCAATGCCTACGAGGCCAACCGCCAATACGCAGCCGCGATCGCCACCTATGAACGCATCCCCGGCGGCTCTCCGCTTCAGCCGGCCATCGAAATCCGCAAGGCGTTCAATCTCAACTCCTTGGAAAAGCCGGACGAAGCCCGCGCCGTCCTGGAACGCCTCCTAGACCTCGGCCAACCCGCCAACGAACCGGCGGAAACGGCAAAGGTTGAAACCCCTGTGCCGCTACCGGAATTCCCGGCCATCGACCTGCGGGGCGATGTCTTCCGGCTCGGTTCCGCCGGCGACGGCGTCCAGGAACTCCAAGCAGCACTGCAGAAACTCGGTTACGACATCGGCGGTCCGCCCGATGGCCGTTATGGCGCCGGTACCCGCAAGGCCGTTCAGGACTTCCAGCGGTCGAATAGCCTTGCCGCCGACGGAATCGTGGGCCAGCAGACCATTGATGCGATTTTGAACAACGCCAACACCGCTGGCGGCAGCCAGACCGCTGATGGCAGCGCCGCGCAGGGCGGCCCGCCATCGCTCGAAGAAAATGAAAAACTCCAGGCCCTCGACGCACTCGGCAACATCCTGCGGTCACGCAAGCAATACGCCGATGCCGTCGATATCTACAATCGCGCCATCGCGATGATCCCGAAGCCCGACCGCCGCCATTGGGTCTATTTCTACGCGCGCGGCACATCCTTCGAGCGCCTGAAGAACTGGCCGCCCGCCGAAACCGATTTGAAAAAGGCTCTCGAACTCTACCCCGATCAACCGCTCGTGTTGAATTATCTCGGCTACTCATGGATCGACCAGGGGATCAACCTCGACGAAGGGATGCGCCTCATCGAGCGCGCCGTCGCGATGAAGCCGGACGACGGCTACATCGTCGATAGCCTCGGCTGGGCGCACTTCAAGCGCGGAAATTATGCCGAGGCCGTCCGCTACCTGGAGCGTGCCGTCGAACTGCGCCCGGACGATCCCGTGCTGAACGATCACCTCGGTGATGCACTCTGGAAAGTCGGCCGCGAGCGCGAAGCCAGATTCCAGTGGGATCAGTCACTAACGCTGAAGCCCGAGCCGGAGGACGCGCTCAAGACGCGCCGCAAGCTCGAAGAAGGCCTGGTAGTCATCGAGCACAACATTCCCAAGGTCGCCAACGATGCCGCGACGGCCGCTGTCGGCAAGCCTGCAACGCCGTAATGCCGGCGGTTACCGAACGTGCACGAGCCAAAATCAATCTGACCCTCACCGTCCTCGGCCGCCGGCCGGACGGATACCATGCTCTGCTGAGCCTCGTGGCCTTCGCCAGCAATGCCGACCATGTAACGCTCGACCCTGCGGGTGCACCCGGGCTCACGGTCACGGGACCGTTCGCGCTCGCCATCGAAGGACCGAACCTCGCCGAAACCGCTCTGGCGCGGATATCGCAACTCTCCCCTGGTCTGGACGTCGGCCACGTCACGCTTGAAAAAAACCTGCCGGTCGCGGCCGGGATCGGCGGCGGGTCGTCCGATGCCGCTGCAGTCCTGCGGGCCATTCGCGCGGCCCATCCCGCGGCCACCGCGCACCTTGATTGGCTGGACGTAGCCCGTCAGCTCGGCGCCGACGTCCCTGTTTGCTTCGCCGATCGCGCCGCGTGGATGGCGGGCATTGGCGACAAACTGCACCCACTCGCAGACCCGCTCCCGCGGCTCGACGCGGTGCTCGTCAATCCGCTCGTCACTGTGCCTCCCGACAAGACAGCCCGTGTATTTCGCTCGCTCGGCGCATCGCCGCTCGCTGCCGAGGCTGGCGGCATGGCCGCGCTGCCGGCGATACCCGAACGCGCCGAGCTGCTGGCCTTGATCCGCCGCACCGGTAACGACCTTGAAGGTCCGGCCACCGCTGTGATTCCCGAAATTGAACACGTCCTGGCTGCCCTGGAAGCGTGCCCCGGCGCGGCTGCTGCCCGCATCTCGGGGGCGGGTCCGACGTGCTTTGCGATATTTGACGACGCGGCAACGGCGAACACGGCGGCAACGAACCTGTCGGACGCCCACCCAAGCTGGTGGACGGTACCGGTCGTCATCGGCTGAACGGCGCCTTCAGTGTCCGCGGTTGACCGAAAACGCGATCACGTCTTCCAAAGCCGCTTTGTGCGCACTTTCCGGGAAAATCGCCAAGGCATCGTGCGCAATGGCACCGTACGCCCGGGCCCGCTCCATGGTCGCTTCCAGTGCCTTGTGCTTCTTCATCAATGAAATGGCATGGTCGAGATCGTCGTCGCCGATCTCACCCTCCACGATCGTCCGGTTCCAGAACGACCGCTCCGCTTCATTGCCGCGCCGGAACGACAAGATGAGAGGCAGCGTGATCTTGCCCTCCCGGAAGTCGTCACCGACCGATTTGCCGAGCTTGCGGCTGTCGCCAGAATAATCCAGCGCATCGTCGACGAGCTGGAACGCGAGGCCAAGGTTTTTCCCGTAAGACCGCATGGCCGCCTGTTCGTCGGCCGGGCGGTTTGCGAGAGCCGCGCCGACTTCCGCGGCTGCCAGGAACAGGGCCGCCGTCTTGGCGTTGATGATGGCAAGATAAGCATCCTCGGTCGTCGAGGTGTTCTTGGCCGCAGCAAGCTGCATCACTTCGCCTTCCGCGATCACGGCGGCGGCGTTCGACAGGATTTTGAGAACCTGCATGTTGCCGACATCGACGAGCATCCGGAAGGCCTGCCCGAGAAGAAAATCACCGACCAGCACGCTCGCCTGATTGCCCCAGATGAGGCGTGCCGTCTTGCGCCCACGCCGGGCATCGCTTTCGTCCACGACATCGTCGTGCAGCAGCGTCGCCGTATGCATGAACTCGATCGCCGACGCCGTACGGATATGACCGTTGCCCGTGTAGCCGCACATTTGTGCCGATGCGAGCGCCAGCATCGGCCGGAGCCGCTTTCCGCCAGATGCAATCAGATGATGCGCCAGCTCGGGTATGAGATCGACGTCGGAAACGGCCTTGTCGAGGATGATGCGATTGATCGCCTCCATGTCCTCGTTCACGAGCTGGAGCAGGGGCTCCAGGCTCTCGGACGCAGACCGTGCCTCATCGAACGGGACAACCACACCCACGGGCTCAACCTCTCTATCAGTGCCAGTTTGCTATACCGGCTCTCACCCTGCATATTCTCCGGCACTTTGCCGCACAAGTCGGCAGAAATGGGAAAGGACAAAAGATCATGCGCGAGCTGATGCGGATCAACGATCCGGTCCTTATCAGCTTCGTCGATGCTTTGCTCCGGGGCGAGGGTTTCAGTCCGGTATTACTGGATCGCAACATGAGTGTACTTGAAGGCTCGCTGGGCATATTGCCTTGCAGAGTGCTGATTGACGAGGAGGACTGGGAGGCCGCGCGCCGGCTCATCGACAGCGCCGGCTTGGGTCACTGGATTTATGAAGGGGCGGGACCATGACCGTCCCGAGCCAGCCCTTTGCCGACACCCCGTTTCCCGTGACCTGCAACACATTTCTCGGCGATCGCCTGCAAATCCTGCAACCTGCCACCGGCTACCGGGCAGGCGTCGATGCCGTGCTCCTTGCCTCTGCCGTCTTGGTCCGGCCTGACTCTGCCAGCAAGATCCTGGATTGCGGTGCCGGCGTCGGCACCGTCGGCCTGTGCATTGCCGCACGCTGTCCCACCGCATCCGTCACCCTCGTCGAGCGCGAAGAGGATCTCGTCGAACTGGCCCGCCGCAACGTCTCGGCAAACCACCTTCAAGACCGCGTGTGCGTTGTGCCGGGCGACATCACGGTTGCGGCGTCGAACGTGGCAGCCCCGCGCCTCGCCGCGGAAAGTTTTGATTACGTCGTCGCCAACCCGCCCTACCACGATGATGCCGGCGGCACCCACGCGACCGACCCGCTGAAGCGCGTATCCCACGCCATGCGAACCAACGCGCTGCAAGATTGGGTTCGCTTTGCCGCGCGCTTGGCCAAGCCGTCGGCGTGCTTCACCGTCATCCACAAGTCCGAAGCCTTGCCGGGTCTAATCGAAGCCATGCGCGACCGGTTCGGAGCGCTCGCGATAACGCCGGTCCACGCCTTCGCCGGCAAACCCGCGATCCGCGTGCTGGTGTCGGGCGTCAAAGGCAGTCGCGCTCCCCTCTCATTGCTTCCCAGTATCGTGTTGCATGAACCCGGCGGCGCCTTCACGCCATACGTCAGCCGGATTCTCAGGCAGGGTGCCCCGCTCATCTCTTCAAACTAAGGAACGTTTCGCACCATGTGGCCGTTTTCGCGCTCGCCCGTCGTCCCTGTCCTGCGCCTCACGGGCGCCATCGGAATGGTAACCCCGCTCCGGCCGGGCCTTTCGATCGCTTCGCTCGCCGAACCGCTGCAAAAGGCGTTCGAAATGTCGAAAACGCCGTCCGTTGCCCTGATTGTCAATTCCCCTGGCGGCTCTGCGGTCCAATCGAGTCTGATCTTGAAGCGCATCCGCATTTTGGCCGGTGAGCACAAAAAAAGGGTTCACGTCTTCTGCGAGGATGTCGCGGCCTCCGGCGGCTACTACATCGCCATCGGCGGCGACGAAATTTTTGCCGAGCCATCCTCCATCGTCGGATCCATCGGCGTAATCTCGTCCGGCTTCGGCTTTGTCGAGGCCATCGACAAGCTTGGCATCGAGCGCCGCGTCTACACGGCCGGCCGCTCGAAAGCGATACTCGACCCCTTTCTTCCTCAAAAGGCCGAAGACATCGAACGCCTCGCCGTCCTGCAGCGCGATGCGCATGATGTGTTCATCGGCGCCGTCAAGGAGCGTCGTGCCGGCAAGCTCAAGGCTCCCGATACCGAACTCTTTTCCGGCGCCTTCTGGAGCGGCAAGCAAGCGCTCGAATTCGGACTGATCGACGGCATCACGGACATTCGCACGCGGATGCGCGAACTCTACGGCGACAGCGTCAAATTGAAGGTCGTGCCCGTCGAACGTCCCGGCCTCTTGGCAAAGCTGCGCCGTTCGCCCTCGCTGGAAGCCGTATCATCGCTGACCGGCGGCAAAACGATCCTCACGGATGAAGTTTTGTCCACCATCGAGACAAGAGCCCTCTGGGCGCGGTATGGTCTCTAAAGCTGAAGTGCAAATTGGAGGCTGCCATGCCCCCCGTTGTTTTGGCCCTGGCCGCCGCCGCCGGGTTTGTCGCCGCCGCTCGTATCGTCGCCGCGATCATGGGTCCGCCGGCACCGGAGCAAATGCAGTCGGCCAAGCCCCACAATCCGACACCTGCCGCCGACATCGCCCGCAACCTCGGCCAGTTGGAGTGGGACGCGGCCTCGGGCGTCTACCGGCCCAAGGCCTAAGCCCGGCTTCACGAACTCAAAGTCAGCAACGCCATCCCGAGAAACACCAGAACGTTCAGCAACGACGACAGATTGATGTCGCCGGCCTCCTTCACGCGCACGGTCCGCACCACTTCGCGCACTTCGACGCGCGCGGCACCGGACGCGCCGGTCTCCCGCTGCCGCACCCAGTTCCAAACGAATCGCCCGAATGTCGAGACCCGTGCCGCGATCTCAGCCGGCGCCCGCTGCCATCCATACTTGTAGAAAAAGATGATCCCGACGAGCACCGCGATCTGCGCCAGCGTCGAAACCCATCCCCCAAGCAGGAACCATATCAGCGTCCAGGCGAGCGACAGCACGCTCCCCACAACCCACATCAGCCAGGCCAGAATATCCAAATTGCGTCTCCCGCCTCAGCCCCGATCTTTCCCAAGCAAAGTGAGCGAACCTGTTGCCTGCAAGTGCAGTCGTAGTGCAGGCCAAGCAATGACGTGACGAAGTGTCTAGAATACGTATAGTGCCGCCCGAACCGGTACAATCGCACCTAGAGCCTCTGACATGACGACGAAATCCGTCCCAGCCCTGCGCCCCCGCGAAGCGTTCCAGGACCTGATCCTGACGCTGCAGCAGTTTTGGGGCCAGCAGGGCTGTGTCGTCCTCCAACCCTACGACATGGAGGTCGGCGCGGGCACATTTCATCCGGCCACGACGCTGCGCGCGCTCGGACCCCGCCCGTGGAGTGCCTGCTACGTCCAACCCTCGCGTCGCCCCAAGGACGGCCGCTACGGCGAGAATCCCAACCGGCTCCAGCACTACTACCAGTTCCAGGTGATCATGAAGCCGTCGCCGGAAAACATCCTCGACCTATATCTCGCCAGCCTCGACGCCATCGGCATCGACACCAAGGTCAACGACATCCGATTTGTCGAGGACGATTGGGAAAGCCCGACGCTCGGTGCGTGGGGGCTGGGCTGGGAGGTCTGGTGCAACGGCATGGAGGTCACGCAGTTCACCTATTTCCAGCAGGTCGGAGGTTACGACTGTTCCCCGGTTGCCGGCGAGATCACCTATGGCCTGGAACGCCTGGCCATGTACGTCCAGGGTGTCGACCGCGTATTCGATTTGAACTTCAACGGCCGCACCGACAGCCGAAAGCTCACCTACGGCGATGTCTTCCTGCAGGCAGAGCGCGAGTACTCACGCTACAACTTCGAGCACGCCGACACAGCCATGCTTCTGCAGCATTTCAAGGACGCAGAAGCGGAATGCAAAACGCTGCTTGAGAAAGGCCAGGCGGCAGACGGCCACCTGCTCGCTCTTCCCGCCTACGACCAGTGCATCAAGGCCAGTCACGTCTTCAACTTGCTCGATGCCCGCGGTGTCATCTCGGTGACGGAGCGCCAGAGTTACATCCTACGCGTCCGCGACCTCGCCAAGGCCTGCTGCGCGGCTTGGCTCGGCACCGAAGGCGGCCGCGCCGCAGCGTAACGCCCGCCTTCGTCAACCACGCCGGTTCGTCACTCAGGCTTCTCCAATCCCGCCAGATACGTCGTGATCATGTGGTCGACAAGCGGACCCGCGCCGTCACTCGTCACCACCGCCAGCTTGTCCGCCGTCGCCAGTGACGTGATGCCGTGTACACCGGCCCACAGAACATGCGCCGAGCGCTTGACATCTTCGGGCGAGCGATCAGGCATCAGCGGCGCCACCACATCTTCAACGCGCTGCATCACCACATCGAGCTTCTGTTGGTACCAGGGCGGCACCTCGCGCCCGGACGGCAGATGATGCTCGAAAATCAGGTTCCAAAGCCTCGGATTTTCACTCGTGTATTTGAGATACGCGCGGCCGAGAGCGAGTGCCTGCTCGTCTGAAGAACCATTGACTGGAACCTTGTCGAGTTCGGCGGACAGTCCGTCGATCAAGCGGCCTTCGATTGTGAGCACGAGATCGTCCAGATTCTCAAAAACATTGTAGAGCGTGCCTGGCGAATACCCGATGCGCCGGGCAATTTCCCGCGCCGAAAGACCGGCCAAACCTCCCTCACTAATGAGAGATGTTGCAGCCTCGAGTATGAGTTCGCGCAGTTCTTCGGCCGTGTGCGATGAGCGGCGTCCCATGAATAAATTCTATGTCCAAAAAAATCATTGAGCTTATGATTTCAACTTTCGAGGTCAACATACGAATGTCAAGCCCAGGTTGCGTACAACGAACCCGGACGATCATTGATGGGCAATAATTTCAGTACAGGCGGATAAATTGTCCAGCCCGCAACAAAGAATTGAATTGGACGAGGTTCAGTTTACTCGCACGACGGAGTCGGCACGCAGTCCGGCTGCGGCACTGCATCCGCTGCTTCAAAACTCACACAACCCGTGCGCGGTGCCAGAACGGCGCGATCATACCACGTCATGGGGTCGACAAAGCCATTCGCGATGACCGGAGTATAACTGTACTCGCCTTCCACGATGATCGCCATTCCCTCTTCTTCCAACAGATCCGTCGTCAATCCAGTGAACCGCTCACACACGTTTTTTGGCGAGGCTGCAGTGGACCCAAATGACGGCCTGTTGTCTTGCTCCGCATAGACGTACACATCGTTGCGATCGTCCGCGGCGGCGCGAACCGGGACGATGTGCAGCTTCAGCGTGTCGGTTCCCCAAACACCCATCACGTGATCCACAATGCCGTAAATGCCCTGCACGGTGGCGGCGTCGACACGCTCCTCGCGGGCGATGAGGTCGGCCACCATTGCCGTGACGCGGCCAAAGCGGCGGTCCATCGAAACAGCCCGCGTCACTTCGAACACGCCGATGAGCACGATCAGCAGAACCGGCGCGATGAGGCCGAATTCAACCGCCGCAATTCCGCTGCGATCGCGAATGAGTGAGCGGCGCGGCCGGGACTTTCCGCGTTCACGGATGCAAACTTGGTCAGTCATGGCGACCTCTAAGGCAATTCTCAACGCTGATGAAGGCCGGCATCATTGGTACGGCTCTGTTCTGAACGTCGCGACCGATTGGATCAGCGAACCGCCGCTTTCGAGCGGATTTCCGTCCGCTGGCCGCATCAGAATATAGTTCAGATACGGAAACGAGAGCGGCATCTCCCAGTCGTAGCAAACCGTGACAAGAACGACTTGCTCCGCACCGCCCGACGCATCCGAGAGCGGTCCCGTCATATTAGACTGCGGCGTCATCACGCCGTCTTCGGCGCAAGGTTGTGGATTGATGTCAGACCAGTCGGCGGCGCTCTGCACGTGCAGAAAGATGTTCCCGCAATCTTTCTCTATGTAGTGCCCGCCGGCTTCGCACACGAGATCCTTGAACTCGTTAAGCGTCATGTTGGCGCGTTGGGCCTGTCCGGTGCGGATTTTTCGCGAGGCCGTTTCCACCGCCTGATCGAGCATGTTGATCGTGAAGAATTGGAGACCGATCGCCATGGTGCCGAGCATGAACAGGAGAAACGGGAATGCCACGAGCCCGAATTCGACTGCCGTAACGCCTTCGTTATTCGCGCAAAACCTGCGGCCGAGTGCCCGCAAGCTGAATCGGCCGCAATTCACTCTCTGACTTGTCGGCAACATGGACGCCCCACGCGAAACAGCACCTTCCGGCGATCAGGGACAACACCGTCACCGCACGCCCGCACGGGTGAAGTAAAACAACTTCGAATAAAGATGGCGCCAAAACCCGCGATTGCATTTGAATCGAATTAATCGAAAATTGCCGTAGGAAAAGAAAGCCTTTGCTAACCACGTCGCACCGGAATGAAAAAGCCCCCGAGGCTGGGGGCTTTGACAAAGTGCAGGGCTGAGACATCGCGCGTGAGCTATTGATTGGCCGATCCGCCGCCGCTGCTTGTGCTGCCGTTCTCCGAAAAGCTCGTTTTGCTCGACGAGCTCTGCACCACTTGATTGAAGAAGGCCGTTTCGTCGCCGATCGTAATGGTCGGTGCGCAAACCGGGTTGCAACTGAAAGACTGGCGCTGGCCGGCGCGGCTGACGTTCACGATCCCCCGCTCGTCGCGCTCGACGACGATCCGTTGGTCTTGGATGACATTCTTGTCGGCATCCAGCGCAATGATATTCGTGATCCCGAAGGTCTTGCCGGTGATCACCAGCATGTTGCCGGCCTGGACCGTAACATCGGCGATCGACGGATTTCCGATGATGATTTCCGAAACCGCGCGCGGCATCCGAAGAAGCTGCGACTGATCATAGCGCACGATCAGGTCTTCTGCGGCGTTGGCTGGGCCGCTAAGCCCGGACAGCATCAACATGGGCAGTGCCATCAGCGGCACAACGGCCTCTCGGACTGTAATTCTGGTCTTCCGCCGCATCGCGCGCCCCTTCACCTGACAACGTGAGCCTGATTACGTCAGGAAAAGGTGAAAGAAGTACAAACGGACGTGCCGGAACGGACCCCTCCTGTACGATGTCTCAACGTACGCGTTCGGCTGCCGGCTGAGTTTGGCCCGACATCACCAAATCTCGTGGGCCGCTTGCGCTCCCCAAGAGCACGCTTGGCGCCACGGCGGCAAACATTCCCACTGTCAAACCGGGCCGAGGGTGAAGGGGCAGTCTCGTATCCGCGAGTTGTGCTGATCCGCGAGATTTCACCGCCAAAGTAAAAGATTTTCTAGTTCTAGCCATAACGAATTATTAGCCATGGAAAACGCAGAATTTAAAGTATAGCAGTATGGTTTACAGAATATTATTCTCACTTATACTTAGCGATACTAGGCAAAGCGCCACTTAATTCGGATTGATCGGGCCAGATTTACATAGCAGTAGGAAGTATTTATGCGCGGCGCCTGTGCTTTTTACCTGGGCTTAACAGTTGGGCCTGTAGATTGACTTCAGTTCAGACGCAACGGGCCGAACCCCAGCAATGAACTGTATCGAACTTTTCACAGTGGATTGGGAGACTACCAACATGACGAACTTCCTCAAGGACGAGTCGGGCGCAACGGCAATCGAATACGGCCTCATCGCTGCTCTCGTCGGCGTTGTCATCATCTCGGGCCTGAGCCAGCTCGCTGGCGGCCTGAACGGCCTCTTCGGCAGCATCACCGGCAGCCTCGGTGGCGCTTCTGGCGGCGGCGAAGGCGGCGAGTAATCTCACACATCCGTCTCTCGCCTCCAGGCGAGAGACGGGTTGAGATTTCTGCTTCGCACCATGCGATGCAACCCACCCGGCAACAAACCGGGTGGGTTTTGCTTTTGAGCGACGGGCGTACGCAAGTAAAACCGCCATAGAAACAAAGAAACGAAAAGATAATCTTGAAAACACGAAACAAATAGGGTGAAGGCCGGAACGCCGGATTTTCAGACGATGTTAATGGCGCCAATGCCACCCTTGTTTCAGAAGTTAGCGGAACTGAGTTGCGGCACGGTTAGACGGAGTGACGGGCCATGTGGGGCGCATTCTCGCGCGAGAGATCTGACTTGCAGAACCTGGCAAAGGCCCCCGGCCATGCATGCCGTGGGTTCCTCGCGGACGAAAGTGGCGCCACCGCCATCGAATACGGTCTGATCGCTGCCATCGTCTGCAGCGCCCTCATCGCCGCACTGACCAACTTCAGTGCCGGTGTCATCGCGATGTATAACTACATCGTCGCCAGCTTCCAGGACGCCGCGAATCAAAGCTGAAGTTATGCGTTCTAGGCGCTCAACCGGCCCGAAAGCGATCGAGGAAAGTCGCGTAGATTTCCGTCAATCCCGCCAGATCGCTGAGCGGGACGCGCTCATCGACCTGGTGAATGGTCCGGTTCACAAGTCCGAATTCGACGACCGGGCAATAATCCTTGATGAAGCGCGCATCAGAGGTGCCCCCTGACGTCGACAACGTCGGCACCCGTCCCGTCACGGCTTCGACCGCACCCGCAAGCGTATCGACCAGCGGCCCCTTCTGCGTCAGAAACACGTCACCCGTACCGGCAAACGAAACGTCAAACGTCGCCCCCGTTGCCAAAGCCGCAGCGTCGCACTGCAACCTCACCCATTCCTCGATCGAGGCCCGCCGCCAAATGTCGTTATAGCGGACATTGAACGTCGCGCGTGCATGGGCGGGAATGACATTCGACGCCGAATTGGGCACCGAAACGACGGTGACCTGACAGTTCGACGGCTCGAAATGCCGCGTGCCCTCATCGATCGGCGTCCCTGTCAGCCGCGCGATAAAGGCAGCGAGCTTGGGGATCGGATTGTCGGCGCGCTGCGGATACGCCGCATGTCCCTGCACGCCGTGAACAACCAGTTCACCCGACATCGACCCGCGCCGGCCAATCTTGATTTCCTCGCCCAGCGCATCAGGATTTGAAGGCTCTCCCACGATGGCCGCATCGATCCTCTCGCCGCGCTCCGCAAGCCACTGCAAGACCTTGACCGTGCCGTTGATCGAGGGTCCTTCCTCATCCCCGGTGATGAGCCAAGACAACGAGCCGGTGTCCTGGCCGCCAGCAATACGCCGCGCCGCGGCTGCGATGAAGCAGCCGATCGCGCCCTTCATGTCAACGGCGCCACGCCCGTAAAGGACGCCATCGCGGATCTCGCCGGCGAACGGATCCACGTGCCAGGCCGCGAGGTCTCCCGGCGGCACCACGTCCGTGTGCCCGGCAAAGCAAAGGTTTTGCCCGCTTGACCCCCGCCGCGCGTAAAGATTGTCCACATCCGGCGTACCAGGCTCGCTGAATGTCAGACGGTGGCAAGCGAATCCCAGCGGCTCCAGGACCGATTGCAGAAGCGTCAGCGCACCACCCTCATTCGGCGTAATGCTGCGGCACTTGATGAGCGCGCGGGTAAGTTCGACCGGATCGGTCGCGTTCAGTGCCATGAAGTTGGACCACGTTGGATGCCGTAACGCGCGGCCGATCCTATAGCTTCATCCATCCCAATTGAAGCCGCACCGGCATGCGTTCGTCTGTCGCCAAACCGGGTTGCAGGTCACAGCCCGCAACCGGTACCCAGACCTTAAGCGCGCGTGCGGCGGCCGAAGCTGCCGCCCTTGCGGCGATCGCCCGCCCGGCGTTCCGGACCCATATATCCTGGATCGTCCGACACGCGGCGGTCGTGGCCGTCATGCGACCGCTGCTCGACGGCTCGGCGCTTGCGAATGGCCTCTTCGATGGCCGCCTCCGCGGCCGCCAAAGCCGGTTTCAAAGGCTCCGGATCGTCGGAATCGTCAGCCACGACCGCCCCGGACGTCTCAAGCTTGTTGATCAATTTGCGCAGTATGCCCACGCCAAAGTCTCCGGAGATTTCGAGGATCACAGCTAAACACCTAGCGGGCTGCGCCTCAGTAAACGTCCGGATTCTTTGTCTTCAATCTCTCAACAGATCGTTAATGCTCGTCTTCGAGCGTGTTTTTTCGTCGACCCGTTTCACGATCACCGCACAGTAGAGGTTCGGCCCCGGTTCCCCGTTCGGCAAGGGCTTGCCTGGCATCGTCCCTGAGACCACCACGGAATACGGCGGCACCTTGCCGAAGAATTTCTCGCCCGTCGCCCGGTCGATGATTGTCGTTGAAGCCCCAAGATAGACCCCCATCGACAAGACCGAGCCTTCGCCAACCTGCACCCCTTCGGCCACCTCGGCACGCGCGCCGATGAAGCAATTGTCTTCGATGATCACCGGCCCTGCCTGCAGCGGCTCCAACACGCCGCCGATGCCCGCCCCGCCGGAAATGTGACAGTTCTTGCCGATCTGCGCGCACGATCCCACCGTCGCCCACGTATCGACCATCGTGCCGCCGCCGACGTAGGCGCCGAGATTGACAAACGACGGCAGCAAAACCGCGCCGGGTGCGATATAGGCCGACTTGCGCACGTAGGCGCCAGGCAGCACCCGGAATCCGCCCTTCTTGAAGTCATCCGCGGTCCAGCCCTCGAACTTCGGGGCCACCTTGTCCCAATAGAACGATCCCGCCGGTCCACCCGCGATCAGCCCCATGTCGTTCAGCCGGAAAGAAAGCAGCACCGCTTTCTTGAGCCACTGGTTCACCTCCCAGCCGGCATCGCCCTTTTCCGCAACGCGGACCTCGCCATTGTCGAGCAAGTCGAGCGCCTTCTCAACCGCATCGCGAATTTCGCCTTTGGTGGCGCTGTTGATTCCGTCACGCGCCTCCCAGGCGGCTTCGATCGTCGTCTTCAGGTCGGCGTGCGCCATGGGTCACGGTCCTCATCTCACGGTCAAGTTGGTGCGTTGCGCGCCTTGTGCAGCCCAGCCCCCAGCGTGTCAACGCCCACCCCCCCCGCCGGGCCGCAAGCGCCCTGTTCTGACCACCACCCCGATACTCTTGCGGCTTGGTTTCGCCTCCTCATGACGGGAGGGGTCAGAGGTCTGCCCGTGGCTGTGCGCCGAGGCTGGCGTGCAGCCCCACGGTCCAGTGGCCGCCACGATCAGCACACATGCCCAAGAGAATAAGAGTTGCCGCAAGCTCGCCATTCACCCCGCTCGCGAATCCTCCCAATCTGCCGCCGGATCAATTCCGATCCATGCGGCCCGCGTGTCGCGGCCGGCAACTGAACATGAGGAGCTTATCCCATGGCAAAAAGCGCGAGCACAGGCAACAGCGTGGCCTCATCTGCCGCCAAGGTTTTGAAAAGCAAGACGGCGACGAAGGCCGAAAAATCCGTTGCTGCCTCCGCCCTGACGCAGAAAGGCTCGACGGAACGAACAAGCGCCAAGGTCGCCTCGTCCGCCGGAAAAATTCTCAAGAGCAACACGGCGTCCAAGGCAGCCAAATCCGCCGCGGCCTCCGCACTCACGCAAAAAAAGAAGTAGTCACGGCCCAAATCCCAATCTGAGCCCTCCCACGTCTTCGGTCCCCGATCGAAGACGTTTTTTGCGACCCGAAGTCTAGCCAAATGACAGCTTTACTTCCAGTCGGTGGTCTGCTAAAAAGTGTGTAACTGAATACACACACCGTGCGGCCTATGCATATCGAGCGCAACAGCCGGAAGATTCTAGCTCGATTGCGCGGCGAAGGGTGGCAAGATGCCGGGGCAACCGGCTCCCATCACAAGCTCAAACATCCCCAAACCGGTCAATCGATCGTCGTGCCCCACCCCAAGAAGGACTTGCCGCTCGGCACCGCTCGCCAGATTGCGAAGTCCGCCGGTTGGCTCTGAGGTTCTCCATGAAAGTCTTCTACGGCTTGGTCCACAAAGATAAACACAGCGCCTTTGGGATCACGTTCCCAGATGCGCCAGGCTGCTTCTCGGCCGCCGACGAAGAGGTAGACCTTTTGACCAATGCTCAGGAGGCACTTAGTCTTTACATTGAGGGTGAAGCGGTTCCGCATACGCGCTCGATCGCTGAATTATTGCGCGACAAGAACATTGCGGGCGAGATCGCATCAGGCGCGTTTGTTATTGCAGTGCCACTCATCGAAAGTCGCCGCAAATCCCGATACAATCTCATGTTGGACGAAGATCTAGTGGAAGGTGTAGATCGCGTCGCTAAAGTCGCGGGAGTCAGCCGATCCGAATTTATTGCGCAAGCAGTACAATCGCAGCTGAAGGGCGAGGTGTTAGCGGTTTTTGCCAAACGCAACTTGCGCCGCGTCGGCCGCTCACCAACCACGGGTGAGTTCGTGGCCTCATCTGCCGCCAAGGTTTTGAAAAGCAAGACGGCGACGAAGGCCGAAAAATCCGTTGCTGCCTCCGCCCTGACGCAGAAAGGCTCGACGGAACGAACAAGCGCCAAGGTCGCCTCGTCCGCCGGAAAAATTCTCAAGAGCAACACGGCGTCCAAGGCAGCCAAATCCGCCGCGGCCTCCGCACTCACGCAAAAAAAGAAGTAGTCACGGCCCAAATCCCAATCTGAGCCCTCCCACGTCTTCGGTCCCCGATCGAAGACGTTTTTCGATTGTCACGACGGCTTCAACGCTTCCGCCACCAGGGCCTTTGCCGCCGGGCTGTCCCACTCGGCCGGTCCCGGCAGCCGTCCCAATTCCTTCCCGTCCTTGCCGATCAAAATCGTCGTCGGCATGCCGACCGCACGCAGGCCATTGCCCGCCTTCATCGTCGGGTCGATATAGAGCTTCAGGTTCGCGACTTTGATCTCGTCGAAGAACTTTCGCGCCGCATCCTTGCCGGCCCGGTCGAGGCTCAACGCCACCACCTCGAACTGATCCGATCCCATCTCCTTCTGCAACCGGTCGAGAGACGGCATCTCATGCCGGCAAGGCAGACACCACGTCGCCCACAGGTTCAAAAGCACCACCTTGCCCTTGAAGTCCGCGAGCGACCTTTTTGTGCCCGCTTCGTCATCGAACGACACATCGGCGAGGTCCACCGGCGGGTTCTTGCGCACGAACGCAACCAGACTGTCGCCCTCGCCGCCCCCCGTCGCCACCGCCTTTGCCGGTACCGCATCGGCCGCCGCGCTCTTTTCTGTGCCCTTTTCGTTGTCAGGCCCGCCCTGCGTGACGTATACCGCCGCAAACCCGAGCGCCGCCGCGGCGAGCGCGGCACTAATCAATCCCAATTGCGAGGTCGCCGGTCCACGGCCGTCCTTGTCCGTCATCGATTAACCTTCGTTGTTTCAGGCTCAAGGAGAGCCCGCACGGTGTCCAGCGATTCCAACAAAATGTGGGGCGGCCGTTTCGCCATGTCCCCAGCCGAGATTATGGAGCAGATAAACGCCTCCATAGGCTTCGACAAGGCGCTCGCCCCGCAGGACATCCGCGGCTCGAAAGCACACGCAGCCATGCTTGCCGGCGCGGGTATTATTACGCAGGCCGATGCTGACGCGATCATCCAGGGCCTAGACAAGGTCGCCGCCGAGGTTGCGGCGGGCACCTTCGAATGGAAGCGGTCTCTCGAAGACGTGCATATGAATGTCGAAAGCCGGTTGAAGGACATCGCCGGCACGCCTGCTGGCCGTCTCCACACGGCGCGATCGCGCAACGATCAGGTCGCGACCGATTTCCGTCTTTGGGTTCGCGACGAGATCGACGGCATCGACACAGCGCTCAAGGCGCTGCAATTGGCCTTGGCGAAAAAGGCAAAGGACCACGCGGCCACCGTCATGCCGGGGTTCACGCATTTGCAGCCGGCGCAACCCGTTACCTTCGGCCATCATCTGTTGGCCTACGTGGAGATGTTCGCGCGCGACCGCAGCCGTTTCGCCGATGCCCGCAAACGCCTGAACGAATGCCCGCTCGGCTCCGCCGCGCTAGCCGGCACATCGTTCCCCATCGATCGGCACGCGACGGCTGCCGCTCTCGGCTTCGATCGCCCCATGGCCAACTCACTCGACGGCGTCTCCGACCGCGATTTCGCGTTGGAAACGCTCGCCGCCTCGGTCATCACTGCCGTCCACCTCTCGCGCCTGTCGGAAGAGATCGTGATCTGGATGACGCCGCAGTTCGGCTTCATCAATCTCAGCGATAAGTTCACGACCGGCTCTTCTATCATGCCGCAAAAGCGCAACCCCGATGCCGCCGAACTCGCGCGCGCCAAGGTCGGCCGTATTGCCGGCGCCTTCCAAAGCCTCGTCGTGGTGATGAAGGGCCTTCCTCTCGCCTATTCGAAGGACATGCAGGAAGACAAGGAAGTCACCTTCGACGCCATTGCGGCCCTTAAACTGGCGATCGCCGCGATGGCCGGCATGATCGGCGATCTGGAACCCGTCCCGGAGCGGATGCGCGCCGCCGCAGGCCGCGGTTTTTCCACGGCCACGGACTTGGCCGATTGGCTCGTCCGCGAACTGCAGATGCCGTTCCGCGACGCCCACCACGTCACCGGCGCGATCGTGAAATTGGCCGAAACCAAGGGCTGCGACCTCGATTCTCTTCCGCTGGAAGCCATGCAAAGCGTCGAACCGAGGATCACCGGCGACGTCTACGGTGTTCTGTCCGTTGAGAATTCCGTCAAAAGCCGCACAAGCTATGGGGGAACTTCGCCACAGAACGTCCTCAAAATTGCGGAAGGCTGGCTCGCGTGCTTGGAATTAGGGTCCAAGACCGGCTAAAAGGAAGCTCCGGTTCAAGGTGTTAGGCTCATTCCCGATGCAGAAGGCCGTTCTTCGCCTGTCGATTGCCGTCGCGCTCGCCGCGGCTGTGGCCGGCTGCGGAATCAAGAGCGGGCTGGATTCCCCTGCTTCGAAGTCGACGGCATCCGCCGAAAGCGGCCAGGGCAAGAAGCAGGGCGCGGCCGCCAAGCCCCATGAAGGCTTCATCCTCGACGGCCTGATCCGCTAGCGCCGCTGCGCCACGATCACATCGATAGGCACCGTATCGCCCGGCTGGCAGGGCGGTAGCGCTGGCACGCCGCGACGTTCGATTCTGACATCCCAACCGGTGGCTTTCATCCCGGCAACGAACCGGTCCGCATGCGTCCGCCCCGGATCGGTCAGCACAACCGATCCCTGTGGCCGCACGGTCGCCTGCACGACGCGCCAAACGTCGTCATGCCGATCGGGATCGTAAAGAATATCCGCGCCAATCACGAGGTCGGCCGTTTCCGGGCCGGACCAGCTCGTCCAGTCAGCGTAACGCAACGTTATGCCGGTCACGCCGTTCGCCCGCGCATTGCGCCGGCACAGCGCCAGCGCCTCCATGCTGTGGTCCGTCTGGACAACCCGCGCGCCCATCCCCGCCGCCACGATGCCGCCAAGCCCGGCTCCCGCTCCCAGTTCGAGCACCTCCACACCCCGGACGAGCCCGCGATCGGCCAGAACATACCCGAGGACAATCGCCGACTCCCAAAGCAGCACGCCATACGGAAACCGGGCGAACTGATCCGCCACTGCCAGCAACCGGTCCTGGTCGCGTACGGCTTCGATCTTGAGCTGCCGCCCGCCGCTCAGCACACTTAGCTGTTCGAGCGGAAGGCTCTCCAGCCGGCGGTCCGCCGCATCCAACTCGTCCTCGAAAGTAGTCAACCGGCCAGGCTCGCCATTGCGCTGAGGGGGATCGAACCCCTATAGCTCGCACGCCCGACGACGCATACCCCGGATCGCGACACTCCATGCACCATTTCGCTTATCAGAACGGATCGCTCCACGCCGAAGGCGTCGACCTGCGCACCATCGCAGCCGAGGTCGGCACGCCCTTCTACTGCTATTCCACCGCGACCATTGAGCGGCACTATCAAGTCCTGACCGAAGCCTTCGCCGGTCAGAACCACCTCGTCTGTTACGCGGTGAAGGCCAATTCCAATCAGGCCGTTCTCGCGACGCTCGCGCGGCTGGGCGCCGGCATGGATGTCGTCTCGGAGGGCGAACTCCGCCGCGCGCGCGCCGCCGGCGTTCCGGCCAATCGCATCATTTTCGCCGGCGTCGGCAAGACACGCGAGGAAATGGCCTACGCGCTCACCGAAGGTATTCTCGGCTTCAACATCGAAAGCGAACCGGAACTCGCGCAATTGAGCGACGTCGCCACCAGCCTCGGACTGACCGCGTCGATCGCCATCCGCGTCAACCCCGATGTCGACGCCAAGACGCATGCCAAAATCTCGACCGGCAAGTCGGAAAACAAGTTCGGGGTGCCCTATCTCGACGCCCCGGCAATCTACGAACGGGCGAGCAACATGCCGGGGATTTCCATCTCCGGGCTCCACATGCATATCGGCAGCCAGATCACCGAACTCGGCCCATTCCGCGACGCCTTCAATCTCATGCGCGAAATGGTCCTCGACCTGCGATCGCGCGGGATCGCCCTGAAACACCTCGATATCGGCGGCGGACTTGGCGTGCCCTACCGCGCCGACAACGAGTGGCCGCCGCACCCGGACGAATACGCCCGTGTCGTGAAGGATACGCTGGGGCAACTCGGGCTGAAGATCGTCATGGAACCGGGCCGGATGATTGTCGGCAATGCCGGCATCCTCGTGACCCGCGTGATCTATGTGAAGGAAGGTCAGGACCGCCGCTTCACGATCGTCGATGCGGCGATGAACGATCTCATCCGGCCGACACTTTATGATGCCTATCACGATATCTGGCCCGTTGCGGAACCGGTCGGCATCCACGACCTCGTTGCCCAGGACCTGGTCGGCCCGGTTTGCGAAACCGGCGACTACCTCGCCCTTGATCGGCCTCTCCCCGCGTTCCAGTCGGGCGACCTGATCGCCATCATGACCACCGGGGCCTACGGCGCAGTCATGTCGTCCTCCTACAACACCCGCCTCCCGATTCCGGAAGTTCTGGTCAACGGCCAGAACCACGCCGTCGTCCGTCCACGTCCCACCTACGCCGACCTCATCGGCCACGATCGCTTGCCGCCGTGGCTAGCACCCGGCAAATGAACGGGAAAACGACCCGCAATTGCCGCGCGAAAGCAGCCGCCGGGCTGCGCTGGCTGACCTGTTTTTAATGATCGTCGTCAGCCGGACCGTGCTAGCTTTTGGCCATGCCGAACTCCGATCCTCAGTCCCCGCCTCAACCGCCGGTCTTCAACCGGGCCTTCGAAGCGAAAATTCGAAAAGCCCGCTGGGCGGTGGTTGCCGAACAGGCGTGGCTGCGCGTCTGGGTCCTGTTTGCCATCGCCGCCGTTTTCTTTTTACTGTCCGTCGCTGGCGTCTGGGCGCTGCTAGGACCTGCGGTCCATAAAATTGTGCTCGGACTTTTTGCTGCCTCGCTCATCGCTTGGCTGGCCTACTTGTTCCAGATCCGCTTTCCCTCCCGCGATGACGCCATCCGGCGCATCGAACAGGTGTCGGGCATCCCGCATCGCCCTGCCACGTCCTACGAAGACACTCTGACCGCGTCCGCAACCGATCCCTCCACCCAGGCGATCTGGTCCGCGCACCGTCAGCGCATGGCCGATCTGATCAAGAAGCTGCGCCCCGGCCGCCCCGCGCCGCGCACCTATCGTTTCGACCCGTTTGCCCTGCGCGCCCTGAGCATTCTTGCCGTTGTGCTCGGCATCTCATTCGCCGGTCGCGGCTCCCTCGACAGTCTCGCGGACGCCTTCCGTTTTGAAGATCGCAACGCGGCCGCCAACCACCGGTTGGATGCTTGGCTGACGCCCCCGGCCTACACCGGTCGCCCGCCGTTGATGCTCGTCGATGGGTCCGCTCCCAACGGCGCCGCGCCGATCGCTGCGGTATCTGAAACCAATACACAGCCGCTCGAAGTCCCAGAGAAGAGCGTACTGATCGTGCGGTCGAGCGGCACAGGTCAACGCGGCATCGCCCTTGAAGTCTGGCCCGCCGGCGCCAAACAGCCGTTGCCGCCCATCAAGCCCGAGGAAGGCGCCAAGCCGGCCGCTGGGGTCACGGAAGTGCGCACCGAAATCACCAGTTCGGGCACCATCAAGGCCACATCGGATGGCGATGTACTGGCGACCTGGCCCATCGCGATGATTCCGGACAACGCACCCGGAATTGCTTTGACGAAGAATCCCGAGCGGACCTCAAAGGGCGCGTTGAAGCTCACGTATTTTTTCCAGGACGACTACGGCGTCGCCTCGGCGGAAGTGAAGTTCACGCGCGCCAAGAACAAAGACGATGGCGACCCGGCAACCGCCTGGGCGCGCGGCGAGGAATTAAAGGGTCCGCGCCCGCCTTTCTCTCGGCCGCCGCGCCTGTCACTGCGCCTTCCGGGCAGCAATGCAAAGTCGGGCGAAACGTTCACCTATCACGAAATCGGCTCGCACCCGTGGGCTGGCCAGTCCGTGTTGATGACGCTCGAAGCCAAGGATGTCGCGGGCAAAATCGGCCGTTCGCCGGAAATCGAAATCGTCTTGCCCGAGCGCGCGTTCACAAAGCCCCTCGCCCGGTCGCTCATTGAACAACGCAAGCTCTTGATCGAGGATCCGCGCCACTCCGATCGCGTGTTGAAGGCCTTGAACACACTGACGCTGGCGCCGGAAGGCTTCATCGACGATCCTCGCATTTATCTTCCACTCCGCGCCACCGTACACCGGCTCGCCAGTCGCAGGATGACACGTGAAGTCCTGGACGAAACGATCGATCAGCTTTGGCATACCGCACTGCGCATCGAGGACGGCAATTTGTCGGATGCGGAAAAGAACCTGCGCGACATTCAGGACAAGCTCGCCAAGGCGCTCGAACAGGGCGCGTCCGACGAGGAAATCCGCCAGCTCATGCAGGAACTGCGCGAAGCATTCCAGGAATTCGCCCAGGAAATGCAAAAGCAGAATGCCGAGCAGGATCAGCAGCAATCCGGCAACAACGAGAACCAGGAGCAGCTCTCCGCCGAAGACCTTGATCGCATGATGCGCGAAATGGAGCAGATGGCCGAGAACGGCATGCGCGATCAGGCCAAGGAAATGCTCGCCCAGATGCGCGATCTCATGGAGCGCATGCAGCAGGGTCAGCAGAACCAGCAACAGGCCAAGCAGAACCAGGAAATGCAGAATGCCATTCGCAAGATGGGCGAAGTGGCCAATCAGCAGCAGGACCTGATGAACGAAACGTTCGAGCAGCAGCAGCAGGGCAACGACCCGGAGCAGGGAAACAGGAACACCGGCGATCCGACCACATCGAACCTCCGCTCCGGCCGCGCCGGTCAGCAGGGCCAGCAGCGCGGCGAGCAGCAGGACAACGGTCCATCGAGCGGCAATCCTTTAGGCGGCAAGGAACAGGGCCAGGGCACGCCAGGTCAGGGCCAGTCGGGCAGCAATTCACTTGGCGAGCGCCAGCGCGAACTCCGCGAGAGATTATCCAAACTGCAACAGGAAATGCGCGAGCGCGGCCTCAATCCATCCGATCAGCTTGGCGAAGCCGAGCAGGCGATGGAGAACGCCGAACAGGCGCTCGAACAAGGCGACTTGGCCGAGGCAAGCGAGCAGCAGGGCCGCGCGCTCGAACAACTCCGCGAAGGCGCCGAGCAGATGGCTCAGCAGATGCAGCAGAACGGCAACCAGCAGGCCGGCGAGAACGGCGAGAATTCGCGTGACCCGATGGGCCGCCCGCAGCGTTCCCAGGGTCCCGACCAGGGCCGGTCCGTGAAAGTGCCGGATCAAATCGATATCCAGCGCGCCCGCGAAGTGCTGGAGGAGCTGCGCAAGCGCGCTGGCGACGCCCAGCGGCCCCAGCTCGAACTCGACTACATCGATCGCCTGCTGCGCTGGAACTGATGTCCCGGCGCGGGCATCACGGAGCCACCGGCAACCGCACGCCGATCCCACCGATCACTTCGTGGCTGGTGAATCGCGTCTCGGCGGTCCCGTCGCGCGGCGCAACACCGTTCCACCAGTCGCTGAACTGCAGCCAAAGGTCGGTGAACAAAATGTAGCCATCGCGGCCGGTCAGCGGCATCCGGTAGTCGGCGAGCGTGAACTTGTATTCCAGGAAATAGCTCATCCGCGGCAGCCGGAACTCAAGACCGATGATCGCCTGCCCGACCGGACCCGCCATCTGATATTCGTACGTCCGCGAGGCATCGGTTCGAATCTGCACCTCGGAGTGCGGCAGTGAAACGCCCGCGCCGATCCCGACGTAAGGCGAAAGCCGGAACGTAAACGACGGCAGACGCAAGAGCCCGTTGAGCGTCAGCATGTTGTGGCCGTGGCTCGCCTCGAGCTTGCGGAAGATATCGCTGATCAAAGCTTTCTCCGGCGCCGGCTTGCCGTTGAGTGTGCCTTCGAACGCCGCCTCCTGACCACGCTTGGAAATCGCTTTCGAATGCGTGAAGTCAAGCATCGAACCGGTGCGCCCACTCCCGAACCAGCGCAGCACACGCACGCCATAGTAGATCGGATTATCGAACGGCAGCCCTTGCCACTCGACTTGCTTGACCTTGAAGTCGTGGAGCCCGGGTTTGTTGAATGCAACGTCGCTGGGATAAGTGTAAGGAGAACCGCCATACGCCGCGACCATCCATTCCGAACGCGGTGCGACGCGTGCCGGGTCCGCCGCCGTCCCGCGCGGCGCAACCTCAGCACCTGCCGGATCGGCCTCCATCTCCATCTCAGGATTGGCGGTCGCATCGGCGACGATCGCGATCAAGGCCACCGCTGCGCAGAAACTGACAAGCCCATCGCCCCATCGCACCAAACGCGACCGGTCGACCCTGATCGCCTGACCGGTCGCGCCACCTTCGGCGTGAAGTGCCGTCATTCGTAGTTCCCCCATGAGCAGTAGCCCCCGCACCGCCGGAACAAGGCCACCATGGCTCCAACACAGCCGCGGCTTTCTTATCCATGATTGGTTAGACCAGCGCTTGACCGCGGTCAAAAGCTAGTCGGCCTTTTGCGCGAGCCGCTCGAGCATGGCGGCCACAGCGCGAATTTGCGGGGCCTCTCGGACGAGAAAATCGGGGCCGGTATAGCCCCACCAGTCCCAGCAGCCCTGTGGATTACTGCCCGTTACGACGGTCTGCGGAAAGAGCACGATCAGCCGGTTCGTGTCCGCCCACCGCGCAAATCCTGTCTGTTCGACGAATGCGTCGCCGACGCTCTCGCGATTCTGCGCACAGCCGTGGAACGCCACATGCACGCGGCATCCGCCGCCACGGCACGCCTCGGGAACATAGATGACCCCGGTATCGGCCATACCCGCGCGCGTACGATCGCCGGCATAAGGCCGCTGATCGAACGTTTCGAATGTCCCTCGCGCAGTCTGGGATGGCGCGGCGACCGATCCAAGAAGATGCGTCAGCACATCCTTCGCCTGATCGTAATCGCAATCGACGATATACGGTTCGCTCGAAGTCGAGCACACAGCCCCTGCCGCTTCGGTCACGAAGGCGTGGCCCGCTGGCATGTCGGACACAAACCGGATATTTGCATCAGGCACGCCGAGCCGGCGATAGAACTCCACGGCGCTCGCCACGATCTCTGGCACGACCGTGCGATCCTTTGTTCCGCTGAACAGATAGACGCGGTCGGTCAGCACATCCGACGTTGCATCGATCTCGCCGTCGGTGGCGCGCGTCTCCGCCTTATCGGCAAGCAACGCCGGATTCGGCACGCCCCACGCAGCCATGGAATTCTGCATACATCCCGAAATCGCCTTCGATGCGTTGAGCGCCGTCGCGAACGGCCCGATCACCATTCCCGAAAACGCGCTCTCCGCGCAGCCGTAGGGTCCACCCGCGATGATCGCTGCGCCCGTAACGATCTTCGCGTGCGCCATCTGGAATTGGCCGGCCATGTACGCGCCGGACGAAATTCCCGACACCGTCGTTTCGTCGATCTTGGTGCCGAGTGCCGGTAAATTGCCGGCATCCTCGCCGGAACATCCCGCAACGACCACAGCCAAAGAAATTGCAACGAGAGTTCGAAACCGGGAGACCATGCCGCCACCTCGCACTGGGATTGGCGCTGCTTAAAGCACGGCCGCGCGGTCGATTATCTGAGGCGGACGGTCACGCGGTCGGCCCGGCCGTTGGCATCGATCACCTGCAGCTTCACGAAGCCCTTGCCGGGAGGTGTCCATGCCACCTCGCGGTCGTTCCCATTGACGGCCATCGGCGCACCGTCCACCAGCCATGTCAGCGGCAGCGCCCCGCCCTCGGCCTTCAGGACGACCGGCTCATCCGCCTCCCGGTCCGCAGTGTCCAATTCGGAGCGGTCCGGTGGAAACGCGATCAAGGGCGGCTTGTCGAGGAACGGTCCCGCGTGCGCCACCTCATCCGGCCCATCGCGAAACCGCTTCAGCGGTGGCGGCAGATCGGGGCCGGCGCGCTTGATCACACCTGACGGCGGGGCCTTCAGCGGCGTCCGCTTCTCCGCGATTCGCTGAAACGCATCGAACAGGATCGGCGCTGCCGCCAACCGTCCCATGAGTCCCGGCACCGAAGCCCCATCCGGCCGTCCGACCCAGACGGCAATGGTGTGCCGCCCGTCGAAGCCCACGGCCCACGCATCGCGATAACCGTAGGACGTGCCGGTTTTGTAGGCGAGCTTGCCCCCACGCGCATTGAGCGGAGCTGGCGCGTCCTTGAGAATGTCGCCGACATACCAGGCCGCAACCGGCGACAACAACCGCTTGCGCGCCGCCTCCTTCTCCGCTGCCAGACGCAGCTTCAAACTATCCCCGTCACGCCGCCAGATCAGCGGAACCGGATCCCCGCCACGTGCGATGCCCACGTAGAGCTGTGTCAGATCCTGCAACCGCATCCCGATGCCGCCCAGTGCGACGGCCAGCGATGGAATGGTTTGCGGAGGCAACTCCGTTTTGATGCCCGCGCGATCCATGCGCGCCGTCAACTTGCCGGGCCCCACCGCGGCGAGCAACTTGACGGCCGGCACATTGAGCGAGAGACCAAGCGCTTCGCGAACCGTCACCGATCCGTTGAACGCCTCGTCGAAATTTTCCGGCCGATAGCTGCCGAAGCGCGTCGGCTTATCCTCAATGAGGGTTTCGGGATGCGCCAGCCCTGCCTCGAACGCCAGCCCATAGATGAGGGGCTTGAGCGTCGAGCCCGGTGAGCGCACCGCCTGCACCATGTCGATCGCGCCGGCGCGCGTTGGATCGAGATAGCCCGCGGATCCGACATACGCCAGAACCTCGCCCGTCGCGTTATCGACGGCCAGAATGGCCGATGACAGCTTGTCGCCGAGAAGTCTGGTCTGTTCCGAAGCCAGCGTCTCCAGCGCCGCCTGCACCTCGCGATCGATCGTCAACCGATGCACGGCAAGGCTCTTCTTCGCCGCCACTTCGCTTTCCGACAGATGCGGCGCGAATTTCGGAAACGCCCGCCGGCCCTTCGGCACAGGCTCTTCTTTTGCCCGGTCACGCTCCGCCGCCGAGATCACGCCGGCGTCGTGCACCCGGTCGAGCACGCGATTGCGGGCGCGCAGGGCAGCCTGCCAGTCACGATCCGGTCGCCGCGCCTCCGGCGACTGCGGCAGCGCCACCAACAACGCCGCTTCACCGATCGACAACCGCTTCGGCTCCTTGCCGAAGTACGCCAAGGTTGCGGCCCTGACGCCTTCGATGTTGCCGCCGAACGGTGCCAGCCGAAGATATAGCCTGAGAATCTCCTTCTTCGACAAATCGTCTTCGAGCTGAAGCGCCCGCACCATCTGCCGGAATTTGCCCTTGGCATCCTTCCCGTGCCGCCCTTCAAGTAGGCGGGCGACCTGCATCGTCAGCGTCGATCCGCCCGACACCAGCCGCTGATACCGGACAGCTTGATACGCCGCGCGCGCAATCCCGACCGGATCGACGCCGCCGTGATCCTCGAACCGGCGATCCTCGAATGCTTTCAGCATGTCGAAGTAGCGCGGATCGATCTCCTCCGGTTCGACCGGCATTCTCCAGCGGCCGTCCGGCGTCGTGAATGCTCGCAACAGCTTCCCGTTGCGGTCGATCACTGTCGTAGAAAGCCCTTCGGCGTTTTCGAGCGGAGGCGGCCCGAGATGAAGTTTGGCCGCCTCGACGGAGGCGAATGCCGCCGCCGAAGCCACCAGAACCACACCCAGAAATCGCTTCGCCGCGCGCATCGCCATCACTTCTTCTTCGCGTTCGATGTAACCGTCAGCAGGCCCGCTTCGGTTCGAGCATACCGCTCCGGCCGGTACATGTCCTCGATCGTTGCCGCAGGGTGCACGAAGTTCCCCGGCGTCACCGCACGAACGATGTAGGCCACCGCCGCCAAAGCCTTCGCCGTTGGCGGAGGCGCCGCCGCAGCGTCGTCTGCGCCCTCGCCTTCACCCTCGCCAGCGCCGCCATTCGAAGTCGCGGCAGCCTTCGCGGATAGATCGAATGCCGCCACGAACCGGTCGTCGCGGAACTCCGTGTGCTGCGGCTTCAGCGTATCCTTGAGCCATTCGAGATTCGCGACATCCCCGCCTTCGACAAGCCGCGGATTGTCGATCTCCAGCCCCGACGGCAACCGGTCCACCAGCAGCACGCGGCCATGCGCCTCGTCGCTCTCGATTTTGACCACCGCCACGAGCCGCTCGTTCTGACCGATCTCCGCCGAACCGCCGGCCGCGCTCGCCAGATCCACCGGCTCGCCGTCAAGCGTGAAGTAGCTCCGCGAGATCGTGAACCCCTTCGAAGCTGAAGGTTCCGCTACCAGTGACGCACCGATCACCGAGACCACAGCATCAACCGGCGAATCGCCGTTGTTTGTAATCACGACGCCTTTCTCGACTTCGCCGGCCGTAAGCCCGCGCACGATGGAGCCCTCAACCGGACCGCCGTTGATCGCCAGCTTCGTACCCTTCAAATCCTCACCCAGCGCATGGGCGGCGAGCAGCATCCAGGCCTGCTCCTGCGTCGAGGTGTATTGCCGCGACTGGTAGGCCTTCGCGACCACGTTGACGAGCTTCGGCGCTTCTTGCCTGTAGAGCCCGGTCTCCATCGCCAGCGTCACCAGCGCCGCGCCGTCCCGCAAGCTCGACCCGAAGTCGTTGCGCGCCAGAATGACGTTGGCCTTTTCGTCCATCCCACCGAGAGCCGCCTTGAAAACGCGCTCCGCACGCGGCTTGTCGCCGAGCATCGAAAGCGCCGCACCCAGTTGCGCCTTGGCCAGCACCGTCTGGAACTGGTCGAGCTTTTCGTCCGCGAAATAGCGCAACTCTCCAACCGGCGCCCGGCTGTTGCGCGCCAGCACATAGAGTGCATACGCCCGCGACTCCGCCGAATTGGCGTTGTCCTGCGCATTGGCGACGAAGTTCTGCAACCGGTCCAAGGCCAGCCCCAACGGCACCGGCCGCACCGTATATCCGGCCTCCTTCGCCCGCGTCAGAAAGTCCGTCACATATGCCGTGAGCCAGAGATCCACATCCGTCGGACCCCAGACGCCAAAGGCACCCGTGCTGTCCTGCATCTCGAACACGCGGTCGATCGCCGTCTGCACGCGCGCCTTGATCTCCTTGTCCGGCGCAATGCCGATCTGCTCGGCGACTGCATTCGCATAGACGAGCGGCATCGCGCGCGACACCGTCTGCTCCGCGCATCCGTAAGGGTACCGGTCGAGCGAAGTCAGCAGGCCCGGCACGTCCAGCATCGCTGCCGGGCCGACACTCACGTTCACGCGCGTGCGGCTCTTGATGAGACCCGACAGCAAATCGCTGCCAAGCGTGATCTTGCCGCCCGCGGCCAGCGAACTCACCGTCGTCCGCTTGATGTCGCCGGCCGGCGGCTTCACATCGAACGACAACCGGCGCTTGACGTCGATACCATCCGGACCAGTGACCGCGACATCATACGTTTGCAGCCCGACCTCCTTCGGCTTCAACGCCAGTCGCTCGCTGTTGCGCTCGCCTGCCTTCAAGGCAAGCGGCCGCGACAGAAGGCTATGCGGTCCGCCCGCCGACGCATCGAGCGGCAGCTGCGCGACTGCCACGCTATAATTGCCCGCCGGGCCATCGACGTTGTGCACCGAAAGGTCCACCGTCGCTTCGTCGCCGAGTGTCAGGAACCTTGGTGCTGAAACCGTCAGCGCAACGGCATCGCGCACGATCACATCTGCCGACCCGTGCCCGACCTTGGTCTTCGACCACGCCACCGCCATCACGCGCACTGTGCCGTTGAAATCCGGCAGCGCGAATTCGACTTTGGCCGTTCCGTCTGCTTCAACCTTCACGATGCCGGAGAACAGCGCGACGGTCTCCTCGACCGGCGGCGAGCCCGTGATGCCGTCCGCCTCCATGCCGTCGCCGCCGGAGCGCATTTTGCCCCGCTCGGCCCGCATGCCGTCGATCAGGCGGCCGTAAAAATCGCGCACCTCCAGCGCCAGCTTGCGCTGCGCGTGAAAATGGGTTTCCGGTGCCGGCGTCTGGAATTTCGTCAGGTTCAGAATACCCGCATCGACCGCAGCGATCGTCACGCGGGCTTCTTCACCCGCGTCCAATCCCTCGATCTTCACCGGGATCGTCAGGCCGTCGCCGGACTTGATCTTCGCCTCACCCGGCAACGCAACCTTCAAGGTCCGCTTCGACTGGTCGACGCCAATCCACTTGATGCCAATCGCACGGCCGGGCATGCGCCTGGCCTGCTCGTCCATCGGACGGTACAGCAGCGCGGTGGCATAGGCGCCCGGCCCCCAATCCTCCCCGACCGTCAGTTCGACCTCACCGCCGCCCTTCGCGATATCGACCTCCTTCGACATCACCAGGCCATTGCCAAGGATTGCAATAAGCGCCTTGCCGCCCTGCTTCGACGCGATCCTGAGCTTTGCCGTCTCGCCCGGACGATAGCTCTCCTTGTCCAGCGCCACGTCGAGCATTTCAGGGCTCTCGGCCGCACCGGTCGCCGCATACCAACCGGAGTTGAATGTCAGTTTGGTGGAAGGACCGCCCGCGTCCACCGAGCGTAACTCCAGTTCGTACCGGCCGTAGTCCACATCCGCCGCGACCTTTGCAGCAGCGTCGGTAAGCGTATCAAGCGTGCCGCTGGCTACCTTCCGCCGGAGCGTCTGTGTCTCGTACGTCCACGCCCCGTCGCGGCTGTACCACTGCCACGACGTCTCAAGCCGCTTCAGTTCCCACACGATCCCGGCTTCGGCGGTCCGCGCACCAGCCGTGTCGAGCGTGATCACTTCGAACATGGCCTGTTCGCCGTCGCCGGGGCCGCTCTCCTTGAATAGCGGCTTCACGCCGATGCGCCGCTGTTTCAGATCGACCGGCAGCACCACACTGCGCTCGATTGAACGCCCCGAAACCTCCCGCAGTCGCACGACGATATTGGCTTCCAGAGGCCGCGCGGTCTTCTCCACCGCCGGCAGCGATACGTTAAACGTCGCCTTGCCGTTCGCATCCGTGTCCGGCAGGCTTTCCAGCGGCTGACGCACAGGATTGATCAGCCGATCCGTCTCACCGAACTTGTACCCCGGGTACCCGTCGAGTTCTCTCGCCGATGCCCGCACGACGATTTCGCCCTCGACCGACAGATCGGCCGCCGGCGGCCCGTACAGATAGCGCCCGTCGATCGTCATTGGCTTCGCTGCATCGACCGCAATCGGTCCCGCGTCGGGCTTAAGTGTCAGATCGAGCCGTTCCGGCACATAGTCCTCGACGAGGAACGATACCTGCGCCAGCGCATCGGCCTTCGGATCGGCATGCACTTTCGCGCGCCACGTCCCCGTCATCACGCCGCCGCCAAGCGCAATACTTACCGTGCGCCCGCCAAGACCCTCATCGGCGAGCGGATAGCGCGCATGTTCCACGCCGTCAGGCCGCGTCAGGATCACCGTCACCGGCAACGCAGACGCCATGCCCGCCGCATCGCGAATAAGCGCCGTGACGTTCACCTCTTCGCCCGGCCGGTAAACGCCCCGCTCGGTGTAGGCGAACGCATCGATCGGCCCCGGCGCGTCGCGGCCCTTCACGCCCCGGTCCGACAGGTCGAACGCATTCGACGTCAGATCGAGAAACGCATATTCGCCCGCAAACGTCTCCGCGACCAGCACCGCCGGCTGCAACCCGCCTTCGCCGCGCGCCAATCCGGCGTCGAAGCGGACATAGCCGTTCGCGTCCGACTTGCCGGTTCCAAGAACCTCGTTGTTGCGCGCAACCAACCTGACGTTCGCGCCCGCCACCGCCGACGTATCCGCCAGCGACCGCACGAACGCATGCACGCCGCTATCCCCGGAGAACGCCGTCAGCCCCAGATCGGAGACAATGAACCACTGCGTCGAAAGACTGTTCCAGTTCTCCTGATCGCCCCCGTCCGCCGGCTTGGCGATCATCGCATAGGCACCGGGCTTCAACTGCCCGATGGTCTCGCTGACCGGAAAGGCTGTGACGACCTCTTCGTTGAGCTTTTGGGCGACATCCATTTCGCCCACATAGACCTTCTCGCCCGTGCGCTCGCGCAGCGTCTCCAGATCGTAGCCATAAAGCTGCCGGTCGAGTTCACCGTTACCGATCACATTCGCCAGGCTCCGGTCGCCGACCCGGTAAACCTCGATCGCCACGCGCTGCGTGTTAATGCTGACCACCGGGATGCCCTGCTGACCCCGGCTCGGGAGCACATAGCTCTTGCCCGTGAACCGCACCGAGGCCTTGCGGTCCGGCACGTAGACGGCAAGCGCGATCGGCTTCTCAACGGCCTCTTTTGTTTCCGACGGCAGGCCATCGCGAATGTTGATCTGATACCGCTGTCCGTAGGTCAGGCCCTCGATGCAAAGCTGCGAGCCCTCGACCGCGACGCTCTCGGGATCCTTGCCGTCAACGGACACGAATTTCGCAAAGTCGATGTCCCCGCGGCTCAGATTCTCCGAAAACACCGCACACACGCGCGGCCGCAAGCCTTCGGTGTCCGTCTTGTAGTCCGTCATGCGGAAGCCGTGCTCCGCGCGCAACTTCTCATAGATCGCGCGCACCTCTGGCGCCTCGGCAAGTTCCAGGCTGATGCGATACGCATCGATCGCCGGCCGCCAATACGCGCGCCGCTGCATCGCCTCACCCAGAACCGCGAGCGCGGCGGCTTGTTCCGTCTTCCCCGTTGCCAGTTCGTAGGCCCGGTAGGCCGCGCCCGAGGCATTGACGGGCAGGTCATACCGTTCGCTCGAATTCTCATCCGTCGTCTTGATCGCGAGCAGCGCTCTGGCGAGCCCCAGCCAGCTCTCGGCATTCTTGGGATCGGCTGACACCGCTGTCGCGTAGCTCCGTGACGCCGCCCGCGCGTCCGCCGCCATCTGCTTCGCCGCCGCGAGCTTGAGATCGGCCGCCGTCTTCCCCCCGGACTTCCAGGTCTCGCGGACGTACCTCTCGTACCGCGCCGCGTCGTCGGCGATTCCCTGATGCGTAAAGCGCGATGCAGCCGAAGCCGTCGAAATACCGGCGAACGACGCGAACATGAGGAACAAGAAAGCGCTGAAGAGGCGCATGACATCACCTGTGAAATTGCCGCGCGAACCCGGACCCGCGCGTGCAGCCAAACCGAAATCATCATTGTAGGTCTGCGTGTTGAGGTGAAGACCATCACCCGCGAGCGGCCAGAGCGCGGCGGCAACCCTCTACTTATCCAAATTTATCGCCACTTACCGCGCCATCCGGCTCGCAGCACCGCGCCATCCGGCCGGCTCCCCGGCAGGGGAGTCGGATGGCGCAATAGAAAAAATACTCCGCCATCCGGCTCGCAGCACCGCGCCATCCGGCCGGCTCCCCGGCAGGGGAGTCGGATGGCGCAAACAAAGAGAGGCGGGTCCAAAGACCCGCCTCCCGTTCCCGACCAGGACTGAATTCTTCTAATGTCGCGTTGAAACGACGGGTGCCGTTTCGCCCTCCGCGAGTGCCGCGATTGGCACTTCGACGGGGGCGGCGACGGCCGCGATCTCGGGGGTTGCAGCCACGGCTTCGGGCTGACCCAGGCCGGCAAAAGACCACAACCGGTCGAACGAGCGATGGGCCAGCGCCGCAGTCTCCCCGCAGTCCGCGCTGTAGATCTCATAAGCGTCACGCTTGGTAGGTTCGCGGCGCATGCAATCGCCGATCCAAGACACCCGGTCACCGACAGCCAGTTGTTCGTGCGCGTCGAGCAGACGGGCATCGCATCCGGTGCGGGTTGCCGCGCCGTCCATGAGCTTTACAACGGACTCGCTGGCACCCTCGGCCAAAACGGCAATGACCCGGATACGATATCCAGCGGCACGTATCGCGTCCGTATGCGCCGCCAGCGCCCGCAGCACGGGGCTGTCGGCCGAGCGCGCCAACACCGTCATCTCCCGGCTGGCCCGATCGGACGCGGCGGCGGCAAGCTGCTCCGCAACGAACGCCGTCAGCCGCGCCTCCTTCTCCTCCTTGCGTACGACGTGCATCCGGGGTGGAGTAAAGGTGGACATGGGCTCTGCTTCCTTAGCTTTCCTCCTTTACGGCGCGCCGCGCACACGCCGCTGGAGGTTCATATTTGACGAGACCTAATTTGCGACCCAAGGCGTTAAACAACCGTTGCCAAGCGTCCGGTAATTGTACGCCTGTCAGCATGCTTGATCCGGCCGTTAAGGACCGGGAAGAGCCGGCCGCAGCCGCCCGGCAATCCGCGCGACGTCATCGAGGTCTTCATCGAAAGAAGATTCCAACTCATTGAAATCAATAACTTTTTGCTGATAAACCGGGAGCAGCTCTGCCCCGCCCTGGTGTTCGTCAGCCGTGTGATCGGCCTCCAGCCGTTCGTCTCCCGCCGACAGCACCTCCGCGAGATTGCCACTCTGCGCAAAAAGTGTGACGGGCAAACTGGCCTGGCTGACTGGCACGCGGAAACTTGCGGTTTCCCGGCGCATGACGACGTTGACCATCCCCTGGCTGTCGGGCGCTTCATGGAATGCCTCGACCACAGGGGCTTGCGGTCGGTTCGTAGCCGCTTCGGATGTCCCCTGCGTCGTCTCGGGCCCGGTGGCCGGCCGCGGCCGCACGGGAAGCGGAACCACCGTCGGAGCGGCCGCCTCGGTCCCCGCCGGCCGGTCGGTGACAGTTGCCGGCCTCGACGCGGGTGCCGTATTGCTGTTTGCCGCTCGCGGTTCCAGGTGCTGATCGCGCTCGGGGTGGACCGAAAGTTCTTCGCGAGCTGCGCGCGCGTACGGCCCGTGGACGGCTGCATAACGGTCATGCTCGGGCGGTGCCGCGCCGGCCCGCATCGCCACGGCAGGCGCCGTAACATCGCGCGCCTCCGCCGCGCGACCATCTTCCGCGCGCTTGGCAGCCCCCATCACCGCACCCAGGATGATCTCCTGCCACGCGCCGTCGCGGAACCGGTAGATGCGAAACGCGCGGCAGCCCGCAAACTTGCTGCCCTGCCGCGCCAGCTTTTTTTGTACCGCCCCCGTGGTCAGCAGCGGACTGTGCACGCGCTTGAAGATCCGTTCAGTCTCGAAGCTTGTGAACAGATTTGCCAGGAGGTGCGCCTCGTGTTGCAGCTCCTGCGCCTCCTGCGTGCCGTATGCGATGGACGTTCCCGGTCCAACGCGGCGGCCGAGGGTATAAGGCGCATCGAGCGGCACGGCCACGTAATAGACCCCACCCTGGTCGAACACGACATGCCGGAAGACCTCAAACGTCTGCCGGACCTCGGGATCGCGGTGGATTTCGTTGAAGCGCGACAGGATCGTGCTCACCGGGCTGCGCTCTGCCGCCTGCATCCGCGGCAGCAAACCGCCCAGCCGGTTCGCCGGCCGGCCCATCGAGACGAGCAGCAGGCAAAGATCGACGAACAGCGCAATGGACAGCGGCACATAGTCCCGCTTCGAAAGACCGGCCGCTTCGCCGTTGTCGAACGCCGTCCGCTGCGACGGTCCTGCCTCGACCGACTGGACGGCCTTTTGCTGCAATGCCCTGAGTTCATCGGCTGACGGCGGCAACTTGAATGACAGGGCGCCAAAAACGGTCGCCGTCAGTCTGCGAAACGCTTCAATGGTCGCTTCCGACCCCTCCACCGCCGCGATGTCCGGCTTTTTCAGCTCCGGCAACTGGTCGATCGCTTTGACCGCGCCGCGCAGAGCACTTTGCAATTGCGCATCCGGACAAATGAAGCCCCCCTTCTTGGGGTCGCCGAACGTCGATTGCTCGGCCCGGTCGGAGAGTTCCGATCGCAGTTGCCGCAATTGCGGATCGGTTCGGAACGCATTGAACCGCGTCACCGTCATGTCGAGCTTGCGCGACAGTCCCTTCATGAACTCGTTGCGTGTGCCGGTTTTGGGATCGACGATTGACGGCTCGCCGTTGACGATCTTCATCAGGTCGCCGTCCAGCGCCGCAAGTTCGCCTTTCACGATCGTCGCGCGATCCTTGACGAAGCCCGATGCGTACGAAAACCGCGCCGCGTCGTCCTCGCGCATCTTCATGCGCGGACCGTCACCCGGCCGGCTGTTTGGGCACGATGTCCCCTTTGTTCGCTCCAGATCAGCCTTTTCGGTCGACAGCGCCGACAGCTTGACGAGCGTTCCGTCAAGCTGATCGAGCCGCGTGGCCGCGGCAGTGAGCGAACCCTGCACCTGCCCGACCGCCGATTCCGCCGAGCGCGACGCCTCCGACCGGCTCTCCAATACTTTCCAATAGAAACCGAACCCAAACCCCACCGAAATCAGGGTCAGAAACACGTAGCCCCCGGCGTAGATCACTTTGGTGAAAAACGGGATCGGCGCGAACATCTGGTCGAGCAGCCAGATGATCATCGTCATCAGCATGGCGACCGAAAAGCCGATGATCGCCTTATGGACGAACGGCAAATCGCCCATATTGGCTTCGATCAGTTCGAGCATGCCGACATAAGTGGCAACCCAGGACAGGATGCCGAGCCCCGCGATCAGAACGATCTTCTTCACATCGCGCTGGTTTGCAGTATCGCCGTCCGCATGGCTTGGCCGCCGTCGATCGGTCCCGTCACGTGACGCCGCCGCCCTCAGCGACCGCGTGGCCTGCGCACTCGACTGAAACGCCATGTCCCGCCCCGAACTCATAAACGCACTTAAAGCCGCCTGAGCTTTGTCCGTAGGCTCTGTTCTTGTCGCGACGGGGACTGGACTATGGCGGGCCGGCGGCTTGTCCCCGGCTTCACGGTGGCGCAGAACTTGTCCTTTCCCATCCAGCGGCTGGCCGGACGGCGGCGCTCGTGCTTTAGAGTCGCCTGCGAACGCAGTTAGGAGGCACCGATGACGAAGGCCGAAAAGCCCGCCAAGAAGGCCAAGCCGGCGAAAGCCGCAAACAATCCGCTCGCGACCTTCGACATCAACGACCCCGAAATTCCCGAAGCGATCGCGGATGCCGCTCTCGGCTCCGGCGGTTACCCGTACGACTCCAAGATCAAGCGCAAGGCCTACGAGGAAGACCTGACCCCGCTCCAGTTGGAGCTTTTGAAGTTCCAGGCCTACGTCGAGAAATCCGGCGCAAGGGTCGTTATCATCTTCGAGGGCCGGGACACCTCAGGTAAGGGTGGCGCCATCTCGACAATTCTCGAACGGATCAATCCGCGCCACGCCCGCTCCGTCGCCTTGACCAAGCCATCCGAGATCGAACGCGGCCAGTGGTACTTCCAGCGCTACGTGCAGCATCTACCCACTGCGGGCGACATGGTTCTCTTCGATCGCTCCTGGTACAATCGCGCCGGGGTCGAAAGAGTCATGGGCTTCTGCACGCCCGATCAACACGCCGATTTCTTGCGCGACGCGCCGGAGTTCGAAAGCCTGCTCGTTCGTGACGGCATCAAAATCCTGAAACTCTACCTGACCGTCGGCCGCGAAATGCAGCTCACCCGCTTCCACGAACGCAAGCACAATCCCATGAAGCGCTGGAAGCTGACCGACATCGATCTGGCGGCCATTGCGAAGTGGGACGCCTACAGCGAGGCAGAAACCGAACTGCTCCGCTTCACCGATACGCCCGACTCGCCCTGGACCATCGTGCGCGCCAACGACCAGCGCCGGATGCGCCTGGAAGTCATTCGCAAAATCCTGACGCTGCTGCCATATGAGGGCCGCGACGATAAGGTCGCCACCCCACCCGATCCGCAAATCGTCGGTTCCGGCCTCGACTTCCTGCGCCCATCGATCGAGAAGGCTTGATCTATCTGGCCCAGAGAAATATGCGGCGAGCAAACACCAACAGCCTTGGATAAGTATTGACCCTTGGCACGACCTCTTTGAGGTGGACCCAAGTTCAGGCTATGCGTCGGACACGGCACAACAACCAAGGTCCCGCACCTCGGCCCAAATTTGGCAAGCACCCATGATTGACAAGAATTCGCTGATCGTTTGGATGACCACGCTGACCGCTGGAACCTGCGCCGTCATTCTGGCCGCCGGCTCCGGAGCGCCACTCTACTTCATGGCAGCCACCGCTTTCATAAGTCTTGCCATCGCGGCAATGGGACTGCGCGAACTCTTTCATCTGGAAAGCCGTGGCGCATCACCCAGTGCGGTTTCCGCGTCGACCGCGCGGTATATGGGGCTGATTTACACCTGGGGCGCGCTGGCGCTGTTCGTCACTTACTTCTTTGTTCTGCCGGAGTGGCGCGAGTGGCCGGTTTTCTTTGGCGCACTGGCGCTCGTCGCCGCCGTCAGCTTGCTGTTCGCCGCAACCATGTCGAAGGACGCCGAACGCGGCAAGAACGATGCGACGCTCCTGAAGCTGGGACGCATCCTCACCATCGTCCAGTTCGTCGGCACCGTGGCCGCCGTCATCGGTTTGATGGTCGATCCCGACAAGCAGTTTCTCAATGTTGAAAAGCGGGATTGGGCGGCACAGACTATTTTCCTGTTCGGGGCCATCGCCCTGGCCGCACTGAGCGCCGCCGCGCTATTCCTGACGCGCAACCGCGCGCCTGCAGCCTGACAGGTACGTCGAATGTCACTCCAGCCTTTGATCGCCAGTGTCGTCGCAGCCCTCATCCTGAGTGCGGCCGGCATGGCTTATGGCGCGTCGGAAAACGCACGCCTTGTCACGATACTTTCGGCACTCGCCTATGCGGTCTTCGTTCTCATTGTCGCATGGCGCGTCAACCGTCCCGCCTGGACCGCCACCGGCTCAACCAGCCCGGACCTTTTGTTTCACACCATGCGCCGGAACACGCGGCTCGCCGCGCTCGTTTACGCCTGGGCGGCAGCGGCTTTTTTCGCGATCTACGGATTGACCGGCGTGAGCTGGCAGCATGGGTTCCAATACGGGACGGCCGCTGCGCTGATCGCCGCCGGGTTGCTCTACTACGTTCACAAGTTGGGGGCGAGTGGAGCCAATGATCCGCCGCCGGTCGTATTGACCATCCTGCACAGCCTCGCGGTCACGGCCGGTCTCATTTTCCTGCTTGCGTCCGGCAAGCTGCAAACGGCGAAAGGCGACTGGCCGGCGAATTACATCTTCCTGTTCGGCGGCTTCGCCATCGTTGGGCTGTGTTACTTTGCCTACATCACGCAGACGCGGCGGCCTTCGCCCTGATGATTTGGGCCCGCTACGTTTGACACTTCGGGCAACAGAACGTCGACCGCCCGGCTTGCACGAGACGCCTGATAACACCCTTGCACCCCGGCTTCCGGCAAGGCTCCCCTGCCCGATCATAAACATCGTGCCGGTCTTGAAAACCGCCGGCGGCGCCGTCGGGCTGCCGGTAATCCCGCAATGTCGATCCGCCGGCATCCACCGCCTCCAACAGAACGTGCCGGATGGCCGTCGCGAGCCGCTCGCTGTGCTGGTTCGCCTTTCCGCTCCGCGTCGCAATCGTACCGGCCCGCCGCCGTGGCGACAGGCTGGCCCGGAACAGAGCCTCACACACGTAAATGTTGCCTAGGCCGGCGACGATCCGCTGGTCCATGAGAAATGCCTTCAAATCGCTGCGCCGTCCCTGAGCGCGCTGCGCGATCGTTGCCGCGTCGAAGGCATTGCTGAGCGGCTCCACGCCCAGCTTCCGGAACAGAACATGGGTCTCAATGTGCGCCTCCGGCTCCAGCAGCATGTAGCCGAACCGGCGCGGATCATTGAAAACGATCCGCAAGCCATCGGCCGTTTCGATAATCACATGATCGTGCTGCGGCAGGTGGCCGGTCTCGATGACGTATTGGCCCGCAACCACACCGCGCTCATCTCCGCCGCCCGCCGATCCAAGAATGAACCGGCCCGTCATGCCCAGGTGCACGACCAGAACGTCGCCGCTGTCGAGCAGCACTTTAAGATATTTGGCCCTGCGTCCGACCCCCACAACGGTCCGCTCGGTCAGCCTCGCCGCGAAGTTTTCCGGAAACGGAAAGCGCAGACCGCTGCGGCGGAGCTCGACGCGCGCCAGCCTCTGCCCGATGAGAGCCCGCTCTAGGATGCGGCGAACGGTTTCGACCTCCGGCAACTCCGGCATGACTACCTCGTGTGCGGCCGGCGCCGCTCCAGACTGGACAACGGCGTGCCCGCTGGCCAAAAATGCCTCATGGCCAGTTCGCGAACCGTTCCGATTGCAGCGCCCAACCCCGCAGGCGAAACGCCGCTCGCCGCCGACCCGGTTGCACTAGCGATTCTGCGTGGAACGTCGCGCATGCTGATCGACGCCGGGCTGACACCAATCTCGGAATTCAGCCTTCCCAACGGCCGCCGCGCCGACATCGCCGCAATTGATCGTGACGGCACTTTGACGATCGTCGAAATCAAATCAAGCCTGGCCGACTTTCGCTCCGACCAGAAGTGGACCGAATATGCCGGCTATTGCGACCGCTTCTACTTCGCCGTGACGCCGGAATTTCCCCGCCACTTCCTCCCCGACGACTGCGGCCTGATCCTCGCGGACCGCTACGCCGCCGAAATCTTGCGGCCCGCGAAACCTGCCCCGCCGCTCGCCCCGGCGCGCCGCAAGGTCTTGACGTTACGCTTTGCCCGCACGGCCGCGCTGCGCTTGGCAGCGACGATCGATCCGGCCTTGAAGGTCCGCAGTGAAGCCAAGGAAATCTGAGCGGGATGCCTTACTTCGGCGCGCGCTTGGCTAAGATGCGCTGCAGCGTCCGCCGGTGCATGTTGAGCCGCCGCGCGGTCTCCGACACGTTCCGGTTGCACAGCTCATAGACGCGCTGAATGTGTTCCCAGCGGACCCGGTCGGCCGACATCGGGTTCTCCGGCGGCGGCGCCTTGGAATTGGGCGGCGCCAGCAGCGCATCGGTCACGTCATCGGCATCGGCCGGCTTGGCCAGATAATCGACGGCGCCGAGTTTGACCGCCGTCACGGCGGTCGCGATGTTGCCATACCCCGTCAAAACGATGATCCGTGCATTGGGCCGGACCCGGGTCAATTCCGAAATCACGTCCAGCCCGTTGCCGTCCTCCAGCCGCAAGTCGATCACGGCAAAGGCAGGTGCACTTTGGCGGACGAGGTCGATGCCCTCCGCGACGGTCACGGCGCTTCGCACAAGAAAGCCGCGTTGCTCCATCGCGCGGACCATGCGCTGCAAGAACGCACGGTCGTCATCGACGATGATAAGGGAGCGATCTTCCGGCAGTTCGTCGGGCTTGAATGACAGATCTTCGGTCACGGGGGTCCTCCACGTGCGGCAAACTATAGTCTTGCTTTCGACTCGCCAAGGGCAAACCCACCGAAAACGCATGCCTCCACATTGGTAAATAGATTAACGGTCGTAGACCTCGACGGCGGACGGCCGGACCTGCGGCCGGGGCAGCGCCGTCCCGGGCCCGGACCGCTCCGCTCCCGCCTCGAACGCTTCGCGCTGCCAAACCAGCCGCACCACCGCTCCCCTTTGCGGCGCCTGCTTGTTTTCCAAAGTGACCCGCGCGCCCGACCGCTCCAAGAGAGTCTTGGCGATAAAGAACCCGAGCCCGAGCCCCCCAGCCTTGCCGCCGCTCTTGCGCGCCCCCATGGGCCGGGACGTGACGTACGGTTCCCCGAGGGAATCGATAATTTCCGGCGCGAACCCCGGCCCGTCGTCCGTCAGCGTAACGGACACCGTTGCCTGATCCCACTCGCCGGTCAAATCCACCCGCCGCTGCGAGAAGTCGATCGCGTTCTCGACGAGATTGCCGAGGCCATACAGCACACCTGGTTTGCGGGCCGACAGCGGTTGCTCTTGTACTGTCCCCGACGTGCCGCTCGCCGGATGCACGAAGATGTGGATCGGCTTGCCGTCGTTCATGTAGGGCGCGGCGGCTTCCTCAAGCATCTCCTGCAAGGAGATATTGCCGTGCAGTGGGTCCTGTTCGGTCGGATGCTTCGTCAGCTTCTGGAGAATTTCGCGGCATCTGAGGGCCTGTTGGCGCAACAGTTCCACATCTTCCGCCAGCGCGCTGTCCTTCGGTAGGCCCGCCTGCATTTCCTTGGTCACCAGCACGATCGTCGACAACGGCGTCCCCAGTTCATGCGCTGCCGCCGCAGCCAGCCCATCGAGCGCATGCAGCTTCTGCTCGCGCGCCAGCACCAGTTCGGTTGCCGTCAACGCCGCCGACATGAGCTTGCTCTCGCGCGTCAGCCGCCGCGTATAAAGCGCCATGAACAGCATCGTCGCGATGACCGCGCTCAGAATGCCGAGGTTGTAAAGCAGCGGGTGCTGAAGCGGCTGATAGGCATGCCACGGCAATGGATAGTGCGTATAGGTGAGAGCCGCCGTCGCCAGCGCCGCCATGGACGCCAGCACTATGGTATGCCGCGGCGGCAGCGTTGCCGCCGAGACGGTGACCGGCACGACCAGCAGCATCGTGAACGGATTCTGCACCCCGCCGGTGAAATAGAGCAGCGCCGCCAATTGAACGATGTCGTACGCCAAAAGCACCGTCGCCAGCCGCGCCGATAGCCGGTGCCGCGCGGGATAGCGCACAGCCAGAAACACGTTGAGCCACGCCGAACATGCAATCAGGAATAGGCACCAGCCGACCGGCAACCGGAAGTCGAGAACCAGTGCGACAATCCCGATCGCGGCGAGCTGACCCAATACGCCAAGCCACCGCAGCCGCACGATCGTCTGCAGACGGAGCTGACTGTCTTCGTCGCCCGCCTGCCACAGCCGGCTCAGAATTGATTGTTCGGACGGCACGGCCGAGTGGGTCCTTCCATGGCGGGCTTGCCTCGCCCCGCCGGTCGTCCGTTCACAACCACACGCCCGCTGGCGTTGCAAGTCTCAGTCCGTGCCGCTATCTCCGCACCGGCGGGCGCGCCGGTCAAGTCTCCACCGCCCGCGTTGTACCGCAATCGCGCATTTTGCGCGGTGACGCCGCCATGGGCGGCCGGCCCCGGAAAGGAAGCATTGCAAATGGCCTCTAAACTTCTGGTCGCACTGGCACTCGGCCTCGTCGCCGGAGCGGGCGCCGCGTACATGAGCCTCAACGTCCCCGGCGGGACGGCGCCGCAGCAGGCGGCGAGTTCGGGCCGTGTGGCGATCGGCGGCCCATTTAGTCTGGTCGATACGAAGGGCCAGCGCCGCACCGAGAAGGACTATGCCGGCAAGCCCATGCTCGTGTTCTTCGGCTTCACGAATTGTCCCGACGTGTGTCCATCGGGGCTCCAGACACTAACCGTCGCACTCGACAAGTTGGGTGATAAGGCGACCAAGCTGTCCACGCTGTTCATAACGGTTGATCCCGAACGCGATACGCAGCAGGCGCTCGCCGACTACATCAAGAGTTTTCATCCCTCGATCGAAGGCTTGACTGGCACACCGGACGAAGTGAAAGCCGCCGTCAAAGCCTATCGCGTGTACGCCGTGAAAGTTCCCGACGCGAACGATCCATCACGTTACAACATCGATCACAGCTCATTTTTCTACTTCATGAACGCGAACGGCGAGTACGCAAAGCACTTCCCGCATTCCACTGAGGCGAATGCCCTCGCTGATGCAATTGCTGCCGCGTTGTGATCGGATTTTAATGCTCCGCAACGTCACTGCTGGTCATCGGTGCCTGGCCGCACATGACACCGCGCGGCAACAGTCAATTGCGCACATGCGCATCGAAAAAATACCGCTCGCCCACATCCCGCCGAACTTGTTAGGTGGAGAGATGCAGTCCTTGTTCGTTTTTGCGTCGGCGCGCATGACGGGTCACCAATTGCACCATTGACGTACGCTCCGGTTCGGCATCGTATCGGTTGTCACACGGCTCAAGACAAGGGCGGCAAAATCCGATCACCACGGTCGTGGTGCCGCTCAGTCGAGGATGTTCATGCGCAAATCCAAAGTATCCCGATTGACGACGCTCCCCAAGCGGGAGACCGAGCGCATCGGGGCACCGGTCGAGGTCCGGCATCATCCCGCTGCCCGCCGCCTGACCTTGCGCGTCAGCCGCACGCGCCGCGCCGTCATCGTCACGCTGCCTGTGCAGTGTGGCATCGAGGAAGCCGGCTCGTTCCTGCATCGCAATCTCGAATGGGTGCGCGAGCGTCTCGACAGCCTGCCCGCCCCGATACCGTTTCGCAACGCGATGCTCGTGCCCGTGCGCGGCATCGCGCATCGCGTCGTCATGCCGGGCGAAGTGCCGCGCCGCCGCGTCGTCCGCCGGATCGAAGCGCATCCGCTTCCGGAACTGCACGCGCCTGGCGAACTGGCGGCTGCCGTCAAACGCCTCGAACTCTGGTTTGCCAAAGAAGCCCGCGCCGATCTGCAGGAGCGCGTTGCCTTTCACGCCGGCCGGCTTGGCGTTTCGCCCGGCCGCCTGACGATCCGCGATCAGACCAGCCGCTGGGGTTCCTGCTCGACGACCGGCGGACTGTCGTTTTCCTGGCGTCTTGTCCTCGCTCCGCCGCCGATCCTCGACTACGTCGCGGCCCACGAAGTCGCGCACCTGCGCGAAATGAACCACGGTCCCCGCTTCTGGGCTCTGGTCCGCGAGACCTGCCCGGCCATGGACGAGGCCAAACGCTGGCTGCGCATCTACGGAATGGATTTGCACCGCTACGGTGTCGAGAGCGGCTCGTGACGTCGGCTAAGGCCGCGCCGTGCCAAGTCCTACACCCAGCGACATCAGTCCCGGAGGCGGCTGCGGCCGTGGGCGTTGCGGTAACGCTGCTTCTTCTCGCGCTCCCGGCTGAAGCGAACCATCCTCCGGCAATTCCGATAGCGCCCGCGCGATAAAGCCATCGTCGATGCGCTCCTTTGGATAACGCACAGGATCGGCACGCTTTTCCGGCGCCCGCTTCGGCTTGGAAACCGGCTTCAACGTCGTCGGCATCTGCCAAGGCAACAGTTCTGGTGCCGCGCGCCGGTCACTCGCGTAGTAGCCCTGCGCTTCCGGCACCGATTGCGTGCCGGCGAGCGGCAGGCTATCGAGCCCCGCGTGCGCTTGCTCCATGACGCGGTTCCAGATCAACGCCGGAAGGTTACCGCCCGTCGCGTTTTTCATGGGTCGGCCGTCATCGTTTCCCGTCCACACGCCGCCGGCGTAATGGGCCGTATAGCCGACGAACCAGGCATCGCGAAAATCCTGACTGGTGCCCGTCTTGCCCGCCGTTGCGTGTTTCGCCAGTCCGGCGCGCTTGCCCGTGCCGCGATCGACGACCGTTTGCATCATCCCGTTCAGCGCCGCGATTGATCCAGGCGACGCCACAAGTTCGCTGGCCGGTGCAGTTCGGGCATAAAGAACCCGGCCGCTGCTCGAACGGATGCGCCGGATCACTTGCGTTTCGTTGACCACGCCGCCTGCGGCGAACGCGCCGTACGCGCTGGTCAGCTCAAGCAGCGAAACTTCCGAGGTCCCGAGCGCCAGTGACGGCTCGGCTCTGAGCGGCGCCTCGATCCCGAGCCGCTGCGCCAACGCGACGACCTTGGCCGGCCCGGCATCCATCATGAGACGGACGGCAATCGTGTTGATCGACTGCGCGAGCGCCTGCCGCAGTGTCGTCGCACCGCTATACCGGCCGTTGTCGTTCTTGGGCGACCAGCCGTCGAGATTGAAGGGTAGATCGTAAGCCACGCTGTCGGGCGTATAGCCCTTTTCAAGTGCCGCCAGATAAACGAACGGCTTGAAGGCTGATCCCGGCTGCCGCATAGCCTTGACCGCGCGGTTGAATTGGCTCTCCGCGTATGACCGGCCGCCAACCAAGGCCCTGACACCCCCCGCGGTATCCAAAACCACCACGGCGGCCTGACTCGCATTGAGCGCTGCGCCGTCCTCCCGGATCGCCTCCGCCACCACCGCCGCCGCGTGCCGCTGCAGCGTCCGGTCGATGGTCGTCTCGACGATGATTTCACCGTTGCCGCCGCCCAGCGCGTCGGGCATCTGATCGAGCACGAAGTCGATCGCATAGTCCGCGGCCTGGCGTTCGATGTCGCGGCGAACGTTGGCAAAAACGACCCTCTTGGCGCGCGCGTTCAGTGCTTCTGCCGCAGTAATGAAACCGGCATCGTGCATCTTGGCCAGCACGCTGTGGCTTCGGGCAATGGCGAGCCGCGGGTTTGACGTCGGCGCGAAACGCGACGGCGCCTTCAACAAGCCGGCAATGACCGCCGCTTCGGCAAGCGTCAGCGAGCGCGCCGATTTGTCGAAATAGCGTTGCGCCGCGGCCTCGATTCCATAAGCGCCGCCGCCGAAATAGACGCGATTGAGATAGAGTTCGAGGATCTCGGATTTGCTCAGCCGCAACTCCAGCCAGAGCGCCAGCACCACTTCCTCGATCTTGCGCCCCAGCGTCCGCTCCGGCGAGAGAAAAAGGTTCTTGGCCAATTGCTGTGTCAGCGTCGAGCCGCCCTGCGCGAAGCGTCCCGACCGCAGGTTGACCAGCGACGCCCGCAGCAGCCCGGCGGGATCAAAGCCCCAATGGGTCCAGAATTTCCGGTCTTCGGTTGCGATGACCGCCTCGATCACGCGCTTTGGCAGGAGGCCGAGCGGAATGTAATCGTGCGCCGTTCCTCGCTCGGCCAGAACGCTGCCGTCGCGAGCCAGAATTCGGATCGGCTGACCCGAGACGTTCGTTCGAAGCGTCAACGGATCGGGAATTGTGAACGTGTACGTGACGAGCATCGCCACCAGCACGAGTGACCCGGCGGACGCCAGCATGAGCGGCACGGCAAGCAACGCGCGCATGCGCGACGCAGTCGGCGCCGCCTTTTTGCCCCCACGGCCACCGCTGTTGCTGCCACCCGAGACCAGCCGGAATAAAGTGGCAGCAGCCCGGCGCGCCGGCGCGGCAGCGCGCGTCACGCGGCCCTTCCTGCGACCCCGCCTGGACCCACCCATTGCACAAGACCCGGTACGATAAGGCACGCGCTCGCCAGAGCAGCAGGCCATCCCCAAGCCACAGATGTTAGGCGTCCGGCGTTAAGCGCCGGTTAACCACGCGCCCGGCTCACCTCGCAACGACACCTGACACCACTTGATCCGCCTCAAGGGAGGCAACCGAGAATGACGGCAGAATAAGGCCGTCGTTAGCTTGCAAAGGATCAGGTTCCATGCGTCGCTTCCTCTACCCGGCGGCCGCCTGCATACTCGCCGCCCAGTGGCCAATGCTCGCCGTCGCGGGCCAAGACGGTATCGGAGATCCCCGCCGCGGCCTGGAATATGCGCAAGCAACATGCGCTGGCTGCCATGCAATCCTGTTCGAAGACATCGACTCTCCCAACCCTGACTCTCCGGCATTCAAAACGATTGCCGACACGCCCGGCATCAGCCGAACGGCGCTCAGCGTTTTCCTGCAAACGCCGCACCCGACGATGCCGGATTTGATCGTCGCGGGCGAGGATGCCGACGACCTCATCGCCTACATTCTAAGCCTCAAGGGCGACGGCCGGTCATCGCCGCAGTAGGCGTTGCCGCAAGGCAAGACAGGCACTGATCCTGGCCCTCGCCCACCGGCCAGCCGCACCGGCACTTCCGGTGACCGGCGGGTATAACGCCGTGTCCAACCGCCACGCGCTCGTCGAATACGAAGCACGCGCCCTCCCACAGGCTCTCGCTCGCCGGCACGTCTTCCAGATACTTTAGAATTCCGCCTTCGAGATGATAGACCTCGTCGAAGCCGTGCGCGCGCAGAAAGGCCGACGCCTTCTCGCACCGGATACCGCCGGTGCAAAACATCGCGATCTTGGCATGCTTCGCCGGGTCGAGGTTCTGAGCCGCATAGCTCTTGAATTCCGTAAAGCTCTGTGTCTTCGGGTCCACCGCCCCACGAAACGTCCCGATTGCCACCTCATAGTCGTTGCGCGTATCGATAAGCACCACATCGTCGCGCGAAATCAGCGCGTTCCAGTCGAGCGGCTTGACGTACGTGCCGGCCAGCAAATTTGGATCGGCCTCGGGCGCCCCGAAGGTCAGGATCTCCGGCTTGACCTTGACCTTCCAACGCTGGAACGGCTGCGCCTCGGTCACACTCTCCTTCGATGCGAGCCCTGCAAACCGGTCATCCGACCGCAGGTGCGCGAGCAGAGCCGCCACACCCGCATCCGGTCCGGCAATCGTCGCATTGATCCCTTCCGGCGCGATCAGGATCGTCCCGACGAGCCCTTCGCGCTGGCCAAAGGCAAACAAATCGGCCCGTAGCGCCTCACAATCCTCGACGCGCGCGAACCTGTAGAATGCTGAGACGGTGAATGGCATCGACTGCCCGCCCCATCACACGTCCAGGTTCTGCACGCTGAGCGCATTGTCCTGGATGAACTCGCGCCGTGGCTCCACCACGTCGCCCATGAGTTTGGAGAAGATCTCATCGGCCTCCGCCAGATCGCCGATCTTGACCTGCAACAGCGTCCGCGCATCCCGATCGAGCGTCGTCTCCCACAACTGATCCGGATTCATCTCGCCGAGACCTTTGTACCGCTGAAGCGTCAGCCCCTTGCGTCCCGCCTCATAGATCGCATCCAACAGACTGCGCGGACCATGCACCGCGATCGTCTCCGACTTGCGCTTGAGCTTCGCCGGCTGCGCGTAGGTCTCTGCCAGCGCCTCCTGCCGCTCGTTGATCCGCCGCGCATCGAGCGACGAGATCAGCCCGCGATCGAGAGTGTGAGCCTCCGTGACGCCGCGCACCTCGCGCCTGACGACATAGCCTTCGTTGCCAATCCGCCCTTCCCAGCCGGTCTCCGTTTCTTCCGCCATCTGGTCGAGCCGCCGCGCCAGCTTCTCGGCCGCCGCCTGCGCCTTGCTCTGGGTTTGCAGCAATTCCGGCTCGAATAGTCCCATGATCGCGGCCTGCTCGACGATCCCGCGATTGTAGCGCGAGTGAAGTTGATCGATCAGGTTCGTGACGATCCGCGCTTCCTTCACGACCTCGCGTAAATCTTGCCCCCCGCGTACGCCGTCGCTGGTGAGGAGCGTCGCATCTTCGAGCCCGCTGTCGATGAGGTAATCTTCCAGCGCCCTCTGGTCCTTAAGGTAGGTATTCGACTTCCCCCGGGCAACTTTGTAGAGCGGCGGCTGCGCGATATAGACGTGCCCCTTTTCCACGAGTTCCGGCATCTGCCGGTAGAAGAAGGTGAGCAGCAGCGTGCGGATGTGCGCGCCGTCCACGTCGGCGTCGGTCATGATGATAATCTTATGGTAGCGCAGTTTCGACAGATCGAAGTCGTCGCGAATACCGGTACCGAGCGCACCGATGATGTTGGTCACCTGCTCCGACGACAGCATCTTGTCGATGCGCGCCCGCTCGACGTTCAGGATTTTGCCGCGGATTGGCAGCACGGCCTGATATTCGCGCTTGCGTCCTTGCTTCGCCGAACCGCCTGCCGAATCGCCCTCGACGATGAACATCTCGGTATTCGCCGGATCGCGATCCTGGCATTCGGCAAGCCCACCCGGCAGCCGCAGACCGTCGAGCGCCCCTTTGCGCCGGGTCAATTCGCGGGCCTTGCGCGCCGCCTCGCGTGCCAGCGCGGCTTCGACGATCTTACCGACGATCGTCTTGGCTTCCTTCGGATGCTCCTCGAACCAGGCCGCAAGTTGATCGCCGACCGTATTCTCGACCACCGGCTTCACTTCCGATGAGACAAGCTTGTCTTTCGTTTGCGAGGAGAACTTCGGGTCCGGCACCTTCACGGACAGCACGCACGTCAACCCTTCGCGGGCATCTTCGCCCGTTAGGTCGACCTTCTCCTTCTTCGATATGCCGCTCTCGTTCGCGTACTTGTTAATGACGCGCGTCAGCGCCGCCCGGAATCCGGCCAAATGCGTGCCGCCGTCCCGCTGCGGGATGTTGTTGGTGAAGCACAGCACGTTTTCGTGGTAGCTGTCGTTCCACCACAGGGCGACTTCGACGCCGATGCCGTCCTTCTCCGAGCGGATCATCAGCGGCTCGGATATGAGCGCCTGCTTCGACCGGTCGAGATAGCGCACGAAAGCCGCCGTACCGCCCTCGTAATAAAATTCCTCGCTCTTGACGTCCGCGTGCCGGTTGTCCGTCAAGACGACCTTTGCGCCCGAATTCAGGAATGCCAATTCCCGCAAGCGGTGTTCGATGGTCGGATAATCGAATTCCACCATCGTGAACGTTTGTGTCGAAGGCAGAAACGTCACTTCCGTGCCCCGCTGCCCCTTCGCGTCGCCGAGCACCTGCAAGGGCGCAACCGCGACCCCGTCGCGAAACTCAATCAGATGTTCTTTGCCCTCGCGCCAGATCCGCGCCTTCAGCCACGACGACAGCGCGTTGACGACGGACACGCCAACGCCGTGCAAGCCGCCCGACACCTTGTAGGAATTCTGGTCGAATTTGCCGCCGGCATGCAGTTCGGTGAACACGATCTCCGCCGCCGACCGCTTCGGATCCTGGTCGTCGTCCGACTTGATGCCGGTTGGAATTCCGCGCCCATCGTCGCGCACGGTGCACGAGCCGTCGGCATTGAGCGTCACCTGACACGACTTCGCATGGCCCGCGAGCACCTCGTCGATGGCGTTGTCGACGACCTCGTAGATCATGTGATGCAAGCCCGAACCGTCGTCGGTGTCACCGATGTACATTCCGGGACGTTTGCGCACGGCATCGAGCCCCTTCAGCATCTTGATGCTGTCGGCGCCGTAGTCGTCCACGGGGGGTTTGCGTGCGGGCTCCGCGCTCATGCGTGTCCTGTCTTCCGTATGTTCGATTTTTGCACTGTGGACTATACCACGCGAGCCGCCGAAGGTGCCAGAAAAGCGCCCGGCACCGCCGCGCTATCCCTAAGAAAAGTCATATGTTTTTCAGTGTCTTGCGTGTGCGTCTTTGTCGCGCTGTCAAACCGGGGGCGAGACCCCCATCCCGCCTTCCGCGACGTTTAGAAAATGCGCGCGATCAGCCAGCGCCGCAAACGCCTGCGCATCCGTTCCGGTCATCCAAGCCTGCGTGCCCAAGAGCAGGATTTCGTCGAACAGCGCCGCCCGCCGCGCCGCGTCGAGATGCGCCGTCACCTCGTCGAGAAGGAGGATCGGCGCCCGCCCGCTTTGACGCTGCGCCGTCAATGCCGCGTGTGACAGAACGAGACCCAGCAAAAGCGCTTTCTGCTCGCCCGTCGAGCACAGCTTCGCCGGCATCGACTTCGGTCCATGTTCGACCACGAGATCCGATCGGTGCGGCCCTTCGAGCGTTCGCCCCGCCGCCCGGTCGCGCTCGCGGCCAGTTCGCAACGCGATGCGATACCGCTCTTCCACGTCCAGCGCGGGCATGGCATCGAGGTCGGCCTCGAGCACCCCGTCGATCGCGATCCGCGCCCACGGAAACGCCGACGACGCATCCCTTTCCCGCCGCAACTCGGAGAAACCCTGCAGCGCCGTCGCCGCTTCCGCACGGGCCGCGGCGATCGCCACGCCCGTCTCCGCCATCATGTCCTCAAGCCCCAGGAAGCGCGCATTGTCGTTGACGCCGTCCGACAGCAGCCGGTTCCGCTGCTGCATCGCCCGCTCAAAACGCGACGCGCGCCGCCCATGTTCGGCATCGAAACACAAGATCATCCGGTCGAGAAAACGCCGCCGCTCAGACCCCGGCCCAGTAAAGAGCCCGTCCATGGCCGGGGTCAGCCAGGCAACTTCGACATAATCGGCAAGCACCCCCGACGCGCCCTTGCTCGCGCCGTCGATGCGCACGATCCGGCCCGCGGCATTGTCCGCTCCCGGCGCAATGCCGGTTCCTATGTCCACGGCGCCAAGATCGGTGTGCACCTTGGCCGCAACGGACCAACTGCCGTCGCCGGGTAGCCGCGCGATGTCGGCATAAGCGGCCCGCCGCAATCCCTGCCCGGGTGCCAGCAACGACACGGCTTCGAGAAGATTGGTCTTGCCCGCCCCGTTCGCACCCGTCAGCACGACAGGCTGCGGACTGAGGTCCAGAGTCGCGTTGCGGTAGTTGCGGAAATTGGTGAGCGCCAACCGCTCGACCCATAGGCGCGGGATCGCGTCAGCCATCGTCATACTTTCGAGCCGCGGAGCTGTGCCTGGCCGTATCAAACCCGCATCGGCATCAGCACGTACAGCGCACCATTGTCTTCGCTGTCCTTGATCATGGTCGGCGAACCCGCATCCGCCAGCAGAAAGCGCGCTTCCTCGCCCTCGACCTGACTTGCAATATCCAACAGATAGCGCGCGTTGAACCCGATCTCGATGGGCGCCGCATCGTACGTCACCCCGATCTCCTCCGTCGCGCTGCCGCCTTCGGGATTGTTCACCGACAAGACCAGCTTGTTCTTCGAGATCGCCAGTTTCACCGCCCGCCCGCGCTCGCTCGCCACCGTCGAAACGCGATCGACCGCCGCCGTGAAGATACTGTTTGGAACCAGCATTTCCTTGTCGTTTGCCTGTGGGATCACGCGCCCGTAATCGGGGAACGTGCCGTCGATCAGCTTCGACGTCAGCGTCACCGAACCGATCTCGAACCGCACCTTGGCGGCCGACACGGAAATGCGCACGGGATCGGTCACGCCTTCCACGAGCCTTTGCAATTCATGCACGGTCTTGCGCGGAATGATCACGCCCGGCATGCCTGCGGCGCCCTTGGGTAACGGCAGCTCCGCTTGCGCCAACCGGTGGCCGTCGGTCGCCACGGCGCGCAGCATCGGCTTTTTGTTGCTCTCTGCCGTATGCAGAAAAATCCCGTTCAGGTAGTAGCGCGTCTCTTCCGTCGAAATGGCAAAGCGTGTCTTGTCGATGATCCGCTTGAGTTCCCCGGCGGGCACTTCGAATGAATGGCCCAGATCTCCCGCGGCGATATCGGGGAAATCCTCTGGCCCCAGTGTCTGCAAAGCAAAACGCGCCTGCCCGGCCGACAGCGTGAGACGCTCTTTCTCCGCATCGCGCTTCAATTCGATCTGCGCTCCGTCCGGGAGCTTGCGAACGATGTCGTGCAGCATGTGTGCCGGAACGGTCAGCGCACCGGCTTGTGTCACGTCGGCCGTGGCCTCTTCCACCACCTCGCGTTCCAGATCGGTGGCCTTGAATTCCAAACCGGCGGGCGACGCCTTCAAGAGGACGTTCGAAAGGATCGGTATGGTCGTACGCCGCTCGACGACACTCGTGACGTGTCCGAGCGCTCGCGACAGTTCGCCCTTTTCGATGACCAGACGCATGTCTTGTAGCCCTTGAAACTGCTGCGGTGGGAACACGCTTGAACGTGATGGGATGATGACCGGAGGCGGATCGCCACCGCTCGCGCCACCCCTGCCGGTCCCGTCCCATAACCGTCCAAACCGGTGGACCAATCAGGACCACGAACAGGGGATTCGCGGAAGGGCTGCAAAATGACCCGTTCTCCCGCCCCGTTCAAGTGCCGTGGCAGTTCAAGCCGGCCAATTCCTGCTGGAAAGGCCCAAAATGCGCAGACATTGAAAACAAGAAACGGGGCCGCGTTTTCGACGCGCCCCGTTTCCCGCCCCGCAGTCCTCCACCGGTGCCGGCGGAGGTCATGGACCTTGGCCGGGCGCATTCGCCCTCTAGCCCCGCCCAGGTCCCCGACGCCGGCGCTTAGTGCGCCAGCATCTTTTTCAGATCTTCCAACTCGTCACGAAGGCGCTGATTGCCGTTGAGTTCGCTTTCGATCTTCCGAATGGCGTGCAACACAGTTGTATGATCACGATTGCCGAACCTGCGCCCGATTTCCGGCAGCGACCGGGCGGTCAGTTGCTTGGCGAGATACATCCCGATTTGCCGCGGCCACACGACCGAACGGTGCCGGCGCTGCGAGAGCAGATCGCCTTTCGACACGCCGAAATGGCGCGACACCACCCGCAGGATGTCCTCGATCTTGATCCGCCGTTGATCTCCGCCCGAATGCACCAGATCGCGGATCACGGTCTCGGCGATGTCGGGCGTGAGCGTGCCGCGCACGTGCTGCCAGGTCTGATGCAGCCGGTTCACCGCACCTTCCAGCTCGCGGCCGTTCTCGGTCAGCCGTTGCGCCAGCATCTCCAGAATTTCGCGCGACAGCTCGAACGACGGATCGGTGAGCTGCTTTTCGGCCACCCGCCGTTCCAGAACCTTCATGCGCAAGTCTTCGTCGAACGCGCCGATTTCCGTCACGAGCCCGCGCTGCAGTCGCGAGCGCATGCGTTCGTTCAGCCGCTCGATATGCCCCGGCGGACGCGACGACGCGACAACCACCTGACGCCCGCCATCGAGGAGCGCATTGATGATGTGCTCGAACTCCTGCTCCGTTTTTTCGCCTTGCAGGAATTCCAGGTCGTCGATCAGCAGCATGTTGATGTGGCGGAACCGCTCCTTGAACGCTAGCGGATCGGAGCTGCGCACGGCCTCCACGAACTCATAGCGGAAGCGTTCGGCGGTGAGATAGAGCACGGTGGCATTCGGCGCGCGCCGCCGCACGTCCCATGCGATCGCCTGCAGCAGATGGGTTTTTCCGAGCCCAACCGAAGAGTGGAAGAACAGCGGATTGATCCCCGGCGAGCCGCTCATCACCGTTTCGGCGGCCTGAACCGCTGCCGCGTGTGCGAGGCGATTGGGTGCACCCACGATGAAGTTCTCGAAGGTGTGGTGCGGATAGAGCGGCGACCCGTCGACCCCGCCGGCCGGAATGCGTGTTGGCGCTGGCACCCCGTTGCTGCGCACGGCCATCGGACGCAACCCGCTGTCGGACGGCGACTGCGGCGCGCGAACGTCGTGCGGGGCGTCATTGCGTTGCGCCTCGGATGTGCCGGCCACCACGCGCAGCGTCTGTCCGCCATGCTGCCGCAACTGCACATCGACGCGCTCGGCACCCTTGAACTCAAGGCGGCTGCATAGGAGCAGGTCGTCGATGTAATGCGATTGGATCCAATTGCGCAGAAACTTGACCGGCACCGACGCCGTCACCGTCTTGCCGTCGAATGCGTCGAAGTCGAGCGTCTTGAACCAGCTCGAATAAATGTCGTCGCCCAGCCGCGCCTTCAATGCGGCGTGGACCTTTTTGCCCCGTGGTTCATCGGCTGTTTTAATCGCTTCCGGCGTCTGCATGTGTTTACCCCGCACTTGAACTTTGCCGCCCCTTTTGATCCAGACATGGCTCCGCCATTTGCCGTTTGCCCTCGTGCAACGGCGGCTTCACATCCGGATCTCTCAAAAGTCGGGTGCTATCCTTGCACCCAGGGAAGTCCCGCCGCCTTCCAGCCAGCGACCTTCCCCCTATGCCGGCTGGAATCGGGAGGACCCTCGAAACCATCCGCCACATTGTGACACCGGCCGTAGCCGGCTTCTGCCATCACCTCAGCCGCAGCGCGGCTTCGGGCTCCGCTCCGGCAAATGAAGAACAACTCCGTGTCCTTACCCTTGCCGGCCTGCTCCAAGTATCCCGACAGGCGGTCCGCGAAAGCCGGATCGACCCGGCCATCCAGTGACTGCCATTCGAGCGTGACGATCTGCCGGCCCGTAGCCGATAGATCCGGCACTCCAACGAACGTCCATTCTGCCTTCGTCCGCACGTCGATCAGAACAGCCGTATTATCGCGTGTAAGACGAGCCCAGGTTTCGTCTGCGGGCACATCATCAACGCTCAAAACTGAAACTCCCTCCGCACATCGACCACAACTGTCACTCAATCGGACCCGTTACCCTGCTCGGCAAAGCGCGGCACGATGAAATGGCTGCCGAAGAACCCTATGTGGTGGGACAAATGCATCCGCATCCTGAACTGGCCAACAAAGACCAATTGGACTGGAACGCATTACACCGATGACGAAGAAACCCGGGACGCGATACGAAATGAAGCTGGGCCCGACGCTCGCCGACACTGACAATCAACACGCTGCCCACAGCCGGGCCGCTCACAGTTAATTATCCCTTAACTACCCACAGCGCAAGGCGCCACACGACCGTCACGCCCGCATCGACCATATTGATTTCATTGCATTTTTTAGAAGGACGACTCTCAGACTCAACGCCAATCCCGCATCGAATCCCATTGATCCGAAAACCAATTCCACACCGCCGAATGCAGCGGCTCCGTCCTTCCGGCAAATCACTTTCGCGCTGCCATTTTTTGCACGCGCTGCGAAAGGCCCCGTCACGAACCATCAACAACCTTGTCCGCCAAAAGCCGGGAAATCCACGGGTTAGCATTGTTCAAAAACGTAAGCGCCCAAACCGTGGAGACTTCCGCTGTTGCGAACACGTCACAATTGCCGCGATGAATCGCAATTTTTCCTCTCCACAGTTGACGCGAAAAACCGGGTGGCGACCGCAACGGTCGTCGAAAAGCTCACAAAAAAACCGGGCGCGAAGCCCGGTTCTTTTCGTCCGACAATATCGCGGTGCAGCCCGGCGGCCGCCCGTTGCATCACGCCATGCTTTTCACGCGCGCGGCAAGGCGCGAAACCTTCCGGCTGGCGGTCTTCTTATGAACGATGCCCTTTTGAGCGGTCCGGGCCAGGATCGGTTCCACCGCCTTGAGCGCAGCAGCGGCCGCAGCCTTGTCGCCTGACGAGATCGCCTCCTCGACGCCACGCACGCTCGACTTCAACCGCGTACGGCGCGATTTATTGCGCGCGGTGCGGGTGATCATCTGACGGGCGGCTTTCTTTGCCGAGGACGTGTTAGCCATAACCTTGATATCCTTGCTTGTTTTCGTGTCCCAGTGGGATCACCCGGCCCTCTCCCGTCGCGGGAGCGCCGGGCCGCAGACCGGCTGGACGACACCGATGTTCAAATGAAGATGCGCCCGGAACCGAAGGTCCGGGCGTTGCTTGGCGCGGTCTATAGCTTTTGAGCTATCGGTGGTCAACGCACTTCGCGCCGCGCCCCAGGCTTCACTCTGCCCGTTAATCCCTTTAACCCTGGCCTCGATTGCGTGGACGCGCACCGCCGTGGCACGAACGTCCCAATGGGCTGCTCTCCTTCACTCACCGGATGTTCATGTCGACGGCGCCGTTGAACCACCCCGAACTCAGCTTCCGCCGGAAGGTTTACGAGGCCATTGAAGTTGGCCGCGGCGACGACGGCGTCAGCCGGTACTTCGATGTCACGATCATGGCTTTGATCCTCCTGAACGTCGCGGCCGTCGTTCTGGAATCGGTCCCCGCTTACGGAGCCGCCTATGGCGCCGAGTTCGAGGCCTTCAACGTCTTCTCGGTCGCCGTATTCACAGTGGAGTATCTGCTGCGTTTGTGGACCGCCGTCGAGGTTCCGTTTCTGCGCCGCTATCCGCCGTGGAAAGCGCGCCTGAAGATGGCGGCCACTCCGGCGCTCATCATCGATCTCCTCGCCATCCTGCCGTACTATCTCCAAGCCATCATTGGTATCGACCTGCGCATGCTGCGGGTGTTGCGCCTCCTCCGCTTCCTCAAGCTCTCGCGCTATTCGCCCGCCCTGCACACGCTCATGCGTGTCATCGTCAACGAGCGCCGGTCGCTGCTCGGCGCAAGTTTGCTGCTGATCACGGCGCTTCTGTTCGCGTCCTCGGGCATCTATCTGATCGAGAACAGCGCCCAACCGGACAAATTCGGTTCCATACCCGATAGCGCATGGTGGGCCATCGCCACGCTGACAACCGTTGGCTACGGCGATCTCACACCGGTCACGCCGCTCGGCCGGGTCTTTGGCGGCGTCGTCATGGTGATGGGCCTGTGCATTCTGGCGCTTCCCGTCGCCATTATCTCCGCAGGCTTCGCGCAGGAAGTCGGCCGCCGCGATTTCGTGGTCAACTGGTCGTTGATGTCGCGCATTCCGCTGCTGTCGGAACTCGATGCCGCCGAAGTCGGCGAACTGATGCCGCTGTTGCATGCCCACAATGTTCCCCCGAAGTCGGAGGTGCTGCAAGCCGGCATGCCCGCCCGGGCCATGTACTTTGTCGCCTCCGGCAAGGTCCGCATGATGCACCCGGAAGCCGATGTGATGTTTGAGCCCGGTGATTTCTTCGGCGCAACGGCAATGATGATGAACGATGCCCCGAGCGCGCCTTTTGTTACGGCCTGCAAGTGCCGCCTCCTCAAGCTCCACGCCGAGGACTTCCATCGCATCGAGATGGTCAATCCGCGCTTCGCCGACGAGATCCGCCGTCGCGCCGCCGATCCCGCGACCGTTTCGCGCTAGCCCAACGCTCCGCTCAGTCTGCTGCCGGCCGGCCCGCGATCCTCGCCAACGCCAGTGTCGCAAGTTTTGCGGCAGCCATGGCGCCAAGAATGACCGCCGCAAGCGGCACGATCCCTGTTTCGATTGCCAATAGGTGCATAGCGTAGAACGCCGCGAGTGCGCCCGCGAGCCCGGCGGCGGCGCCCAACACCGCCGCAACGACACTGCGATCCGCAAGCCCGATGAGCGCGCCCACGATGAGCCCCGGATAGAGACTTGGCCAGAAATGATCGTCCAACAACTGCCCCCTTCAGCGCGCGAAGACCTTAAGCTGTCTTCGAACGAGAAGGGGCACGTGTGCCCTGATCGAGATCAAATGAAGCTAGGAAACCGCACCACTGGCGGCCGGAACGACACGCACAGCCACCACGGTCGCGTTGTCTTGATGCGGATCACGCACCGCCTCCACGGCCCGGATCAGCGCGTGCGCCACCGCCTGCGCGCCGTCCGCGGCATAGGCCGACACGATACGCTCCACCTCGCTCTGCTCCAGCGTCTGCAAGCCGTCGCTGGCGAGGATGACATAGTCGCCGGGCTCCACGGCCAGCGGCTTGCGCGAAATGTCGACCAGATCGATGTCGTCGCCCGTCACCGCCGAGCGCAGCATATGCCGGCGTGGATCGCGCCGCGCCTCTTCCAAACTGATGTGCCCGGCCTCCGCCATGCGATCGAGCTCGGGCGCCAGCGAATGATCTTCGTTGAGCAGCGCGATTTCCCCGCGCCGGTAGAGCATCAGCGGGCTATCGCCTACCGACACCCACTGCGCCCCGTCCTTGGAAAAGGCCACGCCGACCAGCGTCGAGCCCATCCCCGACAGCGCCGGATTCTCGTTCACCTTATCGGCGATGGCGTCATTGGCCGCCGACAACGCCGAGACGAGGCGCGCCGTCGTGTCCGAGCCGGCAGCATTCTGGTAGGCGTCGACGAATGTTTCGCAAACCGTCCGGCTGGCGAGCGCACCACCCGCGTGACCACCCATGCCGTCCGCGAGAATGGCTACGAATTCGTGCACGGCTCCCTTGCGGCCCGTGGGCGAAACGTAATCCTCGCCCGGCCACAGCATCGCGCTGTCTTCCTGATAATTCCGAGCTCCTTTAGTGGAGCAGCTTGCACGATCGAACACGACCATCCGCCAAATAAACCGGTACGCGACCTAGCCCTCTGCCAGCGCCGACCAGTCGAAGTCCGGCCCACAGAACGGCACGAATACGAGTTGCGTCCGGCCCATGGTGACGACGTCCATCGCCTGCAACTCGACCGCCGCCGTCGGCCTGCGCTCGTTCACCGACACGACATTGGTTTTAGCAAGATTGGGCACGAAGAGGAAAGAGCGGTCCGAGCTGTCATAGCGAATATAAGCCTGCTCCTCGCCCGAAATTGCATCGTCACCGAAATCGATCGCGATGCGGTTGTTGGTCGCCCGCCCGATCGTGTTGTTGCCCTCGAAAACCGGCCGGTACTGCCCGATCCCCGGGCCGCCGACCACGACGAGCCACGCGACGACCGGGTCGGTCTCGAACGCGCCGCGCTTAACCTGCTGCTTGCCGCGCACCAGCGACGTCCGCGCCGGTTCCTCGGTCACGGGCCGCGACGGCGACCGGAACACCCGCGTCGTCGGCGGACGATCCGCATCTCCCAGCGCATCGTCGAGTGGCCGCGGCGTGGCCTTGACCTCGCGCGCGGCGTCCGCAGCCGAGGGACTGCCCGCAGCCGCCGCCGGAGCTTGATCGTTCGCACTCGCCAGGGCCTCGGCAACCTTCGCCGCCACGTCGGTCAGCGGCGCAACCGGATGAACCTGCGAGGCCAGCGGCGCGGCGGGAGCGCCCGGCACGGTGTTGTCGCGGCCCGCGGCGGCCAGAACGTCCTTCAAGGAACCGAGAAGTGAACTGCGGGCTTGCGGTCCGGCGGCTGCGCTCGACATGGGGGCTCCTAGCGATGTCGGTGGTTTCTAAATTCAATGAGGGTCATGCACGTTGAGGCTGTCGAACGGCCGACGTCAGCCCCAGCCCGGCAATCGTTCGCGCGCCGGCGAGCAAATCCGCAGCCAATGATCGTTTTCGGTGCGCCGTGCGGCAGCTTCGTGGCACGAACCCGGCCCTCCCATGAAATATGCAACATTGGGGTATTGCCCGAAGGGTTGCCACATTCCTGCTCCATAGCAGCCTCGTGCCGGTGTCGGGCGAGTCGCGTAAAGATTGCGGCGCGCGCGTGGCTGAGATCTTCGTCGCGACGTCTGCGGGACAGCATCGAACGCGCATGACCAACCTGATCGCCTTAAAGAGCGGAACGGAGCTCGTTGGAGATTTTCGCATCTCCCGCGTACTCGGCGCTGGCGGCTTTGGCATCACGTATCTGGCCGACGAACTGGCACTTGGCCGCTCCGTCACAATCAAAGAATATTTTCCTGCCGATTTCGCCGTCCGTGGGGCTGCCTTCGAAGCCGTACCGCGCTCCGAAAACTGCTCCGGCGACTACAACTGGGGACTCGACCGCTTCATCGAGGAAGCCCAGACGCTCGCCCGCTTCAATCATCCCAACATTGTCCGCGTTTACCGCTATTTTCGCGCCAATCAGACGGCCTACATGGTCCTTCACTTCGAGGAAGGCCAAAGCCTGAAAAACTGGCTGAAGGGCCTTGGCCGCGCGCCGCGTCAGAAGGAGCTCGACAAGATCATCGGGCCGCTGCTGCTGGCGCTGGAAGAGATTCACAAAGCCGACTTCCTGCACCGCGACATCGCGCCTGACAACATCATCATCAGGAACGACGGCCAGCCGGTGCTGATCGATTTCGGCTCCGCGCGCGGTGAAATCGCGGCCCATTCAAAGACCGTCTCAGCCCTCGTGAAGCCCGGCTACAGCCCCTACGAGCAGTATGCCGAAACCGGCAAGCGGCAGGGCCCGTGGACCGACATCTACGCGCTCGGCGCCACGCTCTACCACGCCGTCACCGGCAAGCGGCCGCCGGACGCCCCCTCGCGCATGGTCAAGGACGACTTTGTCCCGGCGCGCGAAGCCGCCGTCGGCGCCTATCGCGCGAATTTTCTCCAAGCGATCGACAAGGCGCTCGCTCTCACCATCGACGACCGCCCGCAGACCATCGCCGCCTGGCGCGGCGATCTGCTGGCCCCCGACCCGAAGCCGGCATCCTGGCTGCAGCGCACGCTTGGCGCCGATGAAAAGCAGCCGCCCGCTGCCGCGAAGGCAAAGCCTGTCGCCACACCCATTCCGGATGCACCCGGCCCCCAGGGCGCGCTTCTCGATTTCGTCGACAACCTGAAAGACAAAAAGGCCGAACCGGCTCCGGCGCCCGCCAATCGCAAGGCCGAAACGCTTGCGAAAGTTGAGGACGAGCCAGCCAAGAAAAAAACGGCTCCTCCTGCTGCTGCGACCCGCAAACTCGAAGGCGACGCGGCTCCCGCCAAGCTGCCGCGCATTCTCCAGCGCAAACCGGAAACGGCTGCGAAAATGCCGGCAAAGGCCGCCACACCTCCGGCGCCCGTCAAGGTCCCCAAGATTTACCGCACGCCGAAACCTAAGCGCATTGCGTCCAAATGGGCGTGGAGTCCGGTCGTCTTCAAACTGCTGATCGGTGTCGGTGTCGCGACCGGTGCCGTCGCCCTGCAGGACCGCCTGCCGCAGATGGAAACGCGCAGCGCCGCCACCACGTCCAACACCACGACCGGCTCAATCGCCCAGCCTGCCATACAAATCGCGTCGCCGATCGCGCGTTTGACGGGCCATGCCGGCGCAGTTACCGCACTCGTCTATTCCGGCGATGGCGCGGCCATCCTGACCGCCTCGAAAGACGCGACCGTCAAAGTCTGGACCGCGGCATCTTCTTCGCTGAAGCGCACCATCGAGTTGGACGACGGCCCGGCGACCGCCATGGCGGTTTCTGGCAATCGCCTTCTCACCGGACACGCCAACGGCAAGGTGGTGATGTGGGATTGGGAGCGCGCTGAAAAAGTCGCGAACTACAAGCGCAACGACGCCGAGATCTGGGCGGTCGCCTTTCTAGGCAGCGAGCAGCGCTTCGCCTCGGCGGGACACGATTGGAAGATCGCCGTCTGGGATGCCGCAACGGCGAGCGGCCCGTTTGGCGTGCTCGACGCCCACGACAGCGCCGTCCAATCGCTGGCCTTCGCCATGTCCGGATCGAGACCCGTGCTTGCATCCGGCAGTGCCGACAAAACACTCAAGATGTGGAACCTGGAAACACTCGATAAAATGCGGACCTATCGCGGTCACCGCGATTACGTCACCGCCGTGGCTCTCTCCAGCGGTGGCCGCGACGTCGCCTCGGCCAGCCTCGACGGCAAAATCCGCATCTGGTCCGCCCGCTCCAATCGCCTCACGCGATCGCTCTCGGGCCACGACGGCAAGGCCAACGCCATCGCCTTCGCTCCTTCGGGAGACGTCCTCGCTTCCGGCGGCGCGGATGGCAAAGTGCGCGTGTGGGATTTCAAAAAGAGCCGCACGCCGAAAACCCTCCCGAGCCACGCCGGCGACATCACGGCATTGGCATTCTCGCCCGACGGCCAGCACATCGCCTCGGCCGGCGACGATGGCCTGGTCCGCGTCTGGGATAATCCACTTCAAAAGCCGGTCACGAACTGACCCGCGCGTCACCGCTCACTTGCAGTAGCGCTGGCGTCCGTCGCGCCCATGCCGCGCCAGATCGACGTGGAAATGGTCGTGATGGAACTTGTCGGAGTTCGGGCCCAGCACCGTCGTGAACTCGCTGCATGCCCCGTCATGCACCGCACGCAGGAACAGCCGCTCCCGCTCCTCGCCCCACCAGCCGCCTTTGACCGCCACCACCCGGCCGTCCGCCAAGGTGAACGACGAAATATCCAGCGCGTTGGCATAGCCGTGTTCCGACAGCTTGGCGCCGGACTGGTTGTTGCGCGGCCGGCAGCCATAGGAAGCCGCGACTTTCATCTCCACGACAGGTTGCCCGAAATAATACTCCGCCGACGGCTTCACGACGCGGGCCACCCAACGCTCCACCTGTGGGATCATCGGACATCGCAACAGCGCCGGCGGACGCAGCGCCACACGCCCTTGGTCGGCGGCCGCCATTTGAAACGGCCGTGCCGCGCCGCAATAGCTCGGTCCACCCAATGCCGATCGCGCTTCCAGGAAAGGGGATTGCCGCACGACGCCGGCGGCCAGGCAGGCGTTCTCTTCCGATTCCCGCCACGGTTCATGCTTGGCCACGAAATCGGGCCCGCCCGTGCTGCACCCCGTGAGGATGAGCAGGCCAGCAACTGAAACGGTGAACAGGACGCCACGCAACGACATGGAACGGGACACTAAGCCCCGATTGGCTAACGACAGGTGAACGCCCGTCTCGGGTGCCCTGCACAATGACGGACGGATTGGGCTCCAGTTGGCCGGCCTCGCGACCGCATTGCGACCCACGTTTGATTCCGCGACGCAAAAAATGGCGACCACGCCCCAAGCACGGAAAGCCGGTTATCCACACCAATCTGCGGAACACCGTGAAATTGCCGCAGACTCTGAAAAAACTCCGGCGTAGCCTTGGATTGTCCGGGGCCGTGGCAAACCTCTGGCAGCAGGTGAAAGACAAGATTGACGGCCGTGGCGTTGCGTAGTGGTGGCCTTGTTCAAGCGTTCCGCGTCAGCAGCCTGCGCAGTTAATGACCAATTGCTTTTTGTATGCCGCGTACGAAGTGCGAGAGCCAAAACTCTGCCCATCCTCAGAGCGCGTCTCCGTGCTTTTCAAAAAACGACCAATTATTGAGTAAGCGTTGCGTTGGTGCGTTTAGGCCCTGGCTCTTACCGCCGTCTCGCCCCTTGCGAGATTCCCCCGAACGACGACGGTGAGGCCCTCTCGCCGGAGCTGGGGCCTAAGTCCGTAAATTGGGCCGGCTTTCCCTCACCCCCTAGAAGCCGGCCTAATTTTATTTGGGGCGACGGTCGCGCCTAGCTTGCACCGTTCGGGTGACTTTCAAAAAACTGCTGCACAGCCGCCCTGAAGCTCTGGTCGCCGACCGCCTTCATGTGATCCCGGTCGACAATTTCAAACGCCACCGCACCCGGGATGAGGCCGGCCAGTATGTGCGCCGGTCCGGCAATCACGTCGGTCGACCCAGTCGCCACCAGTGTCGGGGCGCTGATCCGGCCAATCTCTTCGCGCGGCACCGGATCGCGGATCTGCCGCACGCACACTGCCAGTGCCTTCAGATCGCTCTTGGTCTGCTCGGCAAAGGCCCGGAAAGTCCGCGCGGTGGGGTTGGCGACATCGTCGATCGTGGGCGCCAGCAGCGCCTGCGCGATCGGCCCGGTGCCCGCCATCGCCCGCACCATGTTCTGCCCGAGCCCGCCAAGGACCAGCGCGCCAATGCGCTTCGGATGAGCGAGCGCCAGGGTCGCCGCGATCCGCGCGCCCATGGAGTAGCCCATCACATGCGCCCGCGCGATCCCCAGATGATCCATCAGCCGGCGCGCATCCTCCGCCATGATCTCTCGGCTGTAGCCGTCGGGATCGTAAAGCTTCTCGCTTCTGCCATGTCCGCGATTGTCGATGGCCACAACCCTGTAACCTGATCGTGCGAGATCGCGAACCCAGCCCGTCGCCACCCAGTTCATCTCGATGTTGGAGGCGAAACCATGAATGAGCACCACGGGCAGCGCCCGCGTCGCGTGCTCGTTCTGATCGAGAAAATGCAGCGTCACGCCATCGGATAGGAACGTCGGCAACGGCAGGCTCCCCGGAAAGCTGCATGTGGCGGACCAAGCCGTCCCGTGCGGCGGCCTGCCCCCCGTCTTCCCCTATCATTCCAGCGCCCTAGCCGCTATGGTTCCCCATCCGAACACCACATTCGTCGAGCCGGAACGCCGCCATGGCCGCACACTTTGTTCCCCATCTTGCCAACGACCAGGGCGCGGAGAAAATCTTCGTCGGCGTCAAGGAACTGCAATGCATGGGGGCCAGACCGCCGTTCGATCACCCGCACGTTTTCCTCGACATGGGCTCTGACAGCCAGATTTTGTGCCCGTACTGCTCGACGCTGTTCGTCTACGATCCCAGGCTGGGTGAACACGAGACCGATCCGCAAGGCTGTCTCGTCGAGGCGCCCGCAAGAACCGCCGCCTGATTTGACAGCGCGCGCGATCATGTCCGGCCGCGCCACTGCTTCGTCCCGAATTCTGATCGCCGGTGCCGGCATCGCCGGGTTGTCGGCCGCCCTGGCCCTCGCGCGCACCGGCCGCCCCGTCTCCGTATTGGAAAAACGCGCCCGTTCGACGGAGGAAGGCGCCGGCATTCAAATCGGCCCGAACGGCACAAAAATTTTGCAGTCGCTCGGCCTTGCTCCGCACCTGGCCGAAAAAATCGCGGTGCCCGGCGGCATCCGGGTGATGGACGGCCTCACCGGTGCAAGGCTCACAGAATTCCCGCTCGGCGGCGAAATCGAACGCCGCCACGGCGCGCCCTACTGGGTTCTCCATCGCGCGGATCTGCACATGGCCCTTCGCGCGGCTGTGGCAGCCGAGCCGGACGTCGAACTTGTTGATGCTGCCGAAGTCGTGGACGCAACGTCGAATGGCGAGAGCGCCACCGCTGTCTTGGCCAACGGTCAGGTTCTGGAAGGCGCGTGCCTCATCGGCGCTGATGGTCTCTGGTCGGCCTTGCGCACCCGCGCGCTTCACGGTGCGCCGCTTGCGTTCACCGGCAAATGCGCGCTGCGCACGGTCGTACCGGCCCAAGCCGCCCCCTCCGGCATCTCTCGAAAAGATACAACGATCTGGCTGCGGCCAAAGGCGCATGTTGTCCATTATCCAGTCCGGGGCGGCGCGGACCTCGCAATCGTTGCAATTTTCGACGACGCGGACCTCGGCGAGAGTTGGGGCCGTGACGCCGCTCCTTCGCTCATCGCCACGCAGGCGCAAAATTTCCCGGCGCCGTTGCGCGATCTTCTGCACCAGCCCGCGTTGTGGCGTCAGTGGTCACTCTATGCACCCACCGCGCCCATGCGGTGGGTCGCCAACCGCATTGCCCTCATTGGCGACGCAGCCCATCCCGCGCTGCCGTTTCTCGCCCAGGGTGGCGTCATGGCAATGGAAGATGCCGCTGTCTTGGCTGCCGTGCTGAAAGGTTGCGGCGATGACGAAATTCCAGCGCGGCTGGCCGCGTTCGAGCGGATCAGACACCCGCGCACCACGCGCGTGATGGAGGCCTCTATCAGGAACGGCCGCGCCTATCACTTGGACGGTGGGATGCGCCTTGCGCGCAATGCCGTCCTCTCCGCCACGCCACCGCACCTGTTCATGCGCCAATACGACTGGCTGTACGGCTGGAAGATCGAGGACGCACTCAAGACCGCCAGAATTCCGGTCTGAACAGGACGAGTACGGTAAACAGTTCAAGACGGCCCAGCATCATCTGAAACGACAACGCCCACTTCGCCGCGTCCGGCAACGGCACGAAATTCCCCGCAGGCCCCACGATTTCGCCCAATCCCGGGCCGACGTTCCCCAGCGCCGTCGCCGACGCCGACAATGCCGTCACCAAATCCAGCCCCATCCCCGCATATATCACCGCAAACAGTCCGACAATCGCCAGATAGATTGCAAGAAACGCGATGACGGAGAACGGCACGTCTGCGGGAAGCCGCCGGCCGTTGTAGGTCAGCGTGACGACCCGGTTCGGGCTGATCAAATGCAGAAAATGACTGCGCGTCAGCATGTGCGCAATCTGCAGCCGATAGATCTTGATTGCACCGGCCGTTGATCCAGAACACCCTCCGACGAAGGTCAACAGGAAGAACACGCCGATCGCAAAATTGCCCCACCGCGTATAGTCGTCGCTCATGTAGCCGGTCGTTGTTACGATCGACGTGACGTTGAACGACGACAACGTGATCGCGTCGAAAAACGAAATATTGCGTGTGAAGATCAGCCAGAAGGCCATGATGAAGCTAACCGCGGCCAGAAAACCTACAAACGCCCGCACTTGCGTATCGTGCCAGAGCGCCGTCGTATCCCCGCGCACCATTTTGATGAACACGACGAACGGCATCGCGCCCAATGCCATGAAGATCACCGCTGTCCAATGAATGGCAGGGCTCTCGAAATGCGCGAAGCTTGCATCGTAGTTTGCAAATCCGCCCGTCGCTACAGTCGTTAGGGAGTGACAGATGGCATCGAAGCCGGTCATGCCGAACCAAGCATAAAAAAAGGCGCACACGAAAACGAGCCCCCCGAACACCGCCGCGATGGCGACCGTCAATTCGAAGGCGCGTGGCAAAACCTTCTCGGATCTATCGGAACTCTCCGTTTGGAAAAGCTGCATGCCGCCGACGCGCAGAAAGGGCATCAAGAGAATCGCCATTACGATGATGCCAAGGCCACCGATCCCACACAGCAGCGCACGCCATAGAAGGATTCCCCGGGGCAGGTTGTCGAGCCCCGCTATCACCGTCGATCCCGTCGTCGTCAGTCCCGACATGGCTTCGAAATAGGCGTCGGTATAAGAAAGTCCGTGGCCCAGAAACGGCAACGCTGCGAACGCGGCAATCACAGTCCACGCAACCGTCGTGAGCAGGAACCCTTCCTTTACGCCGATGCGCGGTGGGTTCTCATCGTAGGCGAAGAGAACGAGCAAACCGCCCGCAAAAAATGTCACCACCGACGATGCGGCAAACACCGTCCAGTGCTCATACTTGTCGGCGAGGTCCACGAGAGCCGGCAACAGCATCGCAACAGCGATGGTGCAGAGCATGAGCCCGAGAGCGAAAAGGATCGGCCTGAGTTGTAGCAACGCGATTCAAGCCCGCGATTGCCGCGGGTCCCCCGGCCGGACCCATCTGGCCGCCCGGTCCACGAATAGTGTTCGATTATTCGGATAGGCGCGGTCAAGCCCGCACGTCATTCACAGTAACGAACAGTTGCGGCATTGCAGCGGTTACCGCTTTGTCCAACCCACCGACTTGCAGAGGAGCCCGCCCAGTACGCATCCCCGGGTCTTCATATTGCGCTCCGCCACGCTGATATCGATCTGATAGGTGAGGTTTCTCTGCGGATCGTACGCCGTGCCCGCCAGCTTGCCATCGGCACTCGGGCTGATCGACATGACGAGGCGGTCACCGGTCTTCTCACCGCCCGAGGGGTCCTTGACCCATGTATTGACGGCACACATGGCAGCGCCACAGCGATCGATGCGCACGGTCGCAAGCCCGTCGCCGCGCGACCAGCTACCCTTTATCAGATCCGTCGAGGCGAACGCCGGCGCCGCTACGAAGATCAATCCCACCCCAAGAAAAGCTCGACCGGCAAACGGCATAAATCCCCCTCAGTCAGCAGTCCGTATTTCCACTGAACACTTAACGCAGACCCTCCGGTATTGGATCTTCTGCACCCCATCAGGCGCCAAAAACCGACCAACCTGTTCGCTGGGCTATCTTCTCAAGTGCCTTGTTCCCGAGATACGAATTGCCCTGCGCATTAAGGCCAGGCGACCAGACGGCAATCGAGGCACGACCCGGAACGACGGCCAGGATGCCCCCGCCCACCCCGCTTTTTCCGGGTAATCCGACCTTGAAGGCAAAGTCGCCCGATCCGTCATAATGCCCGCACGTCAGCATCAGTGCGTTGATGCGCCGTGCCCGCTCCTTCGAAACGACCGGCATGCCTGTTCTGGAATCGCGCCCACCGTTGGCCAGAAAGAGCCCGGCTTGGGCCAGTTGAACGCATGACATCTCGATGGCGCATTGATGAAAATAAACGCCAAGCGTCAGCTCGACTGGATTGTGAATATTCCCGAATGCACGCATGTAATTCGTCAGCGCCGCGTTCCGGTATCCGTGCTCCTGTTCGGATCGCGCAACTGCGGGGTCGATCGCGACCGTTTCGTCGTTTGCCGCCACCCGCACAAATCGCAATATCTCACCGATTGCTTCGCGCGGCCGGTGTCCCGCGAGAATGACGTCCGCCACCACGATCGCGCCGGCATTGATGAACGGATTGCGCGGAATTCCTTTCTCGTGTTCGAGCTGCACGATCGAATTGAACGCGGTCCCGCTTGGTTCGCGGCCTACCCGCTTCCACAGCGAATCGCCGGTCTTTCCGAGCGCCAACGCCAGCGCAAAAACCTTCGAGATGCTCTGGATCGAGAACGCCTCTTGCGCGTCACCGGCCGTGAAACAGTTGCCGTCGAGCGTGGCAATCGCAATCCCAAACTTCCGGCCATCGACCTTCGCCAACTCAGGGATATACGAAGCGACAGAACCTCTCTCGGCCTCCCGATCCAGCTCGGCGTGCACCTCGCGCACCAGCGCTTCCAGATCGGTCATGTTCCCGGACGCCCCACGTTATGCTGCCGTCATTCGCGCGCAACACTAACCCTCCCGGCTCGCCCGCGATCCGCAGCAGTTCGTCTCAGGCCCACTATGCTTGCGTGACAGCGGCAGCACTCAGGTCTCGTTCAATCCCCGGCGCAGGATGTCCGTGAGCGGGCTTAGGAGATAATGCAGCAGCGTCCGGTTCTCGGTCACGAAAATCACTTCCGCGGGCATGCCGGGCAATAGCTCGATCCCCGGCGCATGCAGGGCCAGATCTGCCCGGTCGATTTCCACCTTCGCGATGAAGTGATTCTGGTCGCCTTGCGCATCTCGAACGCGGTCGGCCGAGGCGAACCGGACCACACCCTTGATCCTGGGAAGAATGCGCATCGAATAGGCCGACAGGTGGACCTGCGCCTCCTGGCCAGGATGAATGAGCCGGATGTCGTTGGGCTGAACCTTGGCTTCGACGATCAAGGATTCGTCCTTGGGTACGATCTCCAGCACCGGTTCTCCGCGCTGCAGGACGCCGCCGACGGTCTTGAACCGCAGATTAATCACCGTCCCATCCACCGGCGCGGTGATCGTCGTACGATTGAGCACATCTTCGCTCGCCCGCAACCGGCTCGTCTTGTCGGACAATTCCGATACGATCTTGTCGAGTTCGCCGGCCACCTCGTCGAGGCGCACCGCATCCGCGCTCGCGATCTGAAGTTCGGTCTCCGCGATCTGCTGCATCGACTTGGCGATCGCAGCTTCGAATTCCGAACGCCGCGCCGCCAGTTCGCTTTGCGCACGGCGAAGCCTCAAGGCCTCCGGCTTCGGGATCAGTCCCTGCGCCAGCAGCTTTTCCTTGCCTTGCACTTCCTCGTTGATGAGGGCGAGCTGCTGCTCGACATTGACGATCTGCGCTTCGCTGCCGTTGACATCGGCCTGCATCTGCGCGATCCGCTGCCGCAGAACACTCTGTTGCGCCGAACGCGCCTTGGCGCGGGCGTCGAAAATTTCCCTCTGCGAAACGGCCGCGGGTGTCAGCTTGCCATCATTCATGAGCGACGGCGGAAAATCGATCTTTGCCGCCCCGCTCCGCTCCGCCTCCAGCCGTGCTTTGCGCGCTTCCAGCCCCCTCAACTCCGCCAGCAGCAGATCATGCGCCGATTGCGGTTGAATGGGCTCCAGAATCACCAGCGGCTCGCCGGCTTTCACGTCCGAACCATCACGCACCTTCAAATCGCGAATAATCCCGCCCTCGAGATGCTGGACCACCCGCCGGCTGCTGTTGGGACTGATGACGCCCGACGCCACGGCGCCCCCGGCGAGCGGTGCCAGTCCCGCCCACGCGCCGAAACCCACCACGAACACGAGAATAAGAAAATACCCCGTCCACACCGGCGACCGAACACTCTCCTTAAGCCCATCCACCGGCGCCTTGCCCCTCGCGGGGGTTGGCGAATAGCGCGCCACCTGCCCCTTCCGCGGAACGGTCAACTGCGTACTCATGAGTCACCTGCCGCACTATATTCGATGAGCTTTTGACTTTTCTGATTGAGCGCCGTGCGGTGCAGCGGCACCGTATCGCTCCCACCCTCGCTGGCCGCTGTCTCGCTCCACGCCTTCATCACGTCGTCGCGATCGCCGAAATGCGCCACGCGGCCGTCTTGAATGACGAGCAGCTTGTCCGCCTGCGCCA
>CAYWIF010000002.1:255702-284711 GCA_964458265.1 uncultured Hyphomicrobium sp. | reverse complement strand
CCATGCTGGTCAGTTCGGTGCCGTTGTCGGAGACGCATGTCCTCGGCCTGGCTCTCCGCCGCGTGATCACGCCATCCAGCTCGCGCGCGACGCGGTGACCCGAGAGCGACGTGTCGGCGACCAGCGCCAGGCATTCCCGCGTGCAGTCGTCGACGATCGAGCTACCACTACAAAAGCCGCCGTGGCGACCAGGCCGACCTGAAGAACCGGATCAAAGAAATTGCGGAAACGCGCGTACGGTACGGCTATCGCCGCATCCACGTGCTTCTGCGCCGTGAGGGTTTTGCTGTGAACCACAAGCGTGTGAACCGGCTCTATCGCGAGAGGGGCTGCAATTGCGCAACAAGTCGCCGAAGCGGAAGGTGAAGGCCAAGCTGCGCGAAGGGCGCACGGCGCCCTGCGGGGCCAACGACGTGTGGGCCATGGACTTCGTGCACGACCAGCTCTACGACGGCCGCAAGCTTCGCATCCTCACGGTGATCGACGCCTTCACGCGCTATGTGCCGGCGATCGAGGTGCGCGAGCGCTTCGCGGGTGCTGATGTCGTTGCAGCGCTCGAGCGGGTATGCGCCGAAGTCGGATATCCAAAGTCGATCCGCGTCGACCAGGGGCCCGAGTTCGTATCGAAGGATCTCGACCTGTGGGCCTACGCGCGCGGCGTCGAGCTTGACTTCTCTCGACCGGGGAAGCCCACGGACAATGCCTTCATCGAGAGCCTCAACGGCAAGTTCCGCGCGGAGTGCCTATCGGCGCATTGGTTCCTGAACCTTGCCGATGCGCAGCGAAAATGCGAGCGTTGGCGTAGAGACTACAACGACGTTCGTCCGCACAGCGCCATCGGCTACGAAACGCCATCAGCGCTGGCGAAACGCTCACCGGCAACAAGCCCGCCGTGAGCGCAAGAGGCGGAAAGTTCTGGCTCAGGATGGTCCAGAAACGGGGTCAAGCTCAGGAGGTTACGGACTCTACCCAAATCTGGAGGAAATCAGGTCACGCGCGATACTGCTAGGCGCCCTTGACTTGGCCAGCATTCGTCGACCCCAGCCCACTTAAGTCCGCTTGCCGGAGAAAAGCGTCCGTGCCACCAACATCCTCATTAGGAGAGTTTTGACCCTGAGCGGACGTAGAACGCCGCCGACCCAGTGTGGTATCGAGGACGCATCGGTCTGGGTATCACCATCCGGCTGAAACGAAGCACGCGCTTCCCACGTAAGCTTCCGGCTGACCAGTCCACACATGCCTCGGAGAAACCTGACGATGATGCGCCGTTTTGTGCTGAAAATGTGCGGTGTCCTGATATGCGGGATGTCGATCTCGGCTAACGCAGCCGAAAAGATTGTTGTCACCGGATCCAGCACAGTAGCGCCTCTCGTTGCCGAAATCGGCAAGCGCTTCGAGGAGCAGAACCCCAATGTCCGCGTGGATGTCCAGACCGGCGGGTCATCCCGAGGCGTCAACGATGCGCGATCTGGCCTGGCCCAAATCGGTATGGCTTCCAGAACGCTGAAGGACGACGAGAAGGATCTCACTGGCGTCGCCATTGCCCGCGACGGGATCGGCATCATCCTGAACAGTGCGAATACGGTGTCATTGCTCACCGATCAGCAGATCGTCGATATATTTCTTGGCAAGATCACCGATTGGACTGCGGTTGGCGGACAACCAGGGCCGATTACAGTAGTCAACAAGGCCGATGGGCGCTCCACCTTGGAACTGTTCCTCAGCCATTTCAAACTGAAAGCGAGTGACATCAAAGCCCAAGTGGTCATCGGTGATAACCAGCAGGGCATCAAAACTGTTGCAGGTAACCCGAACGCCATCGGCTATGTGTCGGTCGGCACTGCGGAGTTTGAGGCCGGCCAAGGTACTCCGATCAAGCTTTTGAGCATGAGTGGCATTCCAGCGTCCGTAGAAAATATTCAGAATGGCAGCTTTCCGTTAGCCCGGCCGCTAACGCTTGTCACGAAGCATGAACCGGCAGGCATCGTAAAAGCATTCATTGATTTTGCGCGTTCGCCCGCCGTTCATGACCTCGTAAGGGAGCAGTTCTTTGTCCCCGTCAGCCCGTGATGCGAGACTTGTCGGCGCTCTCTCGGTTTCGGCGTTCATCACGTCGGGGCTGCTTCTTCTCATCCTGGTGTTTCTCGTCAAAGAATCCTGGCCCGCAATCCAGAGTGCGGGCCTTTCGAAGTTCCTTCGCGCCGACGGCTGGTATCCAACCGAAGGAGCCTATGGCTTGCTGCCGATGCTGGCGGCGTCAATGGCGATGTCCGCCGTCGCGATCTTGATCGCCGCGCCCTTCGGCGTGGCGTCTGCTTTGTTCTGCCGGTTTTATGCTCCGCCCGCGATCGCCCGAGCCTACCGGTGGGCCATCATTCTGCTTGCAGGTATTCCATCCGTGGTGCTCGGTCTGTGGGGCTTGACGGTGATCGTGCCGCTGATCACGTGGCTATCGCCGCCCGGCACGAGCCTTCTGGCCGGAAGCCTCATTCTTGCGTTGATGATCCTCCCAACCGTCGCCCTTACAACCGAGGCGGCCTTGGCTGCTGTGCCAAAGTCCTACTGGCAAGGTGCGGCAGCACTCGGACTGTCCCGTGAAGCCACTATCCTGAGCGTTGCACTCCCTTCGACGCGCGCCAGCATTTATGCGGGCATCCTCTTGGCGGCCGCGCGCGCCCTTGGTGAGACGATGGCGGTCTTGATGGTCAGCGGGAATGTTGTCCAAATCCCAACGTCGCTGTTCGATCCGGTGCGTACTTTGACCGCCAATATCGCCCTCGAAATGGCCTACGCGACCGGTAATCATCGGGCATCCCTCTTCGTCTCGGGTCTCATGCTGACAGTCTTGGTGCTGGCCCTGGCCATAGGCGCAAGGCGCAACGGTGGACAAATCGTCCATGCTTGAGACCGAAGCCTTGGGTGCGAACGCTCCTCGCTCGTCGTTGCGCGACATCACCTTGCAGACCGCGACCTGGCTTGCCGCAATGCTCGTCGCCGTAACGTTCCTGTGGCTGCTATCCGATCTGCTATGGCATGGCGCCGTGCGGGTCGACTGGTCGTTCCTCACGACGGCACCCAAGAGTTCCGGGAGAGCGGGCGGCATCGCTCCCATTCTGGTTTCGACGCTGCTAATCCTGGCCGTCGCCATTGCGGTTGCGGCGCCGCTGGGTCTTGCGACGGCGATATTGCTGTCAGAGTTCACCCGGCGCGAAGGAAGACTGGGACAGACCATCGGTCTCAGCCTGGATGTCCTCGCCGGCGTCCCGTCCATCGTATTCGGTCTGTTCGGCAATGCCTTTTTCAGCGTGTGGTTGGGATTGGGGTTCTCGATCCTGGCGGGTGGGCTCACACTCGCTTGCATGGTTCTTCCGATCCTCATCCGAACAGCCGAGTCCGGCTTACGGCAGGTGCCGGATGATTGGCGGCTCAGCGCCGAAGCTCTCGGCATGTCGCGCTCAACAATTCTCTTGCACGTCCTCGTTCCGGCCGCGGCTCCTGCTCTTGTCGCTGGATTGATGCTCGGAATTGGCCGCGCGATGGCCGAAACAGCCGCACTTGTTTTCACAAGCGGGTATGTCGACAGGATGCCGTCGTCACTGCTCGACTCCGGCCGGGCAATTTCAGTTCACATCTACGATTTGTCAATGAATGTTGCCGGAGGCGACAAGAATGCCTACGCTTCGGCACTCGTTCTCATCGCACTCCTGATCATCATCAACAGCATCGCTGTTGCCCTGGCGGACCGCGCACTGACACGAAGGATTGCCGTGGCATGACGGGTTGCTCAAATTCGGGCCGGCGCGAAAGTGATGAGAAACACGCGGCGCCGTTTACAGTTGGCCCCCTTGTTTCAGGGCCCGCCTGTTGCGTACCACAGACACATATTCACATCGAACAGTTGGCTGTATCGTATGGCTTCATGCCAGCATTTAAGGATGTCACCCTCGACATCTTTCGAGGATGCATAACAGCCTTTATTGGTCCGTCGGGCTGCGGAAAGACAAGTCTCCTGTCGAGCATCAACAGACTGACAGATATGATTCCCGGTTGCAGTGTAGAGGGACTGATCTCGATCGACGGCCAGAACGTGCGTGACCCGGACTTGGATGTGCGTGCCCTGCGGCGGCGCGTCGGGATGATCTTTCAGAAGCCAAATCCGTTCCCGCTCTCGATACGGCGCAATCTCGAAATGCCGTTGCGCGAGCACGGCCTCAAGAATCGCGCTGAACTGGACGCCAGGGTCGAGAAAGCGCTCAAGGATGTTGGCCTTTGGTCAGAGATCCATAACCGGCTCGATGCTCCTGCATTGACCCTGTCCGGAGGCCAACAGCAACGCCTTTGCATTGCGCGGGCGTTGGTTTTAGAACCGGCCGTATTGTTGATGGACGAGCCATGCAGCGCGCTCGATCCGCTGTCATCGGGCATCGTCGAGGACCTGATCGAGAGCCTACGCGGCCGCTACACGGTCGTGATCGTGACGCACAATCTGGCCCAAGCGCGGCGTATTGCAAACTATGCGGCCTTCTTCTGGGTCAAGGACCGCGCAGGTACATTGATTGAGTTCGATTTCTGCAGGCAGCTCTTCGAAGCCCCCAAGCACGACCTCACAGCCGCCTATGTGAGTGGTCAGCGGGGCTAACGATGACGGCTCCTGGCCACAATCGGACCTAGTCGTATCAGCACGGTCAGTCCAAAGTGATTTGTCGATCGGTGTAGTCAATTGGTAATAGGCCGGTATCAAGCTAGGCATTTACGACCATTGGACATTAGTTCCTCGCGTCTAAAGTGCGGGGTACGAAAGGATTAAAGGGCGATGACCCGAATTCGGCTGCGGATCGATTTCGACGGCGAGCGCTACATCGGCCACGGTCGCATCGAACTCCTCGAACTCATCGGCCGCCACGGCTCCATTACCAAAGCCGCCCAGGCGATGGAAATGTCCTACAAGCGCGCCTGGTATCTGATCGATGGTTTTAGCAAGATGTTCCGCGAGCCATTGGTCGAACGCCAGCACGGCGGCAAGGGCGGCGGTTCGGCTACGGTCACGCCTTTCGGGCTTCGCGTTGTCGAAGAGTACCGCGCCATGGAGGCTCGGGCGCTTTCCGTTTTTGCCGAACAGGTCCGATTCCTCGAGGCCAAGCTCGTCAAATCTGCCGCCCGCCGCGCCAAGTCGAAGTCGAAGGACAATCCAACGTGATCTTTTCACTCAGCAGGACAGTTCCTCTGCGACCACCTTTCCATGCACAAGCTTGACAACGCGGCGCGCCAATCGCTGCGCCTCATCGCGCGCATGCGTCACGTAGAGCATCGGCACGCCAAATTCGTCGCGAACCCGCTCGATGAGCGGCAGTATGGTCTGTCGCTTTTCTTCGTCCAGAGCCGACAGCGGTTCATCCATCAGCAACAGGCGCGGCGACGACAATAGAGCGCGCGCAAGCGCCACGCGGCTCTTTTCACCGCCCGAAAGCCGCGCGGGACGCCGCTCCAACAGATGCCGGATGCCCAGCACCTCGGTCACATGTTCGCGGCTCAGGCCTGGTGAAGACTGATTGAACCAGCCGCCGAACGCAAGATTTTGCGCGACTGTCAGATGCGGAAAAAGTTGGGCATCTTGGAACACAAGACCGATACGCCGTTTATGCGGCGGCGCGAAAACTCCGGCAGACAAGTCGCACATCACCTCCCCGTTGAGCACTATGCGTCCGCGATCCGGCCGGATTAGCCCTGCGACGAGTCCTAGAATTGTTGATTTCCCGGCTCCCGACGGCCCGAACAGAACGGTGATGCCCGGCCCGGTTGTGAACCTCACATCAAGCGTAAAGTCACCCAGCGTCACGCCGCAGTCGACATCGAGCACATCGGCCAGCGGGCTCATTGGAACACCGAGGTGCGCTTCAACAGCCGTCGGCTTAGCGCCTCCGATACCACAAGTGCGCCTAGCGCAATGACGAACGAGACCGCCGCCAGCCGCAGCGCGCCGCTCTCGCCACCCGGTACTTGCGTATAGGAATAGATTGCCGATGGGATCGTCTGCGTCTCGCCGGGAATGTTCGACACGAATGTAATTGTTGCCCCGAATTCACCAAGCGCCTTCGCGAAGCACAGAACCACGCCCGCCAGAACGCCGGGTGCCGCAAGTGGCAGAGTCACGAGGAAGAATGTTTGTAACGGCCCCGCGCCAAGCGTGGCGGCTGCGGATTCCAGCCGCCGGTCAACTGTTTCAAATGATAGCCGGATTGCGCGCAGCATCAGCGGGAACGCCATCACCGCCGCCGCCAGTGCCGCTCCCGTCCAGCGAAACGAGAACGTGATCCCGAACGCGTCATACAGCAATCCACCGATCGGCCCCTGCCGCCCGAAGTATATGAGCAGCAGATAGCCCGTCACCACCGGCGGTAGAACAAGCGGCAGATGCAGCACTGCATTGAGCAGCGACTTCCCCGGAAACGACCAGCGCGCCAACGCATAGCCTGCGAAGATTGCAAATGGCAGCGAGGCAATCGTCGCTGCAACTGCCACGTGGAGGCTAAGCCCGATGGCTGTCCATTCTTCGGGCGTGAACTCGGGCACCAACCGTTCCTTCTATTTCTTTGGGCCAAATCCCTGGGCTGCAAATTTCGCCTGTGCTGCCGGAGATGTGAGTCGATCGATAAAGACACGCGCAGCATCGGGCGATGCCGACGACTTGACCACGGCCGCCGGATACACGATGGGCGCGTGGGAATCCGCTGGGAAGGTGGCAATGATTCGAACATCCCTATCGGCCTTAGCATCCGATCTATAGACGATACCAAGGGGCACCTCGCCCCGCGCGACGAGCGCCAACGCCGCCCGCACGTTCTCAGCCTGCGCCAGTTTTTTTTCCACGCCCGCCCACGCCCCGAGGCTTTCCAGCGCTGCTTTGGCATATTTGCCCGCGGGTACCGCTTTCACATCGGCCACCGCAAGCCGTCCGTCACTCAAGAGCGCCGCGAGATCGAGCCCGGGCTTCAAATCCACGGCGAGCGAACTGGCGGTCGGCGCAACCAATACAATCGTGTTTGTTGCAATGACGGTGCGTGTCTCGGGCACGATCAGATCTTTGCCTGCGAGGTAGTCCATCCAGTCCTGATCAGCGCTGATGAAAACATCGGCCGGAGCACCCTGCTCGATCTGCTTGGCCAAAGCTGACGATGCGGCGAGCGACAACAGGGGCTTCGTCGGCCCATTCGGATCCGAAGTCTTGATCATCGCCTCGAGAATATTCTTTAAGCTGGCGGCGGCGAAGACCGTGATCGTCTTCTCGTCGGCAACCGGTTGCTGTTCGGCGCGGGGCGACGCGGGAGCGAGAACAGCGGCCAAGGCGAAAACAAGGGCAGCAAGAGCCGCTATAGGCCGATGGACAAAACAAAGATGGCTGCTCATAGAAGAGCCTTTCTGGTTATAGCCGGGTAAATATAACGTGGTTCGGGCCAGAAGGCTATTCTTCGAACGTCACTAAGTCCGATTGCTCCTACGACGAAGACACCGCTTGTTTGAAATCATTATCGACTGACTGATCAGGGAATGGCGATCGGTGGTCATCTGCGCGCAAATCCGCTAGTCAGCAGCTTTGATCGCGATCTTTACGTTGTTCGCCGGGACTGACGTCACCTGCAGCATAACGGGGTCGGCCTTCAAGTCGAAGCGGATGCTTTTCCGGATGCTCGGGCAGTCAGACTTTCCGGTGTGGGTGACCGCGTCGAGCACTTTGCCATCCTGGATGACGTCGATCCAACCCGATGATGAAAGTGTGACCTGATAAATGCCGGGCTTTCCGATGCTGGCGATCGTGACCGCTCCAGCGAACGGTCTCTCGGGCACTGGCTTCGGCTTGCCGCTGGCACGCGCCATGAGTTTCGCGTCGGCCTCGGGCTCGAGCGCGAGTGCAATGGCTTTCTCCGGCGCGGAAGGTATTTCTGCGCCTGAGTTGACGTCGATGGGATCAGTGGCATTCATCCAAGCGAGTTCTGTCGCGAGCGGCCAAGCAAAGTCCTCACAACCGCCAAGTCCAGCCGCACGCACATGCACCGGTGAGAACACGAAAACCGCGACGGCGATGACGAATATCCGCTTCATCACATCACGACTCCACGGCAACCATCACATCTGACGACTTGATGACGGCAGAAGCGGAAATGCCAACTTTTAGACCCAGGTCTTCTACCGCGTCGTTGGTGATCGATGCCGTGACGACGGCGCCGCCAATGTCGATACGCACGTGTGATGTTGTTGCGCCTTTCGTTATATCAACGATGGTGCCCTTGAGGATGTTACGTGCGCTGAGTTTCATCTGCCTCATCCTCCTAGAACGTCGCCTTTAGATTGATGAAGAATTGGCGGCCCGGTTCGGGAAAGCCTTCGGCCAGAGCATAGTTCTGGTCAAGCAAATTAGAGGCGCCGAACGCAGCCGTGATGTTCTTCTCGAAAGCATACTCAGCCTGTACGTTCAAAAGGGCGTACGATCCGGATCGCAAGAAGTTGGGTCGCGAGGTCGTCGCGTTGTTGGACAGGGTGGTGGCCGAGCTTGTGATCAAGCTGGTACGGTCGCTTGCAAGTTCAAGGCTCGGCGTGAGGGTCAGGGCATCCGTGACGCTCCAAGCAAGGTACACGAAGGCTTCATGACGCGGCGTTCCCTCTTCTTGTGCGAGCGCGGCTGCCGCGCGTCGCCCAATTTCGCTTGCGTTGCTGGCAGGGAGGGATGCAGCTGCTCCGGCGAAATCGAGATTGCGTTCGAGATAGGTGTAGTTTGCACCAACCCGGAGCGTTGGCGTGATGTCCCAATCGGCCGAGAGTTCCAGCCCGTAGTGTTCACCATCGACATTGAGGCCGAGGATCGACGCGCCGCCCTGAGACCCCACCTGAACATTCTGAATGCTGTCCTTGAGATCAGAATAAAAAACGGCGGCCGTCGCCTTGAACCCCCGCACCACGGTATCCGACCAGCCGACTTCATAATTGGTGCTGCGCTCGGGATCGAGATTTGGATTGGCCAATCGCGTATCGAAGCGCGTTGAATATCGATCGAACAGTGTCGGGAACCGTGTGCGGCTGGAAACGTCAGCGTGGAGTTTTCCAGTGTCGCTATAGGAATAGATTATAGCGCCTTGACCGTTCCAGGCATCCTTTGACACGAGAAGATTGTCGATCAAGACCCCGCTGGAAAACTCTTCGGCCTTCCGCACGTCGTCCATTTCATAGCTGGCGCCTGTGACGACATCGACCGAGCTCGTGGCGTGGAAGGTGTTCTCGATGGCGAATGACCACGTATCGACGATGTTTTCCTGCCAAGGTTCGTGGACGGGCGCCGCACTATCGGGGGCGGTGTCCTGCCGTTCGGAGTGGCTGTCGCGGCGGTAGTGGATCGCGCCCTTCAGCGTGTTCATGGGGATCAGAGAGGTCCCGAACTCGACAAAGCCGCCGTAGGCATAGTCGTCATAGAAGCTGTCGAACTGGTTGTTGGCCGTCTGGGTCTGATAGTCGGGACCGAACGACCTCAAGAGATTGTCGAACGTGTTGTAGTAGACGTTGGTCTTTAAGTAGGAGCTGTCACCGACAGCCGTCTTGGACAGCCAGGATACCGACTGAAGATCCCAGTACGGCCACACCCAATAGCGCTGCGGAGGAACAACCTGCCCGGCGACGTGCAGCGGCGCGCTCTTCTCGCCGCTCTGGGTGGTGTAGTTGATCGAGTATTCGTCGGTCGCATTGGGCGTAAAGCCCGCTTTGACATTGATACGCCAGTCTTTGATGTCGGAATGATCGCGCGAGCCGCCATCTTCGCGCGCAACGTTGATCGGCTCGAAGTCGTCGGACAAATTCCAGTGGTCGCGATCGACGATAGTGCCGCTCACCTGCGCGTAATAGCTATCGCCTTTTGTTCCGGCGTAGGCGTAGCCGTTCCAGGCATTCGTGTCATCCGCGCTGCCATTGAACGTGACACCGGTGCGTCCTTCCAGTTCGAGTTCCTTCGTGGGCTTGCGCGAGACGAGGTTGATCGCACCGCCGAGACCGCCGGGGCCGTTCAGGACCGAGACGTAGCCTTTCTGGAACTGAATTTCGGAAAGGTCGGGGGTCAGAAATCGGTTGAAGTCGATGCGGTTGTCGGCGGGCAGGAAAATGCGCACGCCATCGACATAAAGCGGCACGCGTTGGCGGTCGAAGCCGCGGATGAAGATATCGCGTTCATTGCGGCTGCCCCCAGTCGAATGGACCGAGACGCCCGGTACGATGCTGGCGGCAGCATCAAGAGACTGCCTATTGAACGTCCACATCGCATCGTTGGTGATCGTCGCGCCACCGATGAGGTCCAACTGCCCAAGCGTGAAGACACCGGGCGATTCGTCGCCAGCCGCGTCCCCGCTACCACTGTCCACACCAGCAATCGCTGCGTTTGTATCTGTAGCTGCGATGTTGGCGGGATCGCCTTGCTGGCCCGTAATCTGGCCGCCGCCGGACGGCGCGGGCTGCGGCCGGTGACGCGCTTTCTTCGGTTTGCGGCTTTCTGCGGGGCTCTCAATGAGCACCGGGGGGAGAGGTGTTGCTTCGCCGGCGGTGACGTTACCACCTGCGGTGATGGCCTCCTGACTCATGAGAGAGGTGCTCAACAGTAGACTGGACGTCAGACATAGACCTGCAATTTTGAAACTGACGCGCACGCAACACTCCCAAGACCGTTGGAGACCGAAATTTCCAGATGGGAATATCGGATGTTTGCTATATAGCTGGTCAGCTATATAGCAAACAAGGGCGACACTCGGTGAGAATGCCGAGTAGCGCACCGTGTGTCTCTATTGGCACAGGCCTGTCCGTAGTCTTCGCGCTAGGTAATACGAACAGCTCTGAAACCGTCGCCGAGGCAACTCAGGACATTGACTTCTGTTCCTGGCCCTTTTCACCGTTCCAAAGTTCAACTGGCAGTTCCGGTCATGAGGGCATAGCTGCCAAGCTCGTCGCTCTTCATATTTGTGATTTCTCTGAGCCGCGTTAGCGAGCGATGGGCCTTTGCTTTCGGCAACGGACTGGGGACTGCGACCGGATTTGGACCAACCGGCGCGATTTGTGGGAAAACCACAATTTATCCGCAGTACCCGCGCACGCGGGCGCGCGCGCGCCACGGGGTGCCAGCCATGAAAGAAAAAGTCCGACGCGCACTGCTCAAGGTTTTCCCAGACCTCGCGCTGCTACCGGAGTTCCAGCCTCCGCAGCCTAAGCCACGACGAGGGCCACTTCGGTGCGGTGCGAAAACTCGTCGGGATTCGCTGTGCCAAACGCCATCCATGCAGAACTGTCGCTGCAAGCTTCACGGTGGTATGTCCAGACGAGGGCTGAGTTGGCGCGTCGGAAGCTCCTATAACTCACCCCGGCCACCGGGGCCGGTCCTTGGGATCAAGCATCGCCCCTCCGAACCGCGCCATGAACGCCAAGGCGTCCGCCTCGACCGCAAAGCACCACACGTTGATGTACTCGTCATCCCGGCGGAACGCCTGGCGACGCGGGCAGAGTGAAAGTCCTTCGCAGAACTCCAACGCCTCGATGTAGTCGGCGCCGTGCGTCGCCGCCGCCCGCAGCGCGACTTGATACGGCCACCCCCGGTCGACCCTGGCATTGGTCAACTCGCCCTTGCGACGGCTCACGGCTCCTCCTCCCCTAGACGGCAACCTGCACCAGGTGACCAAGATTAGACGCAGCGGCGTGCAACACGAGCAATAGGCTAGCCATCGCGCGTCAGCATGTCTCGCTTCTCGAACCCAGACTGCACAATCCGCATGCGATCCGGTGGGTACTCGCGAACGAGGGAGAACGCTTCATCCGGCGTGCCGTCAATCCAAGTATCGAAATCGGTTTGCGAAGACAGCAAAACGGGCATGCGCTCGTGATTGATTGATCCAACCAGAGCGTTGGGTGTGGTGGTCATGAAGGAGTAAACATCAAGCTCCACGGCCAGGCCGTCCTTTTTGATCGGACCGACGTGCCGCCGCCATAGGCCAGCGAAGGCGAACCGCGGTCGAGCCTCCTCCCCTTTGAGTGCAAACCAATGCCACGATGCTGGAGTGACTTCCTTCGGTTCCGCGAAGCACGTCACAGGGACAAGGCAACGACGTTGTTCGAAGGACGCACGCCAAAACGAACTCGTTCGCACCTTGTCGTCGCGGGTATTCGTCACGCGGCGTGGCGCCCGTCCCGCTTGCGGCAACACGAAACCCCAGGACATCTGAACCAGTTCTCGCTCACCGTCCGGGGCAAGCCTGACCACAGGGGCATCGTGACCCGGGAAGATTGCGTCTATGGGCTCAACCGAGGCGGCACGGTTCTCCAAAATCCGAAAGAGCCGGATGATGGCCTGGCGGTTGGTCGTCATCGAGTACAGGTTGCACATCGGGTTTGTCGGGTTTGATTCAGGCCAACGAGGAGTGAAACCTCGTCCACCTTATCGGCAACCTGCACCGGCTGGCAGGGCAGGTAAACACCAGCACCGCCCCTGCGCGGTGCAGTTCGCACACCCTGAGCCCGGCTCCCCCAGACGCCTCAAAACCCGAATTCGCATCAAATATACAATTCATGCGAACTTGCACAAAAGCCAACATTTAGTGGGGTAAAAGTGCGGGTTTCCATTGACGTGGCCGCGCGGTTCGCATAATTTAGCGGATTACGCGACTTTTTATGCGAACTGGAGGCTGAAATGGGAAAGCAGACAAAGACGGCCAGCGGACAGGCCGACGTGCTCGATGACCGGCGCATCCGCATCGTTCTGGCCAGCCTGGAGAAGGACCGCGACAAAGCGATGTTCCTGCTGTCGGTCAAGGCCGGGCTCCGCGCCAAGGAAATCGCCGGGCTGACGTGGGATCGTGTTGACTTGCCCGGCCGCCGCCTGGCTCTGAACGTGACCAAGGGCGGCAAGCCTCGCATCGTCGCAATCGCCGCGGACCTGCTCGAAGCCCTGGTCGCCTACCGGGACGTGACCGGCCGGAAGGCAGGCCCGGTGTTCACGAATGAAAAGGACCGGCCCGGTCAGCCGATCGAGCCGAACACGGTCGCTTCATGGTTCCGCGACTTGTACGGCCGCAAGTTGGGATGGAAGGGCTTCTCGTCACACAGCGGCCGACGGACCTTCGTCACCAAGGTCGCGCGCAAGATCACCGAGGCTGGTGGATCGCTTCGCGACGTGCAGGCCATGGTCGGACACGCCAACCTGGCGACGACGCAGCGGTACATCGAGACGAACGACGACGCGCAGCGCCTGGTGGTCGACCTGATCTAGCGCTGCGAGAAAACCGGATTGTTCTACGGCGGCCCCTCCCGGGGCCGTTTTGTTAGAACAGGATTGCCACCAGGCGTGCGGGATGACGACTCGTTGGGCACGCTTGGTCGCAATATCATTCCAAATCACCGGGACATCCGGCGCTCGGACCGCTGGTCCGCCTCAGAATTGTTCTGCTGCCAGTACCGCCGGTTGCGGTCTTCCATCTCGATCCGCGCCTGGTTCGCGGCCGATCGACAATCGTGCATGGATCGGACGTACTGCCGCCAGCGCTCGCTGGTCCGGGCCGATAGCTGCGCCCGGGCGACGCTCTCACCGGCCTGGACGTGTTCCAACACGATCTCGGCCTGCACAATCGAGCGGCCCTCTTCCATCCGGCTCGCGACGTCATCGAAGGGTGACTGCTTCGAGGCGGTGTTGCCAAACGAAAAGAGCCCGGCTGCGAAGCGGGCTCCTGCGAGCGGTATCTAACTAGGTTGATCTGCCGCCGCGGCTGCTCTCAACAAGTCGGGCGAGGGCATAGTCTGCCTCGCGCTCGCGCTTGATGTCGGCCGCCGTCGGATCGCCCGGCTGCCAATCCTCCGGCACTTTCTCCCAGTCGCAGAACATGTAGAGGGTTTCGATCCAGTCTTCCCACTTGCCCGAGTCCCGCGCCGGTTCCGGCCCGATGCCGTGGTAGATGCCGACTTGGCTCTTGAGGGCCCGGTGCGCTTCGGCCTGCTTTCTGGCACGGACGTTGGCCACGCCCGCCCGAACTTCGGCCATCCACGCGGCCACGCTCTTGCGCCTTTCGATGCGGGATTGCTCGCGAGCCTCAGCCTCCGGATCACGGGGATCGCCCGGCTTCCAGTCCACCGGCACCTTCTCCCAGTCGAGGTCGTGAAGGTGGTCAATCCACCCCATCCAGTCGATGTCGTTGGGGTCGTTCAGGGCAGGCTCGGGTTGTATCCCGTAGTACGTCGCGATCTGATGCTTACGGGCGGCCGACTTGCTGTTCGAGCGCTTATTCTCGCTGGCCATGGTTCCGGGCCTCCTGTCCCGGTTCAATTTCATTGTACCACGGTTCGGGAATCGTGCGGATCAGGGCGCCTGCGGATCGTTGCGCAGAGTGTCGCGCTGGTCGTGTCATCGAGACTACGCTGCTCAATGTGACGTGGCACACAAATCCTAAGGATGACCGGCTGGCGGAGCGTGACCCTCTCGCATGTCGAGAGCCTCGGGCAGCGCATTTGGCTCCGGTGCAATGCATGCGGCCATGATAAGATCGCAGAGCCTTTAGCCTTCGAACAGCGTCACGGGATCAACCCTGACACGCCGCTGCTCACCGTCGGCTCCCGGCTTGTTTGTCGCGCTAGCGGCGAACGGAAGAGCCATTGCTGGCCAGAGCCGTGCAATAGCCTCACACCGCGCCGCTAGGCGTGCTCGCATAATGTATCTTATGTAAAATCATTGCCGGCCCCTTTTGACGCCGTGCCCGAGGTTGCTTCCGCCTGGTATGTGAGCTTCGGCGGAACCTCCGTCATCACGTAATGGACAAACTGCTTTCCCAGTTCGGTAAGGACATACGGGTCGCTGTCGTCGAACGAGGATTTCATTGTGCGCGGACCGGACGACATCGCTATTCCTCGCGACCGAGGTTGTTTGGCCTTTCTGAGGAAGTGCCCCGCTCCATCGGTTTCCCGCCATTGGCGAATGATGTGCCCTACGCTTAGGTCGTGGATGATGGTCTTGAATAAGTCTGCTTCCGCAGAATCTTCGCGCGGGAACGGCCGCCCCGTTTTCTCCCACATGGCTGCGCGCGTGATGCCACCGCTCTCATTGAATATTGCACGCACGATATCGAAGTGTAGCTCGGAGTAGTCCTTTACCCACTGTAAGAACAACTTCATCACGTCATCGGTCACGAACCGAGAGGGCTGAGCCGCATTGGATAGGATGTTCCGCACCATCCTACGTTTCTGCTCACTTTCCGTTCCTGACCACTCCCGGAAGGCTTTTCTGAGCAAGCTCTGGTACTCGGAACTCTTCACCCTCTCGGCAATCTGCTCGTCCTGCAAGTCGAGGCGGGCACCGATTTCCGCGATGGTATCTTCCTTTTCCTTCATTTCTTCTCTAAGCATCTCAATCCAATGCTTGAAGAAGTCATTCATCTTCTTCTGGCCGTGCTCGCCCCAGGCACCGGCTGCGGCAGAAATGATACCACCAACCACAGGAATGGCACCTCCGACAGCCTGCAGCCCCGCGCGCGCCGCAGCGCTCTTCCAATCATCTTCGGGTTCCGGCGGCGGTGTGCTCGCGTTGGACTTATTGTCAGTCATGAAAGCCCCCTCTAAAAATTATATCAGGGCAAGAGCGATTCTTTCATCGACGCCGCCAAAAAATCGAAGAAGATACGCACAGTTTGTAGGCAGTGCTGTCGCGCTACGCTCCCAAACGTTTTCCGTCTATGCAATGATGAGAAATGACCGCTAGCCGGCGACAAGACGTACCCACTGAAAACACTAATCTTCGCTCGGGCGCGATCGCCAAGCATGGCTGGGAACTTTTCTCCTGCCACTCCGACGCCATATCGCAACAGGTCGTTGCACTGGCCTTTCGCCTTGGAACTCTTGTTCAAGGCAGGTACGGGTCTTCAGTAGAAGTGCTCTCTCCTAGCCCAGAGGCTTCTGCTCATCCTTCTTCACTCAGCGCCTCTTACGGATTGGGTCCACTGCCGCTGCATGTCGACACTTCTCACTTGCCGGTTCCTGCCCGCTATCTTGTTTTAGGCTGTGTAAATCCGGGAAAACAACGAGTTCCCACGCTCGTTTTCGACCGTTACGATCTCTCCCTATCGTCCAACCAGATGCGCCTGTTGCGATCGGCGGTTTTCCATGTCCAGAATGGTCGAAGATCATTTTACGGTAGTATACAGGGCCTCAATCCCGCATTCATTCGTTTCGATCCTGGCTGCATGAAGCCCGTCACGCAGGAAGCTGAAGAGGCCCTGGCATTGTTTTCCTTTGAAGCGATCAACGAGCATGTTCAGGAAATTTTCTTGCGCGCCGGGGATATCATGGTGATCGATAATTGGCGCATGTTGCACGGCCGAGCGGCTGTCCCGCAGCTAGACTCGTATCGTTCCTTGATTAGATGCACCGTCGCATGAAACCGCAACTCTCCCCTGCTCTTTGCCCCGACGCACTGCTCAGCAAATCAAAGGTGTATGCACGCAAGGCGCTTCAGAGAAAGTCATCAAAGGACAACGAGGAATATCAGCTTTGGGCCTCACTCGCGCTGGAGCTGCTTGGGAAGTCGCGGCTTGCAAGTGTTCATCCATCTCTCATTGCTGATCCTCAGCACTTTGAGTCCCTCTTTGCCGCTGCGGGGCTGTCACTCTCGACGGATGTCAAAACAATCCAGGCGAAGACTTTGTTTGAACGGCTTAAACGCGTTGTGCCGCGCTTCGATGAACGTGTATCGAAGTTTTGCGGAGATATTGCTCTTCGGCGGAACGCGGAGCTCCACTCGGGCGACACGCCTTTCAAGGCGATGAAGCTAGGCGCATGGGAGTCTGAATACTGGTATGCGGTTTCCGTTATTCTCGATGATCTGGAACTGACACTTGACGACTGGCTCGGTGCTGATCAGGCAAACACGCCAAAGCGGATCGCAAGTCTTGCAGTTAAGGCCAAAACACAGGCCGCAACTGAAAAAGTGAAGGCGGCTGGCTCCGAGTTCAACAAGCTGAACAAGTCTGAACGTGAACGGCTTCTTGCTGATGCCGACAAAAGGTCCTTCCCCGACTACAAATTCCTGCTCCCTGCAATCTACGATCATATGTGGTTCCACACATGTCCTGCTTGTGGGGGGAAGGCCTATGTGGGCGGCTTTAAGGTCGATGAGGAGATCATCGAATCTAACGCGGGAGAAGACGGCACCTGGGAGTTTGTAGAGCAAACCTACGTCGCCGAGCAATTCGCATGCCCTACATGTACGCTCTCACTTGACGGTGCGATTGAACTGGAAGCCGCCAAGATCGATCTGGAGCACCAGGAAATCACTGAGCGCGAGATGGCATTCGAGCCCGAATACGGAAACGACTGAGACGTAGTCCTCTGCCCTCGCGACCTGCCCACAGCTTTGAACATTGTTCTCTTTTTGTTCTTTGCTTGATAGACGTATGGTCTCGCTGGAATTTGAACTAGTTGACTGGGGGCAGCCGACGCATGGCAATAAAGAAATCCGAACTCTACAGCTCTCTCTGGGCCAGCTGTGATGAGCTCCGGGGCGGTATGGATGCGTCCCAATACAAGGACTACGTCCTTGTTCTCTTGTTTATCAAATACATCAGCGACAAGTACGCTGGGCAACCCTTTGCCCCGATCACGATTCCTGAAGGCGCGTCTTTTGCCGACATGGTGGCGCTCAAGGGCAAGGCTGACATCGGCGACCAGATCAACAAGCGCATCATTGCCCCGCTGGCCAGCGCCAACCAACTCTCCGACATGCCGGACTTCAACGATGCCGGCAAGCTTGGCACCGGCAAGGAGATGGTGGACCGCCTCACCAACCTTATCGCCATCTTCGAGACCAAGGCGCTCAACTTTTCGAAGAACCGCGCTGATGGCGATGATATCCTGGGTGATGCCTACGAATATCTCATGCGCCACTTCGCAACAGAGAGTGGCAAAAGCAAAGGGCAGTTCTACACCCCTGCTGAAGTCAGCCGCATCATGGCGCAGATCCTCGGTATTCGCGCGGCGGAAACCAGCAGCGACACTACCATCTACGACCCTACGTGTGGTTCGGGCTCGCTGCTGTTGAAGGTTGCAGACGAGGCCCGCTCGGCGGTTACGCTCTACGGCCAAGAAAAGGATGGCGCCACCAGCGGCCTCGCCCGCATGAACATGATCCTGCACAATTATCCCACTGCGCTGATCATGCAGGGCAACACGCTGACCGATCCCAAGTTCCGGGATGGCGAAGCGCTCAAGACCTTCGACTACGTGGTCGCCAATCCCCCCTTCTCCGACAAGCGCTGGAGCACCGGGCTTGATCCGCTGAATGATCCGTTTGGCCGCTTTGCGCACTTTGGTGTGCCGCCGGGCAAGCAGGGCGACTATGCCTACCTCTTGCACATCGTGCGTTCGCTCAAGAGCCGGGGCAAGGGTGCCTGCATTCTGCCGCACGGCGTGTTGTTCCGGGGCAATGCCGAGGCCGACATTCGGCGCAACCTCATCCGCAAGGGTTACATCAAGGGCATCATCGGCCTTCCCGCCAATCTGTTCTACGGCACCGGCATCCCCGCCTGCATCGTGGTGATCGATAAAGCGGATGCTCAGGCGCGGAAGGGTATCTTCATGATCGATGCCAGCCAGGGCTTCATGAAGGACGGCCCCAAAAACCGCCTGCGCTCCCAAGACATCCACCAGATCGTTGACGTGTTCACCAAGCAGCTGGAAGTACCGCGTTACTCCCGCATGGTGAGTGTCGAGGAGATTGAGAAGAGCGACTTCAACCTCAACCTGCCGCGTTACTTCGACAGTCAAACGCCGGAAGACCTGCAGGACATCGCCGCCCACTTGGCCGGCGGCATTCCGGAGCGTGATGTTGAGGCGTTGGATCAGTATTGGGCCGTCTGTCCAAAGTTGCGGACGAGCCTGTTCCGCCCAAACCGACCGGGCTATCTGGATCTCGCGGTGGAACCGTCGGCAATCAAGACGGCCATTTACGACCACCCCGAGTTCACGGCCTTCATTGACGGCATGAACCAACATTTTGCCGAGTGGCGAAGAACGGCATCGGCCAGGTTAAAGGGATTAGCGGCTGGTTGCCATCCTAAGGAAGTGATTGCCGAGCTCTCGGAGAGCCTGCTCAATCACTACAAGGGTAAGCCCCTCATTGATGCCTACGACGTCTATCAGCACCTGATGGACTACTGGGCGGCCACCATGCAGGACGACTGCTACCTGATCGCGGCTGATGGCTGGAAGGCGGAGACTTACCGCATCGTCGAGACCGACAAAAAGGGCAAGCAAAAGGATAAAGGCTGGACCTGCGACCTCGTGCCAAAGGCGCTAGTCGTGGCGCGGTTCTTCGCGAAGGAACAGGCCGCCATCGACAAATTGGCGGCTGACCTGGATGCCACCACTGCCAAGCTGACCGAGTTGGAAGAAGAGCACAGCGGCGAGGATGCGCCGTTCTCCGGATTCGACAAGATCAACAAAGCGGCGGTGAATGACCGGTTACGGGAGATTGGCAACGACAAGAGCGCGGCCGAGGAGCTTGCGGTGCTGAAGGAGTGGCTGAAGCTCAGCGCCACTGAGGCCGACCTAAAGAAGTCTCTGAAGGACACGGAAGCTGCGCTCGATGCCAAGGCGTTGTCCCAGTATCCCAAGCTGAGCGACGCCGACATCAAAACGCTGGTGGTGGAGGACAAGTGGCTGGCGGCACTGGATGCGGCCATTCACGCGGAGATGCACCGCGTGAGCCTGCAGCTAACGCAACGGGTCAAAGAGTTGGCCGAGCGGTATGACACTCCCCTGCCCCAACTGACGAGCCACGTGGCCGAGCTGGAGACCCGCGTCAACGCGCATCTTGCCAAGATGGGGTTTGCGCTATGAGGCAAGAGGAGGCTTCTACGGCACGAGCCCGGCATGCGCCGTCAACGGTGCCCAACGGCTTTAAGCAGACCGAGGTGGGCATAATTCCAGAGGATTGGCGAGTAGAGCCACTAGAAGCGCTTGCGACGTTCCTCGACGGCAAGCGTAGGCCAGTAAAAGACTCTGACCGCGCCAAAATGAAGGGTAGCATACCCTATTATGGAGCATCTGGAATTGTAGATTATGTAAATGACTATATATTCGACGAAGATCTGATCTTGCTTGGCGAAGACGGCGAGAACATAATTAGTCGAAGCGTACGACTAGCCTTCAGAATATCTGGGAAAGCATGGGTCAATAACCATGCCCACGTAATTAGACCTAATAATGACGTCAGCATCGGCTTCTTGGCTGACTACCTCGAGTCTTTAAATTACGAACAATACAACTCGGGAACGGCTCAGCCCAAGCTCAACAAGCAAACCTGCTTACGCCTCCCAATTTCAATTCCGCCAACCCTCGCCGAGCAACAAGCCATCGCTGAGGCGTTGAGCGATGCAGATACGCTGATTGAGGGTTTGGAGAGCCTCATCGCCAAGAAGCGCGCCATCAAGCAAGGCACCGTGCAGGAACTACTTACCGGTAAGCGTCGCCTGCCGGGGTTTGAGGGAGAGTGGATAATCGCTCCAATTAAGCGAATTTGTTCTATGAAAAGTGGAAATTCAATAACGGGTGACCAAATTGACGATCATTCTGCCTACCCATGCTTCGGTGGCAATGGATTGCGAGGCTATACTTCAGCTTACACGCACGATGGCGTCTATTGCTTAATTGGTCGACAAGGCGCGCTATGCGGAAACGTAGTCGTTGCTCGCGGCAAATTCTTTGCGTCTGAGCATGCGGTGGTGGTGTCGACGAATAATGAGGCCGATACGAATTGGCTCGCATATGTTCTGCAGCGCATGAATCTGAATCAATACTCGGAATCCTCCGCTCAACCCGGCTTATCAGTTACTAAGCTTTTGGTGCTCGAATTGTATTTTCCGCCAACTGCCGCCGAGCAATCCGCAATAGCGACCATCCTCACTGGCATGGACGACGAGATCGCTGCCCTAGAGAGCAAGCTCACCAAAGCCCGCGCAGTGAAACAAGGCATGATGCAGGAATTGCTGACGGGGAGGATCAGATTGGTATGAACTCCACCCGCTCCTTCTATCGCATCATGCTGGGGGCGAAGAGCATGTTTGCGCAACAGTGCCATGACGAGAAGTGGTTTGGCGGTGGCTGGCGCATTGCGCAGGATCTGACCAACGAGTTGCCCGACAATTGGCGGGACTTCAACACTAAGTTTATCCCCATCTATCTGGAAGCTAACCCGGACAAGTCTAAGGTAGCTGCTGGTCTCGCATGTGGGATGCTGCAAACCATCTGCAAAGGAATTCAGCAAGGCGATGTTGTGCTGTGTCCCGATGGCAAGGGCTCGTACTGGGTGGGCACAGTCGTCAGTAACTATGTGTACGTGCCGGGCGAGCGGCTGCCGCATCGTCGGCACGTGGAGTGGTTGGCCAAATCGCTGGCCCGCGCTGATATGAGCGACGGGCTGCGTGGTTCGTGCGGGTCGATCGGGACCGTCAGCAATATCTCCAAGCATGCGGCAGAAGTTGAAGCCTTTCTGGCTGGAAATGCGGCACCAACGCTCATCTCGACGGATGAGTTGGTGGAAGACGCGTCCGTCTTTGCTTTGGAGAAGCATCTGGAAGAGTTTCTGGTCGAGAACTGGGCCACCACCGAGCTTGGGAAAAGGCACAGTATCTTCACGGATGACGGCGAGGCCGTTGGCCAACAGTACCCTACGGACACGGGGGCGATCGACATCTTGGCATTGCGCAAGGACGGCAAGGAATTGCTGGTCGTGGAACTCAAGAAGGGTCGCGCCAGTGACGCCGTGGTTGGGCAAATCCAGCGGTATATGGGCTACGTCATGGACGAATTGGCAGAGCCGAACCAGACGGTGCGTGGCTGCATCATCGCGTTAGAAGATGACGTTCGCCTGCGCCGCGCGTTGCGCGCGACGACCAACATTGACTTCTACAGGTACGAGGTCAGTTTTAAGCTATTGAAAGTTTGACATGAGCAGGATTGGCCAACCCGAACGCGTAACTCAAAACCGTGTGGCGGCCCTGTTCCGCGATGAGCTGGACTACCACCATCTGGGGGATTGGTCCGACCGGGCTGGCAACAGCAATATTGAAGAAGTGTTCCTTTCGGCGTGGCTAACCAAGAGAGGCTACACAGCGGCGCAGATCAGCGTCGCGCTCCATAAGCTTCGTACCGAGGCCGACAACTTCAACCGTAGCCTTTACGGTAACAACCAGGCGGTCTATTCGCTGTTGCGGTACGGCGTGCAGGTACAGACCGATCCAGGTAAGCCAACTGATACCGTCCAGCTGATTGACTGGGCCAATCCCGAGGCCAACGACTTCGCCATTGCCGAGGAAGTCACCCTCAAGGTCAACCATGAGCGCCGGCCGGACATCGTGCTCTACGTCAATGGCATTGCTATCGGCGTGATTGAGCTGAAGAACAGCCGGGTCTCAGTGGGCGACGGCATCCGGCAACTGCTGTCGAACCAGCAACCGGAGTTCAACGCGTCGTTTTTTGCGACCGTCCAGGTGGTCTTCGCGGGGAATGATTCCGAAGGCCTTCGCTACGGCGCGATCCTCACGCCCGAGAAGATGTTCCTCACCTGGAAGGAGGACGAGGCCGAGAACAGCCGCTTGAAGCTGGACAAGTACCTCCTGAAGATGTGCGATAAGCGGCGCCTGGTCGAGCTGCTGCATGACTTTGTACTGTTCGACGGCGGCATCAAGAAACTGCCGCGCGTCCACCAGTATTTCGGGATCAAGGCGGCGCAGGAGCATGTACGGCAGAAGCAAGGCGGCATCATCTGGCACACCCAGGGGTCCGGCAAAAGCATCGTGATGGTGCTGTTGGCCATGTGGATCCTGGAAAACAACGCCAACGCGCGCGTGGCCGTCATCACCGACCGCGACGAACTGGATAAGCAGATTGAGCGCGTCTTCACTGAGGCTGGGGAGCCCATCAGCCGTGCCAACAGTGGCCGGGATCTATTGGCCAAGCTGGCCCTGCCCCGCCCTCGCCTGCTCTGCTCTCTGGTGCATAAGTTCGGCCGCCAGGATGTTGAAGACTTCGAAGCCTTCATCAAGGAGCTGGAAGCCAAGCCGAGCGCTACTGAGGGCGAAATCTTTGTGTTCGTCGACGAATGCCACCGGACCCAGAGCGGCAAGCTGCACCGACTAATGAAGGCCATGCTGCCCAATGCCGTCTTTATCGGGTTCACCGGTACGCCGTTGCTCAAAAAAGACAAGGCCACCAGCCTCGAAGTCTTTGGCGGCTACATCCACACCTACAAATTCAGTGAGGCGGTGGAAGACGAGGTCGTGCTGGACCTCATCTATGAGGCCCGCGACATAGATCAGCGCCTTACCTCCAAGGAACGTATCGATGCCTGGTTTGATGCCAAGACCAAGGGTTTGAACGACTGGCAGAAGGATGAGCTGAAGAAGAAGTGGGGCACGATGCAGAATGTGCTTAGTTCGATCGCCCGCATGGACCGGGTGGTCAGCGACATCATCTTTGATTTCAGTGTGAAGCCTCGCTTATCCAACGGGCGCGGCAACGCCATTCTGGTGGCCTCCAGCATCTACGAGGCCTGCCGGTACTATGCCCTGTTCCAGAAGACCGAATTCAAGGGCCGCTGCGCCGTTGTCACCTCCTACAATCCCAACGCCCAGGACGTGACCAAGGAGGAGACGGGCGCCAACACCGAGACCGAGAAGCAGTTCATCTTCAATACCTACACCGAACTGTTGAAGGACGTGGATGCCAAGCCCGGCATGACCAAGACTGAAGCCTATGAGGAAAATGCCAAAGCATTGTTCAGCAAGGAACCCGCCAACATGAAGTTGCTGGTGGTGGTGGACAAGCTCTTGACCGGCTTCGATGCGCCGCCCTGCACGTATCTCTATATCGACAAGTCCATGCAGGATCATGGCCTGTTTCAAGCCATCTGCCGGACCAACCGGCTGGACGGCGAGGATAAGGATTTTGGCTACATCGTTGACTACAAAGACCTCTTTAAAAAAGTCGAGAAGGCAATTGCCGTCTATACGTCTGAGCTGGACGACAGCGCCGGTGGTGTAACCGCTGAAGTCCTGATGCAGAACCGGCTGGAAAAAGGCCGAGAGGGCCTGGACCAGGCTCTTGAACTTCTGTCTGCCCTCTGTGAGACAGTGCAGCCTCCAGCAGGCGAGCTCGAACACATCCATTATTTCTGCGGTAACACCGACATTCCGACCGATCTGCAGGAACGGGAGCCGCAACGGACCCAGCTCTATAAGGGGGTGGTGGCGCTGGTGAGGGCCTACGCCAATATCGCCGATGAGATGGACGGGGCGGGCTACTCAGCCGCCGATACGGCCCGCATCAAGGCCGATATCGACCGCTACCTCAATCTCCGCGAAATCATCCGCAAGGCCAGCGGCGAGACCCTCGATCTCAAGGCCTATGAAGCCGACATGCGGCACCTAATCGATAAGTACATACAGGCTGATGAACCCCGCTCGATCTCCCCGTTCGACGGCATCGGCCTGCTGGATCTGATCGTCAAGACGGGTATCGGTGACGCAATAGCCAAGCAGCTGGGCGCGATGAAGGGCAACAAAGATGCCATCGCTGAAACCATCGAGAACAATGTCCGTAGCACGATTATCAAGGACCAACTGACTGATCCGGCTTTTTACGAGAGCATGTCAAAGCTTCTGGACGAGATCATTGCTGCACGCAAAGCCAGGGCCATTGAATACCAGGAGTACCTGCAGAAGATCGCAGACCTTGCCAAACGTGTCCATGCCGGCCAACCGGAAGACCTCCCCCCTACTCTCAACACGCCTGGTCGACGCGCGCTCTACAACAACCTCGGCCAAGACGAGAACTTGGCTATGGCGGTGGATCGCGCCGTTCTTGGGGCCCGCCCGGACGGCTGGCGTGGTATTCCAGCGCGCGAGAACGTGATTAAGCAGGCCATTTACAACGCCGTGGGTGACGCTTCGCAGGTAGAGCGCATCTTTGCCATCGTCAAAGCGCAGAGCGAATACTGATGGCCACCCAGCTTCCCATTGGCGACCTTGTGATCGAGGTGGTCCGCAAGGACATCAAGAATGTCCACTTGAGCGTCTATCCGCCGGACGGCCGGGTCCGGATTGCCGCGCCGCGCCGGATGAAGCTCGACACCATCCGTGTGTTTGGCGTTGGTAAGCTTGCCTGGATAAGAGAGCAGCAGCAGAAACTCGCCGCCCAGCCACGCGAAACCCGACCCGAGTTCGTCGAGCGCGAGAGTCACTATGTGTGGGGCCGGCGCTACCTTTTGAATATCGTACAAGATGATGGTCTGCAGCGTGTTGAGCTCAAGCACAACCGCATCGTTCTTCATGTGCGGCCTGGCACGACTGTGGAACGTCGAGCTGAACTCATGGCTCACTGGCGACGGCAGCTTCTACGTGAGGAAGCCACGAAACTCGTGGCTAACTGGCAGAAGCGCCTTGGCGTAACGGCGAACCGTCTTCTGATCCAAAGTATGAAGACGCAGTGGGGCAGCTGTAATCCCAAGACGCGGAATATTCGCCTCAACACCGAACTCAGCAAAAAGCCCAAGCAGTGCCTCGACTACATCATTCTGCACGAGCTGGCTCACCTTTTGGTGCCCAACCACGGCGATGATTTCCTGAAGCTGTTGGGCAGCAATTTGCCCCACTGGCGGAGCATTCGGCGTCATCTGAATGAGCTACCGCTGCCGGTCATCGAAGCTAAACCCACAGCGGCCACCAAACGGCTCGCTGCCTAATAATCTAGGTAACAATGACACCACAAGAATTCATGGATCAGGTCGTGTTGCCTACCGTAGCGGAGCTAAAAGGCGATCCGCGATCGAGGCGTCGTGCATATCTTGCATGCATCGTGACTTTTCACTTGAAAGATCATCTCAAAATTGCCGGCGAAACCGGAATTGAGGCAACTATGCGAACTGCATCCGGCGACGCATTCGACATCGTTCGGGGGGTCTGTAACGGCACTAAGCATGTTCAAACGGATCAATCCCATCCGATTTCTTTTGTTGTTGGAACGGATTGGGACCGACCGCCCGCAATCTTGGGCGAGATGATCATTGGGGTGTCTCGGCTAGGTGACCCACACGGCGGCCGAGAAATTGGGTCCGGACCGCAGCGCAGGGACATCTACTCTGCCGTGAAGGCAGTGCTTAACGCCTTTTGCAGTTCATATCCCGCTCACCTCGGCGCGACCGATCTGCAAAATATCTAGGAATAAGCGCTGACCTTAATCTCTCTGACTTCCAACTCTCAACTTAGTTTGTCAGATACCCGTACAGCGTGTCCCGGCTCGCCTTACTCTGCCGCAATGAGCCTAGTCGCGGCGAACCGGGCACCGGTGATTTCGATCATGTCGCCCTTGTCCTGAATAGTAAGACCTAGGCCCCTCACAATATCCGTGAAGTCCTGGGCGAAGCGCAGCGCTGGCATCGAGCACATGCCCTCCGACTCGCACCACTGACAATAGCCGCGATAAGCTTCAGTGAGCGTTACGCTGCCATTGTCCTGGGGCCAGAGGTTTGCAACGGCGAAATCCTTGGCGGTGCCGACCTCGCCCTCCGGAGGGTCCAAACTCACCTTGGGCGCTTTGCTCGGCGCGATCGACGAGGGGGAATGCTTCATGACCTCTGCGGCGATGAGGCTCGCGATGACGGCGAGTTCCATCAAAATGACGAGCAGCGCCTGCTGCCAGATCGATATCGTGGCCGCCCACGACGAAGGCACGCCCAACAACGTGGCGAGCGCTGCGCCTTGGGCATCAACGGATCGGACTGGCCCCTGTTTCCCAAGGGCCAGCATGGCCACCTCAATGCGGGCGTCGATCTCTTCAGTCGTGATTGTCGTGGATCTCTGGGCTTGGACCGCCAGGAGCTTTTCCCGTGCCGTGCGCTCGTCCGCTTCGCGGTCCCGGCATAGAGGACCCCGCTGCTGGCACTCCGCATCGCGCTGCTGAACTGCCGTCTCCACAAACTCACGGGCGGCCTCGACCTGAGCCACGGTCGTGGGCGTGAATGCTGGCAACGCCTCCCGCCGAGCTCTGAGCGCCGCCAGTTCCGTCCTGGCATCCGCGACGGCCGTTGTCGTCTTCTCGATTTCGGCGGTCGTCTTCGAGCCGCGCACCGCCATAAACCCCAGCGAATTGCTCAGGCTGGCCAGCATCGCTCCAACAGCCACGACCCCGATCAGGATGGACCAAAGTCGGCTGTATCGCCAGGTGCGCAGGGCAACCGCATGGAACGTGAGGCCGACCAGCGTGATCGTCGCCATGTAGATTGCAGCGATCGTCGCGTCGATCTCCGTATCACTCGTCGCCATGGCGTAGCGGACGTTGACCGCGATCACGCAGGCCGCTCCGATCGCGCCAAGGGCCAACAGCGCCAGTCTAAGCATCGGCTTCCCCCGTCTTCTTGCCGCGCGCGTGCCGTCGCAGCATCATCTCGATGCCCTGCTCGATCAGGTCCGTGCGCGTGATCCCCATTTCCTTCGCGGCCGTCTCGACTGCATCGCGCAGTCCGTCCGTACAGCGGAAGTTGATGATGGCGGTGCGCTGGGCGCGATGCTCGCGCTGCTTAGGCGTCCGGGTAGCCTTGCGCTCGTTCGCCTTACGCGCCTCGCGGTCCACCTTGCCGAACTTGGGGCTGGCCGGAAGTTCTGGATCTTTTCGAGAGCCCGCAGGCGCTTCCGACGGTTTCTGGGCGCGGAAAAAGCGGTTGAGAAGGATGCCATCTCCGGCGTCGTCACCCTGCATGACGCACCCTCACGGACTCGTGGGCTGTGATCCGCCGCGTGATATCCCGCCACACCGCGTCGATCTCTTCGGCCGCCTTCTCGCCTCCGCGAAGCTCTGCGGCCGACCGGCCCATGTTGATGCCGTCGACGTAATGTACGCGGCGACAAATCATGGTCTCGCAGATCGGCTCGCCAATGCTCTTGAAGCCCCCCAGAACCTCCAGAGCGCGCTTGTCGCGCAGGGAAGCGGCTTCGTTGAGAACGAGGAGGTAGGGGACGCCGAAGTCACGACAGGCGGAGACGACGTATTCCGTCGAGGCCAAGTCCTGATCTCCGGCCCTGAGCGGGACCAGGACGAGCGTCGCGGCCTGTATGGCGTCCTCGGTCTGAGAAAGAGAGCCGGGCGCTCCGTCGAAGATGGCGACCTCGTAGCCCGCAAGCTCCAAGGCTTCCGCAGTGTCCGCGGCCGAATCGGCCACCTTGAAGAGTTGCGGGCTCGCGTCATCGCCGACACGACGATGGCCATGCCACCGAGCCGCGCCCTGTTGGGGGTCGAGATCCACGAGTCCGACCATGTGGAAATCCCGGGCCGCCCGCACGGCAAGCGCCGTTGCGATGGTGGTCTTACCGACACCCCCCTTCGCGTTGAGTACGGCCACGCGGATCATGCTCCACCTCCTGCTCACAACACGTGTATATACCACCTGATGTATGCACGTCAATCCCGTATGTACAGATAGGGTTTGTGTATACACACGGGGCTCCGGCGTGTGCACGTGAGCGACCATCGGAGGGATGGGATTGTGCGCCCGCCGCGGCGGCATTGGCCCAAGCAGGCCAGCACTCCCGCAGCCGGGGCGGCAAGGCTGGCACCCCGGGATTGGGCAAAAACGTGGGCAAACGCTAAATCATTCAAAATAAGTGAATTAAAACAATGTACTTTGGAGGACTCCCTCTCCGCCACTTTGTCGCTCACGCGCCCATAGGCGCTCCGCGGGGGCGGCGCTCGCGCCGGGTCGCCTTGCTCCCTTGGCCCTGCGGGCTATTCTCTGGATTGTATTTTGCCCAATCAGGTCCGCTGTACTTTCGCTCGCGCGCCCATAGGCGCTCCGCTCACTTGATTTCCAAGCTTCGCTTGGGGTGGCGGCGCTGGCGCCGGGTCGCCTTGCTCCCAAGCCCTTCGGGCCGAAACACTAAGTCGTTGTTGGGGACTTTGCGTGTTGCCATCTA
>CAYWIF010000002.1:213792-255602 GCA_964458265.1 uncultured Hyphomicrobium sp. | reverse complement strand
GCCCTTCGGGCCGAAACACTAAGTCGTTGTTGGGGACTTTGCGTGTTGCCATCTACGCGCCAAAAGGCATGAGTAGATGGCGTTTAGCCTTCCAATGCCTCGCGCAGCATTTCCAGTTCGAGCCATTGTTCTTCCGCCGTTGCCAGTTCGGTCTGCGCTCTGGCCAGATCGGTGGTTGCCGCCGTGAAGGCGCGCGGGTCCTTCGCGTAAAGGGACGCGTCGGCGAGCTTGTTCTGGAGCTTTGCGATGTCTGCGTTCAACCGCGCCATCGTTGCGGGCAATGTTTCGAGCGCATGTTTCTCCTTGAACGAGAGTTTGCGCTTTTGTTTCGGTGCCTCCGCCGTGGGACCGGCTGCCGGGATCTGGGCAGACTTCTTGGTTTCAGCGGGTGCTGGGCGATCCGGACCGGCGCTTTGGCGCTGGGCGAGCATGTCGGAATAACCGCCGGCGTATTCTGTCCACCGGCCGTCGCCTTCCGCCGCGACGACATTTGTCACCACGCGATCGAGAAAGTCGCGGTCGTGGCTGACGAGGATCACGGTGCCGGGATAGTCGGCCAGCATTTCCTGTAAAAGATCGAGCGTTTCGAGATCGAGGTCGTTGGTCGGCTCGTCGAGGACGAGGACGTTGGAGGGCTTGGCGAGCGCGCGGGCAAGCATGAGGCGTCCGCGTTCGCCGCCGGAGAGGACTTTAAGCGGAGAGCGGACCTGATCGGAGGTAAACAGGAAGTCCTTCATGTAGCTTGCGACGTGGCGCGGCTTGCCGTCGATCACCACCGTTTCGCCGCGTCCGCCGGTCAGGGCCTCGCCGACGGTCCAGTCGGGCTTCAGTTCGTCGCGTTTCTGGTCGAGGGTGACCAGTTCGAGTGACTGTCCGAGGCGGATGGTGCCGCTATCGGGTGCAAGCGCTCCGGTGAACATGCCAAGCAGCGTCGTCTTGCCCGCGCCATTTGGGCCGACGATCCCGACGCGGTCGCCGCGCAGGATCATGGTCGAGAAATCCTGAACGATGGCGGTCTCGCCATAGCTTTTGGAGATTTGGCGAGCTTCGACAATCAGCCGGCTCGACGTGCCGGCGTCGGTGGCGGCGAGTTGAACATTGCCTTGAACGTGGCGCTGCTCGCGGACTTGCCTGCGCATGTCCCGCAATTCACGGACGCGGCGAACGTTGCGCTTGCGGCGGCCGGTGACGCCGCCGTGCATCCACTGTTCTTCCCGGACGATTTTGCGGTCGAGCTTGTGGCGCTCGGCTTCCTCCTCGTCGAGAACCTTGTCGCGCCAGGCTTCGAAGTGCGCGAAGCCTTGCGGTAGCTCGCGTGTGCGGCCGCGATCGATCCAGAGGGTCTTTTTCGAAAGCGTTTCGAGGAAGCGGCGGTCGTGACTGATCAGGACGACGGCGGACTTGAGCCCGGAAATCGTCTTTTCCAGCCACTCGATGGCGGGCAGATCGAGGTGGTTGGTCGGCTCGTCAAGGAGAAGGACATCGGGGTTGGCGACGAGGGCACGGGCGAGGGCCGCGCGGCGGGCCTCGCCCCCCGAAAGGTGAGTTGGGCTTTCGTCGCTGGTCAGGCCGAAGTCGTCGAGAAGCTTACGCGCGCGGTAGGGGTCGTCGGTGGGCCCGAGACCGCCTTCGACATAGGCGAGGACGGTTTGGGCGTCTTTTAAGTCCGGTTCCTGCGGGAGATAGCGGACGGAGGCGTTGGGGTGGATGAAGCGCTCGCCGCTGTCGGGCTGGATGAGACCGGCGGCGATTTTCATGAGCGTCGATTTGCCGGAGCCGTTGCGGCCCACGAGACAAAGGCGATCACCGGGTTCGACATTCAGGTCCGCGCCTTCCAGAAGCGGCGTGCCGCCGAACGTCAGGTGGATGTCGCGGAGGGTGAGAAGCGCTGCCATGAATCAGATGCAGCGGCCGCCGTCGACTTCGATCGCCGTGCCCGTGACGAACGACGAGGAGGGGTCGGCGAAGAAGAGGGCGGCGTTGGCGATGTCGGAGGGCTTGGAAAAGCGGCCGAGCGGAATGCCGGCGGTGAATTTCGCGCGATTTTCAGGCGTGTCGGGCATTCCCATGAATCGCTCGATCATGCCGGTTTCGCCAATGACGGGGTTGATGGCGTTGACGCGGATGTTCTTCGGCGCGAGTTCGGCGGCCATGGACTTCGTAAGGGTGAGCGCGGCGCCCTTGGAACCGTTGTACCAGGTGAGCCCTGGGCGCGGGCGGACACCGGCGGTGGAGGCAGTGATGATGATGGAGCCGCCGCCCCGTTGTTCGAGTGCCGGCACGGCGGCGAGCGTGGTCAGATAGATCGATTTCACGTTGACGGCGTAGATGCGGTCGAACTCGTCTTCGGTGACGGTGAGCAGCGACTGATTGGCGTGTGTGATGCCGGCATTGTTGACGAGAATGTCGAGGCCGCCGAATGTCTGGATGCAAGCTGCGACCATCGCGTCGACGTCGGATTTCATCGACACGTCGCAGGTGAAGGGAACGGCGGCCTTGCCGATCCCGGCCGCGACGGCCGCGGCGCCCTTGGTGTCGCGATCGGCGACCATCACGCTTGCGCCTTCGCGCGCGAAGGCTTCCGCGATGCCGCGTCCGAACCCGGATGCGCCGCCCGTGACGATCGCGATTCTTCCCGCAAGCCTCATCGGATGTTCTTGGGCTCGGGCTTGGCGCGGGCCTGGGCTTCAGCGCGGTAGGGGCTTGCGAGATAGGTGCCGAGAACCTTGAGCTCGGTCGAGAAGAACGAGAGTTCTTCAAGCGCGAGTTGGACTTTGCGCTCGACGGGGTGGCCCTCGATGTCGGCAAAGAACATCGTGGCGTTGAACGTGCCTTCGGTTTGATAGCTTTCGAGCTTCGTCATGTTGACGCCGTTGGTCGCGAAGCCGCCGAGCGCCTTGTAGAGCGCGGCGGGCACGTTGCGGACGCGGAACAGGAACGTCGTCATCACAACGCCGTCTTCCGGTTCGGCGTCGTCGGGCTCGCAGGCCAGAATGACGAAGCGGGTCGTGTTGTGGGCTTCGTCCTCGATATCGGATTTCAGAATCTGAAGGCCATAGATTTCGGCGGCGAGACGCGAGGCGATGGCCGCCAGCGAGACATCCTTCGATTCGGCGACCATGCGGGCGGAGCCGGCGGTGTCAGCTTCGGGCACCGGCTTCAGGCCGAGCTTGCGCAGCGTGTTGCGGCATTGGCCCAGGGCCTGCGTATGGCTCATCACACTCTTGACGGTATCCAGCGTTGCGCCGGGGTTGGCCATCAACTGGTGATGGACGCGCAGGAAGTGTTCGCCGGTGATGTAGAGGCCGGCGTTCGGCAGGAGATGATGAATGTCGGCGACGCGGCCGGCGACCGAATTTTCGATAGGGATCATCGCGCAACCGACATCGCCGGACTTCACAGCCGCGAGCGCGTCTTCAAACGTCGGGTGGGGCACCGGCTCGAAATCGGGAAAGGCTTCCGTGCAGGCGAGATGCGAGTTGGCGCCGGGCTCGCCCTGGTAGGCGATGCGCTTCAAGGCGGGCGCGTGCTTCGATGTCGGCATCGCTTTCGGGCTCGGTTCTATTTTGATGATCAGGGCGATTGGGGCGACATCAGTTGCCGGGCCCGGTCGAGGTCGGCGGGAGTATCGACACCGAGCGGAACAGTGTCAACGATCGACACGTCGATGCGCATGCCGTCTTCGAGCGCGCGCAATTGCTCAAGCTTTTCGCGCAGTTCAAGGCCGGAGGGCTTCAGGGCTACGAAGCGTTCTAGGGCCGAGCGGCGGTAGGCGTAGATGCCGATGTGATGGTAGAGCGGGCCTTCGCCATGGGGAGCGGTGGCACGGGTGAAATAGAGCGCGCGCAGCCGGCGTGGATCGGGAAGCTGCGAGCCAACGACTTTCACAACGTTGGGATTGTGACGCTCTTCTTGATCGGTGATCTCGGCGGCGAGCGTCGCGATGTCAGGGCCACGCTGCGAGAGGGGCGCGATGCAGGCGCGCACAAGGGCCGGGTCGAGGGTCGGCAAGTCGCCTTGCAGGTTGACGACGATTTCGGCATCGCCGTCCGGATCGACGTGGTTCAGGGCCTCGTAGATGCGATCGGAGCCGGACGCATGATCGGCGCGGGTGAGGACGGTTTCACCACCTGCCGAACGGACGACTGCGGCAATCAGGTCGCTGTCGGTGGCAACAACAACCCTGCCGATTTCCGCAGCCATCGCCCGTCGCCAGACATGCACGATCATCGGCTCGCCGTGGATCGACGCGAGCGGCTTATCCGGGAGCCGTGTCGCTTTCAGGCGGGCCGGTATGAGGATGATGCTACGGGTCATCGACTAGGTTGCCTGATGGGGCCGGGACAATACGTCTCGCGCTGGCGGTCTAGAACACAGCGGCTGACACGTTGCAAGCTGGCCGCCGCACCTTATACATCCGGCAGAATTTGTTGCGCCGGGCGCCATAGCCGCCTGCGCACTGCGAAACTGCGAAGCGGAGGTGCGGCCTCCAGCATTGAAGGTGAGCGATGGATTCCTTTGAATTGAGCAAGATCGCCGGCGCCATGCTGGCCGCACTGCTGGTGATCGTCGCCACGAACGTTATCATCGGTGCGCGCACGGCCGGCAACCCCCATCAACCTGTCGCTGGCTATAAGCTGCCAACCGACACGGCCAGCGCCGAAGCGCCGCCGGCCACTGAAGCGGCATCCGGCGAAGCGGTGGCAGCCGCTACGCCGCCAGCCCCTGACGGCGATGCTGCCAAGGCTCCTGCGGCGGATGGCACTCCTGCGGCCCCTGCGGCGGCAGGCGGCTTTGATGCTAAGGCCGTTGTTGCCATGCTGGCAGCCGCCAATCCTGCCGACGGTGCGGCCCAATATAAGAAATGCGCGTCTTGTCATGCCAATAAGAAGGACGCGCCCAGTGCCGTCGCTCCGAACCTGTGGGGCGTCGTCAACCGGCCCAAGGGCGCGCAGGCCGATTACGCAGCGAAATATTCCGAAGCTCTGAAGGCGAAGGGCGGCGAGTGGACTTATGAGAACCTCGCGCAGTTCCTGCATCAGCCGAAGGGCTACATCGCTGGCACGAAGATGGTTTTCAACGGCATCAAGGATCCGGCGGAGATCGCGGGACTGATTGCGTATTTGCGGACCTTGGCCGACAGCCCGGCACCGCTGCCGAATTGATCCGTTTCGTCAGTTGAATTGCTTAGCCCCGCCAGTCACTTGGCGGGGCTTTCGATTTGGGCGGGACATTAAGAAACTTTAAGCGCCGCGGCGGCCTTCGGGCGGGTAGACGCATGTTATGCAAATGGATGCCGCGCCGCCTTCGGGCGTTGCGCTAATCGCCATGTTGAGGAGGACATTCCGCCGATGAACCGCCTGTCCGTTGCTGCTGGTCTCTTCGCTGGAGTTGTCCTTGCCGCCACTGTACCTGCCGTAGCCGGGGGGGCCGCGCCGCAGAAGCGTCATGCTGTTTCCCTGCTCGGCGATCCCAAGCTGCCGGCGGATTTTAAGCACTTCGAGTGGGTCAATCCCGATGCACCGAAGGGCGGGACGCTGCGCATCTCGGCGGTCGGCAGTTTCGACAGTCTCAATCCCTTCACGGTCAAGGGCCAGCCCGCGGCGGGTTTGGGCAACGTTTTCGACACACTCCTCTTTAGTTCACCCGACGAGCCGTCGGCCGAATATGGCCTCATCGCCGAATGGATTTCATATCCTGACGATTTCTCGTCGGTGACGTTCGGGCTGCGTCCCGAAGCGAAATTCCACGACGGAAAGCCGGTGACGCCCGAAGATGTCGTCTTCAGCCTGAACGAGCTGAAAAAGAGCGATCCGCGCGTCGGCTTCTATTACCAGAACGTCGTGAAGGCGGAGAAGACCGGCGAGCGCGAGGTGACGTTCACCTTCGACAAGCCGGGCAATCGCGAACTGCCGCTGATCGTCGGCCAACTCAATATCGTGCCGAAGCATTTCTACGAGGGCACCAACGAGAAGGGCGAGAAGCGGGACCTGGCCAAGTCCAGCCTGGAGCCGCCGCTCGGCTCGGGCGCCTACAAAGTAAAGTCGGTCGATCCGGGCCGCCGCATCGTTCTGGAGCGCGTCAAGGACTATTGGGCGAAGGATCTGCCGGTGGCCAAGGGCCAGAACAACTTCGACGAGATCTCCTACATCTACTTCAAGGATCGCACGCCGGCCTTCGAGGCTTTCAAATCGGGTGTCGTCGATTTCTGGACCGAGACGTCGGCCGGGTCGTGGGCCACGCAGTACAACTTCGATTCCGTCACCAAAGGCCTCGTTAAGAAGGAAGCCCTGCCGCATAAGCGGGTCGCCTCCATGCAGGCGTTCGCGTTCAATGTCCGCCGCAAGCCGTTCGACGATATTCGCGTCCGCCGCGCGATTGCGCTCGCGTTCAATTTCGAAGCGCTGAACAAATCGATTTTCTATGGGCAGTACGTGCGTGCGGAAAGCTTCTTTGGAAATTCGGAGTTGGCCGCGGCGGGGCTGCCCGAGGGGCGCGAACTGGAGTTTCTCAACAAAGTAAAAGCCGACGTTCCGGCCGAAGTTTTCACGACGCCGTGGAAAAGCCCGGCTAACGACAAAGACACCGATTTCCGTACCAACATGCTGGCGGCGACGAAGCTGCTCGACGAAGCAGGCTGGAAAGTTGCGAGCGGTCAGCGCAAGAACGCGGCAGGCGAGGTGCTGAAGGTCGAAATTCTTCTGGTGCAACCCGATTTCGAGCGGATCGTTCTACCGTTCATCGAGAACCTGAAGAAGCTCGGCATTGCGGCGAGTGTGCGGATCGTCGACAGCTCGCAGTACGAACAGCGCGAGAAGACGCGCGATTTCGATCTCATCGTCGACAGCTTCGGGCAATCGCATTCACCCGGCAACGAGCAGCGGGATTACTGGGGTTCGGCGTCGGCGGAACGCGAAGGCAGCCGGAATACGATCGGCATCAAGAACGCCGCGATCGACAAGCTTGTCGACAACATTGTGTTTGCGAAGGACCGCGCCGACCTCGTGGCCGCCACGAGAGCCTTGGACAGGGTTCTGCTGTGGAATTTCTACGTCGTGCCGCAGTGGTATTACCCCTATGATCGCGTGGCGACCTGGGACGTTTATGGCCGGCCGGCCGTGCTCCCGTCGCAGAGTCCCGTCAACGTGAACGCCTGGTGGATCGAACCGGCGAAGGAAGAGGCGGTCAAGGCCGCGCGCGGCAGGTGAGAACTCGCTCCCTTATGCGCTCGGCTGCGCTGGCAGCTACTCTATTTTCGGTCTGGCCCGCACTGGCCGAGGAGCGGCACGGGCTGTCGACGTTTGGCGATCTGAAGTATGCGCCTGACTTCCATCACTTCGATTACGTCAATCCGGATGCGCCGAAGGGCGGGAAGGTCTCGCAGGTCGGGCCGGGCGGCACGCTGACATTCGACAGTTTCAATCTGTTCATTCTGAAGGGCGACCGGGCGCAGGGCTTGGAGTTCTTGTACGACACCCTGATGGCGCGGGCGCTCGACGAGCCGGATGCGGTCTATGGGCTGGTCGCGCAGTCGGCCGAGGTGGCGGCGGATGGTATGTCGGTCGTCTTCAAGCTGCGTCCTGAAGCGAAATTCGCCGATGGAGCGCCGGTGACGGCAGACGACATCGTCTTTTCTTTCGATGCCTTGAAGACCAAAGGTCATCCGAGTTACCGCATCGTGTTGCGCGACGTGGAAAAGGCCGAAGCGCTCGATCAATCGACCGTCAAGTATTCCTTCAAGGGCGACCTTGTGAAACCGCTGCCAATTGAAGTTGCGCAATTGCCGGTGCTGCCGAAGGCTTACTATGCGACGCGGAATTTCGAGGAAACGTCGCTGGAGCGGCCGGTCGGATCGGGGCCGTACAAAATCGGCCAGTTCAGCCAAGGACGGTACGTCTCATACGAGCGGCGCGACGACTATTGGGCGAAGGATCTGCCGGTCAATCGCGGGCGGTTCAATTTCGACGAGGTTCGCTACGACTACTTCCGCGACCGGACTCTCGAACTGGAAGCGCTGTTGGCGAATGCAATCGACTTTCGCGAGGAGTTCACGTCAAAGGATTGGGCGACGGGATACGATAAGCCGATGGTGAGAGACGGGCGTGTGCAGAAAATTTCGCTGCCCGATGAGACCCCGTCGGGGGCGCAGGGGTTCTTTCTCAACACGCGGCGGGCCAAGTTTCAGGACATCCGCGTGCGCCAAGCGCTCGATCTCGCGTTCGATTTCGAATGGTCGAACCGGAATCTTTTCTTCGGGCTTTATACGCGCACCGCCAGCTTTTTTGAGAATTCGGATATGAAGGCGGTCGGCAAGCCCTCGCCGGACGAGTTGGTGCTGCTTGAGCCGTTCAAGGATCAACTGCCGGCGGCGGTTTTCGGCGAGGTTTACGTTCCGCCCGTCACCGATGGTTCGGGGCTGCCGCGCGAGAATTTGCGCAAGGCGCAGGGGCTGTTGAAGGAAGCGGGCTGGGCGGTCGATCCGGCTGACCGGACGCTCAAGAACGCGAAGGGCGAGCCGTTCGTTTTCGAGATCCTTCTCGATGCGGCGGCTTTCGAGCGCATCGCAGGTCCGTATGTCAAAAATCTGAAGGCCATCGGCATCACGGCCAATATGCGGCGGGTCGATCCTGCGCAGTTCGAGCTGAGGATGAAGACGTTCGACTTCGACATGACAGTCGAGCGCTTCAGCCTGCGACTGACGCCTGGGGTCGAACTGAAGAACTTCTGGGGTTCCGACGCCGCCAAGACGGATGGCAGCTTCAACCTGGCCGGGATTTCCAATCCGGCCGTCGATGCACTTGCCGACCGGATCGTGCAGGCGAAGACGCGGGCGGAACTCGTGGTGGCCGCGCGCGCGCTGGACCGCGTGCTGCGATCGGGCCACTATTGGGTGCCGCACTGGTACAAGGCGGCGCATCATCTGGCCTTCTGGAATAAATATTCCTGGCCGGACGTGAAGCCCAAGTACGATCGCGGAGCGCTTTCCACCTGGTGGTACGATCCGGCGAAAGCTGCGAAACTGACGGCTCGGTGACAGGGACGCGCGAAACGCCATGGGCGCTTATCTTTTGAAGCGGACGCTTCTGATCTTTCCGACGCTGATCGGAATCATGTTGATCAGCTTCGTTATCATTCAATTCGCCCCGGGTGGACCTGTCGAACGGGTCATCGCGCAATTGTCGGGTACGGGGGTCGGCGCGACCGAACGGTTCGGTGGCGGGGGCGGCGGCGAACTTTCCGGCGGTGCCTCTTCGCAGATGGGGCAGGGTGGCGCGGAGGCGGCCAACTCGCGCTATCGCGGTGCGCAAGGTCTCGATCCTGAATTCATCAAAAGCCTGGAGAAGCAATTCGGCTTCGACAAGCCGGCGCACGAGCGCTTTTTCCTGATGATGAAGAATTACCTGACCTTCAATTTCGGGGAGAGCTATTTCCGCGATATCTCCGTCATCGAACTCATCAAGGAGAAGTTGCCCGTTTCCATTTCGCTCGGGCTGTGGATGACGCTCGTGACCTATCTCGTTTCCATTCCGCTCGGTATCCGCAAGGCAGTGCGGGACGGCGAGAAGTTCGATACGTGGACAAGCACGGTGCTCGTCATTGGCTATGCGGTGCCGGGGTTTCTCGTGGCGGTGCTGCTGCTCGTGGTGTTCGCCGGGTCGTCGTTCTTCCAGTGGTTTCCCTCGCGCGGGCTGGTGTCGGACAATTTCGAGGATCTTTCGCTGTTGGGGAAGATCGTCGACTATTTCTGGCATCTGGCATTGCCGCTGACGGCTCTTGCGCTCGGCACCTTTACGACCATGACGTTTCTGACCAAGAACTCGTTTCTCGACGAGATCCGCAAGCAGTATGTCGTGACCGCGCGGGCTAAGGGACTGACCGAGCGGGAGGTGCTTTACGGGCACGTCTTCCGGAACGCGATGCTGCTGATCATCGCCGGGTTCCCGGCGGCCTTCATCGGCGCTTTCTTTTCCGGCTCGCTGCTGATCGAGACGATCTTCTCGCTGGATGGGCTGGGTCTGTTGGGCTTCGAGTCGGTCATCAACCGCGATTACGCGGTCGTGTTCGCGACGCTCTACATTTTTTCGCTCGTTGGTCTCATCGCGAACCTGCTCTCGGACTTCATCTATACGCTCGTCGATCCGCGGATCGATTTCGAAAGCCGGGAGGTCTGACGCATGACGTCCGTCACGACACCCGCCGTGCCGAAATCGGTGGCGCCCAGCCTGCTGCGGCGGTTGCAGTTCTGGCGCGGCGTGGAGTTGTCGCCGCTCAACCGGCGGCGGTGGGAGAATTTCAAGGCGAACCGGCGCGGGTACTGGAGCCTGTGGATCTTCGGCGTTCTGTTTATCCTGTCGCTGTTTGCCGAGTTCATCGCCAACGACCGGCCGATCATCATGAGTTACAAGGGCGAAATTCTGGCGCCCGTGTTCGTCGATTATCCGGAGGAGAAATTCGGCGGGTTTCTGGCGGTGACCGATTACCGCGATCCGGTCATCCTGAAGGAAATCGAAGACAACGGTTGGGCGATCTGGCCGCCGATCGCCTATTCCTACGACACCATCAACAAGGACTATCCGACGCGCGCGCGGGCGGACGGTACGTGCTCAGAGACAAAGGACGGTGTCGAGGTGGCCAGCGGGATCGGGTTCCCCGCGCCGCCGCAGTGGGCTTCGAGCGTAAAGCTGTGCGATGCCTCGCCCGAGCAGTTCGCGCGCTACCATGCCATCGGCAACATGAACTGGCTGGGCCTCGACGACCAGGGCCGCGATGTGATGGCGCGGATCATTTACGGCTTCCGGGTCTCTGTGATCTTCGGGCTGTTACTGACGATCCTATCGTCGATCATCGGCGTGGCAGCGGGCGCGGTGCAGGGCTATTTCGGAGGACGCGTCGATCTCGTGTTCCAGCGGTTCCTGGAGATCTGGTCGTCGATTCCCGAACTCTACGTGCTGCTCATCATCTCGTCGGTGCTGATCCCGGGGTTCTGGACGCTGCTGATCGTGCTGCTGGCATTCCAGTGGACGGGGCTCGTGGGCATCGTGCGGGCGGAATTCCTGCGCGCGCGCAACTTCGAATACATCCGTGCCGCGCGGGCGCTCGGGCTCTCCGATACGACCATCATGTGGAAGCATTTGCTGCCGAACGCGATGGTGGCGACGCTGACGTTCGTGCCCTTCAAGCTTTCGGGTTCGGTGGCACTTCTGACGGCGCTTGACTTTCTTGGACTCGGATTGCCGCCTGGTTCGCCGTCGCTGGGCGAGCTGCTGTTGCAGGGCAAGAAGTATCTCGATGCACCGTGGCTCGGGCTATCGGGGTTCATACTCATTGCCGCGCTCCTTTCGCTTCTCATCTTCATCGGCGAAGCAGTGCGCGATGCGCTCGACCCCAAGAAGACCTTCCGCTGAGGAGCGCAGAATGACGAAAGCGGATCCGGCAACGCGCGCCACGGCACCGGCTACAGATGGAGCCGGTGAGACGCTCATCGACGTGCGCGGGTTGAAGGTGGCGTTCCGGTCGGGGACGACGGATTCGCTGGCGGTGAAAGGTGTGAGTTTTCACATCGGCAAAGGCGAGACGGTGGCTCTCGTTGGTGAATCGGGATCGGGAAAGAGCGTGTCGGCGCTGTCGATCATGCGGCTTTTGCCTTATCCGGCCGCCTCGCATCCCGGCGGCACGATCCTGTTCGAGGGTCGGGATCTACTCAAGGCCGACGAACGGGAAATGCAGACCGTGCGCGGCAACCGCATATCGATCATCTTCCAGGAGCCGATGACGTCGCTCAATCCGCTGCACACGATTGAAAAGCAGGTTGGCGAAGTGCTGAAGGTGCATCGCGGGCTTGACGACGGCGCCGTGCGAGAAAGGGTTGTCGAGCTTCTGCGCAAGGTGGGCATTCGCGATCCGGAAAAGCGTCTCGGCGATTATCCGCATCAGTTGTCCGGCGGGCAGCGCCAGCGCGTCATGATCGCGATGGCGCTTGCCAATGAGCCCGACCTTTTGATCGCGGACGAACCGACAACAGCGCTCGACGTGACGATCCAGGCGCAAATCCTGGAGCTTTTGGCGGACCTCAAGGCTGAGTTCGGCCTCTCGATGCTGCTGATCACGCACGATCTGGGCATCGTGCGGCGCATGGCCGATCGCGTCTATGTCATGCGGCACGGCGAGATCGTGGAGGAGGGGAACACGGAAGCGATCTTCTCCGCTCCGAAGCACGCCTACACCAAGCACCTGATCGAAAGCGAACCAAAAGGACGGGCGACCGCCGCGCCGGAAAGTTCGCCGGTTCTGGTCGAGACGGACAACTTGAAGGTCTGGTTCCCGATCAAGCGCGGACTGCTGCGCCGGACGGTCGATCACATCAAGGCCGTTGATGGCGTGTCGCTGACACTGCGTGAGGGCGACACGCTGGGCGTCGTCGGCGAATCCGGATCGGGAAAGACGACGCTTGGGTTGGCCCTCCTCCGGCTCATTTCGTCGGACGGCCCGATCGTCTACGCGGGGCAACGGATCGACGGTTTGAACTCCAAGGAAATGCGGCCTCTCCGCAAGGAAATGCAGATCGTCTTTCAGGATCCCTACGGCTCGCTGTCGCCGCGGCTTTCGGTTTCGCAGATCATCGAAGAGGGATTGCAGATTCTCAGTCCGGAGTTGACCTATGAGCAGCGCCGGGAGCGCGTGCGGCAGTCTCTGAAAGAGGTCGGGCTCGATCCAGACGCGCTCGACCGCTATCCGCACGAATTTTCTGGCGGACAGCGGCAGCGGATCGCGATTGCGCGGGCGGTGGTGCTCGAGCCGAAGTTCATCATGCTCGATGAGCCAACGAGCGCGCTCGACCAGAGCGTTCAGGCGCAGATCGTCGATCTCCTGCGCGACCTGCAGAAAAAGCGCGGGCTCGGGTATCTTTTCATCAGTCACGACCTCAAGGTCGTTCGCGCGCTGTGCAACGACGTGATCGTCATGCGCAACGGCCGGGTCGTCGAGACCGGGACGGCAGACGAGATCTTTTCGGCGCCACGCGAGGACTATACGAAGGCGCTGCTGGCCGCCGCGTTCGATCTCAAGGTGGTCAAGAGAGAAGCCACCGCGGTGTAGCGGCCCGGTGCAGCCGCAACCGGGGGCGAAGTTTCTAACCGGTTAACGCGCGTTTGCTTGACCTTAAGGTCCGGCGCGGCATTGTGCGGAGCGGCGCGCGGTGCGCCCTCCATCGTTTTCTTTTAGTGCCGGGACGTCATGGCCGGAGCCATTCTCAACTCGCTGCGCCTCGCGAAGGCCGGCATTGTCCTCGCGAGCCACAGCGTCCGGTTCGTGCCGAAGGATGGGCCGGAACCGTTGCCGTTGAAAGTGGCGCGGCTGGCGACGCTGCCGGTGCGCATTCTGGCCGCGCCCTTTCAGAGCGGCATCCCTCAGGACAAGCGGATTTCCGCGGCACTCGCGGCACTTGGACCCTCGTACATCAAACTCGGCCAGTTTCTCGCAACGCGCGGCGACATCATCGGACCTGAGCTGCAAGGCGATCTTGCGCTGCTGCAGGACCGGATGGAACCGTTCGGAATGGACGAAGCCCGCCGTGCGGTGGAAGCCGCGCTCGGCGGAAAGCTCGAAGATCATTTCGTGGAGTTCGGCCCCGCGGTGGCGGCGGCGTCCATCGCGCAGGTCCATAAAGCGGTCGTCATCGACAACGGCGAGCGCCGGACGGTCGCGGTGAAGATCTTGCGGCCGGGAATTGAGAGGCGGTTTCGACGCGACCTCGACAGTTATTTTTTCGCCGCGCGCCTGGTGGAGCGGTGGCACGAACCGTCGCGCCGGTTGCGGCCCGTCGCCGTCGTGGAAAATCTCGCGCGGACGACCGAACTGGAAATGGACCTGCGGCTGGAGGCTGCCGCCATGTCCGAAATGGCGGAAAACCTTGGCCCGGACGAGGGATTCAGGGTGCCGCGCGTGGATTGGCGGCGCACCGCCAAGCGCGTCCTTGTCACCGAATGGATCGACGGCATTCCGATCGGCGACAAGGCAGCCTTGAAATCCGCCGGCTACGACATCGATGCGCTCGGCATGACGGTGATCCGTTCGTTCTTGAAGCACGCGATGCGCGACGGATTTTTTCACGCTGATATGCATCAGGGCAATTTGTTCGTCGACAAGGCCGGGACCGTGGTCGCGGTCGATTTCGGCATCATGGGCCGCCTCGGGATGCGCGAACGGCGGTTTCTCGCGGAAATCCTGCACGGTCTGATTACCCGCGACTACCGGCGGGCCGCCGAGGTGCATTTCTGGGCCGGCTACGTTCCGCCGCATCATCCGGTCGAAGTTTTTGCGCAAGCGCTGCGCGCCATCGGCGAGCCGATCCACGGCAAGACGGCCTCCGAAATCTCGATGGCCGATCTGTTGGGCCAGCTTTTCGCCTACACCGATGTCTTCGATATGCAGACGCGGCCGGAGCTGATCCTGTTGCAAAAGAGCATGGTGATCGTGGAAGGCGTGGCTCGCGGCCTCAATCCCTCGCTCAATATGTGGGTCGCGGCGGAGCCGATCGCGAAGGAGTGGGTCGATCAGAATTTAAGCGTGATGGGCCGTTTGCGCGATGCGGGCGACGGTGCGACGACGTTGGCGAAGCTTGCCGCCGATCTGCCGGTGTTCCTTGCCAGCGCGGAACGGGCGCTCGGCGCCATGGGGGCGATGGCCGAGAACGGTGTGCGCCTCGACGATGCGACCATCGACAGGCTGGCAGAAAAGCAGAGCCGCCGTGGGCGCTGGCGCACGGCGGCTCTCTGGATTGCGGCGATCGCACTTGCCGTGCTGGCGTTGGGTCAGGCGGGCGTCTTCGCCCCGTGACCCGTGCCTCTGTTTCTCTGCATCAATCCTTGCAGGGGAAATTGACCGTGGCGTAAGGGACCTTCAGGCGGCAGTTGCCGTCGCCGGTTTTCTTCAAGCCATAGCCGGTCTCGCGCTCGATCTCGGCAAGGCGCTTGGCGATCTTGCCCATATCGAAGTCACCCGATCCACCTTCACCTTCCTCGGCTGCATCGACTGCCGGTTCGTCATTTTCATTTTCGACGCCAGGCAGAGCGTGGACTTCCGGAACGGACCCAGCCGAGGGTTCGGTGGTGGAACCGTTCGGCGACGATTCCGGCTTGGTGGCCGGTGAAGGCTGCGGTTCGGCGCGCGCGACTTCAACCGGTGCGGGCTCCGATTTCTTAGCCGGACGCTCGGCGGGCTTGGGTGCCGGCGGAATGATCTTGGGTTCGCTCACTGCCGCAACATCCTTTGCTGCGGGTTTTGCAACGGGCTTTGCATTGGTCTCGGCGGCGGCCTTCGGCTTCGCATCGGCTTTTGCCACCGTTTCCTCGCTGCCGCAGCGAACAAGATTGTCCGGCGCGCGCTTCCAGATCATTTTCTTGGAGAAGAACTTCGAGCCCGCGTAGCCCGTGACTTGAAGCGTGCCGTTGGACAGCGGCTTCAGTTCCACATCGTACTTTTTCTTTTTCTCGGGGCTATAGATCCAGCCGTTGTCCCAAACACCGGCGCCGACCTTGGCGGCACTGCCGATAATCTGGCGGCCGCAGCCTTTCGTGTCGGTCGTGTCTTTGACCCAGACGACGTGGCCGCACAGAGAGCCGCCGCAGTTCTTGATTTCGATGGCGCCGCGACCGGTGTCGTTCAACCAGACGCCGGTTGGATCGCCGGCCGCATGAGCGGCTGAGATCGGCAACAGAGCAATGCCGCATACAGCGGCCGTTCGAGCGAATGTCAGATGCGCAGGCATGGCAAACCTCACGTTTCGAGAAATCGCCGCCCGCGGGACTGCTGGGCGTGCGCATTTCACGTCGGTCCCCCACCCGCTCGTGAATACATGGCATCGATATAGGTGCCGGGGAACCCGCGCTGTTCCCATAGTTACACCTGCGCCATGGTTAACAATTCATTAGGAGCATATCTGACTGCTTGCTCCGGTATTCAAATGGTGGATTGGGGCACAAAAAAGAGAAGACCGGAGTGCGCCCCCCGGCGGCTCCGGTCTTCTCCCCCCTCTGCCGGCGCATAGCACCGGCAATGCTGGAATTTCTTGGATTTGGCGTCAGGTCCCGGCGGTTTCCTTGCCGGCTGCCGGGCCGGCTGCGATGGCCGGAACCATCGGTTCGGAAACGTCACGGTCGCGGCGGCGTGCCTGCGGCGGCTGGAAAGCGCGGCGTGCGTGGAATTCGCAGTAAGGCAGGCCCGCGACCTTTTGTTTGCCGCAGAAATGGAAGTCAGCAAGTTGCGGATCGCCGATTGGCCAGCGGCAGTGGCACTCCATCAGTGTCTGGATCGATTTGCGTTCGGCGAGGGGAATGTCGAGTTCCTCGGCGGACGGCTGGAACGGCTCGGCCTGATAAATCTGTTGCAGCGGCGAGTTCGGCGCGGCGGGGAAGCGGCCACCCTTCGGCATCATGCGCTTGGTGCCGAGCGCGCCATTCGCGGGACGCGGGCGCGGGCGGTGCGATTTCATGCGGGACGTGGTTGCTCGGCCAGACAGGCCAAGGCGGTGCACCTTGCCGATCACGGCGTTGCGGGTGACGCCCCCGAGCCGGCTCGCGATCTGGCTGGCGCTTAAACCTTCCGACCATAGCTTCTTCAGCTGTTCGACCCGTTCATCGTTCCAGCTCATGACTTGAAGCTCCATAGTAAAATACCCCCTGGCCGCGCCGCGGCCACCAGGGCGCGCGCCGGCAATGACGGGTCAGGTCGCCGATCTGCGACGGAGCCGGAGCGCATCAAGACACGCATCGGCAGGCGCCAGACTGAAAGGCGATGACCGCGAACTAACGCTTGACTGAGAGACGCTTGGACAAACGCACGCGAACTTAAGGGAGGCGTTACAACATCGCCTCGTTGACGCGTGCCGGGCACGAAACTGACAAAAAGATCGCGATACGCGCGACATGTCGTGGCCGGACAGGAGGAAGGTACTACGACTAGATTCCCGCCTACAAGCTTGGCCCCGTTGGGAGGGGGGTGTTGACTTGGACAAGTGGCGCGGGGGCCACACGCCGATTCGCCGGATGGCCTGATCTCGGGTGTTCCGGCTTGCCATCCCCGGAAAACACAATGGAAGAGTCGAATCACACGCCGGTGTGGCGCGTTGACAGCCGCGTTGCTCCCGCGTACCAATTCCGCTCACTCGGCCGCCGCAAAAGGCGGCCTTTTTGATTTTCTGGGTGTAGGGGGAACCGCGATGGCAGAGCCGCGCGTGGCTCCAATGCCGGTCCGGGCTGAAGCGGGCGGAGGGTCCCCTTCCGCGGCCGTGATGGGCACGTATGCCCGGCAAAATCTCGTCTTCGCGCGCGGGGAAGGCTCCTGGCTCTATACGGAGGCCGGGGACGCTTATCTCGACTTTGCATCGGGTGTCGCCGTCAATGCGCTCGGGCACGCGCATCCGCGCCTCGTGGCGGCCTTGACCGAGCAGGCCGGCCGGCTGTGGCACACGTCCAACCTGTACCGCGTTGCCGGGCAGGAAGCTCTGGCGGAACGGCTCGTGGAGGTGACGTTCGCCGACAAGGTCTTCTTCTGCAATTCAGGCGCGGAGGCCTGCGAGGGCGCGATCAAAACCGCGCGGCGCTATCACTTCGTCAATGGCGCGCCTGAGCGGTGGCGGATCATCACGTTCGAAGGCGCCTTCCACGGCCGGACGCTGGCGACGATCGCGGCCGGCGGAAACCCGAAATATCTCGAGGGGTTCGGTGAACCGGCGGGTGGTTTCGATCAGGTCCCGTTTGGCGACCTCGACGCGGTCCAAAACATGATTTCTGACGATACGGCCGCGATCCTGGTCGAGCCGGTGCAGGGCGAGGGCGGCGTGCGCGTCGCGCCGGATGCCTTCCTGCAATCGCTGCGTGCACTGTGCGACGAGAACGGACTGTTGCTGATCATGGACGAGGTCCAGAGCGGCATCGGGCGCACCGGCAAGCTCTTCGCGCACGAATGGGCAGGGATCACACCCGACATCATGGCTATTGCGAAGGGTATCGGCGGCGGATTTCCCGTAGGTGCGTTTCTGGCGACCGAGGAAGCGGCCAAGGGCATGACACCCGGTACGCACGGCTCGACGTTCGGCGGCAATCCGCTCGCAACGGCGGTCGGTGCGGCGGTGCTCAATACGGTTCTGGAAAAGGGTTTTCTCGACACCGTGCTTCTGCTCGCCAACCGGCTCGCGCAGGGCCTCGCGCAGTTGAAGGACGAGTTTCCCGAGATCGTTCTGGAGGTCCGCGGCAAGGGGTTGCTGGCGGGCGTGAAGCTTGCGCCGCCGGTCACTGATGCAGTCAAGGCGGTGATCGGCGAAAAGCTGCTCGCCGTTGGGGCCGGCGAGAACGTCATGCGCGTGCTGCCGCCGCTCAACGTGACGGATGCGGAGATAGCCGAGGGGCTCGCCCGCATGCGCCGCGCGTTCGCGCAGCTTCCCGTCAAATCCTGATATCCATTCAAACCGATAAGGCCCTTCGACAATGGCCAAGGCCAACGCCGTCAGACATTTTCTCGATATCGACCGGCTCGACTCAAAGACGCTGCGCCGGATCATCGACAACGCGCACGATATGAAGAAGGCCGGGCGCAAAGTGCCGCCGAAACTGCGTCCAAAAGGGATCGACGACAAAGTCTTGATTCTGATTTTCGAGAAGCCGTCGACGCGGACGCGCGTGTCGTTCGATATCGCCATGCGCCAACTGGGCGGAACGACACTGGCGCTCAATCACACCGACTTGCAATTGGGCCGCGGCGAGAGCATTGCGGATACAGCGCGGGTTCTGTCGCGGTACGGCGATGCGATCATGATCCGCGCCAACAGCCATGACACGCTGCTGGAACTGGCCGAACACGCGACCATTCCGGTGATCAACGGGCTGACGGACCGGACGCATCCCTGCCAGATCATGGCCGATGTCATGACATTCGAGGAGCATCTCGGGCCGATCAAGGGCCGTACGATCGCGTGGGTGGGCGACGGCAATAACGTGGCGGTGTCGTGGATGCACGCTGCGGCCCGGTTCGGCTTTTCGCTGCGGCTGGCATGCCCCGAAGACCTGATGCCGGAAAAGCAGCATCTGGATTGGGCGAAGAAGGAAAAGGCCGATATCTCGGTCGGTATCGATCCGGTGAAGGCGGTCAAGGGGGCGGACTGCGTCGTCACCGATACGTGGGTGTCGATGGGGCAGACGGATGCCGCGCGCCGCAAGCAGATCCTAAAGCCGTACGCGGTGACAGATGCCCTGATGGCGAAAGCCGCCAAGGACGCAATTTTCATGCATTGCCTGCCGGCCTATCGCGGACACGAGGTGAGCCAAAGTGTTCTGGAAGGCCCGCAGTCGGTCATTTTCGACGAGGCCGAGAACCGGCTGCACGCGCAGAAGGGCGTGCTTGCCTGGTGCTTCGGCGTGGATTGAACAGAATCGCCACGATGGCAGAGCCTTTGAGCAGCAGCGGTCGAAGCGCGGGACCGGCCGTCGATGGGCCCGATGATCTCGTGCTGCCGTTCTCAACGGACAAGTCCGGCATTCGCGGGCGACTGGCACGCATGGGCGGCGTGGTCGATACCATCCTGTCGCGGCACACCTATCCCGATGCGGTCAGCGAAGCGCTCGGCCAAGCACTGGCGCTGACGGCGATGCTCGGTCAGCCGCTGCAGCCCGGTGGGCGGCTCGGTATTCAGACGCGGACCGATGGGCCGATCCGCTTTCTGCTGGCCGATTACGAAGCACCTGGGCGATTGCGCGGATACGCCAGTTTCGATGCGGACAGAATTGCCGCCATGGGTGCGCGGCCCAAGCAGGGCGATTTGATCGGCAGCGGTCATATGGCGATGACGCTGGAGCGGCTTGGTGAAGAAGACCGCTATCAGGGTATCGTCGCGCTCGATGGCCAGAGCCTCAGCGCGGCGGCGTTGACCTATTTCCGCCAGTCCGAGCAGTTGCCCAGTTACGTGCGGCTCGCGGTGGCGCGGCAGCGCGTTCAGGGCGGCGATGGCTGGCATTGGCGTGCGGGTGGTCTGCTCATCCAGCATCCGAAGGCCGACGTGGAGGATAACGACGACCCGCCGGCGCCGGGCGATCAGGAGAACTGGCAGCGGGCGCGCATCCTGGCGGCGAGTGTCGAAGATCACGAGCTGATCGATCCGACTCTGCCGGCGGAGCGACTGCTTTTCCGGTTGTTCAACGAAGAGGACGTGCGGATCTATCCGGGACTGAAACTGGATGCGAAGTGCCGCTGTTCGCGGGAGCGGGTGCAGATGTTTCTGACGCGGTTTTCGGAAGACGACCTTGCGGGCCTGCGCGAGCCAGACGGTGCGATCTCCGTCACGTGCGAGTTTTGCAATACGAAGTATTCTTTTTGATTGCGCCTTCCGACACTGCACATTGGTTGCCAACACTCGGCAAGCCGGTCTTGGGCTGCGGCGCGCCGGCCGGAAGGCGCGGGACCCATCACTCCTCGCGTTCGCGGGCGTAGCTGATGATGGAGAGGAAGCGGATGGGCAGTTTGACGAGTTCCTCGGGGCCGTGCGGGGCATCGGCATCGAAGAACAGGCTATCGCCGGGCAGCATCGTATAGAGCTTGTCGGTATGGCGATAAACGACCTCGCCTTCCAGCATATAGAGGAATTCGAGGCCGGAGTGCTGGAACAGCGGAAACACGTCCGACTTTTCCGTCAGCGTGATCATGTACGGCTCGACGACGAGCCCCGTCGCGTTGCCGCCCGAGAAGCCGAGGAGTTCGTACTGGTGGCCGGCGCGCGTGCCGCGCCGCTCGATGACCAGGCCCTGGCCGGCGCGAACGAACACCGCATCGCGCTTTTCTTCGAAGCGGCGGAAAAGCGCTGTCACGGGAACACCGAGCGCCCGCGAAAGCCGCTGCAGCGTGGTCAGGGAAGCCGAGGTGACGCCGTTCTCAATTTTGGAGAGCATTCCGAGGGATAGGCCGGTCGCACGGGCGAGATCGGAGACGGTGATCCCGAGTTTCTTGCGGAAGGCGCGAACTTCGCGGCCGATGGCGACTTCCAAGACGTTGTCGCGCGCGCCTGAAAGAGCGTGGGGGTCTTGGGTCTCGAGCGCGGGCACCGGCAAGATGTCGTCGGCGTCGGCGTCGTTTGCCAGATTCTCGATTGTTTCCAGGTCGCCCGATGGTTCGGGTGGACGGCGATCCTTGCGCGGAGACGGGGCGGGCGTAGGAATGTCCCGGCCAATTTTGCGTGCCGTCTCCGAGTCCTTGGTCATCCGCTTTCCAGATTTTTCAAAATTCTCAAGCAGGCAACTGTACTGCCAAATTCTTGGGCAGCGTCAATCAAGCAGTCGAAGAAATACAAGGCCGAGGCGCTGTCGGCAAGAATGTGAAACGCAGGCGTAGCGCCAATATCGGCGCGGGTCACGATCGCGGAGATCTTGGCGACCGACGTTTGTGCGATCGAGAGGTCGGCAAAGCGATCGAGGCGAAGATCGACGGCGCAGATTTTGGCAAACATTTCCGGGCTCTTAGCGCCGGTTACTGCAAACCATGCGTGGCTGTCCCGGCGCAGGAGCGGATAGGTTCGCTCGCCGTCCTCCAGACGCCATTCGCCGTGCAACGCCTCGAGCTTGCCGCCGTCGCCCGAAAGGGGCGAGAGCAGAATGATTTCGCCAGGCGCGAGAACAAGGCAGAGGCCGCCGTCCGCCTGCCGAAAGGCGCGATTGGGCGTCGCTTCCACATTGATTCCGCGCTTTTGCATAGCCGGAATGGTTTCCCGGCCTTTGAAGCCGAGGCGTGGCAGCGGCGAGAGGTCCGTGATCGCCAAGTGCCGGGCGGCGTCGACGCTGCCCAGTCCATCGGAAACGGCAGAGTCGCCAGCGGGGAGCCATGCCGCCCCGGCTTTGGCGAGGGCGGAATGGAGCGGTGTGCGGCGCAGGTGCTGTTCGGGCGTTGTCATCGGTTAGAGGTCCTGGCGCGCGTTGTCGGGGTCGTAGAACGGTGTGGGGACGACTTCGGCGGGAACCATCACGCCCCCATCGACGCGAATTTCGAAGCGCTGGCCGGCGTCTGTCATGCCGGCCGGCAAATAGGCGAGGCCGACCACCTTGCCGAGCGTCGGCGATTGCACGACCGACGTGATGCGGCCGATGATGGCGCCGTCGCGAATGATGAGATGGCAGTCCTTGGGCGCGGGGCCGGAGCTATCCGTCAGCGCGAAGCCGACAAGTTTGCGCGTGATGCCCTTCGCGGCCTGCAACTCGATAGAGCGTTTGCCGACGTAGAACGGCTTCTTCTTGGCGAGTGCCCAATCCATTCCGGCTTCGATGGGGTTGGTCAATCCATCGGTGTCCTGGCCGACGATGATGTGGCCCTTTTCGAGCCGCAGGATGCGCTGGGCTTCGACGCCGAAGGGCTTGAGGCCGTGCGGCTTGCCGGCAGCCATCAGGATGTCCCACAGCGCTTCGCCGAAGCCGGCGGGGCAATGAATTTCGTAACCGGCCTCGCCGACGAAACCGACGCGCAGGACGCGCACCGGGATGCCCGCGAGGGTCCCCGTGCGCACGCCCATGTAGGGAAATGCCTCTTTCGAGAAGTCGATGTCACTGGCGAGCGACTGCACGATGTCGCGTGCCTTGGGGCCGGCGAGGTTCACCGCGGAATAAGCGGCCGTCACGTTGGCGACGTCCACGTCCATCTTCCATTGCACGTTGAACCAGGTCATGGCGCGGTAGACCTGATCGACGGCGCTGGTGGTGGCGGTGACGTAGTAGTGGTTGGGGGCCAACCGGCAGGCAACGCCGTCGTCGATGACCACACCGGCGATGTCGGTCATCAAGGTGTAGCGGGCGCGGCCGACGGGCTGCTTTTCATAGGCCCACGTGTACATGCGGTCGATGAAGGCGGCGGCATCCGGGCCCCGGATGTCGAGGCCGCCGAGTGTCGAGACATCGATGAGGCCGGCCGCATTGCGCACGGCGCGAACTTCGTCCTCGATGGCGCGAGCTGCATTGTCCTTCGCGCCGTAGAAGGCGGGGCGGAGCCACAGGCCCGCCGTCATGAACTGCGCGCCCAGTTCTTCATGGCGGCGATGCATGGATGTCAGCCGTGTGGGCTCGAATGCGCGGCCCGCCATGTGCGCGAACTTCTCCGGCACGAGCGGCGGGCGGAACGTCGTGGTGCCGATCACTTCCGGTGGCTTGCCGGTGACGGCGCTGACGACGCGGATCGTATTCAAGTTCGCATGGCGGCCCTGGCTCGGGCCGAGACCCGCGGTGGAGTAGCGCTTGACGAGCTGAATATCGCCGTAGCCATCCTTCACCGAGTTGACGATATCCTTGATGGTCAGGTCTTCGTCGAAGTCGATGAACTCCTTGCCCTTGCCGCTCTTGAAGATCGGATAGGGGTGGGTGATCGCGGCGGCCCCGGGATCAGCGCTGCCGGGGTCATCGCCGGCGGGCGAGCCCGTTGCGAGGTGCGCGGCGCGTGTGCCCGTCGCCTTGGCGTGAGACGCGACGCGGTCGGGCGTCCAGAGGCTGGCGGCGCTGCCGGCCAGCGACACACCCTGCGGCGGATTGATGGCGCGGTGCATCTGAATGGCAGGGTCGAAGACGACCTTGGCGCCGGCGTGACTGGCGAGATTCAACGCCGGCGAGCAGCCGACCGAAATCAGTACGCAGTCGCAGGTGAGCCAATCGGTGACGGCGGACGTCTTGCCCGTGCCGGTTATGGCGGCGACGCCCACGCTCTCGACGCGCAAGTAGCCTTTGGCATCGACGAGCGTCGCATTGTTGAGGATGCGGATGCCGCGCGCCTTGGCCGCCTCGACGGCGGGGCCGGTCGTCGCGCCTAGATCGACGATGGCCGCGACTTCGCCTCCGGCATCGAGCAGGTCGAGCGCGGCGTCGTAGCCGAACATGTTGGACGTTGCGATCACGGCGCGGGTGCCGGGGCGCACGCCGTAAAGCCGCATCAAGCGCTGGGCGGCGGTCGCAAACAGAATGCCGGGGCGATCGTTGTTGCGAAAGACGATGGGCTGATCAAAGCTGCCGGCGGCGACGATCGTTTGGCGCGTGCGGATTTTCAGGAGGCGATTGCCGGAGACGGCGGCGACCCAGCCATCGGTGAAAAGACCGGTGACGACGGTGCTCGTCAGGATCGTCAGGTTTTTGAGGCTGCGGGCCTTGGCGACGAGGTCGCGCCGAAGCGCTTCAGCGGTTTCGCGGCTGCCGTCGATGCGGCCATAAAGCAGCGAGCCGCCGAGTTCGGAATTCTCTTCGATCAGCAACGTATCGGCGCCGCCTTCGGCTGCGGCGATGGCGGCTTGCAAGCCTGCCTGGCCGCCGCCGACGACAAGGACGCCGGTGAAGAGGTAGGCTTTGTCATAGTATTTGTGCGCGGCGCGCGGGTCGAGGGTGCCCAGCCCCGCCATGATGCGGATGGGCCGCTCGAAGTATTTCCAGACGCCGGCGGGACGGAAAAACGTCTTGTAGTAGAAGCCGACCGGCAGGAAGCGGCCGAAATAATCCATGACCGAGAAGGCATCGCGCTCGAGCGAGCCGAGACGATTGATGGACGTGACGGCGAGGCCCGGCGTGACGGCGTGCAGATCAGCGCGCACGTTGGGCTCATCGGCGACCTGGACGAGCGTATTGGCGTCGAGACCGTTCATGGTCAGCGCGCCGCGCGGGCGATGATATTTGAAGGACCGCGAGAGCAGGACCTGACCGGCGCCATAAAGCGCGGAGGCGATCGTGTCGCCGTGATAGCCATTGAAGAGCCGTCCATCGAACGTGAACGACATTGGTTTAGTTCGGTCTATCAAGAGGCCGAACCCGCCATTCTCGATGCGGCTGGTGGGCGAGGCGCTCATGCCGACGATGCTCCCGTCTCGCTGCCACCTGTGACGGATTTTGCAGCCGGTTCGGCATCGCCCGACGCGGTAGCGTTCGACTGGCGCGCGAGATAGGCGTCGTAGGTCATGGTCTCGATGATTTCGTCGGTGATCGTGTTGCGGCGGGCGACGAACCAATAGTTGGTCGGCGCGTGTAACCACCATTCGGTGATCTCACCGGCAAGGTTGTCTTCGAGGAACAGATACTCGGTCCATTGCGCGTCGGTGGCCGTTGCCGGATCGGGCATCGGTTTGAGGTCTCCACCCCAGACAAATTCGGAGATGTTGCGCGGTCCGTTGAGGGGGCACTTGAGGATTTTCATGGCTGACGCTCTCTAATGACCGACCGACGCCGCGCCTTTTTCACCGACGAGATCGAAGGTGGAGAAGCGCGAGAGGGCGAAGGGTTTCAAGAGATCGGGCTGGCGGCCGGTGGCGACGCATTCGGCCATGCGCTTGCCGCAGACGGGGGTGGCCTTGAAGCCCCAGGTGCCCCAGCCGGCGTCGATGTAATAGTTGTCGACGGGGGTCAGGCCCATGACGGGGGAAAAGTCCGGGGTCATGTCGGCCATGCCGGCCCATTGGCGCAGAATGCGAAGCTCGCCCATGAACGGGAACAGCTCCAGCATGTGGCCCATGAGGCTTTCCTTGAAGTCGAGCGTCGAGCGCGTCGAATAAAGGCCGTAGGGATCGGTCGCGCCCCCCATGACCATCTCGCCGCGGGCAGACTGGGAGATATAAACGTGGAGCGATCCGGACACGACGATCTGGTCCAGGATCGGCTTGACCGGTTCGGAGACGCAGGCCTGGAGCGGGATGGTCTTGATCGGCAACTTGAGACCCGCCATGCGCGCGACATGGGATGATGAGCCGGCGACGGCCTGCATGATCTTGCCGGCGTGGATGACGCCGCGGTTGGTTTCGACACCGATGGCGCGGCCATTCTCAATGAGGATTTTTTTGACTTCGGTCTGGGTGTGGACTTCCACGCCGCGCTTCATCGCTTCCTTGGCGTAGCCCCAGGCGACGGCGTCGTGGCGTGCGATGGCGCCCGGAGGATGGTAGAGGGCGCCGAGGATGGGATAGCGCGCATTTTCGGTGACGCTCATGGTCGGGCAGATGCGCTTGACCTCGGCGGCGTCGATGACTTCGGAGTTGACGCCCATGTGCTTGTTCACTTCAGCGCGCCAGCGGGCGGTGCGCATGGCGGCATCGGTGTGCGCGAGCGTGAAATGACCCCGCTCGGAATACATGACGTTGATATCGAGTTCGTTGGAAAGGGTGCGGAAGAGTTCGACCGACTCCTTATAGAAGGCAACGCCTTCGGGGGTCAGATAATTGGCACGGACGATCGTCGTGTTGCGTGCCGTGTTACCGCCGGCGAGCCAGCCCTTTTCGAGCACGGCGATGTTGGTGATGCCGTGGTCCTTGGCGAGGTGATATGCTGCGGCCAGACCGTGACCGCCGGCGCCGATAATGATTACGTCGTAGGATTTCCGGAGGTCCGGCTTCCAACGGAAGTGAGGGTCGTCGGGGTGTTCCCGCGACATGGCATATTTCAGGAGTGCGAACGGCATTCAGATGCTCCGGCCATGGCCGCCGGCGCGTGCGCCGGTTCCGGGGGTGCCTTCCACAAGACCTTGCCCCAGTTTGTTCCCAAAATGCAAGAAATTTTCCGCTTGTTCAAGTCGAGAGCAACGATGAACAACGATGTGTGCCCACATTTGTTGCACTGCATCGCATAAAAAGTAAGTTTCCTGTCTGGATCGGAGGCAGTCTATCTTGACAGCTCGCGGCACCATGACGCAGAGTTTCCGCTCAATAAAAATAGATTGCCAGCAGGCAACATTTATCAGGCCGGGCTCATCCGGCCATTCAGGGGGAGGTCCCGGTGCAACAGAAAGCAATGGATCCGCGCGTCGATAAGATGTTCGGGAAAGACCGGATGTGGGCGCTGGTCGCTCTCATTTCGGTGTGGGCGCTCTACACATTCGTCTTCTACGAACTGATGCCGCATCTGACCGATGATGGCGTGAAGCTCGCGCTGCTCATCAGCGGCGGGCTTGTGATGTTGTTCAACGCAGCAGCCATCTGGGCGATGCTGAAGCACTACGGCGAGGACAAGGCGCACATCTACGGCCTCGACCTGCACTATCAAGACCTCATGAAACAAAAACAGGGCTGAGGAGCAAACACCATGAGCAACGGTGATTACATTCCTCCTCGCCAGTCGGCCATCGGGCAGTTCTTCGACAGCCTGTTCCTGCTGGCGCTTGTGTTCGCGGCACTCTTCGCGCCGCTCTATCTTGGTCTTGCGGGCGGCGGCAAAACCGAACTTGAAATCGCGGATAAGACGAGCTGGGCCGGACTTGGCCAGAACGCCGCCATGCAGGCCGGTTGGGAGAAGCTCGGCTACACGCCGGAAACCGCGGCGCCGCTGATCGCGTCGCGGTTCGACTATTCGTTCGACATTGTGGCGCTTGGCGTCACGGCTCTCGTCGTCATCGCATACTTCCTTCTCGTGGTTGCGTTCTCCAAGAGCGAATACCGCGAAGTGATCGCCGAACGTTTCGGCCGCAAGAACGGTTGAGGGGAACCCATGCCAGACATCAGCACACTCAACAATTTCGAACTGCTCGAGTACGGCGCGTGGGCCATCTCCATCCTGCTCGGACTTTGGATGCTGTTCGACACGATCAAGACCAACATGAGCTATTCGGAAGACCTTTTGACCTCATCGCGCGAAGGTGAAATCGAAGACGCATTCGTGATCGATCCGACGCATCAGGGAGGTCACCGGTGAGCCAGACAACAACAATCCACGGCGAGAAAATCTCGCTTTTGCGCATTCTCGGTCCCGGTCACGTCTGGGCGCTCGGCGTCGGTATCGTGCTCGTGGGCGAGTACATGGGCTGGAACTTCTCGGTCGGCAAAGGCGGCGCCATCGCGGCGCTGATCGCGTGCTGGGTCGCCGGTCTCCTTTATACCTGCGTGGCGATGATCGACTCGGAGGTGACTTCTACGGTTGCCGCCGCAGGCGGTCAGTATGCGCAGGCCAAGCACATCGTCGGGCCGCTGATGGCCTTCAACGTCGGCCTCTTTCTGGTGTTTGCCTACACGATGCTGGAGGCGGCGAATGCCATCACGCTGGGGTATCTCATCCAGACCGTGGGCGGCATGACGGCGATGACGGATGCGGCGGGCGAAGCGCTCGTGCTGCACGACAAGCCGTTTATCGTTCTGACGATCATGTTTCTCGCCTGGCTGAACTATCGCGGCGTTTACGCGACGCTGACGTTCAATCTCGTGATCACGGCGATCGCGTTCATCGCGATCATTATCCTGTTCTTTGCCGTGAAGCCCTGGACCACTGAAATTCTTCGTCACGAAGAACTGATGACGGGGCTGCCCTACGGATGGATCGGCGTCATCGCCGCGCTCCACTTCGGTCTGTGGTACTACCTCGGCATCGAGGGGACGTGTCAGGCGGCGGAAGAGGTGCGGTCGCCGGCGCGGTCGCTGCCGCTCGGCACCATGACCGGCATCATGACGCTGCTCATCGCGGCGACCATGACCTGGTACATCTGCGCCGGTCTCATGCCGTGGGAGTATCTCGGGCAGGCGGTGACGCCGCTGTTCGATGCGGCGCGGTTCATGGATTCGTTGCCGCTGATGGTGCTACTCTTCATCGGCACGATCTTCTCGACGCTCGCTTCGGCGAACGGCTGCATCAATGACGCCTCGCGCGCCTGGTTCTCGATGGCCCGCGACCGTTATTTGCCGCAGTGGTTCGGCGCGGTGCATCCGAAGTATCGCACGCCTTATCGCTCGATCGTGTTCCTGGTGCCGGTGGCCCTGCTCTTTGCCTACTATGCACCGCTCGATCAAGTGATCACGTTCTCGATCCTGTCGGGCTTGCTCGGCTACACGTTCATGACGTTCAACGTCATCATGTTCCGGCGTAAGTGGCCGATCGGCACGATCCAACGCGGCTACGTGCATCCGTTGCATCCGCTGCCCGCGCTGGTTCTTCTGGTCCTGTGCGCGGCAACGTACTTCGCCGTGTTCCTGGGCTACGGGACGCAGCTCATGGCGATGATGCTGTTCTTCATGATCGCGTCGCTGTGGTTCCACTTCCACCGGTATCGATATGTGCGCCGTGGTGATCAGTTCACGATGCCCTGGCCGCGTCCGCTGGGCGATTACTGAGATACCGTGCGATGAGGCCGCGGCGGATCGCGTTCCGCCGCGGCCGAATTCTTCTCATGCGTAGGGAAGCTGGAGTATGACAGCGGCTTTCGTATTCGGCTTGATTGCGTTTGCCGCCGTGATCGCAAACATCGCCGTGCGCGATCATCGCCGCGCCGTGACGGCCAGGCGGGAGCTATTCGACGAGTGTCAGGGCGTTCTCGACGAAGAGCGCTGGTCCGCCGGAGACGATGGGTTTCCGCGCATCGAGGGGCGTGCCGGCGGACGCTTCGCCAAGGCGACCCTCATACCCGACACGATGGTCATTCGGCGGCTGCCGCAGCTTTGGCTTTCGGTGACGCTCCTTGAAACACGGGCAGGATCGCCGTCGCTGTCACTTATTGCCCGGCACACGGGTAACGAGTTTTACGCAGGCGCGCCCGATCTGCCCATGAGGATCGACCCGCCGCCGGGTCTGCCGCTCGATGTCTATATTCGCGGTGATGGGCACGGAGCGCAGATGCTGTGCAACGGATTGACCACGGAACTCGTGGACTTGTTCGCCGATCCGCGCGTCAAGGAGATCACGCTGACACCGAAGGGCGTGCGGATCGTGCGGCAGGCCGCGGAGGGCCAGCGGGGCGAACACCTGCTGTTGCGGCAAGTGGTTTTTGGCGGCGTCAAGGTCGAGCGGGCGATGCTCGTGACCACGCTCGGAGATGCCGAACGCCTGATCGCCGCGCGAGATGCATTGATGCAGGAGCGCGCCGCGTGAAATCCGATCCGCAACCGCCGCATCCCTACATGGTGCTCATGGTCGCCATCCTGATGCCTGGCGGCGGGCATGTGCTGCTGGGCCAGCCGCAGCGCGGTTTTGGCTTTGCCCTGTTCACGCTCATTCTGGCGGCGATCAGTTGGCATACGACGACACCGGAGCATTCGTTCGTCGGCCGCGCGGCGCTCGGTCTCTTCGTTTGGGCGATCTCCATTCCTGACGCCTATCGCCTCGCCCGGCTGCGCTACGAAAACTGGCAGCGGGGACGCGGGTAACTCCGTTGCGTCATGTTTTTCGCTACTGTCAGGAAAAAAGTATTCTTGCCAGTTGAGATTGTCGCGAAAATTGGGTAGGTTCTGGGGCAGTGGTGACTAGGGAGACCGGCAAAAATGTGCGGGATCGTTGGATTATTCATCAAGGACAAAGCTTTGGAGCCCCAACTCGGGGCGCTGACGGCGCAGATGCTGGCGACCATGTGCGAGCGCGGGCCGGACTCGGCCGGGTTCGCGGTGTACGGCGCGCCGGAAAGCGGCAAGGCGAAGCTGACGATCCAGTCGCCTCATCCCGACAAAGATTTTGCCGGCCTCGACGCGGCCCTCGCGAAAGCACTCGGCGCAGCCGTCGAGATCGAGCGCAAGTCGACCCACGCGGTGCTGACTGTTCCGGCTGACAAGGTCGAGGATGCACGGGCGGACCTCAGGGCCAATCATCCGGGCGTGCGGGTCATGAGCGCCGGCGAGACCATCGAGATCTACAAGGAAGTGGGCTGGCCGACGGACGTGTCGGATCGCTTCCACCTGAAGGAAATGTCGGGCTCGCACGCGATTGGTCATACGCGGATGGCGACGGAAAGTGCCGTCACCACGCTTGGCGCGCATCCCTTTTCGACAGGGTCCGACCAGTGCCTCGTGCACAACGGCTCGCTGTCCAATCACAACAGCCTCAAGCGGAAGCTCAAGCGCGACGGCATGGCTTTCGAGACGGAGAACGATAGCGAAGTTGCGGCCGCGTATCTGACGTGGCGCATGAACCAGGGCATGAACCTTGGCGAGGCGCTGGAAAAGAGCCTCGACGATCTGGACGGATTTTTTACGTTCGTCGTCGGCACCAAGAACGGTTTCGGCGTCATTCGCGATCCGATCGCCTGCAAGCCGGCCGTGATGGCCGAAACAGACCAGTATGTTGCCTTCGGCTCGGAGTACCGGGCGCTCGCGGGCCTGCCCGGCATCGACAAGGCGAAGATCTGGGAGCCCGAGCCGGCGACCGTCTATTTCTGGGAGCGCTGAGACATGCGCACGATCGATCTGGCGGTGACGCCGTTGCGCGAACTCAATGCCGAACTGCACCGGCAGACGGACGGTACCAACGAAGCGCAGTGGGAGATCCTCAATCCCCGCGGGCAACATGCCGTGGCGGTCGGCGTCGATGCGCCGATCAAGGTCAGCGTGCGCGGACCGGTCGGCTACTACGGCGGCGGCATGAACAAGAAGGCAGCGATCACGATCCACGGATCGGCGGGGCCGGGCGTGGCTGAAAACATGATGTCGGGGAGCGTCGTCGTGAAAGGCGATGCCAGCCAGTATGCCGGCGCGACGGGGCGCGGTGGGTTATTGGTGATCGAAGGAAACGCGGCTTCGCGTTGCGGGATCTCGATGAAGGGCATCGACATCGTGGTGCGCGGAAACATCGGGCACATGTCGGCCTTCATGGCGCAGAGCGGGCATCTGGTGGTGCTGGGAGATGCCGGCGACGCACTTGGCGATTCCATCTACGAGGCCAAGCTTTTCGTGCGCGGCAGCGTGAAGAGCCTCGGGGCCGACTGCATCGAGAAGGAGATGCGGCCGGAACATCACGAGCACCTCGCGTCGCTGCTCGACAAGGCCGGCATCAAGGACGTCAAGACGAGCGAGTTCAAGCGCTACGGTTCGGCGCGCAAACTCTATAATTTCAACATCGATAATGCGGATGCCTACTGATGACGTACCATAATCCGCCGACCACGCCGCGCAAGTCCGCGACCTTCGACGATTATACGCTTTCTGAAATCCGCCGGGCGGCGTCGACCGGCATCTACGACATTCGCGGCGCGGGTGCGAAGCGGCGCGTGCCGCATTTCGACGACCTCCTGTTTCTCGGCGCGTCGATGTCGCGTTATCCGCTCGAAGGCTATCGCGAGAAGTGTTCGACGAGCGTCGTGCTCGGGTCGCGCTTTGCCAAGAAACCGGTGGAGTTGAAGATCCCGATCACGATCGCCGGCATGAGCTTTGGATCGTTGTCGGCGCAGGCGAAGGAAGCGCTGGGGCGCGGGGCGACGATCGCGGGCACGTCCACCACAACGGGCGATGGCGGCATGACGCCGGAGGAGCGGGGACAGTCGAAGACGCTCGTTTATCAGTATTTGCCCTCACGCTACGGCATGAACCCCGACGATCTGCGCAAGGCGGACTGCATCGAGGTCGTGGTGGGCCAGGGCGCGAAGCCCGGCGGCGGCGGGATGCTGCTCGGCCAGAAGATTTCAGACCGCGTGGCGGAGATGCGGACGCTCCCCAAAGGCATCGACCAGCGCTCGGCCTGCCGGCATCCGGACTGGACGGGGCCCGACGATCTGGAAATCAAAATCCTCGAGCTGCGCGAGATCACGGATTGGGAGAAGCCGATCTACGTCAAGATCGGCGGCGCGCGGCCATATTACGATGTGGCGCTGGCGGTGAAGGCCGGCGCGGACGTTGTCGTCGTCGATGGTATGCAGGGCGGCACGGCTGCGACGCAGGAAGTCTTTATCGAGCATGTCGGTCAACCGACGCTCGCCTGCATCCGGCCGGCGGTGCAGGCTCTGCAAGACCTCGGCATGCATCGCAAGGTGCAGCTGATCGTGTCGGGCGGGATTCGCAACGGGGCGGACGTGGCCAAAGCCCTGGCTCTTGGCGCCGACGCGGTCGCTGTCGGGACGGCGGCGCTCGTGGCTTTGGGCGACAACGATCCGGTGCTGGAAGAGGAATACAACAAGCTCGGCACGACGGCCGGAGCTTACGACGACTGGCATGAGGGCCGCGATCCCGCCGGGATCACGACGCAGGATCCGGAATTGTCCAAGCGGCTCGATCCGGTGCGCGCGGGACGGCGGCTGGCGAACTATCTCAAGGTCATGACCCTCGAAGCGCAGACCATCGCGCGGGCGTGCGGCCACAACCACGTGCACAACCTCGAACCCGAAGACCTGTGCGCGCTCACCATCGAAGCGGCAGCCATGGCGCGGGTGCCACTCGCCGGCACGAGTTGGATTCCAGGACACGGACAGGGCGGTTTTTGACCGCCCTTTCTTTTTCGCCAACGCTTCGAAGGAAGCGCGCAATCTCAGGGACGAGCCCGAAGTGAAGGAGACCGACATGACGCAAGATCTCGCATCCCTGGCGAAGGACCGGGGCATCCGGTATTTCATGATCTCCTTCACCGATCTGTTCGGGATGCAGCGCGCCAAGCTCGTGCCGGCGGCGGCGATTGCCGAAATGCAGCGGGACGGCGCGGGGTTCGCGGGGTTTGCGACCTGGCTCGACATGACGCCGGCGCATCCCGACATGTTCGCCTTGCCGGATGCGTCGGCCGTCATTCAACTGCCGTGGAAGAAGGAAGTTGCGTGGGTCGCTGGCGATTGCGTGATGGAGGATCAGCACGTGGCGCAGGCGCCGCGCGTCGTTCTGAAAAACATCATGAAGCGGGCGGCCGACAAGGGCCTCTACATGAAGACCGGTGTGGAGTGCGAATACTTCCTCATCAACGCCGACGGCTCGGGGATTTCAGACGGGCGGGATATCGCGTCCAAACCCTGCTACGACCAGCAGGCCCTGATGCGGCGCTACGACGTGATTTCAGAGATCTGCGACTACATGCTCGAACTGGGCTGGGGCGCTTATCAGAACGATCACGAAGACGCCAACGGCCAATTCGAGATGAACTGGAATTTCGACGACGCCCTCGTCACGGCGGACCGGCACTCGTTCTTCAAGTTCATGACCAAGTCGATTGCCGAAAAGCATGGCCTGCGCGCGACGTTCATGCCCAAGCCGTTCACCAATCTCACAGGCAACGGCTGCCACGTGCATCTGTCGGTGTGGGACAAGACCGGCGCCACCAACATGTTCCTCGATAAGACCGACGAAATGGGGCTTTCCTCGCAAGGCTATCATTTCCTCGGCGGTATCATGAAACATGCCGAGGGCATGGCGGCGATCACCAATCCGACGGTCAATTCCTACAAGCGCATCAACGCGCCGCGTACGCTGTCAGGCGCGACGTGGTCGCCCAACAGCGTGACGTGGACCGGCAACAACCGCACGCACATGGTGCGCGTGCCGGGCAAGGGCCGGTTCGAACTGCGACTGCCGGACGGGGCGGCCAACCCGTATCTGTTGCAGGCGGTCATTCTTGCAGCGGGTCTCGACGGCATCGACACGGGCGCGCATCCCGGCCCGCGCTACGACATCGATATGTACCAGCTCGGGCACACCGTGAAGGATGCGCCGCGCCTGCCGCTCAACATGCTCGACGCCATACGAGGCTTCGACAAGGATACAGGCCTGAAGGCCGCGCTCGGCGAGGAATTCTCGGCGGCGTATATCAAAATGAAGCAGATGGAGTGGAACCACTACGCGTCGCATCTGACCGACTGGGAGCGCGAGAACACACTCGACGTGTGAGGTGGGTGGAGAGCGCGGATTTTTTTGGCGGCCCGGCAGGAATGCCGGGCTGTTTGCGTATCCGCGTGGTCCGATTTGGTCATGGGCGCGGGTGCGCGATGGGTGGCCGGCACGGAGCCGGCCATGACAAGCATTGCCAACTTCACTCCGCGGCGATGACGGCGGCGGGGGTGGCGGCAGGAATGGGTTGTGAGGGACGCGGGCGGGCGTTGGAGGAGAGGCGGCGGTCGGCGAGCATGTGCGCGAGCGCGCGTTCCGCAAGGGCCGTGATCGTGAACAGCGGATTGACGCCGAGCGAGCGCGGGATGATCGAACCGTCGATGACGTAGAGGCCGTCATGGACGGCGGTTGATCCGCTGCCCGCCGATGCGTCGAAGACTTCCGACTTGTGATTGACGACGCCGTCGGCTGCCTCGCGCCCTATGGCGCAACCGCCGAGTGGATGGGCGGTGGCCGGCTGGTGGCCCATGACGGTGCCGGCGAGCGGATTTTTTACGTAATCGCCGCCTGCGCTTTCGACCACCGCACGCAGGGCGGCGTCGAGGCGTTCGTAACAGGGCTCCTTGGCGGCGTCCTTCCAGGCGAGTGCCAGTTTATCGCCATCGAGGCGAAAGACGCCCGACGCGCTGTCGTGGGATACGGCGAAATAGGTTTGCAGGCTGGCGAAGGGGCCTTTGTAGACGCCGCTGACGAGGCTTTGCAGCGCGCCGAGCAGGCGGCCGTTGGGAAGGAACATGACCGGCAGCGACGGGGCCACGGCGGAAGGAACCGCACCTTCCTGCACGGTCAGTTCATTGTCGAGATTGTCGGGGTCGCGGAATTCGAGCTGGCCGGTGACGGAGGCGCCGATCTCCATGCCATCGATGCGCGGCGGGTAGCCGACGCCGACGGAGTTGACGGGTGTTTTCGCGCCGTAGCCGAAAGCGATGATGTCGCCGTTGGCGGAAAAGCGTTTGCCCAGCCGGTCCGATACGGCGAGACCGTGTTCGCGCGAGCGGAGCAGAATTTCGGTGGATCCCAGCGTTCCGGCGGCCAGCACGACGATGGCGGCCTGGATGATGACGCCTGGGCTTTTGCCGTTCGTCGGCACCGCGTGGACACGCCAGCTTCCGTCTGGCGCCTTCGCAATGTGGCGGACGGTGATTTCGGTGAACATCTCCGCGCCGTGGCGGGCGGCGTCGGGCAGGTAGGTAAGCGCGACGGTGTTCTTGGCGCCGACGTTGCAGCCGGCGCAGCAATCGCCGCAGCGCGTGCACGCGGGCTGAGCGATACCGGCTGGGTTGACGTTGTCCGCGAAGCTGACGGCGACGCGCGGGGCGACGAGATCGCGGCTCAGTTTGCGGCCGGCATCGGCAAGTACGGTGTATTTGGTCATCTCGGCGGCGCGCGGATCGCTTGCGGGGCGCAGCCACTCCCCGGCACGGGCGTAGCCGCGATCGAGTGCGCCGTCCTGGCGGATCTGGCCCGGCCAGACTTCATCCTCGAACACGCGGCGGTCGGGTCGGAGTGTGACTCCGGCATTGACCAGCGAGCCGCCGCCAAGACCACGGCCGACGAGGATGTGCATGTCGTCGCCCAAGCGGATATCGAACAGAGCCGTGTCGGGACCGGTCTTGAAGGATTTGCCGTTGACCTGGAAATCGTTCTTGAGTTCAGGGAATTTAGCCGGGAAGCCGCCGGTCAGCACTTCGCGCCCGCGTTCCAAAACGGCGACCGATTTGCCGGCGCGCGCCAGGTGAGACGCAGCGACGCCGCCGCCATAGCCGGAACCGATCACCACGACATCGTATTTCTCTCTCAGCGCCTCGAGCGGGCGCGACAGCCGGGCCATGGTTAACGTCTCCCCCATCGCAAGGAGATAGCACTAGCCGCTTCGCGGCAGGTGTGCATCTCTCTCCGGCGTCTTACCGTTCGAAGCGTTACCACCCGGCCACGGACGCGGGTGTGGTGTGCACTTTCGACATGTTGATATTGTAAGCGTACACTCCATTTCAGAGCGTCCAGCCGCCCCTGAACAGAGCGGAACTTTCAAACCAGGAGAACGACCCTCATGCATGTGACGATCGACGACGCCCAGAAGATCATTCTGGCCGCGCGGAAGGCCGCGGAGAAAACCAAAACCAAGATGTGCATCGCGGTCGTCGACTCGGGCGCCAACCTGAAGGCTTTTCTGCGTATGGACGATGCCTGGGTCGGATCGATCGACATTGCGATCAAGAAGGCCAAGACGGCGGTGTTCTTCGGGATGCCTACGGGGCAGATCGGGAAGCTGTCGCAGCCGGGCGGGCCGCTGTTCGGCATCGAGCATTCGAATGAAGGGCTGATCACGTTTCCGGGCGGGCTGCCGATCGTCGACAAGGAAGGCGTCCTGATCGGTGCGATCGGCGTCTCGGGCTCGTCGGTGGAGAACGATCACATCGTCGCGGAAGCGGGCGTGAAGGTGTGCGGCGTGTGCGATCTGCCGGCGCATCCGTGGCGGACGTAAAGACCAACGATCGATGTCGTCATGGGGTCTGTCGTCATGGGGTCAGACCCCTAAGCAGGGGTCTGACCCCTCTCTCTGACCCCTAACTCTGATCACTCTCGCGATCAATCGATACGCGGCAACTCGCGCATGTCGAGGGTTGGAGCGCCAGCGCCGGTGTAGTTGGACGGTGGCGCGCCTTCGATCGCGGGCGGCGAGGGCGGCAGGGCGAAGCGGCCGTCGGGAGAAGCGGGCAGTGTCGACGGCGGCCCGGCGGGGCGTTCGACGGCTGAGGGGTTTTTCGGGTCTGCCTGCGGCTTCACCATCGCATGCATCGCAATCCACGGCAGCGCCATGACAATGGCGACCATCAAGAGCTGGATGACAACGTAGGGTACGGCGCCCCAATAGATCTGCGAGGTGAGAACGGGCGCGGTCGTCTTACCGGTGATCTTGTCGGCGTACGGTTCCTTCGGCGCGACGGAGCGCAGGTAGAACAGCGCAAAGCCGAACGGCGGATGCATGAAGCTCGTCTGCATGTTGACGGCGAGCAGGATGCCGAACCACACCATGAACGGTGAAACGTCGGCGACGGTCTCGACGACGGCGCCGCTCGGGTCCGTGGTCGTGATGACGGCAAAGCCCATGGTTTTGGCGATGGCGACGGCTTCGGGCGCGGTACGGAAAATCGATTCCGCGGCCGGCTTCAACAGCGGCACCAGAATGAAGGCCAGTTCGAAGAAGTCGAGGAAGAAGGCGAGCAAGAATACGAGAATCATCACTGCGATGAGGAAGCCGTACATGCCGCCCGGCATCGACGTGAGCAGGTGTTCGACCCAGATGTGGCCGTTCACCCCATAGAAGGTGAGCGAGAAAATGCGCGCGCCGATGAGGATGAACATCACGAAGGCGGACAGCTTCGCGGTGGCTTCGGTCGCCTGACGGACGATGGCCCAGTTCAGACGCTGCGGGGCGTTGTTGAGGTAGCGGTTGATGCCGGCGAGCAGGAGCGCGCCGACCGCGCCCATGGCGCCGCCCTCGGTCGGGGTCGCAAGGCCGATGAGTATGGTGCCCAGCACGAGGAAGATCAGCATCAGGGGCGGCACCATCACGAACGTGACCCGTTCCGCCAGCGGCGAGAGGAAGCCGCGTCCCGTCCGGCGCAGAATGACTTTACTCACCAGGGCTGCGGTCAGCGCCACGAGGATCGAGACGGCGAGTACGAGGATGAAGAATTCCATCGGCCCATAGCCGGAATTCCACAGCGTGGCCGTTCCGATGGTGCCGGAGATGAGCGTCAGAACGCCCAGCGAGAGAAGTCCGCGCGATCCGTCGGGCTTGCGGTGGCCGATTTCCTCCGGCGGCAGCCCCGGAGCCGCGGAAGGATTGATGCGGCAGACAACGAAGACATAGAGCGCATAGAGGCCGGCGAGCATCACGCCGGGCAGCAGCGCACCTTTGTACATCTGGTCGACGGAGCGGCCGAGCTGATCGGCCAGCACGATCAGGACGAGCGAGGGTGGAATGATCTGCGCGAGCGTTCCGGAGGCGGCAATCGTGCCGGACGCGAGCCGGCGGTCGTAACCGTAGCGGAGCATGATGGGCAGCGAGATCAGGCCCATCGAGATGACGGACGCAGCGACGACACCGGTGGTGGCGGCCAGCATCGCACCGACGAAAATCACCGCATAGGCAAGGCCGCCGCGTATGGTGCCGAAGAGCTGGCCGATGGTTTCGAGCAAGTCCTCGGCCATACCGGAGCGTTCGAGGATCAGGCCCATGAAGGTGAAGAAGGGGATCGCCAGAAGCGTATCGTTGCGCATCACCTCGTAGATGCGGCCAGGCATTGAATTCAGGAGCGGCCAGGAGAGCGTGATCACGCCGTCCGAGTACGGGGCGAGCTCGACGCCGATGACGAAGAAAATGAGACCGACCGCGCCGAGCGAAAACGCGACGGGATAACCCAGCAGCAAGACCGCCACGAGAGCCGCGAACATGATGGGCGCGAGGCTCTGCGCGAGGAAGACGGCCATGGTCGCTCGGTCTCCGCTTGCGTCAGGGTGCGTTGGGGTTGGCGGCGCTGGTGACGGCTTCGTGGTAGCCGCCTTTGGGTTTGGGCTCCGCAAGGTCGCCGCGCATGATGGCGATGCGCTTGATTAATTCGGAAATGCCTTGCGCGAACAGGAGCGCGAAGGCAATCGGGATCAGCGCCTTGATCGGCCATTGGGGCAGGCCGCCAGCGTCCTTGGACTGCTCGTTCTGCAGCCAGGATATCGCGGCGAAGTGCCATGAGGTGTACGCAACGAGCGCCGCCATCGGCAGCAGGAAGAACGCATGTCCGATCAACTCGATGATGTTGCGCGTGCGTTGCGTGAGCCGCGCACTCAAGACGTCGATGCGGATGTGTTCGTTGTCTTTCAAGGTCCACGGCGACGCCAGCAGGAACGCTAGCGCAAAGAGCCACCACTGCATTTCAAGCCAAGCGTTGGAACTCGTATCGAACAGCTTGCGGATGATCGCATTGCCGGCGCTGATTACGGCGGCCACGACGATCAGCCATGCCACGGTGCGGCCGATCCAGGTGTTGGCCGCATCGATCGCGCGGCTCAAAGAGAGTAGCGCCTGCATCCCCGTCCCGTCCCCTCGCAGCGGTTCGCGTTCCAACGTGTGCGGGACGTTCCGAAGGCCCCACCCGTGACTTCGTATACCGTTGAGCCCGGGTGACTTCCAGAGTGGGGTCTCCTAGTATCACACCCTATCGCGCGGGCTTTACCCCGTGCCGGGGCCGTGCCGGCGGACGCGGCCAATTCAAGACCTCCCGGGAGCATACAATGGCAGTCGAAAAACGTGCGGTCCTGGACGCGCTCCGCCGCGTCAAGGGACCCGATCTGACGAGCAATCTCGTCGACCTGGGGCTCATCTCCGAAGTGCTGGTGAAGGACGACCGGGTCTATTTTTCAATCACCGTTCCCGCGCATCGCGCGCAGGAACTGGAAGCGTTGCGGCAGGCGGCGGAGCAGGTCGTCATCGGTCTCGACGGCGTGGCAGGGGCGACGGTTGTTCTGACGGCGGAGCGGGGGGCTGAGCCGCAGCGTGCGCCAGCGCCGCCACCGATGCGGCCCGCGCCGCCAATGGTGAAAGAGCATGAGCGCGTGCGTGACGCGCGGTCCAAAGGCGCGGCGGGGGACCGTGGGCCAGCGCGCGGATCATCGCCGCAAGCCGCAGCCCGAACGATGCCGCAACCGCTCGCCATTGCCGGCATCAAACATCTGATTGCCGTGGCGTCCGGCAAGGGCGGCGTCGGCAAATCGACGACGGCGGTCAACCTTGCTTTGGGGTTGCAGGCGATCGGGCTCAAGGCCGGCATCATGGATGCGGATATCTATGGGCCGTCGCAGCCGCGCCTCCTGGGACTTACCGGCAAGCCTTCGATGGCGCCCGGCAATAAGCTGAAGCCGATGGAGGCGTATGGCCTCAAAGCCATGTCGATGGGCTTCATGGTGGAGGAGGGCACGCCCGTCGTGTGGCGCGGGCCGATGGTTGTCCAAGCCCTCAACCAGATGCTGCGCGAAGTCGCCTGGGGCGAGCTTGACGCGCTCATCATCGACATGCCGCCCGGCACGGGCGACGTGCAGCTCACCATTGCTCAACAGGTGCCGCTGTCGGGCGCGGTGATTGTCTCCACGCCGCAGGACCTCGCTCTGATCGATGCGCGCAAGGGGCTCGCCATGTTCCAGAAGGTGAACGTGCCTGTGCTCGGGCTCATTGAAAACATGAGCTACTTCCTGTGTCCGAGCTGCGGAACGCGCAGCGACATCTTCGGGCACGGCGGGGCGGAGGAGGAGGCGAAAAAACTCCATCTGCCGTTTCTCGGTGGCGTGCCGCTGCACATGGAAATCCGCGAGCGGTCGGACAGCGGCAAGCCGATTGTTGCCACCATGCCCGAGGGTCCGCAGGCGCAGATCTATCGCGACATCGCGGCGGCCGTTTGGGGCGAAGTTCAAAAGTCGGCTGGCGTGACGCCGCCGGAGTTGACCGTGACGCCGGGCGGTGACGTACTGCGCGTGGCATTCAAAGACGGCGACCGCTTCGATCTCACGGCGGAAATGCTGCGCGTGATGAGTCCTTCAGCGGAAGTGCAGGGCCATTCGCCCGACCAGCGCGTGACGGTGGGGAACAAGAAGAACGTTCGCATCGCGGAGTTAAAGCCCGTCGGCAATTACGCGGTGCGGATCGTGTTCGACGACCGGCACGACACGGGGCTGTTCACGTGGGACTACCTGCGCACGCTCGGCCGCGAGAAGGAAAGCCGCTGGGCGGGGTATCTGGCGGAGTTGGAGAAGAAGGGGTTGGGGCGGGGGTAGGTGAGCATCCCCACCACTGTCATCCCGGGGCTTGGCCCCGGGACCCATTGTTCAACGCGCTCGAACCGATGTTGTGCCAGCGAACCTGACATCGAACGTCCCAATTCGCTGCTCGATGGGTCCCGGGCATAAAGCCCGGGATGACACCTGTGGGGTGGCGACCAGCATCGCCACTTCTCCACCGTCATCCCGGCGAAGGCCGGGACCCAGTCAACGGGCAGCGGGTTGAACAGCGCGGTTGTATCCCGGCGCGGTGGCCAATGTGGTGAAAGCCTTCGTGTTGAAGCTTGTCTCGGTCCCGGCTCGCGGCGCAGGCGCTTGCGCAGCGTGCCGGCTTCGCTGCGCTCGCACGCCGTGATGACGGGGAACGAGTGTGCGCTTCACCCTCTCCCCATCGTCTGCGATGGGGAGAGGGGGCAAAACAAAGGCCGCATCGCTTGCGTGATGCGGCCTCGTCTGTCTG